>NC_019903.1:2500000-3100000 GCF_000243135.2 Desulfitobacterium dichloroeliminans LMG P-21439 | reverse complement strand
CCATGATGCGAATATGCCAGTCATCTTGAACAATGACGTTGATATCTCTGCCTGCGGCCTCTCCCTTAATGAGGAGTAAAGGCCGTACTTCTGTTTTTATGCGCCCCACGCTGAGAGTCCGGATTTCTCCTTGGGTGTTTACGCAGAGGACATGGCTTCCTGCTGCAAGATCGGTAAGATATTCTGCAGTGTTATTAGGCATCCAGACATAGGAATGGACGGCTCCGGCATTTACTCGGAAGGGGCGTAGATTCATATAAGGGAGGTAATGGGTCTCCGAACACACAAAGATTCCGCCTTGGGAAGTAGAGCCAATGAGCATTCCTTCGTCTTGAGTCATGATGCCGGTGGTATCAATACAGGATCTCAGCCCCATACCAATATGGCGAACCTCAGTAACAGTTAAGGGCTGAAGATTAAGCTTTGCGATGTTATCCTTTTGCAAGTAATCACATACTCTTATAATTTCATGGATATCTGTACTGGCAAAGGTAACTCCGTCACTCCCTTGCTCCATGACACCGAAGCATACTTCCATATCGGTCAGAGTGGATACTGGTTTGAGGATACTTGTTTTTCCTTGTTGAAGTCTAGCGATGATGAGTTCAAGGGGAATATTCGTGGGCAAGTCAAAATCGACGAGGGTATAGTCATAATTTTCAGCGTCTTGCCAAGCGGATTCTAAAGCAGTCCGGCCGACGATATCGAAGAATACGCAAGTTTTGTGACCTTTTGCTTGGGCATATTTTAAGAGATCTTGGTCCTTTGAGAGAACCGTTGTCTCAATACAAAGATTATCAATTTCTTCTCGTGTAGATATTTCGATCATAACCCGTGTTTTTAAAGGGTAGTGCCCTTCGTCCCATTGGGGTTTAGTAAGAATAATTTTTTCGATCACCGAGTTATTAATTAAACTCCATATTTCTTGGCGATTAATAGGGAGATTTCTACCGTCAAACCAAACCTCACGTCGGGTACCTTTTTCCTTTTCCAAGCAATTTCATCTCCGTTTCTTAAAATGTCCACTTAATTCCAAAATAACGTCAGAATAATGTATTCAAAAACTAAACAAAGGTGAAGAAAGGATTAAGGAGCAAAAAAAAATATTTGGCATATTATGGAATAAAATTTTATATGGTCGCTAAAGCGGGGTGTTGGTATTGGAAAAGATCTATGAATGCAAGAAATGTGGTGCACATCATTGGGCCTCTGAATGGGAAGAGATTACCTTTAATATCACTAGAATTTCTGACCAAAGGGATACCCTCGATTATTGCCCTTCCTGTAAACAGGCAGGTAGTGTAGAGGAAATAGATTATATGTATACAGGATTTTTCAATAGATTCTGGCCATATTCTATAGATAAGAATGATCTTCTTAATCAGTACCCCGAAATAGATAAGTGGCTGTGAGTAAAACCTACGAGGTAGAGATATAGAAAAGAGAACAGCCATGATTCGATATGTTCGATCATGGCTGTAAGTACTCAAAAACTTAATCTTGTTCCAGTAATTTTTAGGGCCTACTCCTGTGCAATCTTTTTAAGAATTATTGGATCCTTCGTCATTTGGGAGAGTTTAGCCCAAACCGTCTTCATCTGCTCTATTTTTCCCACTCGTTTATAAGCGACCCCTAGATCATAGAGCACTTGGTGGTAAAAATCCTCACTAATTGCTTTTTTGTCATGCTCATACATAGTGATGAGTGTATTAAAATCCTCAACCGCTGAACCGGTACGATGAAAGACCATCTCGGGCAGGTTAAAGTTTACATAAGCTCGAATGCTCCGAGTTTCAATATTTTGAGGGTCCTTGGCGATTACTTTGTCTAGCATTTTTATTCCTCTGAGGGTAAGCTTCAGCTTTTGGTTTGGGTCAATAGAGTCCCGCCCTAAAAGAGCGGTTGAACTTCCGAAATAAGCTTCAGCGAGGTGGTCTTGAGGATCAGCTTTATGAAGCTTTGCAAAGATATCGCAGGCCTTTTTTACAGCGTTTTTATCCCCTGCAATACCGAGCTCATGGAGCTTTACTCCATCTGAAAAAAGTTTTTGATAGCTCGGGTCGTTTGTCATTTCAGACCTCCAGCATTGTTAGATTTCGATAAACTTTTTGAGATTTTCTTCATCTGCATGGAACTGTTCTGGAGTCCCTCCGTATACAATTTTTCCTTTGTTCATGATATAGATAAAGTCCGCTATTTTGGTTGCAAAGCGGATATTTTGTTCGACTAAAAGGATCGATAGCCCGGAGTTTTTTAGATTAAAGATCTTTTCGCCAATTTCTTTGATGATGGTTGGCGCAAGACCCTCAAAAGGTTCATCCATTAAGAGCAAATCAGGTTCAGTCATCATCGCTCGCCCAATAGCAAGCATTTGCTGTTCTCCACCACTTAATTTCTTTCCTGGCTGTTTCGAGCGTTCTTCGAGGATCGGGAATAATTCGTAGATCCGATTGAGAATATCTGTCGCAGCTGCTGTTTTCTTGCTATACCCTATCATTAGATTATCTTTGACTGTGAGGGAACGGAAGATTCTTCTTCCTTGGGGGACAAGAGCTATCCCCATCTGGGCTATTTTAAACGAGTGGAGTCCGCTGATCCGATGATTTCGAAAGGTAATTTCCCCTTGACTGGGCGGATTAATGCCGATAATCGAATGGATTGTTGTGGTCTTTCCCATGCCATTGCGCCCTAATAAGGCAACAACAGAACCCTTTTCAACCTCGAGTGAAACCCCTTGAAGGATATGACTCTCCCCATAATGAGCATGAACATCCCTAAGCTTAAGCATAGTGGCACCTCTTCTAATCGGTTGTACCCAGATAAACTTCCTTGACTCGCTGATCGGAGCGCACTTCTTCTTGAGACCCTTCAAACAGCACCTGACCATAATTCAGAACAGTAATACGATCGGCGAGATCAAATACAACCTCCATATCATGTTCGATAATCAGGACGGTGATTTCTCGGGAGAGATTGCGAATCATCGAAGTGATTTTTTGGGTTTCTACGGAGGACATACCTGCTGTAGGTTCATCAAGGAGGAGTAAGCGGGGGAATTGAGCCAGAGCTAGCAGCAGCTCGACTTGCCGTTGATCTCCATAGGAAAGCTCCTTCACATGTATATCACGCTTTTCCCACCAACCCCAAGTTTCAAGAAATTTCTGGGGCGACGATTGAGTTAGATGGGGGAGTATAGCCAGATGGATATTTTCTAAAAGAGTTAAATTAAAGAAGAGATTGTTCTGTTGAAAGGTGCGAGCTAGGCCTGCACGGGCTCTGCGGTAAGGGGAAAGGTGTTCAGATCGTTTGCCAAAAAGCGAGATTTTCCCCGAGTTGAGAGGAAGAGTGCCACTAATGACATTGAAAAGCGTAGTTTTTCCCGCGCCGTTAGGGCCTATGATAGCTCTTCTTTCTCCCACTTCGACAGAGAGGGAGACATCTTGCAATACTGCAAGCCCCCCAAACGTTTTATTAGCGTTCATTATTTCTAAAGCGTTCATAGTTCTTCAGACCCTTTTTGCTTAGTTTGATGGTGTGTCCGACCACACCATCACGGAGATACATGACGCAGAGGATGAATATGATTCCCATGGACATTGGCCAACGCTCAGTTTGTGCACTGATGAGGTTTTGCAGGATGAAAATGCTACCGGCTCCTATGACTGGTCCGACTAAAGTTCCTGACCCACCTATGATAACCATTAGGATGACGAGGCCGGACATGGACCAATCCAGTTGTTGAGGGCTAATAAACCCATTGAAGTAGACAAAGAGAACGCCGGCTAACCCGGCAAATCCGCCGGCAATAGCGTAGGATAGGTATTTTATTAACCAAGTGTTATAGCCTAGGGCTTGCATTCGAGATTCGCTTTCTCTGACCCCGATAATAACGCGTCCTAGTTTGGAACGAACGATTCTCCATAGGACGACGCTAGACAGAACAAAGAAAACAAGGACAAGATAATAAAAATTCTGAGAATCCCACATGGAAATGGGTAAGCCAAGATTCGGTCGAGGAACTCCGGATAGACCGTCATCACCACCGGTTAAGGAACGCCATCTCCAGGCGAGAGCAAAAATCATTTGCCCAAAGGCTAAGGTAATCATTAGAAAATAGGGACCCGAACTCCTCAAGACCAATGAACCGAGCAGAAACGCGAGGAGAAGAGAAATGAAAACTCCACCTAGAAGAGTTAACCAAAAATTTTCTACTCCTCGAGTGACAAGGATTGCAGCAGTATAGGCTCCCACGCCGAAGAAGGAAGCATGGTTAAAGGAGACCAGACCGGTATAACCAACTAAGAGATCCAGGCTCATAGCAAACAGGCCGAATATCAGGACTTGGGTCAAGAGACTTAGACCATAAGCGGTAAGAAGTGACGGTAAGATCACAATGGCGAGGAGGACAACGATACTTCCTATAATGGGAAAGCTACCCCTATTCATCTTCACTTCAACTCCTCCTTCCCCAATAGGCCGGAGGGTTTAAAGATGAGGACCAGAGCCATGGTGACATAGATAGTGAACATGGCGAGGTCAGGAAATAGGACTTTGCCAAAGGTTTCGGCAAACCCGATCAAGAGACTGCCTAGGAAGGCTCCTTCAAGGGTTCCTAGCCCTCCGACGACTACGACAGCCAAAGCAAGAACAAGGATCTCAAAATCCAAACCTGGGTAGGCACCGGTAATGGGACCGCTAATGACTCCACCTAGGGCGGCAAGTAAGGCCCCAAGGGCAAAGATTCCCGCAAAATAAAGTTGGATGTTAATCCCCAGCGCATTGACCATTTCCTTGTCGTCTACACCGGCTCGGATAATGTTTCCTGTTCGAGTCTTCTCCAAGAAAAGCCAGAGGGAAATGGCAATCATTAAACCCATGAGAATCATAGCAAAGCGATAAATGGGAAACGCTTCGCCTAAGATAGAAACTGAACCCTCGAGGAAAGAAGGCTTAGGCAGAATTCGGGGGACTCCGCCCCAGATCCATTTGGCAACGTCGAGAAATAGATAAGCAAAACCGAAAGTTATCAGGACTTGATCCAGTTCTCGCTTGTAGAGCTTACGGAAGAAGAAGCGTTCCATGAGGATTCCTAAAAGGGCTAAGGCCACACCGGCACCGAGTAACCCGATTAGGAAGTTCCCCGTTTTTTGAATGATGACGAATCCAATATAAGCTCCTAACATGTAATAGGAACCATGAGCAAGGTTAACAATCCCCATTAACCCGAAAATCAGAGAAAGTCCCGAGGCTAATAGGAAGAGGAGTAGCCCGTAAGATATTCCGTTGAGGATTTGGATAACGAGTGAAGAAAGATCCATTAGTTTCCCTCCCAAGGGTGAGAGTAGACACTTCTCAAGGATTACCTTGCCAATAATCTGACGTATCCGGAATACTCTTAATTACGGTGTTCACTAACTTGCCGTTAACTTTCTCAACCTTACGAATATGGGTATCAAATATGACGTTCTGCGTTTTCTGGTCAAATTTAAATGGTCCTCTAGGCGCGTCAAATTGGACGGTCCGAATTGCCTCGAGAAGTTTTGCTTTGTCGGAAGTATCTCCACCTATGGCTTCGAGGGCTTTGACAATAACTTGAGCGGAGACATATCCTTGCTCAGCAAACATATTGGGACCATCGCCGTATTTTGAAGTATAATTTTCAACAAAGTTTTGGTTCTCCGAATTTGTTAAAGCAGCACTGTAATGAAGGGCACTGATGATTCCCAACGCAGAATCACCTTGACCGGGAAGAGAGGACTCGTCGACAAGATCTCCGGCACTAAATAGTTGAATTCTTTGGAGTCCGTATTCTTCGTATTGCTTAACAAATTTGATGGAATCGGCTGCTGAAAAGTGAACAAATACAGCATCAGCATCCTTGACTTGGGCAAGATAGGGACCATAATCGGTTGTGCCTAGCTTAGGATAAATTTCTTGGATGACCTCGCCGCCTGCTTCTTTAAAGGAGATCATAAAGCCTTCGGCCTTTTCCAAGCCAGCAGCGTAATCCGGTGCCATAACGACGACCTTGCGGATTTTCAGTTCATTAAACATGTATTTGGCGAAGGGATATTCATACTGTCCATTGGCAAAGGACACTCGGAAGATATATTTACTGGCATCTCCTCGTGTTAAGTTTCGAGCCCCAGCGTTAGAAATAATAAAGGGTAATTCATTTCCTACGACATAGTCTCGGATAGCATAAGCGACAGTACTACTTACAACTCCGGTTAATATGTCAACTTTTTCGCTTTCTACAAGTCTCCTGGTTTTTTGTAGGCTCACTTGCCCGTTCATCTCAGAATCTTCTTTAATAAGTTTGAGGTCTCTACCGCCCGCTTTCCAGCCCACCTCATCTAGATATAATTCTACCCCTCGGGTGATGTCTACCCCATTACTTGTAAATACACCGGTGTAGGGAACGAGTAGACCAATTTTAATCGGATCTGCGCTGGCTTGCCTTTTATCCGCTGGGGCATTGTTCGATTGGGTCCCGCATCCGGTTCCTGTAAGGCTCAAAAGAATAATGAGAAAGAGAATACCCATTTGGATGATTAAACTTTTTTTGTGCATGACTTTTATCTCCCCCTTTAATTTCGACAGAGCTTCTTCTGCCTTATTTGAAATCTCTACCTTCAGCTTATTCTAAAGGGGCATAAACGGTGTTTGGGATTTTTAATCTCTTTTGTGTTGGAGCTATCACATATTCAAAACTGCAAGCATACTTTATAAAGAATAAAATACAAGGTTCATGAATGAAGATTTATTATAAGAAAGGGAGGCTGTTTAAAGATGCGAGTAACATTTAATATTAGTTCAGGTTCTGAGGATCCCAAACAAGCTGTTGAGCTAAGGGAAAAGTTTGAAGCTCTAATGGTAGAATACGGACTACAAGGAACCACCCGTGGAGACGAATATAGCAAGCGGGCGATCTTTAACGGTTCTTATCGTACAGAAGCAAAAGAGGAATAATACTTAAAAGCACCGTACCTGCCGAGGAGGCAGGTTTTTTTCTGCTAGTCAGACTTCCGTGCTGCATGAGCATCACCGGCGGATGGAAAAGAGCAAAAAGAGGGCTGGTGCCAAGATTTTTTTGGCTCCAGCCCTCTAGACTTATTACTGGTCTCGTTCAATCCTCTGGATTCTCTTCTTTCTTAGTGCGTTTGGCTCTGTTCATTGCTTTTTCAAGTGCTTCTGCTCTCGCCTTTTCTTTTTCCTCACGACGGACTTTTTTCTCCTCGGGGCTAAGTTTAACCCGTTCGGAGGTTGGTGTTGCGGGAGTGCTTTCGCCATTTTTACGGTCTTTTCTACGTTTGCGCGGAGTCGCCGTTGGGGTTAAAACAGCGGGGGTTGTTTCATCCTTTTTGTGGCGGCGACGTTTTTTTTCTGCTGTCTGCTCGGTGGGCTGTTCAGAGTTGATGCCTTTAGCGTGCTTTCTTTCTTTTCTACCTTTTGCTTTCTCCTTTGCTTTTTCTTGAGCGATATCTGTGGCGATCTCTTTGAATTTATCTCGAATCTTATCTTTATCCATATCGACTGCCCCTTTCTGTTCAACATTTACAAATTGGCTGTATTTCGGGTCAAGGGTGAGCTTTGAAAGCTTTTCCCAACACTTTTGGGCTTTCTCAGAGTCTCCGGCACGCTGATAACAAGCTCCTAGATCATAGAGTATCTGTAAATACTCCTCTTCTGGAAAAACACTATGGTCTCTTTCATAAGCGAGTTTAAGGGACTTCAATTCTTTAAGGATTTTATCATTTCCCTGGAAGAAGCTGGGGGAATAATGGTACATCACTTTTGCTAGAAGCAGGTGCAGGGTATAGTTGTGGGGATCCTTGGCGATGGCTTGCTTGATTTGTTTCATCCCTTTGAAGAAATGATGATAAATCTCCGCGGGATCTGTTTTGCCTTGTCCTAAAATAGCCAGACTGCTGCCGAGATAACCTTGGGCTAAGGGATTGGTGATATCTGCTTGATGAGCTTTGAGTAAAACTTCATAAGCTTTAGCACTCGCTTTCTTATGACCGGTGACTGCGAACTCATGAAGTCTTATTCCTTCACGGAGAAGTTCTTCTGGGGTTAAATCTGTGGTGGCAGTCAAAGGATTTTCTAGGTCTTCATCCAGAAGTTCACTCACAGCATTTGAATAGGGGGTATTTTCGCAGTGTGAAAGTTTTAGCCAAGTAGATTGGGACTCCTCAGACATGTCTAACCGATCATAGGCATCCCCCAAGTCATAGAGTATTTGCCAATAGGTCTCTTCAGGAAGCAAGGATGAGTCTTCTTCATACCGTCGGACAATATAGCTAAAATCATGAATGGCAGTAAGAGTTCGTCTGAAAAAGGCTTCTGGGATTTGATAACTATTGTATCCTCTAATAAATCGGATTGTTATATCGTCCGGCCTCGAGTTCACCGCTTGATCCAGGAGCTTGATTGCATGGGAGGCATGGCGGAACATTGTGCTGGTATCAGAGGAGTTTAAGCCAAGAAGACAGAGGCAATCTGCATAGTAGGCTTTAATTAGAGGGTCATGGGGATCGCGCTTATAAGCTTGTTTGAAGATCTCAAAAGCTTTATCAAGGGCGTATTCATCATCTTTGATCGCTCGACTATGCAGGCTGATCCCTTCCTGTAGTTTTTCATCGTACATGAGTTTAGACCAATCATTTTTGATACCGGATCTCCGTTCCGTTTGTCTCTGCCAACGGGGTAGTTTGGAACCCAAGAGCCCTTCCTGGTTAATAAGCTCTTTGTATTTGGGGTCGCTGGTGAGGGAAAGGAGCTTGCGGCTGGTTAACTCTGATTCCTCTCTTTTATCCAACCGATGGTATGCTGAGGCTAATTCGTAGAGAATCTGATAGTAGAATTCTTTAGGAAATAAGGAATCGTCTTCATCATATCGCGATACTAAGTAAGTGAAGTCTTCAATAGCAGTATCGCTGCGATGAAAGAACTGTTCAGGGAGCCTTGCACATACAAAAGCGCGCAAGCCGCGAATATCAAGATTATCAGAATCAAAGGAAACGACTTTATCAAGGATTTTTAATCCTTTGATTGCTAACTTGAAACGTTCACTGACGTCCTGGGCATCCCTCCCCATTAAGGAGATGACACATCCGAGATAGGCCTCCGCCATTAGATTTTGCCGATCATTTTGAAGTAAGTGGATAAGCAGTTTAAACGCTTGAGGGACAGCCTCTTTCTCTCCGGCCAACCCTAATTGATAAAGCGCTATTGCTTCAGAATATAACTCTTCATTTGACTTTCCGCCGGTATCCACGGACTCCGAATCTAAAGACCAGATTTTTATATGACGAATATCGGCTAGGGTATCAGAAATCGGTGGAAGGGAAGCCAACGGAGAATCAGGAACTTCTACGGACGAATCAGAGTCTGCTTCAGGGGCATCGGTGTATTCTTGTGGAGTTTGCAGATCAAAGGGCTCAGATATAATAGCTTGTTGAGGTGCTGGTTCTGAAGATTCCGCAGGTTCTAGGATTTCTACAGACTCATCCAGGGGGGGTGCCATTTCTTTTTCCGGAGTCTGAGGTGGTGATATTGGATTTTTGCGAAGAGGAACACTTGACGATCCTTTGTCCTTAGAGAGGATATCAATCACCAAATCAAGGGTTTGCTTGATTGCGGGATTCAGGGGGTGATTGGTAGCCTGTGGCTTTCCTAGTGAGCGTGGTTTGGGAATTTCATTCGAGGTAGTAGTGTCGTTAGTTACAACTAACGGAGGTATTTTTGCTTGTGCTTCAAGAATTTCGTTTGGGGTAGGTTTTCGTCTGGGTGATTGGGCTTGGATATTTGATTTGTTTGTATCAAGTTTTTTTTTCTCCGTTTTGGGTGGATGGTTGGTTTTGTCCAGCTGTTTTTTTTCTTTTTTGGCCCACGGTTTAAGCCAAAAGCTTGATTTCTTTGACATTAGACAACTACCCTCCTGTAAAGCGATATTTCGCCATTGATATCCTTCCTTACTTTATTCTGTGACTCAATAGTATGTGATAGGAGGCCGTGCTTAACTTTGTGCACGGCCACTTGATTTAGAGGTCTTTGCCCAGGGACATATTGTATTTTCTAGCCAGGCGACAAGGGAAAAAAGTGCGATTCCCATTATGGCCAGGATCGTTACTGCTGAAAAGGCCAAGGGTCCGTTCATCTGTGATGTTGTAATTAATAAGGAATAGCCCAGACCTTTGTCGGCACTAACAAATTCGCTGATTACAGCACCTACCACAGCCATACTTGTAGAAACCCGGAGCCCGTTAAACAGGTAGGGAAGGGCGGCGGGAAAGCGGATTTTAAGGAAAGATTGTACCCGGCTTGCCCCAAGAACATTAGAAAGCTCAAGTAACTCACGGGGTGTGGCCTGTAACCCAGAGACCATACCAACCATGATAGGGAAAAAGCACATGAGAAAGACCATGGCAATCTTGGAGGTTTGACCAAGGCCCAGCCATAGGACAAGTAAGGGGGCAATGGCGACTTTCGGGATGGATAGAGTTGCTGCCAAGAGCTTATAGAGGGTTTTCTCAAGTAGTGGAGAATAGGCAATAATTACTCCGAGGAAAATCCCAATTCCAAGGGCGATGATAAAACCAATCAGAACCTCTCGTAAAGTCACGATAGTGTGCATATAGAGATACCCGGAGGATTGCCCCATCTCACCGAGAATGGCTGACGGGGCAGGCAAAAGCCATTGGGGCAACTCGAAGAGATGAACGAGTGCCTCCCAAAGGACCAGCACGACTCCAAAGCTCAGGAGAGTCATGACCCATTCGCTGTTGTAAAGCTGTTTCCAGCGATTCTTCATCGCTATGACTCCTTTCACAGTGCGTTAGAGCCAAGGAGTTCATGCACCGTTTTCGCACAGATGCTGAAATCCTGCTCATAAAGATGTTCTTCCTTACGAGGGCGGGGCAGGGGGACATCGATAATGGCTGCAATTCTTCCGGGCCTGGGTGTCATCACAATAATTCGGTCAGCGAGAAAAACAGCTTCTTGAATGTTGTGGGTTACGAATAGCACCGTCGTCTGTTTGACGCTCCAGATGTCGAGTAATAAATGAGAAAGCTCAAAGCGAGTAATAGCATCAAGTGAGGCAAAGGGCTCATCCATGAGCAAAATCTTTGGGTCTGAAATGAGGGCCCGACAGATGGAAACCCTTTGCTGCATACCATAGGAAAGCTCTTGGGGTTTGCGATGAATAAAGTCTTTTAGTCCGACCATGTCCAGCAATTCATAGGCTGATGCTCGGGCTTGGGTCAAATTTTGTCCCCGAATCTCACTAGGCAAGAGCACATTATCTACTACTTTGCGCCAAGGGAGCAGGGCAGGTTGTTGAAACACCATGCCCAGAAGATGCCGGTGGGATTTTTGGAGGGGTTGACCATCGACGGTAATGCTTCCTTTCGACGGTTGAATCAACCCCGAGACGAGTTTAAGCAGGGTTGTCTTGCCACATCCACTTGGCCCTACGATGGCAATAAATTCTTGATTATTAATTTCAAGGTTGATTCCCTCGAGGGCGGTCATGCCCTCTCCGGAAGTAAACCGATAGCTCTTTTCGATATCGGTCAAGGATAGCAACGCAGTCAATTTATTCCCTCCTCTTTTTGATATGCTCTGCTATTCCTTAGGTGGGAATAGTGGTTCTTTGGGAAGGAATTCAGTAGTATAGACAGATTCTGGAGAAAGTTCCTTGTTGATCCCGTAGGCGTCCAAGACGATTTTAATGGTCTGGGTCATGCGGTCATTAGACATCGAACCGAGCCCGTTTGCGTAAGCTTCCTCGCCAACAATGGCTTTAAAGTTTAATTCGGATTCCCACATTTTCACAGTAATATCGGGATCGGATTCGGGCACATATTTTTTTATGATTTCCCCTACTTCGGAGGGATTTTCTATACTATATTGAAGTCCCTTTAAGAACCCGGCAACAAAACGGCGAACCAATTCGGGGTTTTCCTTAAGGATACTCTCATGCACTATGATGGTTTCACCGTAGCGGTCTAGTTTTCCATCATCTCTGTAAGAAAAGAAGGAAATAGATTTACCGATGAGTTTTTCAACCCGAGGGATATACTTTACCATTGTCGTAAAAGCATCTGCCTGCTTTTGAGCAAAGGCACCATAGTGAAGGGCGGGATCGATATATTTCCATTCTATCGTGTTCTGATCAATGCCTGTAGCTTTGGCAAAGGCGGGAAAGAAAAGAGTGTTTGAGGCGTTGGCAGCACCGATGATGGATTTACCTTCAAGATCTTTAGGAGATTTAATTCCCAGCCCATCATGATACATAACAATCCCTTGATAGGAATCTTTAAAGCTGGCTACCGCCTTTAAGGGGGCATTTTCCTTAGCCTGAGCTAGAATAACTGTGCCCACATCGGCAATTCCGAACTCTGCCTGCCTCGTTGCAATCTTTGTCACGGTATCTCCTGAACCATAGCCGCGAATGATGTTGACATCGAGATTTTGTTCTTTCCAAAAACCTTTCTCTAGAGCAACCCAGTAAGCGGCATCCTCAGGCAGCCATTGCAGGTTAAAGGTCACTTTATCAAGGTGGGCTGGAGTGGAAGAATCATCTGGGTTTGAAGCCCCCTGAGTGTTGCAGCCAATTGTTCCAAAAGTAAGGGAAAGAAGAAGCAGGGCAAAGGAAAGCAACTTCGGACACTTTTTCAGCATGAATAAACTCCTCTCTTAGATATGAAGCAGTTCTTTGATATTGCCGCTGAGGACTTTATCACGGTTTGCATCATTTAGCTTGAGAATAAGGATTTTGGTCAATTCAACCTTGGGGTTTGATAAGGGGAATTCGGATCCAAAGATGACTTTACTTGGACCTGCCTTAGCAATGGTTTCTTTAATATGCAGGAAACTGCCACTGGAGGTTTCTAAGAAGAAGTTATCCAGCTTTATCGCAGCCTCGAGTCCTTCCACATCGGCGGGACCAAATCCCATGTGACCAAGGATGAAGTTTGTCTTCGGGAATTGTTTGGCCAGAGCAATATATTTGGCTGTATTGGAGCCTGGGCTAAAGACTGTGTGTGAATAGACAGGGAAACCGTGTATACCGCAGATAGAAGCTAGTTCGGCAACAGCCTTGCTGGAAAAGGAGAATTGGTGAGTCATGGGGGAGAGCTTTAGGCCGCGAAATCCACTTTTGAAACCATTTTCTAACATGCTTACCACGTTGGCTTCGTGGGGGTCTAAATTCATGAACCCTATGAGGATGTCAGGGTGAGCTTTAACTGCTTGGGCAATATACTCGTTATTGGGGATTGGGTTCTCTGGCTTAGATTTTCCTGTGACATAGTTGGTCATTTTGCGAACATCCATTGTACCGCCGGGGAGGGTAACACCACGGTCGATGCCTGCTTCTTTCAGCTGTTCAAGGTAAAGGGCGAGATTCCCGTAAGAGCTATCCGATAGATGGGCATGCGCATCAATAATCATTAGGGTTCCTCCTATCGTTCAATCGCGGACGACACGGATTGATTTTGCCCCTGTTCGCATGAGCTTGGGTAGAAATTCAAATTCGCAGGGTATACCGAGGGAGTACTCCATTTTGCTGGCGAGACGATCGGCTAATTCTGGAGTAGGTTCAACCCCAGGGGCAAGTTCGGTGCGGATTTTTAGGTGATCATTATCTTCGGGTTGCACCACAAACTGATACCAGTTTCCTACCTCGGGTAACCGCATGAGGAATTCCTCTAGATAGAAAGGAGAGAACCCAATTCCTTGAATAGTGACTTGATCTACAGTCCGCCCCCTCATGAAAAAGCGAGGAAAGGTCATGCCACATTCACAAGGTTCGGGATCGATATATCCTAAGTCTTGAGTTCGATAACGAAGTAAAGGAGTATCGAAGCGCAAGAGAGGTGTCGTGACAATTTCTCCGATTTCCCCTGGCTCTAGGACTTCGCCTGTTTCGGGGTCGATGATTTCAATAATGACGTGTCCCATGGGAATATGATAACCCGCATGGTAATCGCATTCGATACCTAACCCCATGGCCTCAAGGGATCCATAGTAAAAATTAGTGATAGTCCCCCAGATTTTCTCCACGCGTTCCCGGAAAGCGGGTGAACAGCCTTCGCCTGTTAACCAAACCTTCTTGAGGTTAAGGCTGGCTAAGTCAAAATCCATCTCTGCCGCGGCTTCGGCAAGGGTAATAGAATAGGAGGGTGTCGTCATGACCACTGTGGGCTGCAAATCCTTCATGACTTGAACGGTTTTTCTGGGGGTAGAATATGCTCCACCTTTGCCCACGGGTACAACGGTGACACCGGAGATCTCCATAAACACTTTGTGGAAGGCTAGACCCGAGGAACTCATTTCATAAGGCAAAGCATTAATACAAATATCTCCGGGGACAAGTTTAAGCAAGTGGGGATATCCTGCAGAGAATTCATTAAGATAGAGATCCCTCCAGCTTTGCATCATATAAATTTCTTCTCCTCCGGTAGTACCTGTGGAGACGTGTACCAAACTGATATCTCGCTTGTCTGTGGCCAAGAGCTGCCAGGGATCTCTGCGCAGTTCTTCTTTGGTGGTAAAGGGGAGTTTAGCGAGATCGGTCAGGGTTTTTATATCTTGGGGCTTAACTCCCGCTTCTTTCATTTTTTCAAAATAAAAAGGGTTTTTATAAGCCTGGGCAACATTTGCGTGTAAGGCATCCTTTTGAAACTCTAGAAGTTTCTCAAGGGTCGCTTCTTCTTCTGTGAGGTTAGAATAACGATTGAGTATAGGCTCTTGAGTATAATTGCGCAGATGTTTAGTAAAGCGATATTTCATAACAAATTCTCACTCCATTTACATTTGTATTAATTGGAGAGTGTGCGATTAATCCGTATATATAACCCTCTTGACTTTTATCATGGGGCGATCCATTCTTTCGACGAATTGCACTTCACAGGGTAACCCTATTGCAGCATAGAGCTGGCTGGAACATTTATGGATTAGCTCAGGGGTCACTGCAACACCGCGAGCAGGTTCGGTTAGAATGGTAAGTTTTTCATTATCTCCATGCTGAACAATAAATTGGTACCAATTTCCGATTTCAGGGAGATTGATAAGATGTTCTTCTAAAGCATAAGGGGAGTAGGATTTTCCCTTGAGAGTAATGTGATCGGCCACGCGCCCTAAGTGATAGAGTCGAGGTAAAGCGACCCCGCATCGACACATCTTGGGATTAAGGTAACCTAAATCTTGAGTGCGGTAGCGAATTAAGGGGGTATCAAAGCGGAGAAGACAAGTCACGACAATCTCACCAATCTCGCCGGGCTTGACGACTTTACCTGTAGCGGGATCAACGATTTCGACGAGAACATGGGCTCCGGTTACATGCAGGCCATCATGCTGATCGCATTCTCTTGCGATAAAGCCACATTCTGTGGCTCCATAATGAAAATTAACTGTGGTATTCCATATTTTCTCCAGTCGGCCTCGAAAGGCGTTGGAGCACCCTTCCCCGGCGACGAATATCCTTTTTAAAGGAAGGGTTGTTAAGTCAAATGAGGCTGTCTCAGCCGCTTCGGCAAGATGAATCGCGTAAGAGGGAGAGGTAGCGAGGAAGTTAGGTTTGAGGTTTTTCATGAGTTTAATTGTTTTTTCTGGTGTAGAATAGGCACCGCCTTTCCCAACTGGAACGGAGGTGGCCTGGTGACCGATTAGAAATAGATTATGGAAATTAAGTCCTGACTGACTCATTTCATACGGCAGGGCAATAAAAGTAATGTCTTCTCTCTTGACTGGAGTAAGACGAGGATAAATAATAGAGTGATTGAAGTAGTACTCTTTCCAAGTATGGGGAGTATAGATTTCTTTTCCGCCTGTTGTCCCGGACGAGACGTGAATTAGGCTGATTTCTTTTTTGTCACAAGCTAAACGAATCCAGGGGTCTTGCCGTAAATCCTCTTTTGTCGTTAAGGGGACATTTGCAAAATCCTCTAGAGTTTGGATATCTTCGGGTTGGACCCCGGCTTGAGTCAATTTATCACGATAAAATGGAGAATTTTGATAGGCATGGCTGAGCACTTCTTTGACAGCTTCCTCTTGATACGCTTGGATGCGTGACCGGGACATTTGATCTGGAGTAATCGCTTTGGAAAAAGTGCGCTCGACGAAGGGAGGGAAGGATGCTTCTTGGATAAGTTTTTCAAAACGCGAGGCCATTACTGTTCACTCCTTACTTATAGTGAAGATTGATAAAACGTAAATATGTGAGAGAGTTTTTTCTTGGATAGAAAAGCTATTTATTGTTTTCCTTAACAATCTATTCCTAGCCGAAAGGATTGGTTAACTCTACGTAGTGTCCGGCTAAGTTTTTAGAGAACCTGCTTCATTTTATGCGGAAAGGCAAAGGGATGATTTTATGCAGAAAGCCAAAGGGTTGTCTGATTACTAATTCGATTGATTAATAATTGACAAGATTGGGTAATGGGTGCTAAAATATCTAAATGTGGTGACTTCTCACCGCAACCGCGCGAAACAGGCAAATTAACAGGTTTTTGGATTAAAATTTCATTTTTCGGGGTTTCTTCGAAGAAATTTTAAGCGAGCCGGCCTGAAAAGGCGAGTCTAGGCATGGGAGGTGTAATTATGTACGCAGTGATCGTAACAGGTGGCAAGCAATTCCGTGTTGAAGAAGGCGGAGTCCTCTTTGTGGAAAAGCTTGACGCTAATGTAGGAGATACCGTCACTATCGATGAAGTTCTTTTAGTTGAAAAGGACGGAGCGGTAAAGGTTGGGACTCCAGTTGTAGAAGGTGCTAAAGCTCTTCTTAAGGTCGTTGAACATGGCAAAGGCGAAAAGATAATTGTATTCAAGATGAAATCTAAGAAGAATTATCGTCGTAAACAAGGCCATCGCCAGCCCTACACAAAAGTAGTGGTTGAAGCTATTCAAGCCTAAGATGAAAAAACAAGGTATTATCTTGAATCTTTGGTTGGATGACAGCCAACGGATTCACAAGTTTGAATTAACAGGGCACGCAGGATATGCCGAGTATGGACTTGATGTTGTCTGTGCCGCCGTATCCGCGCTTGGTATCTCAGCAGTCAACGGCTTGGAACGTTATCTTCCAAACAAACCGGAGGTTGAAGTGGACGACCTGCAAGGGTTTTTAAGCTGTACTCTCCCAGAATTAGAGCCTGTGACACTGGATCATGCCCAATGGATTTTAGGGACCATGGTTTTAGGTATTGAAGGAATTCAACAAAGCTATGGTTCAGAGTATGTGAAAATCAATCGGAGGAGGTGGACTCCATGTTAAAAATGAATCTGCAATTATTCGCCCATAAAAAAGGGGTAGGTAGTTCTCGAAATGGTCGTGATAGTAATGCTCAACGTTTAGGCGTGAAGCGTGGAGATGGTCAATTTGTTACTGCAGGTAACATTATTGTTCGTCAACGCGGAACAAAGTTTCATGCTGGCAAAAACTGCGGCTTGGGTAAGGATGACACACTCTTTGCTACGATCGATGGCTATGTAAAATTCGAGCGCAAAGATCGCACCCGTAAACAAGTTAGCATTTATCCTGAGCGCCAGGTTGCTCAAGCTTAATTTTAGCAGTCAGAATCGCACCCCTGGGATAATCCCGGGGGTTTTCTTTGTATAGGGGCAAGGCTACAAAGCAAGCTGGACAATGTCTCCCAACAACAGCAGCAAATAAGCTCTGAAAGGACTGAATAGTGTGCCTGATAAATCTTCCTTAGAACGAACTCTCCTAGCAGAACAGCTGGATCACTACCGACTGCAGCGCCACGACTTTCTCAACCACTGGCAAGTGATTATGGGGTATTTGCAGCTGGGAAAAGCAGATCGAGCTTTACTTTATATGCAAGAAGGGGTCAAGGGATTAGAAGTTGAGCAGCAAATCGGGCAGATTCCTCAGGATATCGTGGTCGCTTCTTTGCTTGGTTTGGTTATTGCCCTACGTAAGGAAGGTCTTTGGGTTGATGTTCAGCTCGAGAGTTCTTTGAAAAAAGAAGAATTTTGGCAAGGCTTTTGGCAGAAGGAATATGGAGAAGCTCTATTCGGGTACACTAAAGAGTGTTTAGCTGCAATTCTTAAGAGCCATCGAGGTTTAGAGGATCCAGTTATAGAAATTGATTTGTGTTCTACGGAAAGCTTTGGCTGTCGTATAGCTTTATTTGATGATGAGAGAGTTATTTGGGAACAAAGTCTATGTTTGTAGTAATTTAAGGGAAAATAGATTAAAATACGATAAAGGAAACTTACTTAACTCTGGATAACTTTCGGATAAGTAAAGTTATGTGACACGATGTGTACTATATGGGCTTAGGGATCAGAAGGGGATAATGTCATGTTTTACGATCAGGCAAAAATCTATGTTAAAGGTGGAGACGGTGGAGCTGGAGCAGTGGCTTTCCGTCGTGAGAAATACGTTCCTGAAGGAGGACCCAATGGCGGGGATGGTGGCCGTGGCGGGAAGGTGATTTTTGTCGCCGATGAAGGCTTGCGGACCTTGGTGGATTTCCGCTATAAACGCCACTACAAAGCCGATCGCGGGGAGCATGGACAAAGTAAAAATATGCATGGGCGGAGCGGCGAGGATATGTCCGTGCGGATTCCTGTGGGCACCGTAGTGAAGGATGCGGATTCGGGTGAAATTCTCGCCGACCTCGTTGAGCATGGGCAACGCGTTATTGTAGCCACTGGCGGTCGTGGTGGGCGAGGCAATGCTCGTTTTATGAGCAATACGAACAAAGCTCCGACGGTCGCTGAAAAAGGGGAGCCCGGAGAGGAACGGAACCTACTGCTCGAGCTGAAGCTTTTGGCTGATGTAGGACTCGTCGGGTTTCCTAACGTTGGAAAGTCGACGATTATTTCGCGGATATCTGCTGCTAAGCCTAAAATTGCTGATTATCATTTTACGACGCTTGTTCCCAATCTGGGGGTAGTTGCTCTCGAAGATGGGGAAAGCTTTGTTGTGGCTGATATTCCCGGTCTCATTGAAGGTGCCCATACGGGCGCCGGCCTAGGGCATGAGTTTCTTAGGCATACGGAAAGAACTCGTCTCATCCTGCATGTTCTGGATATAGCAGGTTCAGAGGAGCGGGATCCTTTAGAAGATTTTCAAATCATCAAGGATGAGCTTCGCCAATATAGTCCTGAGCTGGCAAAGCGGACGATGTTGATTGTAGCGAATAAGATGGATATACCCGGCGCTGAGGAAAACTTTAAACGATTAGAAGATAAACTGGGCGAAGAGTATCGCATTTTCCCGGTGTCTGCTGCGACGGGGGAAGGACTTCAGGAGCTGGTTTATGGGGTAGCCCAGGTTTTACCGGAGGCGCCTGTTCCAGAAATCTTCGTGAAGGAGGAGGAGCAGCATAGGGTGACCCATGCGGAAGCCCCCAATCGTTTCGAGCTGACTCGTGAAGGGGATAGCTTTATTATTACGGGCCAAGAGATTGAACGACATGTGAAAATGACGATGTTCGAGACGGAGGATGGCCTTTACCGCTTCCAAAACATTCTTAAAGCCATGGGCATTGAGAAGGCTCTGCGCTCAGAAGGGATTAAAGAAGGGGATAAGGTTCATATTGCCGAGCTTCAATTTGAGTGGCAAGAGTAAACAGACTTAAAGTGAGATAGTGATACTCCGAGTGAAAAACTATGGAGTTGGCGATGGATAGGAGGTTTTGAGGTGTTAACTGGAAAACAAAAGCGTTTTCTTCGTGCCATGGGCAATGAAATGGATCCCGTTTTGCAGGTCGGCAAAGGTGGAGTGACAGATTCTGTCGTTGTTCAGACTGACGAGACATTGGCAGTTAGGGAATTAATAAAGGGTAGAGTCCTTCCGAATAGTACAGAAGATGTTCAGGGAGCGGCCGAGGTGTTGGCTGAACGTACTTCGTCTGAACTAGTTCAAGTGATTGGTAGAAATTTTCTGCTTTATCGCGAATCTAAAAAAAATCCCGTCATTATGTTGCCGAGATAAGCTAAGCTCGGTTCAAAAAAGGTGGAGCATGAGTTGATGGATCCAATGAGTAATAAATTTGTTGGTTCACCCAAAAGACTAGGGATCATGGGAGGTACCTTTGACCCCTTGCATTATGGGCATCTGGTCGCTGCAGAGATGGCTCGTCATGAGTTCAGCTTGGAGAAAGTGGTTTTTATTCCTACGGGTAACGCCCCGCACAAAATTGGTCGACGCATTACCGCTCCTAGGGATCGTTATGAGATGGTAAAGCGAGCGATTGCTGATAATGTTTTTTTTGAGATATCAGATCTTGAAATCGAGCGGAAGGGTTATTCCTATACAGTGGATACCCTGCGTCAATTGCATGGAATCTACCCAGATCATGAACTTTATTTTATAACAGGAGTCGATGCTTTTCGGGAGATTTTTACTTGGCGCGATGTCCAATCCGTTCTTTCTTTAAGCCATTTCATTGGGGCCTCCCGGCCTGGCTTTGCTCCAGATGAGTTTCTGCTAGAATTTGAAAGAAAATATCCAGAGTTTATCCCTCACATACACCTTTTCGATGTACCGGCGCTTGCCATATCTTCGACGGATATCCGTTCGCGGGTAAAAGAGGGGAAGCCTATTCGTTATCTGCTTCCGGAGCCGGTTCGGATCTATGTTGAAGAAGCGGGTTTGTATGTGATATAGTTGATTATACGATTAAGCAAGTATAGTTCTGATGCTTTTGCTTATACTAAAATCGAATTCAAAAAGCAAGAGGTGACAACAAAATGGCTACTTTATATGTTGGAAATTTGCCCTGGAACACGACGTCCGAAGATCTCAATTCTTTCTTTGGCCAGTATGGTCAAGTCATTAGCAGCCGCATCATTACCGATCGCGAAACAGGCCGTTCAAGAGGCTTTGGCTTTGTTGAGGTTGAAGATGACGATGCATCGCGTATGGCAGAGGATCTCAATGGGAAGGACTTCGGTGGTCGTCCTTTAACAGTGAACGAGGCCCGTCCAAAGCAACAGATGTAAAAAA
The DNA here is from genome assembly GCF_000243135.2 of Desulfitobacterium dichloroeliminans LMG P-21439. Classification (NCBI taxonomy): domain Bacteria; kingdom Bacillati; phylum Bacillota; class Clostridia; order Eubacteriales; family Desulfitobacteriaceae; genus Desulfitobacterium; species Desulfitobacterium dichloroeliminans. The sequence continues at coordinate 3,079,008 of NC_019903.1, read as the reverse complement.
CATAATCCCAGGGAGACCCTCTTACCGCAAGGTAAGAAGGGTCTTCTCGGCGTATCTGAATCTATTTAAAGGGGTTTAAGTGTCATGGATATTCAGCAAGCCAATGAGCTCGCTCAACGCTCTATGTCGACGAAACGGTTTAGCCATACGTTGAGGGTCGTACAGTGGGCACAGGAGCTAGCCGAGAAGCATCATGTGGACGAGGTTAAGGCTCAGATTGCTGCTTATCTACATGATATAAAAAAAGAAATCAGCCTGCAGGAGCAAATAAAGTTAGCCAAGGAATGGCAGTTAAGCCAATATGCTGCAGCTGAAGATCATCCACATGTACTTCATGGCCCGCTAGCAGCCTATTGGTTGGAACATGAAGGGGGTTATAAGGATGCGGAAGTCCTCGCTGCCATAGCAAATCATACCTTGGGAGCTCCGGGAATGGGGAAGCTAGAGATGCTAATCTATAGTGCAGATTTAACAGAACCTCATCGAACATTTCCCAATGTGGACAAACTCCGTCAATCCTTGTATGATAATCTTGAGAACGGTACACTGTTGTGTGTTGAACATACTTTGAATTATTTACGAAAGAGTAAGCGTGTCATCCATCCGCAGACCCGGCTTACTTATGAAGATTTAAAAAGGAGGCAAAAATTTGCTGACAGATGATCAATTGCAAGGGGCTATAACTCTAGTTGAAGAGAAGAAGGGTCGAGAAGCCATACTCCTTGATCTCAAGGGTATTTCGATGGTCACGGATTATTTCTTGATCGTCACCGGAAATTCCACGACTCAAGTCAAAGCGATTACGGATAATTTAACCGATAAACTCCCTGCCTTAGGGGTGACTGTCTTAAGAGTCGAGGGTCTCCAAGAAGCCAAATGGGTTCTTGTGGATTGCGGGGATTTGGTGATTCACATTATGACTCCGGATCAACGTGAATTTTATAATCTTGAGCGGCTTTGGGGAGACGCCAAGCCAGTCAGCTTTACTACGACCTAAGCAAGTCGATTGGATCAGATAGATTTTAGAAAACTTGACATTTTCATTAATTATGGATAGTATAAAATATATTTCGTGCTATATTTTTAGTTAATGAGAAGAATAAGAGCGTTAAAGGCAATGAAGGGGAGCAATCTCATAGTCCTCATTTTAGAGAAGCAACGGCTGGTGAAAGTTGTTTGAGGGCTTGGTGAATTCTCACCCCTGAGCTGTATCCAGGTAAAAATGGGTACCGGTACGAACCGTTATGATCGGCAAAGTGCTATTGAAATTGGGTGGTACCGCGGGATTATGCTCTCGTCCCTTTAGGGGACGGGAGTTTTTTGCTATTTAATTTAGTTTTAAGTAAAACGATTAAGCAAGCTCGGATTTAAGGGGGAAGTATTTTATGCAAGAGAAATATCTGTTTTCGGAGATTGAATCCAGATGGCAGAAGCAATGGGTGGACAGAAAAGATTACAAGGCTGAGAATCATTCCGATAAGCCGAAATACTATGCTTTAGCTATGTTTCCATACCCTTCAGGTAATCTTCATATGGGACACGTTCGTAACTATTCCATCGTGGATGTCATTGCCCGATTTAAGCGGATGATGGGCTTTAATGTCCTGCATCCCATCGGTTGGGACTCCTTTGGTTTACCTGCCGAAAATGCAGCGATCAAGAATCAAACACCGCCAGCGGAATGGACTTGGAAAAATATCGCGAATATGAAGCGGCAGCTCCAAGAGATGGGGATTTCCTATGACTGGGATCGGGAGTTCGCCACTTGCCATCCGGATTATTATAAGTTCACCCAGTGGATGTTTTTGGAGTTTTATAAGCATGGTTTGGTATATAAGAGAAAAGCTGCCGTCAATTGGTGTCCTTCCTGTGCCACTGTACTAGCCAACGAGCAAGTCGTGGATGGGGCCTGTGAACGTTGTGATACGGAAGTAACGAAAAAAGATTTGGAGCAATGGTTCTTCAAGATTACGGATTACGCTCAAGTGCTACTGGATGATTTGGAGAAGCTAAAGGGCTGGCCTGAGAAGGTCAAGACCATGCAGAAGAACTGGATTGGTCGCTCCGAGGGGACAGAAGTAGAGTTTACGGTTGAGAATCGTGAGGATAAGATCAGAGTCTACACCACACGGGTGGATACGATTTTTGGGGTGAGCTATGTGGTTTTAGCCCCAGAGCACCCTTTGGTTCAAGAGCTGATTGCGGGTACAGAATATGAACAAGAGGTGCAAAATTTTGTTAGCCGGATGAAAGGCCTCAATGAGATTGCGCGAACTTCCACGGAAACCGAGAAGGAAGGCTTGTTTACCGGTGCCTATTGTCTTAATCCTTATAGTGGTGAGAGGGTTCCCATCTGGATTGCTAATTATGTCCTGTTTGATTACGGAACAGGAGCTGTTATGGGCGTACCTGCACATGATGAGCGGGACTTTGAGTTTGCAACAAAATATAAGCTTCCTATAAAAACGGTTATTCTTCCCGAAGACGCCTCTGTAACGGAGAAAGATGCTCCGCTTCAAGTGGCTTTTACTGGTGAAGGAATCATGGTGAATTCGGGAGAATATGATGGGCTGAAGAACATGGACGCTTGGGATAAAATGTCCGCTCAAGCTGAACAGGATGGCTTTGGGGAGCGGAAAGTGAACTTCCGCCTCCGTGATTGGCTCATCTCTCGCCAGCGCTATTGGGGGGCGCCTATCCCGATGGTGTATTGCGACCATTGTGGAATCGTCCCTGTCCCTCAGGATCAGCTACCGGTACAGCTCCCTGATGACGTGGTCTTTAAAGCCGGAGAAAATCCATTGACCTCTTCCGAAAGCTTTAAGCAAACCACTTGCCCTACCTGCGGTGGTAAGGCTCGACGTGAGACTGACACTATGGATACTTTTATGTGCTCTTCTTGGTACTTCCTCCGCTATACTGATCCGCAAAATAGTAAGCTGCCTTTCTCCAAGGAGGCTGCAGATCAATGGATGAATGTGGATCAATATGTCGGCGGAGTAGAGCATGCTATTCTTCACTTGCTTTATTCGCGTTTCTTTACCAAGGCATTGCGTGATTTTGGTTACCTCAAAGTTGATGAGCCCTTTGAAAATCTTTTAACTCAAGGGATGGTCTGCTTGGGTGGGGCAAAGATGTCCAAATCTAAGGGCAATGTGGTAAGCCCTGAGGAGATTATCTCCAAGTATGGCGCAGACACAGCCCGCCTCTTCATTCTTTTCGCAGCTCCTCCCGATCGGGACCTAGAGTGGAGTGATCAAGGAGTAGAAGGTTGTTACCGCTTCCTTAATCGGGTGTGGCGCCTGGCAGCTCAATATGAGGACGTCCTGAAAGGGCAATCTTCGGGTGAGGCCGCTAGTGTTCAGGGTCGCAACTTTGGCGAATTGGATAAAGCTGCTAAGGATATGCGTCGTCAAACCCACCAAGCGATTCAAAGGGTGACCTCGGATATTGGAGTGCGCTTCAACTTCAACACAGCAGTCAGCTCAATCATGGAGCTGGTCAATGCCCTTTATCTCTATAAAGAACAGCCTAATGTGAACGTAGCGGCTGCCAGTGAAGCTATGGAAAGCGTTCTCCTGCTCCTGTCTCCTTTTGCCCCGCATATGACGGAAGAGATTTGGAGTCAACTGGGTCACGAAGAAAGTATTCATCGCATGGAGTGGCCGAAGGTGGATGAAAGGGCGCTTGTTCAAGATGAAGTCACCGTAGTACTCCAAGTCAACGGCAAGCTTAAGGACCGAATTCAGGTTTCTGCCCAAATCTCTGCCGAAGAATTGGAAGCTCAGGTTCGACTGTTGCCTAAGCTTGAGGAGTGGACTCAAGGAAAGCAGATTGTTAAGATTATTACCGTGCCAGGTAAATTGATTAATGTGGTTGTTAAGTAGGTTTTTCGCGAAGAACGGTTACCGCTCGCTTTGAAGTTGTTCCCTTTTATAAACAAATCCTTGGGATGGTGTTAAAGCTAGATTTTGGACAGGTCGTGCACTCTGGAACGGCCTGTTTTTTCTGTATAGAGCGTATTGGCAGTAATAACGATTTAATGGTTCCAAGAATGAAAAAATTTTATGTGCCATTATGCAAAGCAGTATTTTGCGGATTCGACAAACCTTGCCGAAATTCGAGAGAGGAATTAGAGGAAAATATGGAGAAAAACCCCATATCACCATCGAGATACGATTAATCTCAGGGAATAGGGGGTGATTGTGTTGGAGCGGAAAATTCGCTATGTTTGGTGGGGAGTCTTAGGGCTTTTGATTGTGGTGGCTCTCGGGAAGTTTATCCTGCCTCACAATTCCAAGGTTTTAGTTGAGGGAACTGGCGAAAATCGGGAGATCATCGTCTATGTATCCGGTGCTGTAGAGAAGCCCGGGCTGGTTCATTTACCGGTGAATGCTCGTTTAGATGATGCTTTAAAACAAGTCAACCCTTTGCCTGAAGCGAATATCGATCAGATTAACCCTGCGGAAAAGCTTAAAGACGGTCAGAAAGTCATTGTTCCTTATAGGCCGGCGCCGCAAACTGTCGCCCAACAACCGGGAATTGTACCTAATACCCAGTACCCTGTTCAGGCAGCTTCTAACCTCATCAATATTAACACAGCAGATGGTGGGGAATTAGATAAATTGCCGGGCATCGGGCCAGCGCTCGCTGAACGGATTATTCAATATCGAATGGAGCATGGTCTTTTTCTTCAGCCGGAGGATCTGAAAAACGTTTCCGGTATTGGAGATAAGACTTATGAAAAGATGGCTGATATGGTTTCGGTGGGACCATGAGAGACACTTGGGCTAAACGTTTATCGGCACTACTTATAGGCGGATTAATCGGTGTTTATACCCCAGAGTCCATGAGGTGGATTGTTTTGGGGATTTTTCTATTAGTGCTTATTCGTATTGCCTTTTGGAAGCCTCGGGATTTCTTTGGACCTGTCATACGACCTGAAGTCTTCATCCTGTGTGCTAGTATTCTTGTGGGGTTTGTCTATGGACAGACGGCAAGCTATGACTTAGCACCTCCGCTTACGATGAGCCAAGTTCAAGTAATAGGAGAGTTGAAGGATTGGTCTGTTAACGATGATGGGGCAATAGGGATATTCGAGATACTTGAGCCTGTCACTATCCCTGAATCGTCACTTGCTCAGGAGAACGGTACAAAGAAGAGCCCGAAGGCTATTGACTTTCTTGAGAGAAAATATCGCCTTCGGGTTTACTTTGATGCAGAGGGAAATCTGCCTGAGGGCTGGGAAGGTGTGCGCCCAGGAGATAAGCTCAAATATACAGGTAAGATTGAACAGCCGAAACCCCCTGGCACACCGGGAGAATTTGATTATCCCTTATATTACGCGGTTCGCGGCCTTTCTGGAGGAATAACAGCTCAGGGTAAGGTAGATTTATTAAACCCAGGAAAACCGCCCTTAGGCTGGCTGGTCCGTAATCAGGTCAGGGAACATTTAGCGGCATTTTCTCTGGCTCAGACGGGTCTTTTAGAAGGGATATTGTTTGGCGATACAAGGAGGATACCTGAAGAAGCGCTGGAGAGTTATCGGATTACAGGAGTTTATCATGTCTTTTCCGCGTCTGGTTCTAATGTAGCCTTCCTGTTATTACTTTGTTGGAATATGTTATTCCTTGTGCATCGTTTTCCACGAGTGGGATTAACCATCGGGGTATTGATTTTCTACGCTATCCTATGTGGAGGAAATCCACCAATTCTAAGGGCGACGATTATGGTCGTTTTTGTTTTATTGGGTAAATTGGGCAAAGGAAGAGGAAATAGTCTACGGGGGCTCTTGCTGGCAGCTTTCTTTTTATTCATTTGGCAGCCTTTGATTCTTGAAGATATTGGCTTTCAACTATCCTTTATGGCCACTTGGGGAATTATTGTCCTCAGCCCTGTTGTAATAAAGGTGAAAGGGATTAGAAGCTGGCCCAAGTTTATAAAAAGTGCCTTTTCCATGTCCTGTGCTGCTCAAGTCGCCACTCTACCCTTGATGATTAGTGCCTTCCATCGTTTGTCTATCATAGGCCTTTTAGCGAATTTATTGGTCTTATTTATCCTGGGAAGTATCTTTCAACTGGGAATCCTCGGTGCTTTCCTTTCCTTTATCCCGCAGGTTGCTTTGCCTTTATTTCAGGTGAGTCTCTGGCTATTGAATGGGGTGAACAAATTCCTTATTCACTTAGCTGGGCTCCCCTGGGCTGATGTGTGGGTAGTGAATCCAGGAGCTCTCTTTTGGTTATGTTGGTATGGCTGGATACTAGTTCTCTTAGTCAGCAAAGCCAAACTTGGCTTTATTATCAGTGTGCGGGCCAGAAATCTACGGCGGAAAATAAGTCTCTTAGTTGAGAAAGTACCAGCCTCCATCAGGGAGGTTGGGATGAGGGTAAGGAAGTTTGCTGGATTAAATAAGAAATCCAAGAAATATGACGGTGTATTTAAGTTCGCAGGGCAAAAACTCGGGTTTAATGGGCAAAGAGCACTCATAGTGTTACTCTTGCTGCTTTTTATGTGGAGTCCTTGGAATACTCCCAGTGTCCTTCAAGTAACCTTTATTGATGTAGGACAAGGCGATTGCATCCTCATTGAGACGCCGAAGGGTGCTCGGGTTATGGTGGATGCTGGGCCCAAGACCAATCGCTTCGATGCAGGGGAGCAAATTATTGTGCCTTATCTTCTCCAACAGGGAATCAAAAGATTAGATGCTCTGATTCTGACTCATCCTCATAGTGATCATGTGGGAGGGGCGAGCGCAATCTTGGAGACGATTCCGGTAGGTTGGGTTGGCATTCCTGAGGATGGGAAAGACTGGTTAAGTCTCGATTCAGCAGAGGAGAGTGGTTCAGGGGGAAGCCAGTGGGACGGCTGGGAAGAAGTAGGATTGGATTGGAATCTGGTTAGGGTATTAGAGATGATGACGATTGAAAGATTGACCTGTGGAGATACCCTGGTTTTGGATTCGAATAGTAGGCTGAAAGTGCTGGCTCCTGGAGCGATACTCTCAGGTACAGAGTCTGATGAGAATAATAATTCATTGGTTTTGCGTTTGGAGAATGAAGCAGGCCAGAGTGTGTTGTTCACTGGGGACATGGAAGAGGAATTGATGGGAGAGCTTTATCGATCGGGACAGGTTTACGACGCGGATTTGTTTAAAGTGCCTCACCATGGCAGCCGCTACTCGATGATGACGGACCTGTTGGATCAGATTGACCCTCAAGCGGTTATTATTTCGGTGGGGAGGAACTCCTTCGGACACCCCAGTTCAGAGGTCCTCAGCTATTGGGAGGAGCGCCACGTTCCGGTCTTTCGGACGGATGAGGACGGTACTATCCAAGTGAAATTAGATGGGAAATCGATAGAGGTAGTCGCTGGAAGAGAAAAGTAAAAAAAATAATCCGTATTAGGTATAAATCTTTTATACGTGGTAAGAATAGGAAGGAACATCTCTTTTCTCCTCCTCTTTCTTTTGCCCCTTCATTTTTTGGAGGGGTCTTTTCTTTGCTTTCTTATCCTACCTTGGTTAAAATAGGAGGATAGGAGGGGTACTATGTTGGAAGTTGACCAAGTAAGGCAAGCAATCGCTAATAATCAAGTTCCTCCCGTCAGTCTTTGGTTTGGCGAGGAGCGTTTTTTTATTCAAGAAGCTCTTCATCTCTTAAAAAAGAGTTATCTTGCCCAAGACCCTTCGGGTAGTAGTATAGAAGTTTTGTCCGGGAAGGGTAGTAACCCGGAGCAGATTGTGGAAATAGCCAACACAGTATCCTTTTTTGGGGGTAAACTGATTATTGTCGAGGATATTCCTTATTTTCAGGATGGACAAGGGGATGCTCTTGAGCCTTTCTTCGGCTATTTCGAAAATCCCAATCCTGGGGTTTGTTTAGTTTTTCTGGCGCAAAGCGTGAATCGTGGACGAAAGTTCTATAAAGCCATTGATAAAGCCGGGGCAGTACTGGAATTCGGGAGTCCGAAACGTCTGCAAGAATGGATGGCTTGGCTGGATCGGGAATTAGCGTCCCGGAATAAAACTATGAAGCCTCAAGTAAAAACACTCTTCATTGAATGGGGAGGGCACCAAGTCGGAATCTTAAGCCAAGAGTTGGACAAACTCGCCCTCTATGTGCAAGGCCGAGAGATTCGGGCTGAAGATGTGCAAAGTATAGTTCCCCAAGCGGTAGAGGCTACCGTGTTTGAACTCTTGGATGCAGTGGCTGCCCGTTCGACCAAAGTAGCGGTGCAAAAACTTCAGCAGGTTCTGCGTCAGGAGCATCCTCTAAAAGTTTTGACCATGCTTTCGAGACAGGTGCGTTTACTGCTTGGCTCAAGAGCTATGCGTCAACAGGGTAAAGGGGTGGAAGAAGCTTCCCGGCTTTTGAGTATCAAACCTTTTGAAGCGCAAAAAATCTGGCAGAAATCAAGCCAATTGACTTGGGAACAATTAGCCTGGGCCTTGCAGGAGTGTCTGGAGACTGATGTAGCAATCAAGACGGGTAAAGGAGATCCGGAGTTTTTGTTGGAACTGATGATTACGAAGTTCTGCGAAGCATGAGGCCGGGAAATTAACGCAGTACAGCCATACTTGTCCCAAATTCCCAAGCGCTTGGGAATTTGGGACAAGTATGGCTTAATGAATCAAGGGGCTTGTCCCTTTGATTCATGTGCATACAAAAAAGAGCAGCGATGCTGCTCTTTTTCTATGTCGTTTCTTTATGTGAGTAGAACAGGGCTTAGCCCACTTGAGCGAAATGCTTCGCAAAACGCTTGGTTAAGCGAGATTTCTTACGGGAAGCCGTGTTTTGATGCACTAAACCTTTGGAAGAAGCTTTATCCAAAGCGCGGGTAGCTTTATTCAACGCGATTTTAGCGGTCTCGGCGTCCGTACTTAAAGATTCTTCAAAACGACGAATCGTTGTGCGTAAAGTTGATTTTGCAGCCGCATTTTTAATGGTACGGGCTTTGGCCACCTCAACTCGTTTGATTGCGGACTTAATATTCGGCACTTTTGGTCACCCCCTTTGGATCGAATCTTCCTAACATAATACGCAAAGACTATTTTAACATTGAATCCTAAAATTTACAAGAAATTATTCCGAATAAATCAGATAAATAATATTTGGAGAAGTTGCTCAAACTATAGTATGTATTTAGGCACATAAGCCTACAATCAATTTTGAATGGAGGAAACCAAATGTTAGGAATGATTGTACGATTTCTTGTTTCAGCTGTAGTTCTTCTGTTGGTTAGTTACTTAGTACCCGGTCTTCAAGTGGCTGGCTTTACAGGGGCACTCATCGCGGCAGTTGTCATTGCTGTTTTGGGATACGTAGTAGAATTAGCTTTCGGTCGCGAAAAGATTACCCGGATGAGTCGGGGTATCGTCGGATTTTTAGTATCTGCTGTAGTCATTTATGTAAGTCAATTTATCGTGCCCGGTTCCATTAACGTCACCATCTGGGGTGCTTTGCTGGCTTCTTTGGTCATCGGCATCGTCGATTCTTTTGTGCCGACAGAATTACGCTAATTAATGAGCAACAAGGCACTACTTAATTTAGGTATCGCGGACTAAAAAAACATATGGTTCTAAGAAAAACTTGTCCCTCATATTTCTTTAGTAAAGAAGGAAAGGGGGACAAGTTTTTGTTGAAGGAGGAAATGTTCTATACTAAGAAGTTGCGCTGGAGTTTTTGGCCCTCCTCCCGATGGGCTCGGGGTTTTCTGTTTATTTTGCTGACTCTGCTTTTTCTCAGCCTGTTCTTTTATACTATGCAAAAAGGAACCTCTCGAGAATTAATCCGTGTTATGACTCAACAGAGCTTTCCTTTTGAAGCGATCATCTTAGAGGGAATCCCCGGATATTCGTTGCCGGAACGAGAGCATCTCAATCAAGTCAGAGCTCAAGGTGTTTCTTTGGGGACGTTTTTATTGACTGGGGTCAATATCGCGGATGCTCGTACCTATTTCTTAAGTTATTTTACACCTCCACCGGATGGGCCGGCCTGGATAGGCTGGGCTTATAATCCTGGGGATCCAGAGTATGAGGGGGAAATCCCTGAGCTAGAGGAGATTCCGCTTAACCCCAGCCAAGGGGAAGAGGGAGTTGAGAAGCCAGCTCTACCTCTCGATGATGAAGTGTTGGTCGGGATTTACCATACGCATAATGCGGAGAGTTATGCGGGAGATGGAGGTGGGGAACGAGACAAGGGTGGTAATGGGGAAATTATGGGCGTAGGTGATACGTTAAAAGAAAGTCTGGAAAGCAATGGTATACGGGCAGTACAGGCTTTAGACGCACATGAACTTGATGATTTTAATAAAGCCTACAGCAAATCTGTGTATACAGCCACTGCGTTGGTTCGAAATTATCCATCCATAAAACTTCTTTTAGACGTGCATAGGGATGGACTACTGGGGGTCAATAAATCCACTGTAATGGTCGAGGGAAAAGAAGTAGGGCGTGTGATGATAGTAATTGGACAGAAAAATCCTCATTGGAAAGAAAATGAAGCATTGGCTGAAGAGCTTATGGCATTCGCGGAAGCTCGTTACCCAGGGCTATTTATCCCTAAAATAACCTATGCCTCAGATGCTCGTTATAACCAGCATCTCTTAGATGGAGCGATTCTTTTAGAAATTGGCAGCCAGCTCAATACCTTCGGTGAAGCGAAAGGGACAGCGGAAGTACTGGGAGATCTTTTGGCTGAGTGGATCAAAAAAACCTGATGAGTAAGAATGTGTTGCCTGGGGTTTGTCTTTCCCCTTGTATAGAAAAATGGTATAATTCGATATTAGAGAATTTTCACACCAGGACGAACTATTAAAGGGGCGAAACTATGTCAGGTACGCGGACGGTAGCCATGGCGGCCGGGCTCTTAATGCTAACTCAACTCGCATCAAGAATTCTAGGTTTCTTAAGAGAATCTTTGATGGCGAATTTTTATGGTAAAACGGGAGTGACTGATGCGTATCAAACAGCATTTATCCTTCCGGATTTAATATACTGGCTTTTAGTGGGCGGAGTATTAAGTTCTGCCTTTATTCCTGTATTCTCTCAATATATTCATAAGGGCAATGAAGAGGAGGGGTGGCGGGTAGCGAGCTCCTTTATTAATTTGATTCTTTTGCTCTTAAGCGTCTTGGTGATCTTAGCGCTAATTTTTACCCCCCAATTTGTAAAGCTGCAGGTTCCAGGCTTTTCGACAGAAAACCAAGCCCTAACAATTCAATTGACGAGGATTATTCTCATCCAACCACTGCTTCTGGCACTGAGCGGCATCACCATGGGAATCTTAAATTCCTATAAGATATTTTGGCCTAGTGCTCTAGGTACAGTGCTTTATAACGCCAGTGTGATTTTGTTTGGAGTCTTGCTTGCCCGTCCTGATGAACCGGAGACCATTTCCGGGTTTGCGATTGGGGTAGTAGTAGGGGCTTTGCTGAATTTTCTCGTGCAGATTCCAGCTTTGAAACGTCAAGGCCTTCGTTACTATCCCATTATCGATTGGCGGCATCCTGGGGTTCGGAAAATTGCTGTTTTAGCTATACCCATTATTCTTAGCTACTCATTGAACCAAATCCAAGTCGTGGTGAACTCTAACCTAGGTTCCCACCTCATTGAGGGTAGCTTGACGGCAGTTTGGTATTCATATCGGTTATTCCAATTACCCGTGGGTATCTTTGCCCTAGCTATCGCTGTGGCGGTGTTTCCGACCTTGAATGAGCATGCTACGTTGAAGAAATGGAAGGAATTCATCCATACCTCATCAAGAGCAGTCCGGATGGTTATTTTTATTACTCTGCCCATATCGGTAGGCATGATCGCTTTGCGCTATCCTTTGATTCGCGTCCTATTTGAGCATGGAGCCTTTACGTCTGAGGATACCTTGGCCACCGCGATTCCTCTTTTCTATTTTGCTGTCGGAATCTCCGCTCAGTCCGTCATCCAAATCCTGCCGCGCATGTTCTATGCCCTTCAAGATACCTGGACTCCTGTTATTATCGGTATTATTTCGATGCTAGCTAATGTAGGCTTTATGTTTCTTTTGGTCAAACCCTTGCAAACGGGTGGTTTGGCTTTCGCAACTTCCTTAGCCGCTATGCTCAATATGATTTTACTCCTACATCTCCTGCGCAAACGCTTAAAGAGGATTGATGGGTGGAGAATGCTGAACACCTCCCTGAAGACTTTAGTGGCATCCGGTGTGATGGGGATTGGCGTTTGGCTTGGGGGTCAGTGGCTCACCACACTTTGGGGGGTGGGGAAACTCGCCTCGACTTTTGTCTTAATTGCGGGAACCTTCATGGGTGCGTTGATTTTTGCGGTCATAACTAAGATCATGGGTATGGAAGAGTTTGAGCAGACCTTAGGGCTTGTTCAGAAACGCCTTAAGAGGAATGGTCACGAAATATAAACCAGAGCTCAAAGGTTTTCCTACAACCAATCATCAAGGTGCAACAGTTGACGGAATCCTGAGGGCTACCCTTGGCATTTGCATAGTAGAATCTTTTATGGTTTGTCGTCAGAAGTAAATGTGCTATAATTGTTAAAAACCGCATAGAAAGAAAGAAGAAGCGAGCTATTGCTTCTTTTTTCTTTATGGGGGGTGTTGGTAATAAGTACTGAATTAGGACGATCAGCTCATCAGGGGAAGAAACGTATCTTCTCTTTTCTGGGTAAACTTATTTTGGGTATTGCTGTTTTTTGTTTGATGGCCTTCGGCACAGCTTTTATATTAATTTTTCACGGACCATTCACTGAATTAAAAGAACTCTATGTGACAACGGCCATGACGACCTATACCCACCAGTATTTAGCCCATTGGTTTGTCAGCGATGAAGAAATTGCTGCCATCATGGTAAAAAATAAAGTACCGGAGCCTAAAGTAAACACGGATGAAAAAGCAGTGGCAGTCCTTAAGCCTCTGGAGAAGGAGAAACCTGCTCTGGAATTCATTGAAGTCTCGGGAAAAGGCTATAAGGGGTATCTGCTGAAAGTCGGTGATCCACAGCGTGTGCAGTTAGTCGCGACAGAGCAACTGGGGAGTCTTGGTTTGAAGGTTGCGGAATTTGTGGCGAATCATCAAGCTGTGGCAGGAATTAACGCCGGCGGTTTTTCAGACCCTGGTGGAGTGAGCCATGGAGGGACACCGACGGGAATTCTCATGACTGGCGGAAGAATCATCCACAAAGATCCTTTAGAGGTTTATAATTTAATCGGTTTGGATAAAAATCATGTCTTAGTACTAGGTCGTTATACTTTAGAACAGATTGAAGAATTGGGAATTCGGGATGCAGTTTCCTTTGCCCCCTTTCTCATCGTCAACGGAGAGCCGATGATCAAGGCTGGTGATGGAGGTTGGGGGATTGCCCCCCGCACGGCAATCGGACAAACTAGAGACGGTACGATCCTCCTGCTAGTCATCGATGGCAGGCAGTTGGGAAGCATTGGCGCCACATTGAGGGATGTACAAGATATTCTTTTAGAGCATGGGGCGGTAAATGGGGCAAATTTGGACGGAGGCTCATCTTCTACCTTGGTGTACCAGGGAGAAGTAAAGAACAAGCCCAGCAGTCAGTATGGGCCGCGGGAAGTGCCTTCCGCCTTCATCGTCATGAGGGAAGAAGGATTGAGTGGGGATTTTCGCCAAAAAAGACTGGAACGTTTAGAGCGATAGGAAGTTTTTTGCCTCATTTTCTTGCTGAAATAAATCATTGGCAGTATAATAATTGTTTAGAGTGTATCCTCGAAAAAGAGAGAGTTTTTCAGGGAATCACACTGGATTTTGCTGAAATGAGGGGTAAAACTGTGGCACAGGCCTCACAACGAATTAGAAACTTTTCTATCATTGCACATATTGACCATGGTAAGTCGACACTTGCCGACCGTTTGATCGAATATACTGGTGCACTAAGCAAGCGGGAAATGGAAGCTCAAGTTTTAGATAACATGGATTTGGAGAGAGAGCGGGGAATCACGATTAAATTGCAGACCGTTCGTTTGCAATACCCCGCTAAAGACGGACAAGTTTATGAACTGAATCTCATCGATACTCCGGGCCATGTGGATTTTACCTATGAAGTGTCCCGTAGTCTAGCTGCCTGTGAAGGAGCGCTTTTGATTGTGGATGCAGCCCAGGGTATTGAAGCCCAGACCTTGGCCAATGTCTATTTGGCTTTGGAAAATAACTTGGAGATCATCCCAGTCATCAACAAAATTGATTTGCCCAGTGCTGAACCGGAGCGCGTAAAGCAGGAGATTGAAGATGTCATTGGACTAGATGCCAGTGAGGCCATCTTAGCTTCAGCCAAGGCGGGAATAGGGATTGAAGAGATTCTGGAGGCTGTAGTAGCCAAGATTCCTCCTCCTCAGGGTGATGACAATACTCCTTTAAAGGCTTTGATTTTCGATTCTTATTTTGATGCCTATAAAGGTGCTATTTCCTATGTTCGAGTGATGGAAGGCCATGTAACTAAAGGAACGCAAATTAAAATGATGTCCTCGGGTAAAGTTTTTGATGTCACGGAAGTGGGCATGCTTAACCCAGGATTAAGACCCATGACAGATATAAGAGCAGGTCAGGTTGGCTATATTGCTGCTAGCATCAAAAATGTCAGGGATACTCAAGTCGGGGATACCATTACCGATGCTGAAAACTCCGCCCTCTATCCCCTACCGGGATATCGTAAGGCGACCCCTATGGTCTTTTGCGGCTTGTACCCGGTGGAGTCCAACGACTATACCCGGTTGAAGGATGCTTTGGAAAAGCTTCATCTAAATGATTCTAGCTTAGTCTTTGAACCGGAAACATCCAGTGCCCTTGGCTTTGGCTATCGGTGTGGTTTCTTAGGGCTTTTGCATATGGATGTCATTCAAGAACGTCTGGAGCGGGAATATGACCTGAACTTAATTACTACAGCACCAAGCGTAGTCTATCGGGTTAATAAAACCGACGGGGAAGTATTGAAAATTGATAATCCCTCCAATCTTCCCAAGACGGATGAGATTGAAAGCATTGAAGAGCCTATCGTTAAAGCAACAATTATGGTGCCTTCAGAGTATGTGGGGGCGATTATGGAGTTGAACCAGGAAAAGCGCGGTAATTATCTCAATATGAGCTATCTCTCCGCTAACCGAGTTAGCTTAGTCTATGAATTGCCCTTGAGCGAGATCGTTTATGATTATTTTGATCAATTAAAATCCCGGACCAAAGGCTATGCCTCCTTGGATTATGAATTAGCGGGCTATAGAGCAGCTCAATTAGTTAAGCTAGACGTTCTTCTAAATAGCGAGCTGGTGGATGCCCTTTCCTTTATCGTTCATAAGGAAAAATCCTATGCACGCGGTCGCCGCTTAGTAGAGAAGTTGCGGGAGATTATCCCCCGTCAAATGTTTGAAGTGCCGATCCAAGCAGTTATTGGTCAGAAAGTCATCGCGCGAGAAAGTGTGAAAGCCATGCGGAAAGATGTCTTAGCCAAATGTTATGGTGGGGACATTTCCCGTAAGAGGAAACTCTTAGAGAAACAAAAAGAGGGTAAAAAGCGGATGAAGCAAGTAGGGAGTGTAGAGATTCCTCAGGATGCTTTTATGGCGGTACTGAAGATCGACGATTAAGACTCCCTCATAAACTAACGTAGACTAGCTTGAAGCGAACCAATCATGCGATATAGTGAAGCATGGGGTTCGCTCCCTTATTATTCAGGAGAAAGTTTAGGTGCGGTTGATATGCGTTTGGATTGGGTATATTTGTTGTTAGCGGCGATTTTTGAGATGGGATGGGCAGATCCTTCCTAAGAAAGAGGTGCAACTATGCCATCGCTTTATGTCCATGTCCCTTTTTGTATTCGAAAATGTGCCTACTGTGCCTTTTATTCTGTTCCTCTGCAAAGGGCTAAAGTTGAAGACTATTTGAAAGGCCTAAATCAGGAAATTGCCTTGCGGCAAGAGGAAATTCCCGAGGAAGTATCTACCCTATTTATGGGAGGTGGTACTCCTACCGCTTTGAGTGAGATAGAGCTTGAAACCGTCTTCAGCTTGCTTAAGCAAAGATTTAATTTTGCGGCTTCGGCGGAGAAAACTATTGAAGCTAATCCCGGTACCCTAACGGCAGGAAAGCTTCATGTATTAAAGGACCATGGTATCAATCGGATATCTTTGGGTGTTCAATCCTTCAATGATACTTTGCTAAAACGCATTGGGCGAATCCATGGTGCTCAGGATATCCATGATGGGGTGAAGATGGTTCGCGAAGCAGGATTCCATAATCTCAATCTGGATTTAATGTTTGGTTTGCCGGGACAGTCCTTAGAGGATTGGCAAAAGACCTTAGCAGAGGCGATTGAAATTCAACCAGAGCATTTGTCTATCTATGGATTGATGATTGAGGAGAATACACCTCTGGAATTAGACACAGATTTGCTGAAGGACCTGCCGGGAGATGATGCCCAAGCAGAAATGTATGAATTAGGGCAAGAAATGTTAACCAAGGCGGGATACCTCCACTATGAAACTTCAAATTATGCCTTGCCGGGCCATGAATGCCGACATAATCTTGGTTATTGGCATGGGGAAGAGTACCTCGGCCTTGGTCCCGGTGCGGTGTCTTGCCTGAAGAATCGTCGCCGGAAAAATTGTGAGGATTTGGCTTTGTATCGGGAAAAGCTTAATCGAGAAGATTTGCCTATCGATAGTTTGGAAGATGAAAGTCTGACGAACGATCAGCAAAGATCAGAACGGATCATTTTAGGACTGCGTCTTGCCGAAGGGATCAATCTGGAGAATTTTAAAAAAGAGTTTCGCGTTGATCTTTTTGAACTTTATCCCACAGCTTTAGAACGTTATATAAACCGTGGCGTACTACGTGTTGAGGAAGGAAAATTTCTCAAAATGAATCCAGAGTTCTGGTTTGTGGCGAATTCGGTGCTGCAAGAATTTGTATAAGTCAGCAAAGAATCACTTTATAGGTTGTCAGATACTTGACAATCGCGAAAGTGAGCGGTACTATAATATCATAAATCGTTAGCACTCATTAAGGTTGAGTGCTAACAACGAAACGAACGTGGAAGGGCGGTTATGAGTATGCAAATGGATGAGCGAAAGAAAAAAATCCTGAGAGCCATTGTTCAGGATTATGTCAATACAGCTGAGCCAGTCGGCTCCAGGACAATCGCCCGGAAGTTTGACTTAGGTATCTCGCCGGCCACGATTCGTAATGAAATGTCCGATATAGAAGATTTGGGATTGATTGAACAGCCCCATACCTCATCGGGTCGTATTCCATCGGATGCTGGTTATCGTTACTATGTGGATTGCCTGATGGAAAAGACCAAGGTTTCTGAGGACGAAAAGGAAGTTATCGAAAGGGAGACCACTCAGCGGATCGCCGAGATTCAAAGCGTCATTTCTCATTCCAGCAAACTTCTCTCTGAGCTTACCCATTTGACCAGTATTGTCGTAGGGCCAGACAAAGGTAACAGTGTATTTAACCAAATGCACTTCCTTCCTTATCAGTCAGGCAAGGCCATTATGGTCGTTGTCAAGGAAAATGGAGTGGTTGAGAATCAGATTGTTGAGATTGGAGAAAATGTAACTGCTGAGGAACTACAAAGAATCGCGAACGTGTTTAATCATAAGATGCGGGGACATTCCATGACTGAAGTAAAACGGGATTTCCTGCATGAAATCTACAGCGAACTATCACGTCAGCGTTATCTTATTGATCATGCCTTAGAACTCCTAACTGCTATTTTAGACAGCAAACCTAAAGAGACCAATAAAGTTTATCTTGGCGGAACACTCAACATGCTAAACCAGCCTGAATTCCAGGATGTTGAAAAGATCAAAAATCTTTTTCAAGTTTTCGAAGAGGGAGATCAGATTAAGCAGTTTTTGCGTCCGAAGCTCGAGGGTATCACGGTTACCATCGGTGGCGAGAATATCATGAAGGAACTTAAAGATTGCAGCGTGATTACTGGGATTTATTGTGTTGAAGGTGAACCGTTGGGTACGATTGGACTTATCGGACCCACACGAATGGATTATGGTAAGTCGATGGCGATGGTGGAATACATGACAAGAACGCTCACTGAGCTTCTTACCAAGCGACGAAGGAAATAGGAGAGGTGGTTTCAATCATGGTGAATTGGGGCGGGAAAACCCCTCCATCAGCTCAGTCTGGATGGGAAAACAAAGAAGGCAGACAAGACCAATCTGAAAATCTAACGGATACTGTCGAAGAAATTCTGGGGGAGAGTGAGGCTGAGGGCAGGAAGTCTTCCGGGAATCAAGATGTATCTTTAGAGGAAAGAGTACTTACTCTGCAAGCTGCACTTGAGCAAAGCAAGAATCAAGCCGATGAGTATTATGCACATTTGCAACGCCTGCAAGCTGATTTTGACAATTATCGTAAGCGGACAGTAAAGGAAAAGGATGACTACTTAAAATATGCCTCTGAGCGTGTCGTCGAAGGACTACTTCCGGTGCTGGATAATTTCGAAAGAGCTCTTCTGGCCTCTAAAACCAATCAAGATTTCATGTCCTTTGCTCAGGGGGTCGACATGATCTTCAAGCAGATGCAAACGACCCTAGCCAAAGAAGGGCTGGCGGCTATTGAAGCTGTAGGGCAACCTTTTGATCCCAATATGCATGAAGCGGTGCTTCAAGTGGAGTCAGATGAGTATCCGGAAAATACGGTTGTTGAAGAATTACAAAAAGGATATTATCTTAAAGAAAAAGTAATACGCCCTAGCATGGTTAAAGTTTCCTGTTAGGTGTAATAAGGAGGAAGTATTTAATATGGGTAAAGTGATAGGTATTGATTTAGGGACCACAAACTCCTGCGTAGCAGTTATGGAAGGCGGCGAAGCGGTCGTTATTACGAACGCAGAAGGTAATCGCACGACACCCTCCGTGGTAGGGTTTTCCAAAACAGGCGAACGCTTAGTCGGCCAAGTGGCCAAACGGCAGGCGGTTTCTAATGCAGATAAAACAGTACTCTCCGTGAAACGGCATATGGGTACCGATTTCAAAGTGAAGATCGATGATAAGAACTACTCACCCCAAGAAATTTCGGCAATGATTTTAGGCAAACTTAAAACTGATGCTGAAGCTTATCTAGGGCAAACCGTTACTGAGGCAGTCATCACTGTACCTGCGTACTTCACTGATGCTCAGCGTCAAGCGACTAAAGATGCCGGAACCATCGCTGGTTTGGAAGTTAAGCGGATTATTAACGAACCCACAGCAGCAGCTTTGGCCTATGGCTTAGATAAGCAAGAGGATCAAACCGTTTTGGTTTTCGACTTAGGCGGTGGAACCTTCGATGTTTCGGTTCTTGAACTGAGCCAAGGGATGGTTGAGGTTAAAGCGACCAGCGGGAATAATAAACTCGGTGGGGATGATTTTGACCAACGTCTAATTGATCATATGGTAGCTGAATTCAAGAAGGAACAAGGGGTGGATCTGGGCAAAGACCGTGTTGCTCTGCAACGCTTAAAAGAAGCTGCCGAGAAAGCCAAGATTGAGCTTTCCGGAGTGAGCACTTCCAATGTGAATCTGCCCTTTATTACTATGACTGCTGAAGGCCCCGCCCACTTAGATATGAATATTACAAAGTCTAAGTTCGAAGAGTTGACGGCAGATCTAGTTGAGGCAAGTCTTGGACCAACTCGTCAAGCCTTAGCCGATGCTAAATTGTCTTGGAGCGATGTTCATCAAGTTATCCTAGTGGGTGGATCGACACGGATTCCTGCTGTTCAAGACGCCATTAAAAAATTGAGCGGCAAAGAGCCTCATAAGGGTGTCAACCCCGATGAAGTGGTTGCTTTAGGAGCAGCTATTCAAGGTGGGGTTCTCGCCGGCGAAGTGAAGGATATCATTCTCGTAGACGTAACTCCTCTTTCTCTGGGCATTGAGACTTTAGGTGGAGTATTCACACGGATTATTGAACGGAATACAACAGTTCCAACCACCAAGAGCCAGACCTTCTCTACGGCAGCAGATAGCCAAACTTCTGTAGATATCCACGTTCTCCAAGGTGAGCGGGAAATGGCTGCCTATAACAAGACATTGGGAAGATTCCAGCTTTCTGGAATTCCTCCTGCTCCACGCGGTATTCCGCAAATCGAGGTTAAATTCGATATTGATGCCAACGGTATCGTGCATGTCTCGGCTAAGGATATGGCTACAGGCAATGAGCAAAAGGTTACCATCACAGCCTCGACAGGCCTAAGCCAAGATGAGATCGAAAAGATGAAAAAAGATGCCGAAGCTCATGCTGAAGAAGATAAGCAACGCAAAGAGTTAATCGATGCTAAGAACCAAGCGGATTCGACGGTTTACCAAACTGAGAAAACCTTGAAGGACTTCGAAGGCAAGATTGCCGAAAATGAAGTAGAACCGATCAAGAAGGCGCTTGAAGAATTAAAGACCGCTGCTGCGGGAGAAAATCTTGAAGCTATCAAGGAGAAGACCGAAGCAGTAACTAAAGTGCTTTATCCGATCATTGAGAAAATGTACCAACAGACGGGTGGGGAAGCAGGAGGTCCGGACATGGGGACAGACCCAGGAGCCGGTCAAGCCAAAGCTGATGACAATGTCGTTGATGCAGAATATACTGAAGTGAACAAGGATGATAAATAGGCACAGCAAAGTTATAGATGCTGCGGGTGCTAAAGTTAGAATCTAAGAAAAGAAGATTGGGTGCAGGGTTTTCCCTGTGCCCAATCATCATGTACTGAAGGCGCATGCTTCGGAGGGTGAATTAGGAGTGATGGAGGAAACAATGAAACGCGATTATTATGAAGTTTTGGGAGTCTCTAAGGGAGCGGACGAACAAGAAGTTAAAAAAGCCTATCGAAAATTAGCCCGCAAATATCACCCGGATGTTAACCCTGGTGATAAAGAGGCAGAAGACAAGTTCAAAGAGGCGACCGAAGCCTATGATGTCTTAAGTGATTCGGAAAAACGAGCTAAATACGATCAGATGGGTCATGCTGCCTTTGATCCGAACCAGGCTGGCTTTGGCGGTGCGGATTTTGGTGGGTTTGGTGATATCTTCGATATGTTCTTTGGTGGTGGCGGCGGCGGTCAGCGTCGTAATGGCCCCACTCGAGGAAACGATCTGCGGTATGATATGACCATTGCCTTTGAAGAAGCTGCCTTCGGTATCGAAAAGGAGATTCAAGTTCCACGACAAGAGACCTGTACGGAATGTCAAGGTTCAGGCGCAGCTTCCGGAACACATCCGACCACGTGTAGTCAATGTCATGGAACAGGGCAGGTCAAAACCACGCAACGGACTCCCTTTGGAGCGATACAAACAGCCAAAACTTGTCCGACCTGTAATGGCTCGGGACAATTTATATCCTCCCCTTGCAAAGAATGTAGCGGCAGGGGCACCACTCGCCAAGTCAAAACCATCAAAGTCAATGTCCCGGCTGGCTCAGAGGATGGTCTTAATCTTCGTTTTAGCGGCAGCGGGGAAGCCGGATTACGCGGTGGCCCGGCAGGGGATCTTTATGTAGTTTTGAATGTCAAACCCCATAAACTCTTTGAAAGGGAAGGAAACGACGTTTATTGCGAGATGCCTATAACCTTTGTTCAGGCTGCTCTGGGCTCGGAAATTGATATTCCAACCTTGGATGGGAGAGTCAAGATGAAAGTGCCTGAAGGGACTCAGACGGGCACCATTTTCCGCCTCCGAGGACATGGCATCCCTTACCGCCGTGGCAATGGACGAGGGGATCAACATGTGAAGGTCGTCGTGGCTACACCAACAAAGCTCACCGATCGGCAAAAGGAATTGCTCCGTGAATTTGGTGATGTTACCAGCGATCAACAACAAATGGGCAAGAAATCCTTTTTCGAGAAGGTTAAAGATAATATCCGAGATGCCATCGACTTATAAGGAGTAAAGTGAATAATGGGGACAGGTCCCGTTATTCACTCTATTCATTTTTGCGGGGTAGTAATAAGGTTATAATCGTAGTGCATTAGCCCTTTGATGAGGAAGGGATACTGCACGCTGAAAAGGGGTCTGATTCATGAATTGGCGCGAAATTGGGGTAACTGTTTCATCGGCAGGTGAGGAAGCTGTTGCCGATCTTTTTTATCAGCTCGGCTGTCCTGGGGTGAGTATAGAAGATCCGGAACTTTTGAGGAGCTACGTAGAGTCAGGGACTTGGGATTACCATGATTTCGGAGAAGTGGCTTTAACAGGAACTTCTGTAGTCAAAGGCTATATCTGCGAAGATGAAGAACTTCAGGCTAAACTTCGGCAGCTCGATGAAGGTCTTAAAGAATTGCTCCGGAGCTTTCCGGACTGGGTTCTCCAAGTGAAAGGCTTGACAGTCCAGGAGGAAGATTGGGCCACCTCCTGGAAGGCTTATTTTAAGCCGACCCGTATCGGTCAACGCTTTTTAATTAAGCCCACTTGGGAAGATGTGGTCCCGATTCCGACTGATATAATTCTTGAGCTGGATCCCGGCATGGCCTTTGGCACCGGAACTCATGCTACCACATCTTTATGTCTCGAGGCTTTAGAGGAAATCGTGCGGCCTAGAACGCGAGTGTTCGATCTGGGTACAGGTTCGGGAATCTTAGCCATCGCTGCAGCTAAACTCGGTGCTCAGGTAGAGGCCATCGATTTAGATTCAGTTGCTGTAAAAGTAGCCCAAGAAAATGTGGAACTCAATCAGGTCGCAGATCAAGTCAGGGTCCAAAAGGGTGATTTAGGCTCTGTATTAACGGGGCAAGCCGATCTAGTCATCGCCAATATTATTGCTGATGTCATATTGATGCTACTGCCGGATTTGAAGCGAATTCTCAAGGATGATGGTGAATTTCTGGCATCGGGGATTATTGAACATCGTTCGCCCGATGTGGAAGAAGGTATGCGCGAGCACGGTTTAGAAGTCATCGAAAAGAGAGAGGATTCGGGATGGGTGCTTTTACGGGCGAGGTGGCAACGTCATGCATCGCTTTAAAATATCAGAACTAGGCCGAAATGTGTTCTGGCTGCAGGGCCCGGAACGCGATCATCTGGTCCGAGTTTTGCGGCTATCCCCCGGTGATGAAATTATTGGCTTTGATAACTCTGGAGCTGAGTACAAAGCAGTCGTCAACACAGTTGGGGATCATAGTGTTACCTGTGGTATCCTGGAGCAGGACTATCCGGAAGTTGAAGCGCGGACACAAGTTTACTTAGTAACTGGCCTCTCTAAAGGCGAAAAGATGGAGTGGGTCATTCAAAAAGGAACAGAGCTAGGCATGGCTGGCTTAATTCCCCTGCGCACCAAACGGGCTGTGATGAAACTAGAGGGGAACAAAGCAAAAGACCGTGTGGAACGTTGGCAGAAGATCTGCGGAGAAGCGGCAAAGCAATCCCATCGGGTTCGGGAGTCTAAAGTCTATCCGGTCGCTGACTGGAAAGAGCTAAAGGATTTGCTCCCGCCAACGACTCAGTGGATCATACCCTATGAGAATGAGAAGTCTATGACGCTCCGTTCGGTGCTTAAGGAGTTCAATCCTCAAGAACCGATAGCCATCTTAATTGGACCTGAAGGAGGCTTCGAGGAATCTGAAGTTCTCTTGGCCCAAAACACCCTACAGGCTCAAAGTGTTTCTCTAGGACCCCGCATTCTGCGAGCGGAAACGGCGGCTATTGCGACGCTTACCCTGGTGTTGGGCTACTACGGAGACTTGGGATAATGAGCCTCGGCTTGTGCTGTAAATCAAAATCCTTGGGTAGCTTCTGAGGATTTGCTGGAGAAACGTCAATATTTCTACATCGATCAATTAATTAATTCCGAAACGGGGGTGCCCCAATGTCAGATATTCTACAGGAAGCTAATCCGTCGTCCATATCCGAATGCTGCGGCGACAACTTAGATCCACGGACCCCCGGGGTTTGTTTCGTCACCCTTGGGTGTAAAGTCAATCAGACTGAGAGTGAAGCCCTAGGGCAGCTCTTTCGAAATAATGGCTATAAGGTAGTGTCGACCACTGAGAAGGCTGATGTAGTCGTCGTCAACACCTGTACGGTAACCAATACGGGCGATGCTAAGTCGCGTCAAACCATCCGGCGTATGGTCAAGGCACACCCGGATGCCTTTGTGGTCGTCATGGGTTGTTATGCTCAGACAGCACCGGGTGAGATTCTCGATATTGAGGGTGTGGATCTGGTTCTAGGGACTCAGGATCGAGGAAAAATCTTAGAGTGGATTGACCAAGTGCGGCGGGAACAGCAGCCTAAGAGCAGTGTACACACCATCTGGGATGCTAAGGAATTTGAGGAATTACCCTTAATCGAAGAAGAGAGCAGAACACGGGCAACCCTAAAAATTCAAGAAGGGTGTAATAAGTTTTGTACCTATTGCATCATTCCCTATGCTCGTGGGCCTGTAAGAAGCCGTATTCCTGAAAATGCACTCTCTGAAGCGGAGAAGCTCGTTGCTGCCGGTTACAAAGAAATAGTATTAACTGGAATCCATACTGGATCCTATGGAGAAGATCTTGGTGAAGATTGGAATCTTGCCCGATTAGTAAAAGAGATTGCTCAGGTCAAGGGCTTACATCGTTTGCGCCTAAGCTCTATTGAGCCGATGGAATTTACACCAGAGTTAATCGAGATCATCATCACTACCCCAACGGTTTGCCCTCATCTCCATATTCCTCTCCAATGTGGTAGCGATGCTATTTTGACTCGTATGAAAAGGCCATACACAGTAAGTGAGTTCAAAGAGCTGATTCACCGCTTACAGGGTCTTTTGCCGGGCATTGCAATAACGACCGACGTGATCGTCGGTTTCCCCGGCGAGACGGAGGAGAACTTTCAAGAATCATTAGAAACTGTTCGTTCTTGTGGCTTTTCCGGGGTCCATGTCTTTCCTTATTCCAAGCGGAAAGGAACCCCTGCTGCTAAATATCCTGATCAGCTCTCCAATAAAATCAAGGAGCAGCGCGTTAAGGACCTTATGAAGGTGGCAAAGGAAAGTCACGAAGAGTATGTTAACCAATTTTTAGGGCAAGCGATTGAAGTACTTGTTGAATGGGTTAATTCCGAGGGAATAGCCACAGGTCATACGCGGAATTACCTTCAAGTACATTTGCCACCCCGAGAAGGGAAACCCTGGGAAAGTGGCGAATTAGTTGAATGTGTGCTTGAAGAAAGCTACCTACGATTGCCCTAGCACAAGGGCAACGCACATTGCATATAAACATACAGGAGGGTTTTTATGTCAGATTGCATCTTTTGCAAAATTATTAATAAGGAAATCCCCAGTGAGGTGGTCTATGAAGATGAAGTCGTCCTGGCCTTTAAGGATATTAATCCTGTAGCGCCGGTACATGTGTTGATCATTCCTAAGAAACATAGTGAAAGCTTAAATGATCTTAGCCCGGAGGATGAAGCTCTAGTTGGGCACCTGATAATCGTGGCCACACGATTAGCCAAAGAACTAGGAATAGCTGATTCGGGTTATCGCTTGGTTAACAATTGTGGTGATGATGGCGGCCAAGTGGTGAAGCATTTACATTTCCATCTGATTGGCGGAAAACGGTTAGGTATTCACATTTGTTAGTAGAAATGCCGAAGAACGAAATAAAATCTTTATAATTGACCAATAAGTGCCAAAGGGTGACCCACAAGAACTTGACTCACTCCATCACATCCATTATAATAATCTAGTATATCTGTACATGATCCAGTGGAGGGAGGGATAAGATAATGAGCGAAATTAAAGTCGGTAAAAACGAATCCCTAGATAGCGCACTCCGCCGGTTCAAGCGCACTTGTCAGCGTTCAGGCGTATTATCAGAGGCTCGTAAGCATGAGGCCTATGAAAAGCCTAGTGTAAAGCGGAAGAAAAAGTCTGAAGCTGCACGGAAACGTAAGTTCAAGTAAGGAGTTGCACTGAATTGTCCCTTAAAGATCGCCTCGTTGAGGATATGAAGGTTGCCATGAAGGCCAAAGAGGAGGGGAAGGTTAGACTTTCCGTCATCCGTATGGCTCGGGCTGCCATTAAAAATGCTGAAATAGATAAGAGAATTGAATTTTCCGATGAACAAGTCATCGAAGTCTTAGCTAGAGAAGTTAAAATGCGTCGTGATTCGATGGAAGAGTTTTCGAAGGCGAATCGCCCCGATACAGTGAAAGCCCTGGAAGAGGAAATCTCCGTACTCATGGAATACCTTCCTCAGCAGCTTTCTGAGGGGGAAATTCGCCAGTTAGCCCAAGAAACGATTGCCGAAGTCGGTGCTCAAGGACCGAAGGATCTCGGCAAAGTGATGGGCAAAATTACTCCGAAGACAAAAGGACGCGCTGACGGCAAACTGGTAAACCAGATCGTGCGTGAACTTCTAGGATCTTAGCTCAGAAAGACCTGATTGCATTATGCAGTCAGGTCTTTGCACTATCTGAAAGTTTTTTGTTAAAGTTGGAGGTTATTTGATGTCAGTTGAAGCAGTAAAGGAATATTTTCTAAGGAAGGAAAAGGAGTTTCCAATCCTTAAATTTGAGGATATTAGTACAGTAGCTAAGGCGGCAGAATCTTTGGGGGTAACTCCCGGTGAGATTGCAAAATCTCTCCTTTTGAAAGTCAATGATGATTTTATCATAGTGATGATGGCAGGAGATAAAAAGCTCGATAATCGAAAGTTTAAAGATACCTTTAAAGGTAAAGCCAAAATGCCTGCCTTAGAGCAGGTTTTGGAAGTGACAGGACATCCAGTCGGAGGGGTCTGCCCTTTTGGTTTAAGGCAAGCGATTCCCGTGTATTTAGATAAGTCCTTAAAACAATATGAGGAAGTGTTTCCCGCGGCGGGTGCTCCTGATGCTGCTGTCAAACTGGCTGTGGAGGAATTGGAAGAGCTGGTGGCGACGGATTGGGTGGACGTAGCTCAAGGGTGAGCGACATTCACTTTCCCATCCCGAGGAGATAGAGGTATATCAAACTATACATCGTTCGCATAATGTATATACATAGAAGCCCAGCGAGGTGGTGATAAGCATTACGAATGGAATATATTTAGCCTTAGGTGATTCGCTGACAACGGGTTATGGAGTTGGCTTCAATCGATCGTTTGCCACTCTCTACTATGCAGGCTTGTTGTCCAGCTTTCCGAGGCTGAGGTATGAGAATAGTGGAGTGAACGGTCTGACAAGTGGCCAATTGGTGAATATGATCGAGCAAAGCACGATGTATCGAATGATCTCTCAGGCACAGTTTATCACTATAACCATTGGTTCCAATGACCTGTTAGCCATTGGCAAGGGGTTAGTAGCAGGTCAGAGGGCAAATATAAATTTGACCTTTGGAGAATTTCACCATAATCTTATGGCCCTGGGGGAGAGGATCCGTAGTGCTAACCCTACGGCAATTCTTAAACTAGCGAGCATCTACAATCCCCTACCTGATGGGGACCGACAAACGAACGCTTTAGCAAGAACCTTGGTTAAAGAAGCTAATCATGGTGTGAAGCAAATGGCGAGTGCCTATAGGGGAATTGTGGTTCCAATAGCTAAAGCATTTAAAGGAAAAGAGCAGTTAATGCTGGGATCTGACCAGCTCCATCCGAGTATGCTAGGGCATCAAGTCATGGCAGAATGTTTTCTGCGGTATTAAGAGCTGTTAATGAGCAAAAATAAAAAATGCATGAAACACAAAGATGTATCGACGATGATGTCGATACATCTTTTTACTAGTGAACAATGCCGTTGCTGGGATGATTTAAGTTCAAGCATGGGTGAAAGAAGTCAGGATATGAGGTATTCCCAAGTATTTGATGAGCAATTGCGATTGGTGAACAAATTTGCCAGTTTAGATGAAGAAATGCATAATCATGCAACTTGTGTATGGATGCGAAAGAGGAGTAAGATTAGGAAGTGCGTGTTATAGAACAATAGACAACAGACAACTTAAATAGCAGCGGAAGTTGCGTGTGTTATAGTACAAGCATTGTATGATGGAGGAGAGAAAATGATCATGGGAATGGAGCGAGGGCTTCGGGTCGGGACGATGGGATTAACAATGGTAGCGGCAATCATTGGGATAGTTTTCCTTGGTTGGAATTTCCCGGGGGGAGATGAAGGCCAGTGGCAGATAGCCGGACTTACTTTTGATGGGTTAACGGCCTTCTTTCTATTTTTGCTTTTTCTCGGGCAAGGAATTGCTTCACTCTATGGGATGAGCTATATGAAAGAATATGAGGGGAAGAAATCGTTAGTCTCTTTTTCTCTGGCCTGGCTGGGATTTCTCGGTAGCATGACGGGTGTCTTGATAGTCGACCAGGGTTTCTATTTTCTTTTTCTCTGGGAGCTCATGTCCCTTTTCTCCTTTTTTCTTGTAATCTTTGAACATGAGGAAGCATCAAATCGCACAGCAGCTTTTATTTATTTCGTGATGACCCATGTGGGTACGGTTTTTTTGACAGCTGCGATTCTTTATTTATATAGCAAGACAGGAAGCTTTGCTTATACAGATTGGGCTGCTTACGCTCCTGTTTTAAGCCAAGGAGAGAGGAGCTTCCTATTTGTTTTCTTGCTTATAGGCTTTGGGACTAAGGCAGGGCTCGTGCCTTTTCATATTTGGCTTCCCTATGCTCATCCAGTGGCACCTTCTCCTGTCTCGGCGCTGATGTCGGGAGTGATGGTGAAAATTGCTCTTTATATGATGATGAGACTGGTCTGGTTAACCCTCACCCCTATGGAGATATGGTGGGGAGTTGTTCTGCTTGTTCTGGGGGTGCTTTCAGCCTTCGTCGGCATACTCTACGCCTCGATTGCACAGGACGTCAAACGTTTGCTAGCCTATTCTACGGTTGAGAATATTGGGATTCTGGTCACGGCTTTGGGGACGGCTATGATTGCCCAGACTTTGGGTTACTCCGAGATTGTCGTCCTCGCGCTGGCTGCTTTTTTCTGGCATGGACTCCATCATCTGCTCTTTAAATCGACACTCTTTATGGCAGCCGGGAATATCATTCAAGCAACCCATACACGGCGCTTGGATCAACTGGGTGGCCTGCTCAAAAAAATGCCTAGAACTGGCTTGTGGGCTCTTGGAGGAGCCATGGGGCTTTCGGCGTTGCCGCCTTTGGGTGGGTTTTGGGGAGAATGGTTGTTATTCCACTCTTTGTGGAAGACTTCCGTGCAAGTCGGTGGGGGGATGCTTAAGCTTGTGCTACCCTTAATCATTGCTATAATAGCGTTTGTCTCGGCCCTAGCTTTGGCAACTATGGTAAAGTGGTTTGCCGGGGCTTTTCTCGGGCAAGCTCGTTCTCCCCAAGCAGAAGTTGCCCAAGAGCTAGCCTGGCCACAGACCACAGCTATGGGAATTGCCCTGTGTCTGACTTTTCTTCCCGTCCTTTGGCCCCAAGGTCTCTTGGCAATTTTTAACGCACCTATTGGGGTCTTGAGTTTGCCTGCCCTACCTACCACGAACTCGGTGGCCCTGCCCATCTTTGCTGACTTATATCATCTGATTACCCCTTATGCGCTGCTGATGCTGCTATTTACTGGAACACTGTTTCTTTTATCTAAAGGAAAACAGAGAAGAACTTCAGGGACTTGGAATTGTGGCGTTCCCCTGACTTCTCGTATGCAATACACTAGCTTAGGTATTACCATGCCTTTGCGGATCGTATTTAAAAGGATTCTAGCCTTCCACCCCAAGATTGATAAGGAGTATGGAGGAAATCGTTATATATTGCGGTCTTTGCAATATCATAGTCGTATTCGTGAGATGGTGGAGGATGTTATTTATCGGCCGACCATGAAGCTGCTTTTGTGGTGTGCAGATCGAATTCGCATCTTACAAACGGGGAGTATCCATATCTATCTGGCTTATACTCTCGTAACTTTGGTTGTCGTCTTAATTTGGACAATGTAGGGAGGAAAAAGAGATGTCTATGGTTTGGCAACTGGATTGGAAGATAATCGTCTTTTCCTGCTTTCATTTATTACTCTTTTTACTAGCCGCGCCATTACTTCAAGGGTGGATAAAAAAGGTAAAGGCTTTTTGGCAGATGCGTAAAGGGCCTTCCCTTTTACAACCTTATCGTGATCTGCGTAAGTATATGGGTAAGGAAGAGGTTATTTCTGAGCATTCCTCATGGATCTTATTGATTACCCCTTCTATTGCTTTGGGTAGCACACTACTGGCTAGTCTGGTCATTCCCGGTCCCTGGGGAAGTGCACCAATTCAGGGGATGGGGTCTTTGTTCTGGCTGGTAGCCAGCTTTGCACTGGCTCGGTTTTTCCTTGCGCTCGCGGGTTTGGACGCAGGGGGGACTTTCGGAGGCATGGGTAGTAGCAGGGAAGTGTTTGTAGCGGCTCTCGTTGAGCCGGCCTTCATTTTAAGTTTGGTTGTACTGGCCCTGATAACGGGGACCACCTCTCTTACAGGAATGATAGCTGAACTCCAAAGCATATCCATATTCGAGACGCCACGGATACTGGCCTTGCTTGCTCTTGTGCTGATTTCTATTGCTGAGATGGGAAGGATCCCGGTGGATAACCCCGATACTCATCTGGAGTTGACCATGATTCATGAAGGAATGCTTCTCGATTATTCGGGACGTTCGTTGGGCTTTTTGCATTGGGCGGAACAACTCAAGCAGCTGATTCTCCTTCAACTTCTCGCCTTATTGATTGTGCCCGTGAATATGAATCTACTTTATACCCAAGGTGGCGGAATTCAGTTCGGGACTCTCATGACTCAAAGTGTCTTGCAGTTAGGAATGGTGACTCTACTGGGAGCTCTTTTTGCCACGATCGAAAGTATC
Source organism: Desulfitobacterium dichloroeliminans LMG P-21439 (assembly GCF_000243135.2). Taxonomy (NCBI): domain Bacteria; kingdom Bacillati; phylum Bacillota; class Clostridia; order Eubacteriales; family Desulfitobacteriaceae; genus Desulfitobacterium; species Desulfitobacterium dichloroeliminans. The sequence continues at coordinate 3,048,236 of NC_019903.1, read as the reverse complement.
CATGTCAAGGTGCGCCTATTCCGGATTCCTAATTTTTTGGCGGTTGGTTTAGCTGCGGCCATCTTGGCTCTATTGACACTTTGGATTACGAAAGGAGGGATCTAGGATGGAAGGAACCATGGAAAATCTCCAACAACTAGTACTCTTTATTCTCTTGGCTACAGGTTTGTATATTGTTGGCTGCTCAAAATTGAAGAAGGCCTTGCAGGCTTGGACTTGGCAAGCTGTATTCCTTTCTCTGCTCATCTTACTGGAGGGAATTAAAGAAAAAGAGTTGGAGATGATGGCAATTGCCCTCCTCACCTTAGTGGTCAAGGGTGGAGTGATTCCTTGGGTTCTCCGGCGGACGGCGAGATTATCTCATACCCAATGGGTAGGGGAAGTGTTTCTGCGACGCAACTCTTCTTTGGTAGTGGCTGCGGCTCTGACAATTCTTGCTTATGCTATCACCCAACCTCTCTTATCCTTAGTGGAGCCTTCTCTACGTAACGGCTTAGCGATCGCGTTCGCTTTACTCTTTTACGGGTTATTGCTCATGGTAATTCGCAAAGTAGCTTTAATTCAAGTGGTGGGAATTTTAATTATTGATAATGGCATTTTCTTGGCGGGTTTCCTACTAACGAATGGTATGCCTCTTCTAGTCGAAGTTGGGGTCATCTTTGATATATTGATCGGGGTGTTAATCTTAGGGGTTCTCGCTCAGCGAATGATTCAGAAGTTTGACTCATTGAATGTAGAGCATCTCAATTCTTTGAAAGGTTAGGAAACTAAGATGTTTATAGTCGTGGCTTTTCTCGCAGCTCTCTGTATGCTCATCTCTTCCCGGAATCAAGTTTTAAGGACCATCAATAGCCTAGCGGTTTTGGCTTTATTGGGTTTGGCCGGAGATATGATCTGGCGAGTGTATACTCAAGGACCGCAAAGCATCTGGGGAGGATTCTTTACTTGGGATGCTCTAAGCGCCTTGCTTCTCACTGTCATTGCGGTAATCGCTGCTTACGTGGTTTTATACTCCTTTTCCTATATGGAACACGAGGTGGAAGCAGATAAAGTCCCGCAAAGCCGGTTGCCTTGGTACTATTTTTGGATCTGGATGTTTATTGGTACCATGCTTTGGGTGGTGAGCACCCCGAATCTTGGCTTGCTTTGGGTCGGAATCGAAGGTACCACCTTAGCTACTGCCCTTTTGGTGGGTTTTTATCGAGAGAAACCGGCTGTTGAAGCCGCCTGGAAATATATCGTCCTGTGCACGGTAGGAATTAGTTTCGCTTTGTTAGGAACCATGATTCTTTATGCTGCCTCAGGCAGGGTTAATGGATACAGCTTAGCAGCCTTGGATTGGCGACTACTTGTGAACCTGGCCAACCAATTGGATCCAGCTTTGGTAAAGCTGGGCTTTGTCTTTGCCTTTATCGGCTATGGGGCCAAAGTGGGCTTTGTTCCTATGCATCCTTGGTTACCGGATGCCCATAGTCAAGCTCCTTCCCCCGTCAGCGCCTTATTATCTGGGGTGCTTTTAAACTGTGCCTTATATGCTATCCTGCGTTGGCATATTCTCGTTCGCCAAACCAGTCTTGGCCCGGATTTTTCAGGAAACCTTCTTATTATTTTTGGTCTTCTTTCTTTAGGCGCTATGGTGGCCTTTATTCTTTTGCAGAAGGATATTAAGCGACTCTTAGCTTATTCCAGCGTTGAGCATATGGGGATTATCGCTTTAGGTTTTGGGATAGGGACACCTCTTGCGGTTTGGGGGGCTTGTTTTCACCTGATTCTGCATGCCTTGACTAAAGCCAATCTTTTTGTCGCTGTGGGGCGTGTGGTACAGATGATGGGTACCCGGCAGATCCCCAAGATGAGAGGTATCCTGAGTTTATGGCCTTATACAGGAGGGATGCTACTCATGGGCTTACTTGCCATTACGGGTACCCCGCCTTTTGGAACCTTTCGCTCAGAGATTAATATTATGGCTGGCCTTTTCCAGGCGGGCCATCCTTTCTTGGGATTTTTAACTGCTTTGTTCTTGTCCGTGATCTTTGCCGGCTTTCTATATCACTTTTTGGGGATGCTTTTCGGCAAGCCTAATGAACGCCACCTTGAAGAAAGGGGAGAGGGATCGGCTATGCTTTGGCTAGCCCTACCTCTAGCGCTTGTTCTCATTTTGGGTGTGGTTGTGCCAGAACCCCTTAATCAGGCCTTGAATCAGGTTGTTGAATTGATTCTGGGAGGAGGTGGAGAGTATGGAGAAATTATTAAACTTACAAGTGTATTTTGAGGAACGGGTGAAGGAAAACCCTGAAGGCTATGCGGTGGCCACCTGGACAAAAAACGAGGGACTGGTTTTATTGGATTCTCAGTGCCTGCCCGAGGTCATTCAGCATATCTGGGTAGAAGCAACGACCCGTCCCATGCTTCTGACTCATGTAGGAAATGATGAACGTGAGTTAGGGCATGACTTTGCGCTCTACCTGCTCTTCCATTTTCCGGGGGATTTCACCCTCACCTTGGTAGCTCGCGGCATTAAAGACAGTTACCCTTCTTTAACGATTCTTTGCCCGGCCTTAAATTGGGCAGAGCGAGAGCTCAAGGACCTTATGGGCCTAACCCCTGAGGGGCATCCTGATACGCGCTCCTTGGTCTTGCATCCGGGTTGGCCCGCGGATTTTCATCCGTTGCGAAAATCTAAGCCAAGGACTACGGGAGAGAGAGAAGCCGAAGCATTTGTTTCCCAGCCTCTTTCTTTCACGGCAGCCATAGGCGAAGGGACTTTTGAAATACCGGTGGGTCCTATTCACGCAGGTATTATTGAACCGGGTCATTTTCGTTTTCAAACCGTCGGGGAGACGATTCTTCACCTTGATGCTCAGCTTTTCTATACCCACAAAGGGGTGGAAAGACTTCTGGAAGGAAAGAGTATCGAAGAAGGCTTAAAGATTGTGGAGCGGGTCTGTGGGGTGTGCACGGTCAGTCATGCCTTAGCTTATTGTCAGGCTGTGGAAAAGCTAGGTGGTCTACAGGTTTCTCGCGAAGTCTTGGGCTGGCGTACGGTACTGGCAGAGCTAGAAAGGCTTTATAACCATGTGGGAGATATCGGCAACCTTTGCGCCGGCGTGGGCTTCGCCCTCGGTAATAGCAATGGTTTACAGCATAAGGAACAGCTCCAACGTCTGAATCAGGAACTTTTCGGACACCGTTTTCTGCGTGGAACGGTGACGGTCGGAAAAGCCAAGCGTCCCGCGCAGGAAAGAATAGCTCATTTGCTGGCAAGGCTGGCTGAGCTTGAAAAGGATTTTGAAGAGTGGATTCCTCTGATTCTGGAGCACGATGGATTCCGTCAGCGGGCTATAACCACAGGGGTCCTTCATAAGCAAAGTGCCTTAGATCTGGGGGTCACAGGTCCCGCAGTTCGTGCTTCCGGAGTAGCGCAGGACTGGCGTTCCTGTCATGGCTATCTTCTCTATCCTGAGCTTAATGTAGAGCCCCAAGTGGAGCTGGAGGGAGACGTGTGGGCCCGCCTTATGGTTCGAGTTCGCGAAACGAGGCAGAGTTATGCCCTCCTTAATCAACTGCTCAATGATCAGACAGTAGTAACGAACGCTCATCAAGCCACTCCCGTAAAAAATCTAGAGGAAGTTCGACCTTATGAGTTTGCTTGGGGATGTGCTGAATCACCGCGTGGAACGGATGTCATATGGCTGATGTTAGACCGTGAAGGCAAGATTTATCGTTGTCGAATTCGCTCGGCTTCCTATGCGAATTGGCCCGCTGTGCCCTTAGCGGTACTTGGGAATATTGTTCCAGATTTTCCGCTGATTAATAAGAGTTTTGAACTGTGTTACAGCTGCTGTGATCGTTAAGGAGGGAGGAAGAGCATTATGTGGAATCTACTAAGGCGAAGTTTGAAACGAGGACGATTAAGTGAAAAACGGTTAGATCAAGATGCAGCTCATCTTCATTCCTTTCGGCAATCCTGGCATATTAGGCATCTGGATTGCGGTTCCTGCAACGGCTGTGATTGGGAAATGTCCGCCCTACTGAATCCTATCTATGATCTACAGCGGTTTGGCTTTGACTTTGTCGCCTCGCCCCGGCATGCAGATCTGCTTATGTGTACGGGTCCCATGTCCACCCAGTTGAACCAAGCAGCAAAAGCAACCAATGAAGCCACACCCCAGCCGAAATGGGTCATCGCTGTGGGCGATTGCGCCATCAATGGGGGTGTGTTTAAAGAAGGATATGCAGCAGGTAGCGGTGTAGGTCAAGCTCTAACAGTGGATATTGCAATACCAGGATGTCCGCCCTCTCCGGACGACATCCTCCGTGCTTTGCTTCAGCTCAACCGTAAGGACATGGCCCCATCGGTTTAAGTTCTTAATACTTTGTCCGTCAAGCTTGGACTATTTAGCCTCCTTCCTTCATAAATATTCTTTAGAAGGGAGGAGGCTTTTTATGTTGGATAAACTCACTAAAACTGTAGGGGAAGTGTTGGATTTCCCACCGGACGTTGCAGGAAAAGGGCCGCGCATTACAATCACTGGCCGCCAAGAAGTTTTTGTGGAGAACTATTTAGAAATCGTCGAGTTTACTGCAGAAGAGATTCTTTTAAATACAACAGAAGGTGTTTTAACCATTACTGGAAAAGAACTCGTGTTGAAGACGGTATTATCTAGTGAGTTGAGGATTGAAGGACAATTTATTTCCTTGTATTATGGGGGAGGGGACTCCAAATGATCGCAAAGCTTAGAGCGTTCCTGCAAGGAAGAGTGTTTTTTGTGGCCCGAGGCAAGGAGCTTGCCCGTTTCATGAACGAAAGTATACGCCAAGGCATCGTTTTTTATAGAACCCAGCGCTCAGAAAGGGGCTTAAGAGCCCAAATCAGAATCCAGGATTTTGCTCGGCTGAAGGGACCGGCGCGTCTGACGCATACTCGAGTGCATATCATAGCAAAATACGGATGGCCCTTCATCGCGGCGCGGTGGTGGCGGAGAAAGTTCCTCTTAGGCGGAATTTTGTTAATCGGCATAACTTTAGCCATTCTATCGCAGATGATTCTTTCGATATCCGTTTCCGGTAATACGACCATCTCCAGCGTAGAAATTTTTGATAGTGCGGAGAAACATGGTTTAAGGACTTGGACTTGGCAGGATTCTGTAGACTTGAGTAAGGTCTCTAAAACTCTTGTTGAAGAATTTCCAGATGCGGCTTGGATTGGGATTAGGCGTTATGGGACCCGCGTGGAAATTAAAGTGGTGCAAAAGATTCGTCCTCAGGTCCCTGGGGAAGCGGGTAATCTAGTGGCTAGTAAGGCGGGGTTAGTTCAGCAAGTCATGGTGATTCAAGGGACCCCTCTAATTCATGAAGGGGAAATTGTCAAACCGGGGCAAGTGCTCATTCAGGCTCCGGCAACAGTCGAAAATCTCAGTGCCACCCCCCGGACGGATCGTCAACTTCAACAAAAGGATTTTATTCCAGAAACCGTTCCGGCGGCTAAGGGTTTTGTGCGTGGGAGGGTTTGGTACAGCGCGGAGGCTACTGTTCCCTATCAAGAGGAACTGATTGAGGAGAGTGGAAAAGTTGCTAAGGGCTGGGGTATAAAATTTGGCACACGAGTCATAATGGTAACAATACCGGAATCTCCTTATCCGCTAGTTAATGAGGAAGTTCAATATCATGGGGTTGACCTATGGAGGAATTGGCGTCTTCCTGTCGAAATAGTATCTATTCACTATAAAGAGTTAGCAAAGCTTCAGGTTGAACGAACTGAAGTTGAAGCTCGTCAAGCGGCGGAGGAACGAGCGCGAACTGAGGTACATAAGGCCATTACCCCCGGAGCCCATGTTCTGGAGGAGAAGGTTCGTGTTCTGGAAAGCAACGATGGTGAGCGCGTACGTATTGAAGTGGAAGCGTACGAGGATTTAGCAGTATATCCACACAGTGGATAAATAAGGAGTTTCATGCACCAGGGGGCGAAAAATTGACGAAAGAATCAAAGCTGTATTTGCAAAATGCGACTGAAGCAATGAATTTACTTGGGCCCGAAGATGCTCATTTAAAATTATTGGAGGAACATCTCGGAGCACGTCTAGTGGTCCGGGGTGAAGAGATGAGCATCACCGGAAGTGCTGCAGAAGTTGAACGTATGGAAACCGTAGTGAAGGAATTGCTTGATATGGTCCGTCAAGGGCATCATCTGACGGCTGCTGGTGTTAGCTATGTCATATCCCAAGTGGAAGAAGGTCATGGTTTGGGAATGGCTAATGCCCTTGCGAAGGTGATTGCGACAACCCATCGAGGACGTCCGATTAAAGCTAAGACCTTGGGCCAGGCGAAATATCTTGAAGACTTAGAGAAGAATTCTATTGTCTTTGGGATTGGGCCGGCAGGCACAGGGAAGACCTATCTAGCGGTTGTGATGGCTGTTTTAGCTTTGCGAGCTAAAGAAGTCAACCGTATCGTCTTAACTCGTCCTGCGGTTGAAGCGGGTGAAAAGCTGGGTTTCCTGCCGGGAGATTTGCAAGAGAAAATCGATCCTTATTTGCGACCCCTCTACGATGCGCTTTATGATCTGCTCGGTCCGGAAACGACTCAACGCTATGTTGAAAAGGGAACCATTGAGATTGCCCCGTTGGCCTATATGCGCGGACGGACCCTCGATGACTCCTTCATGATTCTCGATGAGGCGCAGAATACAACTCCTGAGCAAATGAAAATGTTCCTGACCCGCATAGGGTATGGTTCCCATGCGGTGGTCACAGGAGATGTGACCCAAGTGGATTTACCCCGTGGTCATTACTCAGGCCTAAAGGAAGTTCAAAATATCCTTAAAGGTATACCGGATATAGCCTTCCACTATTTTACTGCTGCTGATGTAGTGCGCAATCCTCTCGTTCAAAAGATTATTCAAGCATACGAAAAGGCTGAAGAGAAATTGGGAACGGGTCAGTGAAAGAGGGATGCGTTTGAAAATTCGCGGTTTAGATTTCCTAAAACATTTTTCTAATATCAACACCACTTGGCGACAAATTGCTGCACTAGTGGTGTGTTTTCTGCTGTTCATAGGTATACTCTCTTCGGGACTTTTTATCTCTAAGCTGAACCTTGAGCTTGGAGACCCTAGTCCCCAGCTTGTGACAGCACCCTATGAAAAAAACATCGAGGATTTAGATGGATATTATGAGGATCAAGAGGCGGCGGCCAAAGCCGTGGAGCCTGTCTTTAAACCAGATGAAAGCCACCTTACAAGCATTGCTCGTGACTTGAGTACAGCTTTTATGGCTTTAGAGGAAGGGATCACGGGCAATGAGGATCAAGCTAGTCGCTTAAATACTATTCGCAAAATTGTTCCTTTTGATGCTTTGTCTCAGGATGTACTCTTGAGGCTTATGAGTACTTCTGCTGATCTTTTGGACGAAAAAGAACAGAGGGCGACAGAGATTATCAATGGTAATGCTCGCAATGATGAGTCGGGTGCCCGTAGCAAGGAGGAAACTTCAGCCCTTCGTCAGCAAATGAAGCGGGATATCGATAATGCTCCTTTTCCTGATGAGTACAAGCTTTTCCTTAGTGAATTTGTCGATGCGAAAATCACACAACCCACTTTGATTGAGGACAGTGAAACTACGGAAAGCTTAAGGCAGAATGCTCGAGCATCGGTCCGCCTGGATGTGCACCGCTATAAAGCTCAACAGAAGATTGTTGGACCGGGAGAGATTGTGGATGAGGAAATCATGCAAGTTCTCGCGGCCTACGGCTTAGTGGAAAACCGTTCGCCTTGGCGGTCGGTTGCCGGAATCGCGCTGATTGTGATTGCTAGTATGGGAACTCTGCTTTTCTATGCCTATCAATATCGAAGACAGGTTGATCGTTTAGCCAAAAAGTTAGTGCTGATTGCTTTGATGATGCTCTTGGTACTCGCCATGGGCAAGGGTGTCATCGCCTTGAATTTGGGGGAGGCCGAATATAGTGCTTTGGCCGGTATCTTAATTCCTGTGGCCTGGGCTACTATGACCATTGCCATTCTGGTGGATGTGGAAATTGCCTATTTTTCTGCTGCTATTTTGTCTGTGTTTGTAGGCTTATTGGCGGATCCGTCTATTTCAACGACCACAGGCTGGCAGATTTCTCTCGTTGCATTATTCGGAGGTTTAGTGGGAGTACACAGTGTATCCTTATTAAGCCAGAGAGTAGATCTAGCACGTGCGGGAATTTATATTGCGGCGGTCAACGTCATAACAGTCAGTGGTATTGCCATGGTTTCGGGAATGCGCATTGCTACTTGGCTAATCAGCGTAGGTCTTGGTCTTGTGAATGGGGTTTTCGCCTCAGTCCTTGCGGTTGGAACACTACATTGGTTTGAGTCAGGCTTCGGTATCACATCAGCCATTCGGCTATTAGAGCTTTCCAATCCGAACCGACCTTTGTTGAAGAGGCTGTTAATGGAGGCTCCGGGGACCTATCATCACAGCATATTGGTGGGTAATCTTGCTGAGGCTGCGGCGGAAGAGGTTCAAGCCAATGCTATCTTGGTTCGGGTGGGAGCCTTGTACCATGATATCGGTAAATTGAAACGACCCTATTTCTTTATTGAGAATCAATTTGCTCAAGATAACCCGCATGATAAGATTGCCCCGACTCTTAGTGCCTTGATTATCACTTCCCATCTTAAGGATGGTCTGGAGATGGCCAAGGAAGAAAAGCTACCCCAAGTTATTCAGGACATAATTGCCCAACATCATGGCGATAGTGTTGTGAGTTTTTTTTACCATAAAGCTTTGGAGGACAATGCGAGCATTCCTGAAGAAGCCTTTCATTATGAAGGTCCAAAGCCTCAGACGAAGGAGGCGGCCCTGGTACTTTTGGCGGATAGTGTAGAAGCAGCGGTTCGTGCTATGAAGCAACCTACGCCTGGACGTATTGAAGGTTTGGTCCGCAAGATTATTAAGGACAAGCTTAATGATGATCAGCTCAGCCAGTGTAATTTGACCTTTCAGGATTTGGATAAGATTGCTACATCCTTCGTTCGCATTCTGAGTGGTATTTTCCATTCCCGAGTAGAGTATCCTGAACTGCAGCCGAAACAAGAACTGGAATCAGCTATGCTGCTTGGGGAAGGGGAAGATACTGATGAGATTGATTTAGAGAGAACTGGTTCGGACAAAGCTGATTCTGAGACAGTCGACTCAGAGACAGCTCACTCAGAACAGACCGAAACGCCAGTAACAGATAATACGATAGCTCAAGATTCGTTTGACCAAGATGAGTCTGGCGCAAAGAATCATTCATAGTAGGCTTTGTCTGTTTAGCTTTTAGTGAGGATATCATGGTAACGGAAGGGGGTGAGGAGTCGCCTATGCGGCTCCGCACCAATGATTTTGGATATTAATTGGGAAGAAGACACCATCCTGTTGGAAGATCGTGAAAGACTTTTGGGGCTCCTGAAGCAAGGGATCGAAAAAGCTATCACCATGACCGGTGGTTCAGAGGAAGCTGAGGTAAGTCTTACTTTAGTAGACGATGTAAGAATCCATGAACTGAACCGCGACTATCGCGGGGTGGACCGACCAACGGATGTCTTATCCTTCGCATTGCAAGAAGAAGTGGATGAAGAACCGGATATCTTGGGTTATGAGGACGATCTGTTGGGGGATATTATCATTTCTGTAGAACGTGCTCGAGCTCAGGCTACGGAATATGGACACTCCTTTGAGCGGGAGTTGATATATTTAGCCGTTCATGGGACACTTCATCTCCAAGGCTATGACCATATGGAGGAAGAGGAACAAGCAGAAATGCGTAAACAAGAGGAAGCAATCATGGGTGAAATCGGTTTGGTGCGTTGAACAATGGGGTCAGGCCCCTTGATTAAAGCCGTTAGAAAGATGAAGGAAGATTTAATATGGGTCAGCATCATCAGAGGAATTCTGAGTGGGGAAGTTTTCGAAATGCTTTCCGAGGAATATTCTATAACGTAAAAACTCAGAAGCACTTTCGCATTCATCTCTTCGTCACAATAGTAGTCCTCTTGACGGCCTATTGGCTGGGGTTAGAACGTTGGGAATGGGCAATCTTATTCCTGACCATTAGCAGCGTGCTGACGGCGGAGGCTATTAATACAGCTGTGGAAATTACGGTGGATTTAGCAGAACCTAATGTTCACCCATTAGCTGGGTTGGCAAAGGATGTCGCTGCTGGGGCTGTACTGATCGCGGTCATTATGGCTGTTGGGGTGGGGATTCTATTATTCGGACCACCCTTAGCCAAGCTACTTGGTTTACTACTTTAAAGAAGCCTCGAAAAAAGCTCAAAAGCGTAGCTTTACGTATAGGAGAGAACCCATTGCAACGAAGGGTCGTATGGGCTACGAAAGTGTCCAGTGGACATTTTCGCCGAGGCGGATGCCACGATTAATGCTGACCTAAAGACCAAAGCAGACGAAAGGAGGCCCTATGGATTCAGTTCAGGAAATTTCCCAGGAACAAATAGAAACTTTAATACATGAGGCTCAAGAGGCCTATAAAAATGCCTACGTACCCTATTCGCACTACCCTGTAGGGGCTGCCACTCTCTGGGAATCGGGGAGAATTGTCTCCGGTTGCAATGTTGAGAATGCCAGTTTTGGGTTAACACTTTGTGCTGAGCGCAATGCAGTTTTTCATGCTACCTTTCATGGGGAGCGACGCCTGAAGGCGGTGGCTATTGCTGTACCCACCGATGCTTTCCCATCACCCTGTGGAGCTTGCCGTCAGGTATTACGAGAATTTTCTCGGGATTGTTTGGTTATTTTAGTCAATGAGAAGGGACAAACTAAATTCACTCGACTAAGTGTCTTGCTCCCTGATTCTTTTGGACCGGAATTCTTAGGTTAAGCTTAAAGCTTGACCTTTTAAAATACGCGTTGTTAGCTACATTCATGAAATAAGGAAGTGAGTAATTTGCTAGGTAGTAAACCTAATGAAGAATTTCGATCGGGATTTGTCACAGTCATAGGTCGCCCAAATGCTGGGAAATCCACCTTGCTTAATCAACTGCTTGGGCAAAAAATATTAATCATGTCCGATAAACCCCAGACCACAAGGAATAAGATACATTGCATATTAACCGAAGAACGGGGACAGGTTATCTTTCTCGACACACCGGGAATTCATAAACCGAAGCATAAGCTCGGAGAATTCATGGTCGATTCGGCCTTGGAATCGCTCCGGGAAGTGGACCTGATTCTTTACATGGTGGACGTTACGGCAGAATTCGGGCCGGGCGAGGAATATATATTAGAAAATCTTAAGCAAATTAAGACGCCATGCATTCTAGTGTTGAATAAGATCGATCTGATTGAGAAGGATAAACTATTAAAGAAAATCAAGGATTTTTCCGCCTTAAAGGATTTTCTAGCTATCATCCCTCTCTCTGCTAAAACAGGAGAAAATAAAGAAGAGCTTCTGAAGATTATTTTTAAGGAACTGCCGAAAGGGCCCATGTATTATCCAGAGGATGAAGTTACAGATCAGCCCGAGCGTTTTATTATGGCCGAGCTAGTGCGAGAAAAGGTGCTTCAGCTTACGCGAGATGAAGTTCCCCACTCGATTGCTGTTTTAGTGGAAAGCGTGGAGGAAAAGAAGACACTAGTTAAGGTTCGTGCAGTTATTGTGGTGGAACGCGACTCCCAAAAGGGGATTATTATTGGCCATGAGGGAAAAGTCCTTAAGGAAATCGGTAGTCTGGCTCGTCAAGATATTGAAAAACTGCTGGGCAGTAAAGTTTTCCTTGAACTATTTGTCAAAGTAGAGAAGGATTGGCGAAACCGAGGAAGAAGCCTTCGGGAATTCGGATACACTAATCGAAGCTAGAAAGGATGAGGATCATGAACCTTGCGGGAATGATTGATCACACCATTTTAAAACCGGATGCTACGGAAAAGGATATCGTCAATTTATGTCATGAAGCGAAGCAACATAAGTTCGCTACCGTGTGTATTAATCCGGCCTATATATGTACTGCTGCCAAGCTCTTGCATGGGAGTGGTGTGGGTGTAGCTACAGTCATCGGCTTTCCACTCGGTGCGACTATGACAGAGATCAAGGTCCAAGAGATCTTCGCCGCTAAAGCTCATGGAGCTCGGGAAGTGGATATAGTTATGAATATCGGTTGGGCCAAGTCAGGAAATTGGGAAGCAGTCGAGAAAGATATTTCCCGGGCTGTTGAGGCAGCCCATTGTTGTGGTGTTACTGTTAAAATCATCATTGAAACCATTTTGCTTGCGGAAGAAGAGAAGCAAAAAGCTGCTCAGATCGTCAAAGCATCTGGTGCAGAATATATTAAGACTTCCACGGGCTTTGCCGGTGGCGGTGCGACGGTAGAAGATGTTCGCAAGCTAAAAGCTTGGGTGGGTGAATCTGTGAAGGTAAAAGCTTCAGGGGGTATACGGTCCCGAGAGTTTGCGTTGCAGCTGGTAGAGGCTGGAGCGGACCGCCTAGGAACAAGTTCCGGGGTGCAATTGATTAAGGAATAAGAACAAGATTTTTACAAAGACTAAGAGGTGAGGATGTGGGTGTTTACCACGCCGATGCTCTGGTGATTCGAAGCCGAGAGTACGGGGAATCTGACCGTTTGCTCACTTTATTTTCCAGAGAGTACGGGAAAATCCAAGCCATTGCTAAGGGAGTCCGTAAGCCCAAAAGCCGCCAAAGAGCAGGTGCCCAGCTGTTTACCTATGCAGAATACTTAATACATAAGGGTAAAACACTAGACACAATCAATCAGGTCAGCCCCAAGGAGAGTTTTCCTCATTTGTGGACGGACTTAGATATGAGCATGGCGGCCACAGCCATGGCCGAGCTGCTGGATTTAGCCACGATTCCCGGGCAGCCCCATCCAGAACTGTTCACCCTTATTTTTTCCAGTCTATTCCTCGTGGAAACCTGTGACCCGGCTCTCGTTCAGAGTGCGTATACCTTGAAGCTTATGACCCAGCTCGGTTATCGCCCTCGCTTCATGGAATGTGCGGAGTGTGGGCAAAAGATTCAAGGAGAACGCCACCTTTTTAGTCCTGAATCAGGAGGGGTGGTTTGCCGGACCTGTCAAACTCAAGCCGGTACTTCAATCATAGGGCGATGGGTAAGTGGAGGAAGTCTAGGGCTGATGAGGCAACTTCTGAAAGGGGATTTGGAGAAAATCAGTCGGTTGCGTTGGAATGAGTGGATGAAGAAAGAAATTCTTGATACCTTACAGTTTTTTTGTGAACAAACCCTAGATAGACAATTAAAATCTTGGAGTATGGGGATCCGCTTGGTGAACGTGGGACAAAACCCAAGCGGAAAGGATGATCTAAATCATGAGCGAAGCGTTGTGGACCGAACTGGAGAAAATTGATGTTCTATGTGACCGCTTAAATCTTACTTACGAAGAAGCAAACCAAGCCTTAAAAAGGGCTCACGGGGATGTGATTCAGGCTTTAGCTGATTGTGAAAAAGAAATGGAGCTTGAAAACGGAAAAGTCGGCAAGTTGTGGAACGGTACTAAGCATCAGTTTAATCGGATGTGGCAAAGTCAGGTTAAAATCAAGCATAATCAACGCACAGTATTTAGTGTCTCTGCTCCTCTGGGCATTGCTATAGGCTATATGATCTGGAGGCGACCAGCTCTGCGTGTACTCGGACTGATGGGAGTAGCCGCAGCAGCTATGCAAAATTATGAAATGGAACTGGAATCGATGACGGAAGTGAAGGACTTTGAACCTCACTTTCAGGCAACTCACCCAATGACCTATGCTGAGGGAGAGCTCGGGCTCCAATAGAGATTATAAAGGGAAGGCTTTGGAGAAATAAAAATTCTCTGAAGCCTTCTTTTTTTGTGACTAAAAGTAAAGGAAAGTTCTTACTTTCTTTATTGTCAAAATAGTTTGACAATTTTTGTTTGACATGACACAATTGATGATAGATATTTTTCGCTTACTAAAATAAATAGAGGGGGAGAGTAGATGGAAGTAACTCGTCGTGGGTTTCTTAAAATTTCTGGGGCATCTTTAATTGCTTTGGCTTCTGGTCTTGGATTTGATCCACAAATAGCCCAAGCTCAAGGCTTTGCGCTCAGAATTGAAGGAACCACAAAGATTCCTAGCATCTGTCATTTCTGTTCCGGCGGATGCGGATTACTGCTTCACATCAAAGATGAGAAGATTGTTTATTTGGATGGAGATCCGGATAATCCGGTAAACTCCGGTGCCCTTTGTCCTAAAGGTGCTAGTCTAAGCCATATTGCCGAAGACAGCAACCGTGTCCTTAAGCCGAGATACAGAGCACCCGGAGCGAGTGATTGGCAAGAGATTTCCTGGGATGATGCCATCAATAAGATTGCCTCAAAAATCAAGGAAGTTCGTGACACCACCTGGGTGGCTACTGAAGAAATTGGTGGTAAAACTTATGAAGTGAATCGCGCTGACGGCATTGCTGTCCTAGGTTCAGCAGAAGTCGATAACGAAGAATCCTACCTCATTAAAAAACTATCCGAGTTGATCGGAACACCCTATAACGAACATCAGGCCCGGATATGACACGCTCCCACGGTGGCAAGTTTGTCACCTTCATTTGGTCGCGGAGCCATGACCAACTCATGGACGGATATGCAAAACACAAAATGCTTCCTGATTGCGGGTAGTAATTGCGCTGAAAACCATCCCATAGCTATGCGCTGGATCAACAAGGCAAAAGAAAACGGTGCTAAGGTAATTGTGGTCGATCCACGGTTTACTCGTACCGCTTCACAAGCCGATATCTTCGCTCAGGTTCGACCTGGTGCTGATATTGCTTATTTAGGCGCAATCATTAAATACATCATCGATAACAAGCTTTACGATGAGGACTATATCCTTAACTTCACGAATGCACAATATAAAATTAGCAAGGACTTCAAGTTTGAGGAGGGTCTATTTTCTGGCTTCGATGCGGAGACCAAAAAATATAAATTTGATAGCTGGGCTTACCAACTCGATGATGAGAACAAGCCGGCTATAGCTGAAAGCTTAGAGGATCCGGATACTGTCTTTAGCAAAATGAAGGAGCATTTCTCCCGCTATACCCTAGAAACTGCTGCGGATATAAGTGGTATTCCAGCTGAAAAAATTAAGGAAATAGCCGATACATTCTGTAACACCAGACCGGGTAGTATCCTCTATGCGCTGGGCATGACCCAACATACTACCGGCGTTCAGGGCATACGATGCTATGCGATTATCCAGCTGCTTCTGGGCAATGTAGGCAAAGCCGGTAGCGGGATCCAGGCTCTTCGTGGTGAACCCAATGTTCAGGGCTCTACCGATATGGCCAATCTATTTGCTAATTTACCAGGCTATCTGCCGGCTCCGATTCATACGGATAAAGATCTTCGTAGTTATTTGGTCCGCAGTGGTTCTTTCTTTGAGAAACATATTGTTGCTCAATTGAAGGCTTGGTTTGGTGATAAAGCAACTAAGGATAATGATTATTGCTTCGATTACCTGCCTAGATACAACTCAACCAAAAACTACAGCATGTTAAAGCTCTGGGAATATATGAATGGGGATCAATTTAAGATTTTACTCAACTTTGGATCGAACTCCATGGTATCTATCCCCAACCGACAAATCGTGCGTGAAGGCCTGGCTAAGCTAGATATGCTGGTCGTGGCCGATCTTTACGAGATCGAAACCGCACAATTCTGGCGAGAAAAAGATCCGACCACTGGCGAGCCCCTCGTCGATCCGTCAAAGATTAACACGGAAGTTATAATGCTCCCTGCTGCTTTTGTTTACGAAAAAGGGGGCACCTTATCTAACTCAGGTCGTTGGATTCAGTGGAAAGATGCTGCGTTGAAGCCTCTGGGCGAATCCAAGCCGGATTTGGATATGCTGGATCTCATCTATCGCAAGCTCAAAGATCTCTACGCCGGTAGCACGGATCCCAAAGATGCCCCGATTCTTAATGCTCGCTGGGATTATGGGCAACATCCGGACCCGCTGAAAGTTCTCCAGGAAATCAGTGGTTATGATGAAACAACCGGTAAATTGTTGCCGACGATAGGGGACTACCTTAAAGCCCCTATCGGAACAGCCTCATCAGGCTGTTGGATTTATGCCGGCGCTACAGGTAATGGCAATCTCACTGCTCGACGTAATAACGAGGATCCTTCGGGGCTCGGTCTTTACCGGAATTGGAGCTTCTCTTGGCCTGGTAATATCCGCATCCTCTATAATCGTGCCTCCTGTGATATGAACGGTAAGCCTCTTGATGACAAGCTCAAGCTGATTTGGTGGGATGCTGCCAAGAATTCTTGGGAAGGAAACGACGGTGCCGATGTTCCTGATAAGACCAAAGGACCGGATACACCGCAGGGAAAACTTTCTTTCCGTATGAATCCAGAAGGAGTAGGTCGTCTCTTCGCCGCTAAGTATTTTAGTGGAATTCCTGCAACTCCCCCTGCTGACGGACTGCCACCCATTGGGGTACGGATTGCCGGTCAATGCAATGATGGTCCGCTGCCTGAATTTTATGAGCCCGTCGAAAGCCCGACGGAAAATGCGCTACACAAGAATGTGAATTCCAATCCCACGGTTTCAATCCCTAACTATCTACCCGGGATCACGAACCATGGGACAAAGGAAGATTTTCCTTACGTATTAACAACTTATGGTATGGTCGAACATTTCTGCGCCGGAGGTATCACTAGAAATATCCCTATGCTCAACGAGTTGATGCCGCAGCCCTTTGCTGAGATCAGCAAAAATTTGGCTCGGAAAATTGGTGTTAAAGAGGGCGACATGGTAGAAGTATCTTCTGCTCGGGGTAAAGTCCAGGTGGTTGCCTTGGTAACGGACAGAATTCAGACCTTAAAAATCAACGGTCAGGATTCCGAGACCATTGGTATGCCCTGGAGCTGGGGCTTCGCGTCTCTCAGTCCCGGACCAAGCACTAACAACCTCACAATTAGTGCTATTGACCCGACGGCAGGCACACCAGAATATAAGTGCTGTCTAGTCAACATAAGGAGGGCGTAGGCGATGAGTAAAAAAATGATTTTAGTCGACACCTCCAAATGTACCGGCTGTAAAGCCTGTTCTGCAGCTTGCAAAGAATGGAATGAGTTACCGGCGGTTAAAACGACTTTGGTTAAAAGTTACCAGTCTACGAAGGACTTGGATCCCAACACTTACACCTATGTTGCTTTTGATGAAAAGTATGAAAATAACAAAATGCTTTGGATGATGCGGAAAGCCCAATGCTTTCATTGTGCTGATGCTGCTTGTCTAAAGGCTTGCACTTCCGAAGCCATCTCCAAAACCGAGACGGGATTTACGATCATCGACAAAGACAAATGCATTGGCTGTGGCTATTGTGTAACGAACTGCCCCTTTGACATTCCCAGGGTTGATCAGAGTACTAAAAAAGCGACGAAGTGCACCGGTTGTTGGGAACGGGTGGAAAATGGTTTGGAACCAGCTTGCGTTGCCATCTGTCAGCCAGGAACCCTTACCGTTGGTGATGACTCTGAGATGATGCCAAAAGCTGAACAGCGTCTGGCTGAGCTCAAAACAAACTATCCCAAGGCGAATCTCTACGGCAAAGATGTTGTCGGCGGAACACTCTATAAGTATATTCTGCTCGATACTCCGGAATCTTATGGTTTACCGGCCAACCCTACGGTACCCTTTACCCTGACCCTATGGAAAGATATCGCTCGCCCGCTGGGTGCGATTGCTTGCGGTGGTGCGGCTGCAGCAGTTCTTGTTGGAACTTTAGTCAATGTGGCTAAAGGCAATTACAGCAAGGAACATTTTGTTGATGATGACCACCAAGGGAAAGGAGGGGCAGTATAATGGCAGAGAATTTAAAGCAAGTCCCTGAAGGAAAAGTTCTTAGATTCACCGGAGGAGAACGGTTGAGCCACTGGGTTCATGCTTTTTCCTACTTGATTCTCCTCTTTACAGGTCTAGCTGTTATGTCAGTGACTTTCCGACCGGTCATGGCGATCGTGGGTGGCATTGACAATGCACGAATCATCCACCGTGTTTTTGCGATAGTCTTTGTGGTCATTGTAGGACTGCTGTTCTTCATCGGTGAACGAAAGCATCACTGGTCCTGGTTACGTTCTGTATTTGTCTGGACGAAAGCCGATGCGATGCATGTGAAGGCTTTTGCTGTTGAGTTTTTTGGTGGCCATGGCAATTACCCTCCTCAAGCAAAGTATAACGGAGGGGAAAAAATCAACTCTCTAATCACCATCTTCGGTACAGTCTTTATAACTCTAAGTGGGGTTATTATGTGGTTCCCCCAATATTTCCCCATCGGACTGGTGCGATTTGCCTACCCCATTCATGATTTGTCCATGATCTTTATGACAGCGGCCTTGATTGGGCATATGTACCTTTCGCTATTGCACCCAGAATCACGGGTCGCCTTGCAGGGGATGGTAAAGGGTCATGTTCCCGAATCCTTTGCTAAGACCCATCATGGGGCTTGGTATGAGGAGATTCAAAAGCAAGAGAAATCCTAATTGTTCTGTGGTATTATTAAGTCTGTTGCAGGCCCTGAAGAAATTCCATGCTCAGGGTTTGCAGCAGACTTCCTTTAACGCATTATTGAGTGATTTTATGACGCATCTGAGAACTATTGACGTCGCATCTCTGCGAAGTCAGGTTTTCTGTAAGGAGGGTGAATTGTGCAGACGAACATTTTGAATAATGAGCTGAATGAACTGCATTTATCAGCAGTTAGGGAGAATTATCTAAAATTACAAGCAGAAATACAGCTTTGGCAAGAAAGTCAGGCTCCAGAGGTGGTGGCAGGAGTCCAGCTTGCCCAGACCTCGCCATATTTTACTTTGGATAGTTTACCCGAAGATAGCATCGTTGAGTTGTGGCAAAGGCTCAATCAAGTTGCAGGTGAGCCCCAGGAAGCTGCTGTTTTGCGCATACTCCTACACAAGTTCAAGGATGGGGAGACTTTGGAGGATGCTAATGCCGCTCGGCTGCAGTTAGCTCTCGCGGGTATTGCCCAGCTGATTTGTCAAACGAGCATTAATACCCCCAGCGAGGAAAACCAGTCGTTTGGAACTTGCCCAGTCTGCGGAGAAAAGCATTTTATGACCGTTTTGGCACGACCCTTAGGCAAACGCTACCAGAAATGTCTGGTCTGCAGCTATCAAAGACCTGTCGGTGCTTCCGGTTGCGCAAGCTGTGGCAGTGAGGATGCCAAAAAGCAGACCTATCTTAAATCTGAAAAATACCCTGGCATCGAGATTGGTGTTTGCTCTGATTGTGGTTCATATTTTAAACAGGTAGATTTGCGAGAATTGAACACCCAAGATTTGGTTTGGGAAGACATCCGCACGATGCCTCTCAATTATGCAGCAGAACAATGGCTAGCCGGACAAAAAGGGTGGAACTAATAAAAACAATTAGTAGAGCTAATAATATAATTATTTGAAAATTATATTAGATATGGTATAACTATTATTGGGGATGGATGGATCCCGGTGGGTTCCGCGGACTTCAAATCCGTTGTCGGGTGGGTGATCCGGCCGAGGTAGGTTCGACTCCTACACATTCCCGCCAACAAACATGGTAATGATTGCGATGGGCATGAGCAAGCGGCTGAGGCTGCGGAATTCATGTCCCTTTACATAGGGAGGCATTGTTTTGGAGAAGGATCAACTACACAAGGCGCTGCGAACCATCACTCCGATGAATGAAATTCTCGAGCACGCTGAAGTTGTGGCTTTGCTGCACACGATTGGAAAGCCTCTGCTTATGGATATACTAACGCAGGTCATAGGTGAATATAGACAACAGTTGCACACCGATTCATTATTTACAGAATCAATGTCCCTCCTCGATCGTCAGAAGATTACTACCTACTTAATTGAGAAGATTAAAAGTAAAATTAGTGAAGAAAAGAATACTGGACTAAAGAAAGTAATCAATGCAACAGGCATTGTTCTTCATACCAATTTGGGAAGAGCACCTCTGCCCTATGAGGCAATCGTTCAGATACATAAAGTCAATGAAGGCTACAGTAACCTGGAGTTCGACCTCGAAAGCGGCCACCGCGGTTCTCGTCACGCTCATATTGAGCCGTTGATTACCCGTTTGACCGGTGCCGAAAGTGCGATGGTCGTCAACAATAACGCAGCAGCAGTGTTCTTAAGTCTGAATACTTTGGCCAACCAGGGAGAAGTCATCGTTTCCAGAGGACAGCTGGTCGAAATTGGGGGAAGCTTTCGCATACCGGATATTATTTCCTCCAGCGGCTGTACTATGATCGAAGTCGGGACCACGAATAAAACGAAAGACAAGGATTACGCCCAAGCCCTTTCCGAAAATACGGCAGTTTTGTTGAAAGTGCACACTAGCAACTACAAAATCTCCGGCTTTACTGCAGAAGTCTCACGTCAGGATTTAGTGGGACTGGGCAGGGAAAAGGATGTACTGGTCATGGAGGATTTGGGTAGCGGTTGCCTCTATGATTTGACCCAAATTGGATTGCCCTATGAGCCTACAGTTCAGGAAGTTATCGCTAGCGGGGTGGATCTCGTCACTTTTAGCGGAGATAAATTGTTAGGAGGCCCACAGGTTGGGGTAATCGTCGGCAAGAAGGCCTTGATAGATAAAATCAAAAAGAACCCTCTGGCCCGCATTGTCCGCTGTGACAAAAGTTCAATTGCGGCTTTGACTGCGGTATTGACTATCTATTTGAACCCAGAAAAGGCTGTTGAGCAAATTCCGGCCTTAAACATGTTGGATTTAAGTCAAGAAGATTTGTTGCTGAGAGCACAGGAACTCGATCGACAACTGCTTGCTGTGCTAGGTGATCGATGCCAAACGGAAATTGTGGATGTCGAAGATGAAGCAGGGGGTGGCTCTTTGCCGGATGTTCTGCTAAAGGGTAAAGCCATATCTTTGACCATAGAGGGTTTGTCTGCCAATGAGCTGCAGATCCTTCTCAGAAAGGCGACCACACCAATTATTGGCAGAATCCATAAGGACAAAGTTCTGTTGAATGTTCGAACGATATTAGCAACCGAATTTCCGGTGATTACGCAGACCTTACAGGGCATCGTGGGGTGAATGAATGAAAAAGATTGTTTTAGGAACAGCTGGCCATATTGACCACGGCAAAACATCTCTAGTAAAAAGATTAACCGATGTCGACACAGATCGTCTTGAGGAAGAAAGACGCCGCGGCATGACCATTGAACTGGGCTTTGCTGCCTTGACGCTACCTTCCGGCCAGATGCTGTCCATCATCGATGTTCCCGGACATGAGAAATTTGTCAAGACCATGGTGGCCGGTGCTACGGGTATCGACCTGGTCATGTTGGTCATTGCAGCTGATGAAGGAATTATGCCGCAAACCAGGGAACACTTGGATATTCTAAATCTACTCAATGTCGAATCCGGTGTCATTGCTTTAACGAAGACCGATCTTGTCGATGCTGAATGGCTGGAAATGGTCTTTGAAGATATTAAGAATGCGGTTCAGGGGACGACACTGGGAGGAAGCCCTATCGTCCCAGTCTCTTCTGTAACGGGTGAAGGAATCCCTCAACTGTTAGAAGTTTTAGACCAACTTGCCTTAAAGGTGCACGCCAGAGAGGGACGAGAAATATTTCGGTTGCCCATTGACAGAGTGTTTTCCATGACCGGCCACGGGACCGTCATCACCGGAACGATAACAGGGGGCAAAGTAAACAAAGGAGATACCTTAGAAATATACCCTGCGGGGCTGACAGCACGTGTCAAGGGAATTCAAGTGCATAATACCGGTGTTGATGAAGCTACCGCAGGTGACCGCTGCGCTTTAAATCTCACAGGAATCGAAAAATCAGAAATCAAACGCGGAGATACTGCGGCACACGAAGGGACCCTGAATCCAATCCGCATTGCCGATGCCCTTGTCTACACTGTCAAAGGCAAAGGCAGCTTGATTCATAATCAAAGAGTGCATCTGCACAGCGGAACGAAGGAGGTTCTGGCTCGGGTCAGACTTTTAGGAACTGATGAGATTACTGAAGGAAGTAAAGGATATGTCCAGCTGCGTTTTGAAGAACCAGTCGTGATTCTGCGTAAAGACCGATTTATTATCCGTAGCTATTCACCGGAAGTGACTATTGGTGGTGGCTGGATACTGTATCATACGACCAAAAACAGGCAACGATTTGCACCGGAAACCATGCAGGCTATGGACATCGGCGAAAATGGTACCCTAGAAGAGTTGATCTCCTTGGTATTAAATTCTTCAGAAAAACCTCTCGGGCTAGATGAGTTGGGGCAAGCTCTGAATACAGATAGGAGTCAAGTCCAGGAAACTCTAGATAGAGAAGTTACATCAGGAAAGCTCATTTTACTGAAGGAAACGAATAAATACCTAAGTCACCTTCAATTAGAAAAATATTATACCAAAGCAATTGCTGCTTTTAGAAAAATGTATAATAAATATCCTTATCGTTATCAAATTGATAAGGAAGAAATGAAAAGCGGCATTTTTCAGGTGATAGACTCGAAAGACTTTGCCGCTCTGCTCAATCACTTTATCGTTAATCAGCGGCTTAGATTAGATGGCAATTTCTTATCTGAACCGAACGGTATTGCCTTAGAAAGAATACTAGCTTCTAAGGAAATAGCTCTTATGGAGAAGGCGTTCTTAACTTATGGTGTGAATACAGGGAGTACTCTGCAGGTTGCCAAAGATATCAATATGAAACCCGGTGACATCGAGGAGATTGTCAAATTCTTTCTCAAATCGGGCCAACTTGTGGATCTGGGTCAAGGAATCCTCGTCCATAAAGAAGCTTTTGAAAAGGTCTTGCAGACCATTCGCTCCTTAATGGATGCCCAAGGAACCATTAGCGTGGCGGAAGTCCGAGATGCTCTTCAGACCGGCAGAAAGACCGTTGTTGCTTATCTGGAGTATTTTGACAAGCTAAAGATTACTCTCAGAAAAGAAGATGTTCGCATACCGGGCCCTAACTACTAGGGTTTTTGTAAAATTAAGCTGCTATCCAGCATTGAGCAGTATCGCAGAGGTCAAAGCTGCTTTTAGAAGGACAATACATCGTAAAGAATGCCAAAAGGCTTCGATGAGAAATTCTCATCGAAGCCTTCTAAGTGCGCCATGCATGATGATTAACTAGACGGTGAAAGTCCGTTATGGGGGTATGTAGCGACCAACCATTAGCCTAAGGCAAGGGTGTCCATCGCGAGGTGGAATCTGAAGGAAGCCGGCAGCAAAGTTCCGGCCCGAGGAACACAAACATCATCAGGCGCGAAACGTGGGGTAAGACTGCTTAACAAGTTGAAGCCCAAAAGCTACACAGACACGTCAGCGTAAATGATGCGGGTACATGGAATGAAAGTGAATCGTCTTACCGTGGGAGGCCTCACGGACGGGTGGAAACAGAGTAAGAAACCCGGTTGAAACAAGATTTGTCGTGAGGAGTCAGCAGAAGCCATAGTACAGAGGTGGTCTAGACACCGACGAAAGGGCTGAACCAAAGGAGGTGCGGGTCAATGAAAGTTACTGAAAGTGGTAATTCAAAACACAGACAACTTCGATTGGAAGACTATCTGCAAAGGGTATCTGCGGAACAGAGAGAGTATGCGGAAGTGTGCGCGCCAGCTAAGATGACTGAAACCGACAGCACCAACACGAACGAGCAGATGGAAGGTTTGCTTGAGCAGATTCTTAGTGCCGAAAACCTTAACCAAGCTTATAAACAGGTAAAGAGGAATAAAGGTGCAGGTGGAATCGATGGTATGCAGGTGGATGAACTTCTACCCTTCCTGAAAGACCACAAGAACGAACTCTTGCAATCCCTCTGGGATGGCAAATACCATCCAAAACCCGTGCGGAGGGTAGAGATACCTAAAGAGAACGGGAAGACTAGAAAACTGGGAATACCAACAGTCGTAGACAGGTTAATCCAACAAGCGATAACTCAAGTCCTAAGTCCAATCTTTGAAAAACAATTCTCAGATAACAGCTTTGGGTTCCGACCGCACCGAAGTGCCCATGATGCGCTACAGAAATGCCAGATCCATATTACAGAAGGGTACAAGTATGTAGTAGACATGGATTTAGAGAAATATTTTGACACGGTTAACCAAAGTAAATTGATTCAAATGCTATCTGAGACAATAAGAGATGGACGAGTCATCTCACTGATCCATAAATTCCTAAGAGCAGGAGTTATGGCTGACGGGCTGTTCGAGGAAAGTCCAGAAGGCGTGCCACAAGGCGGCCCCCTGAGTCCCTTACTTGGAAACATAATGCTTAATGAGTGCGACCACGAACTGGAAAAGCGTGGGCATCGATTTGTACGCTATGCAGACGATATGATGATTTTCTGCAAAAGCAAGAAAGCGGCGCAGCGAACGCTCGACCACATACTTCCGTTCATCGAAGGAAAATTATTGCTAAAGGTGAATCGGGAGAAAACGAAGGTTGCACATGTAAGGTATGTAAAGTATTTGGGATATAGCTTTTACATCTATCGAGGAGAGGGACGTTTAAGAATCCATCCCAAGAGCATTCAGAAACTCAAGGACAAAGTCCGGGAAGTGACTGGGCGTAGCAACGGAATGGGAATCGAAGAACGCCGAATAAAACTCAACCAAGTGGTTCGAGGATGGACGAATTACTTCAAACTAGCGGATGCAAAGACCCTGCTCAAGAACGTAGATGAGTGGCTAAGAAGTCGAATAAGGATGGTTACTTGGAAACGATGGAAGAAAGTCCGGACACGTTTTGAAAACCTAAAGAAAACAGGAATTGCTAGGGAACAAGCATGGATGTGGGCAAACACAAGAAAAGGCTATTGGCGAACAGCCCATAGCCCTATCTTGACAAAAGCCCTATCCAACGAACGTTTCAAACGGATTGGATATCTCAGTTTTAGTGAATGTTATTCTGCGTAGTAACGCGTAAACTTTGGAAGCGCCGTATACCGAACGGTACGTACGGTGCTGTGGGAGGTCGGCCACTCAAATAATGGGTGGCCTCCTACCCGATTGCATCAAAGAATGAATCAAAGTCTCTTGAAACAAGCTAAGTACACTATATAATAGAATAAGATTGAGAAAAGTACGGACATGAACAGAAGGGATCTTTTATGAATATTCCAAGCTATAAGCCATATGTGTCAGAAAAAGAAAAGACGTATGTTATTGATGCCTTGGAAAGAGGTCAAATAAGCGGGGATGGATTTTACACTGAGAGAGTTGTAGCTTTTATCGAGAAGAGCTTTAAGGCAAGCAAGGCTCTGATGATGACATCAGGCACACATGCCTTGGAGCTGGCGGTGATCCTTGCCGACCTTGGACCTGATGACGAGGTTATTATGCCTTCCTTTACCTTTTCTTCAACGGCCAACGCTGTATTATTAAGGGGAGCGAAGCCGGTCTTTATTGAAGTAAAAGCGGACACCTTAAATATTGATCCCGTAGATTTAGAGAGAAAGATTACGGCAAAGACGAAAGCCATAATCCCAGTTCATTATGCTGGAGTAGCTTGTGATATGGACAGACTCATGACAATTGCTGCGAACCATCATTTGCAGGTTATCGAGGATGCTGCTCAAGGAGTAAATGCAAAATATCGGGGGCAGTATCTAGGGACCATCGGCGACTTTGGCTGTTATAGTTTTCATGGCACAAAGAACTATACCTGTGGTGAGGGTGGGGCCTTGCTTATCCATGAAAAAAACACACAAATTATTGAGAAAGCCGAGATCAGCCGGCAAAAGGGCACCAATCGTAGTCAGTTTTTGCGGGGTGATGTGCATAACTACAATTGGCTTGATCAGGGGTCAAGCTATTCTCCTTCCGATCTGCTGATGGCTGTATTGTTAGCCCAGCTTGAGGTGATGCAGGAGATTACGGAGCAGAGGAAAGCTATTTATACCTTGTATCGTAATGCTTTTGAGCCTTATGAGAAGCAGGGGATTCTGAAAGTGATGGAGATTCCTCCAGAGTGTGAATCTAATTATCATATCTTCTGGGTTATGTTCGATAGACAAGTTATCAGAGATTTCGTTTTGGCAGAATTAAAAAGTAGGGGAGTGGCGGCTTCTTTTCATTTTCTACCTCTCCATAGTTCTCCAATGGGTAGAAAAATGGGATATCAGCCGAGTGATTTGCCAGTTACGGAGAAATCAGCGCAAGGTTTGCTGCGTTTGCCACTTTATGCCGGAATGACGGAAGGCGAGTATCACTACGTTATTAAGACGACAGAAGCCGTTATCGGCGGATTGTGATATGATGGAAAAGATAAGTGTTGTGGTTCCTGTTTATAATAGTCAAAAGACCTTAGGGATGCTTTGTTACTATCTTCAGGAAACCTTGAATAAACTAAACCTTGATTTTGAAATCATTTTAGTTGATGATGGCAGCAAAGATGACAGCTTTAGCAAAATGCTTGATCTGCATAGGATGGAGCCACGTATCAAGATAATCCAACTTAAGAGAAATTATGGTCAACAAAATGCTATTATGTGCGGTTTGCGTTATGCCACTGGGACATATACAGTTATCATGGATGATGATCTGCAGAATCCTCCTGAGGAGATTGTTAAGCTCTGGCAGAAGATTCGAGAGGGTTACGACGTAGTTTATGGATTGCCGTCGCTGGCCGCTAAAAAGGATCAAAGGTATCGATATTGGGGTGCAGTGCTGAGAGATCTGCTCTTCAACCTCATGATCAATAAACCGGCCGGCATCAAGGTGAGCAGTTTTCGTATTCTTCATAAAAATTTACTTGCCAAAATTATTGTGGATCGGACTTCCTTTGTCTATATCTCGGCGATCATCTTCAAACACCGAGTTAAAGTAGCAAACATTGAGGTCAATCACCATAAAAGGGAATCTGGTCATTCCAACTACAGCATCTTAAAATTAGTGAGGCTTTATTTAAAGATTCTGCTGAACTATGGCCCGGGGATATCCAAGTTCGCAAGGACCACTCGCCCACAATACGAAATAGCGAATAATAAACTATAAGCTATCATTTCGAGTTTGAAGACTATCTAAAAGATATTCATGATGTGTTAGGAGGGAATGACTCTGGCTAGGTTGCTGATTTTAGGTGGTAGTAATATTCAGATTAATGCTATACTACGGGCTAAAGAAAAAGGGCATATGGTGATAGTTGCCGACTATTTAGATGACGCGCCTGGGAAAAAGTTCGCTGATTACAGCGAGTTGACCAGTACCTTTGATGCACAAGGGTGCCTAGCTGTTGCGCGCAAGTATAAAATAGATGGTATTTTGACCGTTGGCACGGATCAACCCGTTCTGACTTGTGCAAAAGTAGCGAATGAATTAGGGCTTCCATCTTTTTTAGATAGTGAGCAGGCACAAGCTGTAACTCATAAAAAAGTAATGAAGAAGATATTTAAAGAAAATGAAATTCCCAGCGCCGAGTATCGACTTATCCAGAAGGATTTTGAGGAAGCAGAGCTTGGGGCTATAAGATTCCCAGCGGTCATGAAACCCCTAGATAGCCAAGGGCAACGTGGAGTTTATAAAGTCGAGTCTTTACAACAAATACGAAGTTTATTGCCTGATGTGTTAAGCTACTCCAGAGAAGATGAAATTCTAATTGAAGAATTTTATCCGAGTGAAGAGATCACCCTAAGCGGCTGGGTTCGAGACCGCAAAGCTCATATCCTGACGGTGACCGACAGACAAACCATTGCAAACGGTCAACACATCGGTATTTGTATTGCTCATCATTTTCCTTCAAAATATCTTGCCGAATATGCAAAGGAGATAGAAGAGCTTACAGACAAAATAGTACAGGCTTTTGATATTCAATGCGGACCCATTTATTTTCAAATGCTGATTGGCTCGGAAGGGATCAAGGTGAATGAGATTGCTTGTAGGATCGGAGGAGCTTATGAGGATGAATTATTACCGGTGATTACGGGGGTAGATATTCTCGAAATGCTGATTCTTCATGCTTCAGGGCAAGACGTTGACTATACTGCCCTTGAACACTACGAACTTAAAAATAATACAAACCACGCCTCTGTCCAAATGATTTTTACCAAGCCGGGAACCATCGGTAGGATGGCACCGATGGAGGGAATAGTGGTTAGGTCGGGAGCGATTACAGGTGGGTTTAATTATGATGTGGGGAGTACGATTCAAGAAATCCAAAATGCTACCCAACGGGTGGGGTATATGCTATTTCAAGGTGATTCTGCCACTGGTTTAAAAACTAAGATAGAGAAAGCCCTTGCATGTCTGGAGATTAGAGATATACAGGGAAAGAATATGCTCGTGGATTTGCATTGTCAGAAATGAATCGGTAGGTGTCAAAAATCCGGAAATAGGTGCCATGACGAACACTAGTGGAGGTGAATTGTATGAAGAGGAAATTTTTTTTGGCTATCCTTGTCATAACATTTCTTTGCTTGATCTTAGTGGGCTGTAATACTTCAAGTGAAGTTCAGGCGAATAAGCTTCAAATAAAAATTGCCGAGCAATATGGTCTTGCTTATGCTCCGTTACAGATTATGAAAGAGAAACAGCTCTTAGAAAGCAAATTACCCGGCATTGAGGTGAGCTGGCGGCAACTCGGCAACACAACGGCCATTCGGGAAGCTATGCTGGCAGAGGAATTGGATGTAGGCTTTATGGCCATTCCACCTTTTTTGATCGGTTGGGATAAAGGTATGGAATGGAAGATTGCTTGCGGGCTTTCCACCACTCCCATCGGGCTGGTAGTCAATAAGGATTCGATTCAATCCATTGAGGATTTTACTCCGGAAGATAGGATAGCCTTACCTCAGCCGGGGAGCATCCAGCATATTTTGCTGGCCATGGCTTCTGACAAACTATGGGGGGATTCCAAGAGGCTAGACAATCAACTGGTCACCCTCGATCATCCTGATGGTATGAACGCACTTTTGGCACGCAGTGAAATTAGCGCCCATTTTACGACGCCACCCTATTTATTTATGGAACTTGAGGAACCGGGAATCCATCAAATTCTGGATGGCAAAGAGGTTATGGGGGAAGACTTTACTTTTTCAGTGGGTGTCACCTCGGAGAAGTTCTATGAAGAGCAGCCGGCGGTCTATGAAGCATTTCTTGAGGCGTTGGCTGATGCTTTGAACTTTATGGAAAGTAATCCAACAGAAACAGTGGAGATACTAGCCAAGGCGTATCAGATGGATGAGGCGGAGTTAGTAAATTATCTGGAGCGTTCGGATACCGCCTATGGTCTTGAAGTTCAAGGGGTTATGGAATTTGCCGACTTCATGCAGAAATATGGACTTATCAAGAGTCAACCTGCCAATCTAGAGGAAGTAATATGGGATAGGAAATGATGAATACCGGCTCGTATCGCAAATTGAAGACCAGATTATTTTGGATGATAGCCATCCTAGCTGCGTGGGAGATGACCGCCCAAAGTGGTGTCTTTCCAACATCCATTTTTCCATCCTTGTTGGTTATTGTAAGGGCCTTAGGTGATTCGGTTGTCCGTGGAGAAATTATCATTCAGACGGGTTTTTCCTTAGCTTTAATCCTCCAGGGACTTCTGATTAGTCTGTTGGCGGCAATTATGATAAGCTCTCTGGCTATCAGTAATAAAGTGGTTGACGGTCTTGTGGATACCCTAGTCGCGATTGCCCATCCTTTGCCGGGAATAGCTTTATTGCCTTTAATTATTATTTGGTTTGGCACCGGAACGGTCTCCATTCTCGTAATTATCATTCATTCGGTGATTTGGCCGCTGATTTTGAATATGATGACTGGTTTTCGATCTATACCGCCCATCTACAAAGAAGTTGGTTTGAACCTAGGCTTAAATCGTTTTCGTATCATTAAGGATATCTTGATTCCAGCCTCCTTGCCTTATGCACTATCCGGGTTGCGGATCGGTTGGGCTAGGGCGTGGCGAGCGTTAATCAGCGCGGAAATGATCTTTGGTGCCGTGGGCGCCAACGGTGGCTTGGGATGGTATATTTTCAAGCAAAGAGTTTTTATGGATACCCCAGGTCTCTTTGCCGGACTCTTTGTGATTGTCCTAATCGGAATTATCGTCGAGGACTTTTTCTTTGCAGTTATTGAAGAAAGGACCATTAAAAAATGGGGAATGATCTAATACAACTTAAGTCCGTCGAAAAATATTATCGAGGATCAAGCAAAACCCTAAAAGTACTGGAGAATATCAATCTCCATATTCAGCAGGGAGAGATTTTAGCTATTTTAGGGCCTTCAGGGTGTGGTAAAACCACACTATTAAGGCAAATTGCTGGGTTTGACCACCCTAGTTCGGGTGGTGTATTCATGGATGGCCAAGAGATTGCGAAACCAGAAGTGAAGAGGATGATGATTTTTCAGGATTTTAACCAGCTCTTTCCTTGGAAAACCGTAATTCAGAATACAATCTACCCCTTGCAGGTGAACCGTCTTGGGGATAGCGAAGCGACACGCCGTGAGATTGCCCTTAAGTATCTTAATTTAGTAGAGTTAAGTGGATTCGAAGACAGTTATCCACATCAGCTTTCGGGAGGTATGAAGCAAAAAGCTGCCATGGCAAGGGCTTTGGTAATTAAACCGAAGGTTTTACTCATGGATGAGCCTTTCGGGAGCTTGGATGCGTTAACACGGTTATCTCTCCAGAACTTGCTTCTGAAAGTCTGGAGGGAGACAGGGGTTACTATCGTGTTGGTAACCCACGATATTCAAGAAGCAATAATACTCTCAGATCGCATCGCAGTCATGGGCGGGAGGGGGAGCGGGGGAATTAAAAGAATAATCCCTAATCAGCTGCCAAGACCAAGGGCTGTAGGGGCAGAGGGATATTCTGAAGTTTATGATCAAGTCTATTCGTTATTGGATATCCATTCTGAGCATTGAGTTTAGTGATATAAATTAGATTATGAAAAAAGTAAGCCAGAGCCCTGAAGCTCTGGCTTATTCTTTAACTTTGTAGATTTTAATCTTCCATTCCTTTTGGTTAATATATCTAGCGATCCGCATTCCATACGTGGGTTCAGTAAACTCGTAAACTAATTGAGTTTTTGTTTGGAGAAACCTTTGCATGTCATCATAATATGAGGAAATATCTCCATAGACATTGTTCCATTCGGGTCTGTAGGCAAAAATAAAATCCATTTCATCGGGATATATTATGTAAGCGATTTCATGTTTATCGATATAGTGTTCAAAAGTCAGATTGCTTTCCTCAAGGTAAGCTAGGTTTCGATAATCGTAAAGTTTACCATTATCAAAATACATTTCGGCATTGAGATTAGCTAGGACGAGGTCCTCCTTTTTAACGACCTTCCCGATTTCTTGGAGATAGCTCTCATAGGAATGATTAAGATAAGGGAGAATATTGGCAAGGCTACTCATGCTTATCATGAGAGAAAGTAGTATTGCTAAATACACTTTAGCGTTTTTACCCATACGAAGTAACACATAGGTCACCAAAATATAGAACAAAGGAAATAGAAAGATTATACTCGGTTGGCTGAAGCGGCCGATCCATAGAATTCCTACGTTGATAGCTACAAGGGCAAGGATAATACTTATAAGGAGTTCCCTTGTTTTTTGCTTTTCATTAAATAATAAGAGCAGGGATGCAGCCAAGGCTATAGCAAAAAGATAAAACTCTAGCTTAATATCAGGGGTATAATAAGTTCCGCTTACTCCATAGTAGAGCTTTAGATAAAAGTTCTGAATAGCTGAGAATTTTGCGATAAGAGTATTTGTAACTCCAAATTGACTTCCGTATTGAGTGTAATTGCTAATGAAATTAGGATCAAAATAAAAACTTAGAGCAATGAAACTGAGGGCAAGAGCTCCTACCGTAGCAAGATAGGTAAATAGCCCGTAAATAGGGAGCTTTTTCGTAAAAAGAATATGGAATAGATAAAGAAAAAGTATAGTCAGACATAGGATAAAGCTATTGGGATGGATACCAATACTAAGGCCGATGATACTTCCCAGAACGACATGGTGGATTAGTTTCATGTTTGAAAGGGTAGACAAAAAGTAGTTTAAGGAAAATACCAAGACAAAGAGTAAAATTATTTCTTGCCGAGCAAAATGTGAAGCATAAATGAATTGAATATCCATAGACAAAAACAGGGTTGAAAGAGTAGCCGCTTTTTTGGAATTGAAAATAGTGTTACAGAGCCTATAGAAAAAGAATAGAGTGAGCAGGCCAAATATAAAGGATAATAAACGGATTGTAAAAATTTCATAACCCATCAGCTTGATGAAAAGGATTTGCAAGGTATGGAAGATACTCTTGATAGCGTGAGGATTTCGGGGATAAAGATCAAAAAAGGATTCCGTTACGCCATAACTATTTGTCTCCATGATGTTTCTAGACAAACCGCTTAACCAGGTTTCATCCGAATGAACAAAGGGAAAGCGAGTTAGAAGGATGATATGACACGAGATATAAAGAAAGGTAAAAAGGAGATAGCTGTATTTTGAGGTAATGAAGTTTTTTAGTATTCTCATTTCCACACCGCCATCGTTGATTCTTTGCTTTTTCAACATTTCATAGAACTGCTTTTTCCTTTTATTCTATCAAATATCACGAAGTCATAGAAGGGAAGGATATCAAATGTTTTGATAGGGTATATAGTAATGTCTTATAACACAGATTTGGATTCTTCCCTTATAATAAGTTTGTATAAATTTTAACAAATAAAAATTTTACAGACAAATTGAGGGAGGTTGATTTAGTTTCATGAAAAGGATAAGGTTATCTCTCACGGTTCTCCTTGGTTTATCTCTTGTACTTTCTGGGTGCTCCGCTACTTCTTCATCTGGTGTTTCGGCAACAGCTATTACCCAACAGCCCGTGGCTCAGGCTCCCCAGACACCTCAAGTGGATGTAGTACGAGAGGCTGCCGAAGCTTACTTCGCTAAAATGCCGGCAGATGTTTACAAAATCCCTGAGAAAGATTTTGTAGCTAAAGTCAAAGCCGGCGAAGATCTGTTTATCATGGACGTACGACAAGCAAAGGATTATGATGCAGGTCACATTAAAGGAGCGGTTAACATTCCTTGGGGTGAGGCTATCGCCCAAAACCTAGTGAACTTAC
This sequence comes from Desulfitobacterium dichloroeliminans LMG P-21439, assembly GCF_000243135.2. Taxonomy (NCBI): domain Bacteria; kingdom Bacillati; phylum Bacillota; class Clostridia; order Eubacteriales; family Desulfitobacteriaceae; genus Desulfitobacterium; species Desulfitobacterium dichloroeliminans. Next base: position 3,015,140 of record NC_019903.1, on the reverse strand, counting down.
CCAAGGACAAAACGATCATGGTGTATTGCTATACCGGCCAAACTGCAGGTCAGACCGTTGCTCTCTTAAACGTGGCTGGTTTCAATGCAAAATCAGTGAATCTGGGCTGGAATCTTGGGATCTCTAAAGTTGAAGGGGTCGCTGATGTGACTGAAACCACAGCGAACGTTATTCCGGCAGGAAAGGCAGAGATCAAGCCAGAAGTCCAAACTGCCATTACCGAATACTTCTCGAAAATGGCTGAGCTGAAAGGCACAACCTATGCCAATTATAAAATCAGTGAAGATGATGCAAAAAAAGCGTTAGATGCTAAAGACCCGAACGTTATGTTCTTATCCTTAAGAAAAGCAGACGACTTTAACAAAGGCCATATTGAAGGGGCGATTAATCTTCCTTTTGCAAAGGGAATGCAAGCCTATTTTGGGATGCTGCTTCCTCAGGACAAAAAAATAGTAGCCTACTGTTATACCGGTCAAACGGCTGGTCAGACTGTGGCCATTCTCCGCTTACTCGGTTATGACGCAGTCTCGTTAAACTCTGGTATGGGTATGCCTTCTACTCCCGGTTCTGGATGGGCGAATAAAGGATTCCCAGTGGTTGGAATAGAAAATGCTGCACCGCCTCAAGGTTCTTCCGGTAGCCAACCTTCAGGTGCTCAGCCTCAACCTAATGCAGGGGATCATTCTTAAGTTCACATTATATAGGGCGATTTAAAAATATGGGGAGGTTTTAAATTTATGAAAAAGCTAGGTCTTTTATCAATTGAAGTGCTCTTGGTTTTGTCTCTCGTTCTTACAGGATGTTCCACTTCTTCCAGTACTCCAGCTACGACCCAACCAGCGGCATCCACCCAACCGGCACCGACTGAGCCTGCTCAGCCCCCCGCACCTGAAGTGAATGTGGTTGAAGAGGCAGCGGAAGCTTACTTTGCTAACATGCCTGCAGATGTTTACAAAATTCCTGAGAAAGATTTTGTAGCTAAAGTTAAAGCTGGTGAAGATCTCTTTATCGTGGACGTACGCCAAGCGAAGGATTATGATGCAGGTCATATCAAAGGAGCGGTTAACATGCCTTGGGGTGAGGCTATAGCCCAAAACTTGGTGAACTTACCCAAAGACAAAACGATCATGGTGTATTGCTATACCGGCCAAACAGCAGGTCAGACCGTTGCTCTCTTAAACGTGGCTGGTTTTAATGCAAAATCAGTGAATCTAGGCTGGAATCTTGGGATCTCTAAAGTCGAAGGGGTCGCTGATGTGACTGAAACCACAGCGAATGCTATTCCGGCAGGAAAGACGGAGATCAAGCCAGAAGTCCAAACCGCCATTACCGACTACTTCTCGAAAATGGCTGAGCTGAAAGGCACAACCTACGCTAACTATAAAATCAGTGAAGATGATGCAAAAAAAGCCTTAGATGCTAAGGACACAAGTGTTATGTTCTTATCTGTAAGAAAAGCCGAAGATTATGCAAAAGGTCATATTGAAGGCGCCATCAATATTCCCTTCGCTAAGGGAATGCAAGCTTCCTTTAACCAGCTTCCTAAAGATAAGAAGGTAATCGTGCATTGCTATACCGGTCAAACAGCAGGTCAGACCGTGGCGATCCTCCGTTTACTCGGTTATGATGCAGTCTCCTTAAATTCTGGCATGGGAATGCCTTCTACACCCGGTACTGGATGGGCCAATAAAGGATTCCCAGTGGTTAAATAAAATATCTTTTCTCTAAGAGAGATGGCAGAGGTTTTTATAATAGAATCTAGGTTTAACCTAGAACGTACGACCTATAGGACGAGGAGCGTGCCGCAAAATGCTTTCAAGCATGGTGTGACACGCTCTTAATAATTCCACTATATTGTAGAAAACCATAATTTAGCTATAACACAATTTGTTGACTATTTTTAAGAAAGTATTAAACTTAGATTAAGTAATAACTTATATAAAAAGAGGTCAAAATGTTAAAAAAGTCACAATTAAAATTGAATATTGGTTTCCTGCTTTTTATACTGTTATTGTTCTTTTTATTGATACAAGTGAGTATCCAACTAACCATGATCTTTGCAGTAAGTTTAGCTATTGGCTTTACTTTGCAAAAATCAAGGTTTTGCTTTGTGGCGGCTTTCCGTGATCCTTTGTTAGTTGGCACAACCAAGCTGACCGAAGCGCTAATCCTATTGTTAGCCATTAGTATTGTTGGATTTGCGATTGTGTTTCATTTAGCTAATATGCTTAACTACCCATTGAATTTGTATATCACTCCTTTCGGCTTTCACACCGTTCTTGGGGGCATCTTATTTGGATTGGGTATGGTTTTGGCTGGGGGCTGTGCTACTGGTGTTCTCATGCGTGTTGGTGAAGGGTTTGCCATGCAAATGGTTGCGTTAGTAGGCCTACTCATTGGAGCATTTTTAGGTAAATACTCCGTATCCTTCTGGCGGACAATTTTTCATGAATTTCCGGGAGTATCACTTCCTGATACTCTAGGCTGGGTTACGTCAATAGCTGCTGAGTTATTGATACTACTCCTATTATGGAAAATCATTCGCAGGTGGCAGCAAAAGCAAAAGGAAGTTGGCTGATTCATGAAAACCTATACTTTAGATATTTGGGGTGAAATGTGCCCCATTCCTATCATTAAAACACAGCGTAAGTTGAAAGAAATAGCATGCGGCGATCGGTTAGTATTGGAAACGGACCATAGTTGTACGAGCAGGGCCATTGTTCTATGGGTACGTGAACATGGACATGAAATCACGGAAAGTGAAGTTTCCAATGGGATATGGCGGTTAGAAATAACAAAGAAACACTAAGAGGGAGAGCCATATGAGAAAAGAACTGCAAATCGTTTATAAGGGACCATGGGCCTATTGGGTTGGAGCAGTTGTGTTAGCAATTTTAAATCTATTGGTTCTGGTTATTAGGCAAAGGCCTTGGGGAGTTACAACATCTATTGAGGAATGGTCCGTATGGATAGGGTCAAAAATTGGCTTAGTCAATAGCACGGATATTACCCTTGGGCAATTGTTCTTATCTGATGGGACATATTTGAATCTGGGTGTGATATTGGGCGCTTTTTGGGCGACACTCGTTGCTGCACAGGCACGCTTTCGCCCCCTTAAGGATATGAAGTTTGCGATTTCTGCGTTAATCGGCGGGATTCTTATGGGCTATGGAGCTCGTATTGCATACGGGTGCAACATAGGTCTGGTACTCAATGGTATTGCTTCGGGTTCGTTATCGGGCTGGATTTTCACTGTTGCAGTGTTTATTGGGACCTGGCTTGGGTCGAAAGTATTATTGAGATTTTTAGTGTAAACAAATGCACGATAAAAGGAGGGAATTGCTCTTGGGCAATTCCCTCCTTTTATCGAAAGCCAATTTAAATCATGTCCTACACTTTTCTTATTGATTTAAATATAACTAACATAAAAAGCGTTCTTCTGGGTCCGTGAGAAACTTGATCAATTGTCTGGTTTTAGAAGATAAATAATGATTATTAAGTTTTAGAATATTATAGTTCACGGGCATATTCATATTCTCAACAGTAAGCGCTTTAAGTGATCCTTGATATATTTCCTTTTTGACGGACAAGCGAGGCACAACAGCCCCTCCCATGCCTGCCTGTACAGCTGACTTAATGGAGTCAATAGTATTCATTTCAGTAATTATTTTAAGATCCTTGAAGGTATAACCCTGAGTTTCAAGAAATTGGGTAAGCACTTTATGGGTACCCGATCCCGCTTCGCGCATGATTAAAGGTTGATTCAAGAATTCCTCTAAGGTAATTTTATCGGATTCGGCAGGATGGGAGGGTGGCACAATCAGCACCAACTCATCTGAAGTAACGTGATGGGTACTTATCCCCGGAGCTTCAGGAAATAGTTCAGCCACACCAAAATCAACTTGTTCGTCCTTTACTTTGCGCAGTATTTCTTCAGCATTGGCAATTTCGAGCCGAATATTCACCTCTGGATATTCCTCTTTAAATAGGTAGATTGAACAGGGAAGTGAAACATTACCAATGGTTGTGCTTGCACCAACAATAATCTGGTTATTTTCATGCTGCATGGTAATCTCCAATTGCTGATTCATCTCTTCTTCCAACGCTAAGAACCTTTGGGCATAGTTGTAAAAAACATGCCCTGCTTTAGTAAGCGAGACGCCTTGTTGCGTTCGCTCAAACAATGGACCTCTGTAATATTCCTCTAAATTTTTAATATGTGTGCTAACCGCAGGTTGGCTTAAATGCATGACCTTGGCAGCTTTAGAAATGCTTTGGAATTTTGAAACAGCGATGAAAATTCGTAATTGATGAGTGTCCAAGTAGTCACCCTCTCTTATAGAATTAGAACCTTTGGACATGTGTAATGGCTAGCACAAAAGGGTATTAACATTATGGTACACCATAAATCGCATTTTGAATAGCTGAAGGTTAAAATTCACCTCAAGTAAGATTCTTAATAGTATAAAAGTTCGTTATGAGGTTATAAGTAGTTGCGATAAGCTCAACTGTAGTAATATTTAAAAAGTTATGTGAAAATAGTATCATAATCATCAATATTATGGAGTTGGAGGGAAGAGAAGTGAGAAGGAGAGAGTTTTTAAAATATGCACTTTGTGGCGCAGGAGGGACAGCCATCACTGTGGGTAGTTTTGGTGCCCTGAATAAAATTTCACCGAAGACGGCTCTTGCTACTGAAACTACTGAAGAAGCTACGATTTTTTCAGCTTGTGAAATGTGCCGTAACCAGTGCCCGATCGCAGTCAAGGTTTCTAATGGAAAAGTCACAAAAATCGAGGGGAACCCTAATGATTCAGGGTTCGGAGGGGTCATTTGTGCCCGAGGAAATTCAGGACCCTCATTATTGTATGACCCGCAAAGGCTTAAGAAACCAATGATTAGAACAGGTGATCGAGGAACTGGAAAATATAAGGAAGTGTCTTGGGACGAGGCCTATACCTATATTGCAGAAAAAGTAAAAGAAATCCAAACGACCTATGGTAGCGAAGAAATTGCTTTTGCTAGCCGCAAAGGGCCTCATGATATGTTTTTTCGCGCTATCGGCAAGGGAATTGGCAGTCCTAATATATTTTCTCATGAAGCAACCTGCCCTATGACACGCTCGGTGGCTTTGGATAGCATGTTTGGTGTTGAAATGATTGCTGCTGATTATGCTAATGCAAAATATATCATTTCTTTCGGCCGCAACTGGCTAGAAGGCATTCACATTGCCCAGACCCGAGGGATAATGAAAGCTCTTGCTAAAGGGGCGAAGATTGTCTCTCTTGATCCTCGGCTTAATGTCACTGCAACCAAGGGAGAATGGTTGCCTATCAAGGGAGCCACAGACTTGGCCTTTGTTATGGCCATGGCGAATATCCTTATTAACGAAGAACTCTATGACAAAGAATTTGTCGAGCGGTATACATCAGGGTTCGAGCAATGGAAAGAGGCCGTTAAGGATAAGACACCGGAATGGGCAGAACAAGAAACCGGAATTCCCAAAGACACCATCATCAGAGTAACACGTGAGTTTGCGGAGGCTTGCCCCAACGCACTTATAGAATTCGGTTGGCGGACAGGACTTACACCGAATGATTATCAACTCCGTAGAGGCATTATGATCGTTAATATGATGATGGGCAATTTTGAAGTTCCGGGAGGTTACTACCGCGTAAAAAACGCCGGAGTAACCAACCGATTCCCAGGGATGACCGGCTATGCAAAACCCCTTGGCTCCGTAAGTCAACCGGAATTTCCCAAACCGATCACCAGTAGAATCGATGGTACCGGGATAAAAGGAGTGCCTGGGCAAATCATCCCTGAGGGTGATGGTGCTGTTGGGCAAATAGTCGAGTCTATTCTTACTGAAAGTCCTTATCCAATTAAGGGTTGGTTCGTCCATCGGTTTAACCCTGTGATCAGTATAACGGAAAGTGAAAGAACCATTGAAGCCTTAAAGAAATTGGATCTGTTGGTGGTATGCGATCTTTACATGACGGACACAGCGATGTATGCCGATGTGATTCTTCCTGAATGCACGTATTTGGAACGGTCCGAGCAAATCTATGATATGTCAGCTTTAACGCCGAAATATGTTATTCGCCAGGCGGCGGTTCCGTTAGTTTATCCTGATACTAAACCAGCTTGGCAGATTTACAAAGAACTCGGTGAAACCATGGGCATAGGTCAGTATTTCCCCTATGAAACCATTGATGATTATATTAATCAACAATTAACCCCCGCGGGAATAACTTTAGAACACATGAAGGAAAAAGGCGTTTGGACTCCGGAGGGAATGAAGCCGTTTTATGTGCGGAAGGATCCATTAGCCTCTTTGGATAACTTAATCGCTAAACCTAGTAAAAAAATCGAGTTCTATGCTGAAGAGGTTCAACAGGCTACAAAACAGGGAATCCCTCAATACACTCACTATCCTCAACCTGAGGAGGGCCAATTCCGATTTGTACAGGGAAAAGTGGCTGTGCATACTAATGCCGGTACAGCAAATGTTCCCATCCTTAATCAACTGATGCCAGAGAATTCCCTTTGGATCAACCCGGAGAGTGCCGGGAAGCTTGGCATAAAAGATGGTGATGAGATTGTTATTTCTTCAGGAAAATATGAGCATAAAGGAAGGGCTAAGGTCACTCAAGGAATACGGCCGGATACAGTATTTGCTTATCATGGATTTGGACGTATATCCCCTGAGATGAAGAGAGCCTATGGTAAAGGGATTAATGTCAATAAGCTTACTGATAACGTTATCGGCGAAGTAGGCAACGTCGTCACATCGATGAATTTTGTAACTCTTAAAAAGGCATAGGGGTCAGCTCCCAGGCAAAAGGAGCAGGCAAAGGTGGGGAGTGCATTGAGCAATATAGCAGAATTATACTTATCTTTTGCAGGGATATTTTCTAGGCCTCACCAGGAAGTTGCAGGTCATCTTGAAGAGCTTATTGATTTGTGGTGGGAGGAAATCCCTGGGGGTAAAGTATATATTGAAGAAATTGAAGAGTTTTGTCGAAAGTTTCCCTCGGCTAGTCGAAGGGTCGACGTGTTGTGGGAACACTACATTCCGCTGTTTGAGGTCGGGGATGTCGAGGCAGCTCCTTATGCCTCGGTTCATGTTTCTGATCATGGATTAATACTGGGAAAAGAGGCGGAATTGGTAAGAGAGTTCTACCAAGCCTGCGGTTATGAAGTCAGCGCAGAAGGCAAGGAACTGCCCGATCATCTGGCAGTTGAGCTTGAATTCTTGGCATTATTGGCCCGAGATTCTAGAACGAAGGAACGGATTGACTTTGAAGAAAAGCACTTAAGGATATTTCTCGCTAAACTTCTACCCCTGATTATTGAACGTAAGCGATCGATCTATTCAAGTGCTGCTAAATTATTGGAACTATGGCAATTAAATTTGGAAGGAAAGGATGATTAACTTGGCTAAGCATTACGGTATGGTCATAGAAATCGCAAAGTGTATTGGATGTCAGGCCTGTACGGTAGCCTGCAAATTTCAAAATAACGTTCCGGACGGACAATATAGAACCATGTCTCCGGCCTTTGGTCCTACTGGAACCTATCCGAATGTCACCATGCATTTCGGTAAAGAAGCGTGTCAGATGTGCCAAAATGCCCCTTGTGTCGATGTTTGTCCTACAAAAGCATCACATTACGATGAGAATGGACTTGTGATGATTGATCCGAATAAGTGTGTTGGATGTAAATATTGCCTAACGGCTTGTCCTTATGATGCACGTTTTATCAACGCAGATACGGGTGCGGCAGATAAATGTACGTTTTGTTTTGAAGAAAGGGTATCTCAGGGGCTTAAACCAGCATGTGTTACGACCTGTGTGGGAGGGTCATTAAGCTTTGGTGATGTCAATGATCCAGAGAGTGATGTGGCAAAAATTATGGCAAAGAGTAAGGTGGAGTTCCGCAAGGGAGAACTTGGAACACAGCCTAGTATTTATTATATTTATGATGGGGTGGTGAGATAACATGGATGTTACATGGGGTATGCCAATTCAAGAACACCTTCCCTGGGCGGGGATGATTGCTTTATACTTGTTCTTAGCGGGTATTGCTGGAGGGGGATTTTTGACGGCTTCTCTAACGGATCTATTTAACAAGAATCGTTCGGAACAACTCATTAAATCGGGTGCCCTTATTGCACCGATCGCCATAGTGCTGGGATTGGGGCTACTAGTAGTGGACCTCAGTAGGCCTTTAACCTTTTGGAAGCTTTTGATCTATATTAATACTCACTCAGTTATGTCCATTGGAACCTTTATCATTTCGACCTTTGTAACCTTTGCCTTTATTTACGCCTTTCTTGTTTGGGGGAAGTCCTTCAGTTCAAAAGGAGGTCTAGGTGCAACAATAGCTAAGCTAGCTGGAAAGTTTTCCGCCTTAAGGAAGCCGGTGGCGCTTCTGGGAGCAGTTCTGGCCTTGAGTACGACAACGTACACTGGGTTTCTTCTTTCAGCGGTTTCAACGAATGCATTGTGGTCTGTTCCTTTCCTTGGTTTAGTGGGGGTTCCTTTTCTAGCGGTTCTGTTCTTAATATCGGGAGTATCCACTGGTTTGGCAGCAACCTTGATTGGTGCTGCTAAAGAAGAAGGTTTAGGACTTTACAAAAAAGTAGATGTAGTTTTGATTGTGCTGGAGATTATTCTACTGATGGTATTATTTCTGTCCGTAAATCCACTCTACTTTACCGGCACCATGGCAAATCTGTTCTGGATTGGTGTAATGATGATTGGCTTGATGTTGCCTCTGGTCTTGTCGGTCTACGGCATGATCAAGGATCGCCATTGGGTTCTGCCCGTTTATGGAGCAGTTATAGTTGGAGGTTTATGCCTTCGTTACTTCATCGTCTTTTCTGGGCAGATGTTATAATTAGGTCTGTTAGGGGCATAAAACCGTTTTTGGGCTAAAGCCGGAAACGGTTTTATGCTTTCCATGGGCAAAATATCCGTAACTGGCTTTATGTGCTCGATCATTGTGATGTCATAAGAGTTGCAATGGAGAATGGCCAGGTAGGCGAAACCTATAATATAAGTGGAACACACGAGAAGAAGAACCTTGAAGTCGTGAATAGGTATCTGTGATCTGTTGGATGAAATGTATAGAGGTGGAAATGTATGACGAAGAAGGGAATTATCTTGGCAGGGGGATCAGGGAGCCGCTTGTATCCCCTCACTATAGCAGTCAGCAAGCACTTAATGCCGATCTATAACAAACCCATGATTTATTATCCTCTCACCACATTGATGCTAGCAGGCATTAGGGAGATTTTAGTCATCACAACACCTCAGGATCTATTTTCTTTTCAAAGAATTCTACAGGATGGAAGCCAATGGGGGATTAGCATTAAGTATGAAATCCAGCCAAGTCCTGGGGGAGTGGCCCAAGCATTTATTATTGGACGAGAATTTATTGGGAAGGATAGCTGTGCCCTTATTTTGGGTGACAATCTTTTTTACGGTTATCGGTTATCGGAGATTCTGGCTCGAGCAGCCAAGCAGGAGAGCGGGGCAACTGTCTTTGCTTATTGGGTGAAAGAACCGCAACCCTATGGAGTTGTTGAATTTAATATGGAGGGGCAGGTTTTTAATATAGAAGAAAAGCCAGCTTGTCCAAAATCCAATTACGCAATCACCGGACTTTATTTTTATGATAATCAAGTCGTTGATATTGTGAATCATCTTAAACCTTCCTCAAGGGGGGAACTAGAGATTAGCGATGTCAATGCAATTTATTTAGAAAAACAAGAATTAACTGTTGAAAAGCTGGGGCGTGGATTTACTTGGTTAGATACCGGCACCCCTGAATCCTTACTGCAAGCATCAAACTTTATTCTAACGGTTGAAGAACGTCAAGGGTTAAAGATTGCTTGCCCAGAGGAGATTGCTTACCGGATGGGATACATTGATGCGGTGCAAGTGGGAAGATTAATAGAGCCTATTTATAACACGAGTTACGGACACTATCTAAAGAGTCTTATCTGAGAAGTAAGCATATAATATAAAATGAAAAACTTGGGAAAGACGTCCGTAAGACACTTAGATTGACAAAAAGAACAGACCGTACTATAATTATTTCCAAATTGAATCTATTGTGCGATGATAAGAGGAAGATTTGTGTATCCCTAGAGAGAGTTTGGGAAAGGTGGAAACCAAACGGGTAAGCGAATCGGGGCACTTGGAGTGCATTTTAATGAAGGCGGATCCCGGAGCGGGATCAAGCAGGGTGGAACCGCGGGAAGAATACTCTCGTCCCTGTAGCAGAATGCTACGGGGGCGGGAGTTTTGTTTTTGTAAAAGGAACATCCTTCCGTAGCCCCTCCTTCAGGATGACAGACAGCTAATGCTGTCATCCTGACCAGAACAAAGTATCTTATAATACTTGAAACCTAGGCCATAAAAGAAAATTTACAAAACTTTTAAGTGGGAGGTAAACTATGAAATTTCAGGACATGATCCTTTCCCTGAATCAATTTTGGGGGGAGCAAGGCTGCATCATTGCCCAGCCCTATGATATAGAAAAAGGGGCAGGGACCTTTAACCCCAATACTTTTTTAAAAGCCTTAGGCCCCGAGCCTTGGAAAGTCGCTTATATCGAACCTTCCCGTCGTCCCACCGATGGACGCTATGGGGAGAATCCTAACCGTTTGCAACATTATTTCCAATATCAAGTCATCATTAAGCCTTCCCCGAACAATATCCAAGAGCTTTATTTGCAAAGCTTAGAGCGGTTGGGAATTAACCCGAAAGAGCATGATATTCGCTTTGTTGAAGATAACTGGGAATCGCCAACCTTAGGGGCTTGGGGTTTGGGTTGGGAGGTCTGGCTGGATGGCATGGAAGTCACCCAGTTCACCTACTTCCAACAATGTGGTGGGATTGACTGTAAACCCGTTTGCTCTGAGATCACCTATGGTTTAGAACGCCTAGCTATGTATATTCAAAACAAAGAGAGTGTCTTCGACATTGAATATGTAGGCGATATTACTTATGGTGATATCTATCTGCAAAACGAAATCGATTATTCCCATTACAATTTCGAAGCGGCCGATGTAGAAGCTCTACAGGTATGGTTTGATATGTACGAGAAGGAAGCAATCCGCACTGTTGAAAAAGGCCTAGTGCTTCCTGCTTATGATTATGTTCTGAAGTGTTCTCATACCTTTAACCTTCTCGATGCTCGCGGGGCGATCAGCGTCACTGAACGGACAGGCTATATTGCTCGTGTGCGCAACTTAGCTCGACTTTGTGCTCATGCCTATGTTGAGCAGAGAGAAAAGCTGGGCTTCCCCTTACTCAAGGGTCAGTCTGGAAAGGAGGTCGAATAAGATGGCTAAAGATTTTCTCTTAGAGATTGGTACGGAAGAAATTCCAGCGAAATTCGCTCCTGGTGTACTCCAGCAGCTTCAGGAACAAGCTATAGCGCAGCTTGAAGATTTGCGCCTAGATTATACGGACCTTAAGGTTTACACTACCCCTCGGCGCTTTGCCGTGCTTATTACTGGCTTAGCCGAAAAGCAAGCGGATTTTACTGCAGAGGTCAAGGGTCCTGCCGTCAAAGCAGCCTATGACGCGGCAGGCAATCCTACTAAGGCAGCCCAGGGTTTTGCTCGGGGGCAAGGAGTCGATCCCCAGGAACTTTTCGTTAAGGAATTGAATGGCGTTCCTTATGTCTATGCTCAGAAATCTGAAATCGGTCAAGCCACGTCAGAGCTGTTAGCTAAGTTTTGCTTGGATTTAATCACGGGACTCCATTTTCCTAAACCCATGCGTTGGGCGGACCTAGAGTTTCGTTTTGCTCGTCCCATCCGATGGATTGTGGCTTTGTTTGGCACAGAGGTCGTACCCTTTGAATTCGTCGGCCTAGAGTCTGGAAGAACCTCGCGAGGACATCGTACTCTAGGTGGTTCGGTTACGATTGAAAGTTCTGCCGAATATGTAGGGAAGATGCAAAAATCCTTTGTCATGGTGGATCCGCAACAACGCCGTCAGACCATTTTAGAACAGATTCATGTTCTTGCCGACAGGGTTGGTGGTGAAGTGGAAAAAGATGAGGATCTCCTTGAAGAAGTGACCCATATCATTGAATATCCGACCGCTCTCTTAGGTGAAGTAGCGAAAAACTATATGCATCTCCCTGAACCGGTAATTACCACTCCCATGAAAGAACATCAGCGCTATTTCCCGGTGCGCAATAAAGAAGGGAAATTGCTGCCTTATTTTGTAACGGTTCGCAATGGAGATGATTATGCTTTAGAGAAAGTACAAGCCGGGAATGAAAAAGTCCTCAAGGCACGGCTTGAAGATGCGGCCTTCTACTATCGCGAGGACCAAAAAACCTCCCTTGTTGACCTGGTCGAAAAGCTGGAGAAGGTCACTTATCATGAAAAGTTGGGCAGCGTTCGACAACGTGTCGATCGGATGTGTGCCTTAGCGGGAGCCATCGCTGAGCAAATCGGGGTGGCTGAAGAGCAAAAGTCCTTGGTTAAACGGGCGGCCCTTTTAGCAAAAGCAGATTTGGTCACGTTAATGGTCTATGATTTTCCTGAACTCCAAGGAATCATGGGTGCCGATTATGCACGAATTAGCGGTGAAAAGCCGGAAGTCTGCACAGGGATTCTTGAACATTACCAACCTCGTTTTGCCGGCGATGCTTTGCCGGAGTCCCTTGCTGGCCGGGTAGTCAGCATTGCTGATAAGCTTGACGCCATTGTGGGTGCCTTTGGAATTGGCATTCAACCCACCGGTTCGCAAGACCCATACGCCCTAAGACGCCAGGCTCAAGGCATTGTGGGAATCCTCTTGGAAGTAGGCTGGAATCTCGCCTTGGATCAACTTCTTAAAGCAGCCTATGTCAACTTCACCAACCAAGGGATAGGTCTGCTAGCCTTAGAAGATATCTCTGGGCCGCTTCAGGACTTCTTCCAACAGCGCCTACGCTTCGTATTACAAGAACAAGGACTGCGTTATGATACCATTGACGCAATCCTTGTCCAAGGCCATGATCAGATTACCCGGGCAGCTAAGAAAGCTCAAGTGCTGGCAGACAAAAGGGAGACCCCGGAATTTGTACCCTACTCCCAAGCCTATATTCGTTGCCTAAACCTTAGCAAAAAAGCCCAAGCTCAGCCCTTAGATACCAAGGTCCTCGTCGACCCTTCCGAAATCGCCCTCGCGGCCGCCCTTGAGGCAAGAAAAGAAACCTTAGCCGTATTGCTTGACCAAGGTGAATATGAGCAAGCTTACAACTTGGCGGCTGAGCTTATCCCTTTGATCGAAGACCTGTTTAATGCCGTTATGATTATGGTCGAAGATGAAGCTCTTAAGCAAGCCCGCCTAGCTCTTCTCACCGAATGTGCGGCTATTCTGGGCTGTATCGGGGATTTGAGTCTCTTAGCATAAGGATGCAGAAAGGAACCTGCCTAAAAAATGGGACAGGTTCCTTTTCACAACCGCCATTATTTTTTTTCAATTGGGCAATATAAATTAAAGGAAAACGAGAAATTGTGTGGAATAAATATCGGTATTATGTTAATTAGTATGTCACAATTGCCATATATTACGAATATATGTAAACACAAGCGAAGGATGAATGAGGTGAAAACGGGTTGGAGTTTTCGGAACGTCAAGCAAGAATTGTCGAAATTGTTAAGAGTTCAAGTCCAATTACTGGGGAACAAATTGCAGCCAAGCTTGATTTGACTCGAGCAACCTTGCGGCCTGATCTAACAATTTTAACCATGGCCGGTATCCTGGATGCCCGGCCTAGGGTGGGCTACTTTTTAAAAGAGCAGAAGGAAAGCTCACCCATTATGGAGCAGCTGCGTCTGCTAAGAGTTGGGGATTTTAAGTCTCTTCCTATTTCGGTCAGAGAAAACATAAGCATCTACGATGCTATCGTCACTATGTTTACCCAAAATGTGGGGACTTTAACGGTCGTAGGAGAAAACCAGAACTTAAAAGGGATGGTTTCCCGAAAGGATCTCCTCAAATCTGCTTTAGGAAAGACAGATCTTCAACAAGTGCCGGTAAGCATTATTATGACTCGGATGCCGAATATAATCATGACTACAGCGGATGAACCCATTCTTGACGCTGCTCGTAAGTTGACTTTACACCAGATTGATTCCCTTCCTGTTGTCGAAGCGTTCATCGATGAGAAGGGTGAAGAACGCTATGAGGTGATCGGTCGATTTACTAAGACGAATGTTGCTAAGATTTTTGTTCAGATCGGGACTCTGGGGAAACGATAGAATTTCCGGGGGCGGAAATATTTTATTTTGGAGGTGTAGCGTGACAAAGGAATTATCGGAGATGCCTGTCATATATATTATTTCGGATGCTTTAGGAGAAACCGCAGAATATGTGAGTCGAGCGGCGGCAGCTCAATTTTCGGGTGTCCGAACAAAAATTCGTAAAATCCCTTATGTACAGGATGAGATACACATCGATGAAATCATTGAAGAAGCGGTTAAAGAACAAGCTATTATTGTGTATACCCTCGTTGTCAAAAGGCTGCGTACATACTTAGAAGAAAAAGCGCAAGAACTTGGCCTAGATACTGTAGATATACTGGGACCACTGATTAACATTCTAGCAGATAAGACCAACCTTGCGCCCAGTTACACTCCGAACGTGACTCACCTCTTAGATGAACAATATTTCCGCAAGGTGGAGGCCATTGAATTCGCAGTAAAATATGATGACGGAAAAGACCCGCGGGGTGTGCTGTTAGCCGATGTCGTGCTAATTGGAGTGTCGCGGACCTCTAAAACTCCTTTAAGCATGTATTTGGCTCATAAAGGAATCAAGGCGGCCAATATTCCGCTGGTTCCGGAAGTATCTCCTCCTCAGGAGCTTTTCCAGATTTCCGGACAAAAAGTAGTAGGACTTACCTTAAAGCCTGATTTATTGAACCAGATCAGGACCGAGCGTCTAAGAACTTTAGGGTTAGGCGCTAGTGCTGATTATGCTAACTACCAGCGGATTGTTGAAGAATTGGAATATGCTCGAGGAATTATGCGGAAAGTAAGTTGCCCAGTCATCGATGCGACCGGGAAAGCGATTGAGGAGACAGCTTCCAGGATATTAGAAATCTTATATAAGGGGGATCGCAATGACTAAGAAGTTTGTGTACTTATTCCGTGAAGGTCAGGCTTCCATGAAAGATTTATTAGGAGGAAAAGGGGCTAATTTGGCCGAGATGACGAATATTGACTTGCCTGTACCTCCCGGGTTTACCCTTACGACCGAAGCGTGTAATGATTATTACGCCAATGGCCGCAACCTTCCCGAGGGAATTTGGGAGCAGATCGTACCGGCATTGGCTAATATAGAAGAGGCCACCGGGAAGAAATTTGGTGATAAAGTAAATCCTTTATTGGTTTCTGTACGTTCAGGGGCAAAGTTTTCAATGCCCGGGATGATGGACACAATTCTTAACCTAGGACTTAATGATGATACAGTAGAAGGGCTTGCGGAATCCACCCAAAACGCACGCTTTGCTTATGATAGCTATCGACGCTTTATTCAAATGTTTGGGAATGTGGTTCTCGAAGTTGAGCACCATGAATTTGAAAGAATCCTTGAGGAAACTAAAGAAAAACAAAAGGTGAGCTATGACTCTGAACTCTCTGCTGAGAGCTTAAAAGACATCGTAGTAGGATATAAAAGGCTTATTCAGCGGCGTACGGGCAGTCCTTTCCCCTTAGATCCCATGCAGCAACTTGAGCAAGCAATTCTAGCTGTATTTCGTTCTTGGAATAATGACCGGGCGATTGTCTATCGCAAAATCAATGAAATACCGGATAATATCGGAACGGCTGTGAATGTTCAATCCATGGTTTTTGGAAATATGGGTAATGATTCCGGAACGGGAGTTGCCTTCACCCGTAATCCTTCTACCGGAGAGCGAGCGCTTTATGGTGAGTACTTAATGAATGCCCAAGGAGAGGATGTGGTTGCGGGAATTCGTACTCCGCAACCTATTAAGAGCCTTGAGAATGAAAACAAGGATATCTATGCTCAATTTGTAGAGATATCCAATCGCCTAGAAGAACATTATCGGGATATGCAGGATATCGAATTTACAATCGAACGTGGTCGCCTCTATATCCTACAGACTCGTAACGGGAAACGAACTGCTCCCGCGGCCATTCGCGTTGCTGTAGAGCTGTGCCGGGAAGGGGTAATCTCTAAAGAAGAAGCTATCGTGCGTATCGAGCCCGGCCAATTGGGACAGTTGCTCCACCGGCGGATGGATAGTGAAGCGAAGTTAGAGGTTCTGGCTAAAGGTCTGCCGGCTTCCCCTGGTGCTGCTTCCGGGAAAATCGTCTTCGATGCTGATGAGGCAGAGCGATTAGGTCATGCCGGAGAGAAAGTTCTCTTGGTACGTACCGAGACAACACCTGATGATATTCACGGCATTCTTGCCGCTCAAGGCATCCTGACTAGCCGGGGCGGAATGACCAGTCATGCTGCTGTAGTGGCTCGTCATATGGGGAAACCTGCGGTATGCGGCTGTGAAGCCTTGAAGATTGATTATCAGAATGGCACTTTAACCATTGCTGGGATTACCTACTCAGAAGGTGCTCTTTTCTCTATTGATGGAGCGACAGGTCGAGTAATCAAGGGTCAAGTGCCGATGATTGACCCAGAGCTGAGCGAAGAATTCAAGGAACTCCTGGGATGGTCTGATGAGATTCGCAGCCTTAAGGTACTAGCCAACGCGGATAATCCCCGGGATGCCCAAAAAGCTCGTGACTTTGGAGCTCAAGGCATAGGCCTATGTCGGACAGAGCATATGTTCATGGATCCGGCACGGATTCCCATCGTTCAAGAAATGATCCTTGCGCAAAGTCTTCAGGAAAGAGAAGAAGCCTTGGCGAAGCTCCTGCCTATGCAGGAAGAGGACTTCTATGGCATTCTCAAAGTGATGCAAGGTTTTCCGGTCACTATTCGCCTTCTTGATCCTCCGCTCCATGAGTTCCTTCCGAATGTTGAAGAGCTCGTGGTGGAGATCACCAAGCTTAAAATGAACGGAGAGAATGAAGAAGAGCTCCGTGACAAGGAAGTCCTTTTGAGAAAGGTTAGAGCTCTTTCCGAATTGAATCCAATGCTAGGTCATCGGGGCTGCCGCTTGGGAATCACCTTCCCAGAGATCTATGCTATGCAAGCGCGGGCAATTTTCCAAGCCTCTTCCCGTCTCGTCAAGGAAGGCTATGAGATCCATCCTGAGGTTATGATTCCTCTCGTTATCCATGTAAAAGAACTTGAGAAGCTTCGCAAACTTACTGAGGAAAATGCTCAAGCTGTTATGGAAGAGCAAGGCGTCACCTTCGCCTATAAGGTAGGAACCATGATTGAAGTTCCTAGAGCGGCTTTGACTGCTGACGAAGTGGCCATTGCTGCAGACTTCTTCTCCTTTGGTACCAATGACTTGACCCAGACCACGTTAGGCTTCTCTCGTGATGATGCAGAAGGTAAATTCCTTCCAGCATATCTTGATCAGAACATCTTAGAGCACAATCCCTTTGCTGTCCTCGACCGCAATGGGGTGGGCAAGCTCATGAAGCTGGGAGTTCAGTTGGGACGCACTGCTAACCCAGACTTAAAAGTGGGAATCTGTGGCGAGCATGGTGGAGATCCGTCGTCGATTGAGTTCTGCCATATGATCGGGTTGAATTACGTGTCCTGTTCTCCATTCCGAGTGCCGATTGCTCGGTTGGCTGCAGCCCAGGCCGCTGTTATCAACAAAGACCAATCGAAGTAAAGTTTGACACTACTAGATGTTGCTCGCAAAGTAAAAACACCTAGTCTTTAAGGAACCTAATAAAAAATTAAGCAGGGTATTATCTCTTAGTGATTCAAGAGGTAGTATCCTGTTATTTTAGATAAAACTACTAACGAACTGAACAATTGTTTATTATGCCATAATTATGGTATAATAATGGCATAATAATATAATGAAAAGGAGGTTGGGAATTATGCCCCAAATTATTCCTATTAAGGATTTGAAAAATACAAGCGAAATTTCTCAAATGTGTCAAGCGTCCGATGAGCCGGTCTTTATTACAAAAAACGGTTATGGGGATATGGTTATTATGAGTATGAAACTATATGAAGAAAAAATGTTTATGCTTGATGTTTATGGTAAGCTTATTGCGGCTGAGGAACAAATAACTGAAGGTAAAGTGCTCGACGGGGACACTTCTTTAAAGAGAATTAGAGAAAAATACAATGTATAAGTTAAAGGTTTCTGAGTTAGCGCATCAAGATTTGGATAAGATCGTTTCATATATTGCTGTACAATTAGCCAATCCAAAGGCAGCAGGTGATTTCCTAGATGAAGTGGATACATGTTATGGTTATTTGAAGAGTAGCCCTTTGATGTATGCAAAATGTCAAGATAAACGGCTGGAGAAAGAGGGTTATCGCAAGTTAACGATTAAAAATTATGTACTTGTGTATAAAATTGATGAGGTCTCCAAAACTGTCAACATTTTACGCTTCTTCTACGGGGCGCAGGATTATGTAAATCTGATATAGAATTATGGTCGCAGGAAGTGTTCCATAATGTGAAAAAATGAGATTGGTCTTTGTTTGAACTCGAGAGCTTATATTAAATGAAGGTACAAATTCAGGGTTGTTTTTGCATAGAATATTCAATTCTTGCCGTCGGATGGTCATAATAGAGGAATTTTCTGCTGTCAAGAAAAGGAGGTGCAGCTATGCTTCGCATAGCAGTTTGTGATGACCTGCTTGATCAACTCGCAATCATCGTCGAATATATAAAGGATTTCATAGAAATTAACGCTCTTGATGCCGAGGTTCGCCAGTTTGATCATCCTGATGGATTGCTGACGGCTTGCGAAACGGAGCGGTTCCATATTTATATCCTGGATATTGTGATGCCGATGATTAATGGGATTGAGCTGGGCAAGGAGATTCGCCGACTAGATCGGGAAGGGCAAATTATCTATGCTACCACCGAGCCATCCTTTGCGTTTGAATCATTTTCTTCAAATCCTATTAATTACCTTCTAAAGCCTATAGATAAAGAGCGGCTATTTCAAACTCTGGATCTCGCCATTTCCAAGGTGAATACCGCTGAGGAAAACATCATTACCATCAAAACCAAGGACGGCCTTCGCGTGGTGAAGTTGTCGTCCATTATTTTCTGCGAATACGTGAAGCATACCGTTCTCTATACGCTGATGGGTGGAGAGAGGCTAACCACCCGCACCATCTCGGAAAGCTTTTCCGAGCATGTTCGTCCGCTCCTTTCTGATGGGCGCTTTCTTCAGCCCCATAGTTCGTTTGTGTTGAACATGAGCCGGGTAGAAGGGTTTTCAAAGGATGGATTCGTGATGCGAGGCGGAACGGTAATCCCGATTCCTGCCAAGCAATACCCAGCGGTGAGAGACATCTATATGGACTACCTGCTCGCCAGGGAGGGGTGTAAATGAGCGCTTTGCTTCCCGATTTTTTACGCGGTACGGTAACTGACATCATGAACATCTTGTTGATGCTCACGCTGCTTCAGGCAAAGTATAGTAAAAAAGTAACAGGTCTTGGGATGGCAGGCATTTTGATCGTCAATTTGCTAGTGAACGGATTCGGTTACCTTACCGGGAACCTCACATTGCTGGCCAAGCTAGACTTTATTTTATGGCTGGTCATTTGCTTTGGTGCACGTCCCTTGTTCCGGGACAGCTTTATGCAGTGGTTGTTTAGCGTCCTCACCGTGTGGAACCTAAGTATGTGCGTTATAGTGCTTAGTTTCTCTCTTTCTCGGTTGATGCCCTATCCCATGTATGCCAATACACTGGTGCGGCTGGTGCTGTATGCCGGGATTTTACTCCTGCTACACGGGTATGTCCGCCCCTTGTATCGGCAAATAGTGGAGTCTTGGAACGTGTTTTTTTACGTGGCGGTAGCTCTTACAGCTGCCCTATCCTTTTATTTTGTCAGTGGAGAGGATGTCGTCCGTACTCTCACCGAACAGGCGGTGCCAATCCATCTTCTTGTTCTCGTTACAGTGGCGGTCTATGTATCTATCGGCTTTTCCCTTAAAACCCTTTCTCGCGAGTATGCTCTGCGGGAGGAAAACCTGAGGATGCAAAACAGTCAGGAGCTGTTACACGTGTCGGCTTCCGCTATGGAAGATCGGATCAATCTGTTGGATGCGTCCCGTCAGCAAAGCTGTATTGCCGACCATGACCGCCGCCATTTCAACAACACCCTACTGGAGCTGTTGGAGCAGCATAAAACCGAGGACGCCATTGCCTTTCTCAAGCAGCAGTCCAGTAAGGCATCAGCCAAAGTGATAAGTTACTGCGAAAATACGGCGGTAAATGCTGCTGTGTGCTATTATGCAGGGCTAGCGGAGGACAAAAACATCACCACTGAGATGAGTCTGGATATCCCCAACGCCCTGCCGGTGGATTCGCTGGAGTTGGCCATGGTGATTTCCAATCTGATAGAAAATGCCATTCAAGCCTGTGAAGGCGTGGAAAAAGACAGAGAGAGGACGATCCGGTTCATCTGCCGCCAGGTAGGCAGGCTCGCCCTGGAGATCAGCAACCCCTGCGCCGTGGCCGTTCTTGACGAAAAGGGACACCCGATCGCTACAAAGAACGGTCACGGCGCAGGTACCAAAAGCGTGCTTGCCTTTGTTGAGAAATATGATGGGGAGATCCTGTATCAGATTGCCGACGATATTTTCCGGGTCCGTATGCTGGTATAACACAGCGGTCTTTGTATTTGTCCAATTTTAATAAATAATGCGGTTTTTTAGCGCTTTTTAAGCATAAAAACGAGTCCTTTGAGAAAAGAGGCTCGTTTTTTGTTTTCATATGGTACGTTTTCACTGTAAAGCTTAGAGCTAGAAAGGTCGTGAACGGTTATGGTAGAGCCAAAAAACAGACGGGATAAAGACGCGCCCCTGACTGCACCCAACGCAGAAGGAAACGTCTGGCCCAAACAAAGCTGCTCAGCCTTTGAACCTAGGGAAGGCGCAGCAGCTGGTCTGTGCCAATGCTGGTACTGCCGTTATGCGGACTTTCATTTGGATAAACCCAGGGCGCTGGAGGTAGGCATCTGCTACTGGCCCAAAAAGGTCATGAAATGAAGAAGAACATCACAGAAGGGAAATGAAAATGCACATGAAAAAGACACTCAGTATGCTACTGGTTGTGTGCATGCTGCTTGCACTGCTTCCGGTTCAGGCACTGGCTGCGGATCCTCATTCTCGCTGTTAAAAACATGGGAAGATCTAAGGGTAGCAGCTAATAATGCGCCGACAGACGGCACCTGGCAACCATCGTAATCAGCAATAGCTTTGAAGCGACCGGTAGTGCATTTATTAGATTGAAATTTTTTGAGGAATTGTTTTGCTTTGGTAAGAAATAAGTATTGATTAATATAGATAGTGAGAAAGGAGCTAATTCTTATGCCAGGTAAGATAGGAGAATTAATAGATAAGATTATTGAAGATAGGGCAAAAGGCAACTCAGCTATAGCAGAAATGACAAAAGCTGAATTAATCTTAAAAGGAATTTATTCTGATAAATATGACAATAATTGTAGTGACGAACCTGAAATTCTTGAAAAATTAATTAATATAAGGAATCAGTGGAATTGTAAAGAACTTAATAAGGATGGCTGCAATTTTAAGCTAGCCTTTTCAAAAGGGGATACTGAAGGTGAAGTTATCTTAGATATTCAAAGTCAACTGAGTAACTGTAATGAGATAAAATTTAGCAGCAATATTCTGGAGAATATGAAAGTTAGATTACTTAAATCAGGAGATATTGTACAAGAAACCCAAAAAGCCATAGAGGAAAAAAAGCAGGCTTTAGGTAAAAGACTTACCGGCATCTTAAGTTTTGATTGTTTATATCGTAGGTTGGAACTGGATCAGAAGCAGAAGGATATAGTTGAAGAATATGGTGAAATATTCAAGAGTATTTTTACAGTAGGTTGTTATACCTATGGTGAGGTTAATATAGGATATATGAACCAGACTTCTAATATGTTAATTTTTGAATACGAAGACAGAGGGCAAAGTGAGACTCAGGATGATTATGATTATGTATACAACAATGATAATCAGCGATTAACTGAAGCAAATCGTAAATTAGAAGGGGAAGTGGCGAATCTTAGACACAAGCTTGAGATGGCTACTCAGGAACTGAAAATATTTAACATTATGTTGGAAGAAGATATCACTGGCAGGACAGAAAGAGAAGAGTATATAAAGCATTTATGTTATCACGATGAATTAACGGGTCTTTATAACCGTAGGTTCTATGAAGAGGCAATCAAAAGGTTGGATAACGTAAATAATTTGCCTATATCAATTATTATAGGAGATGTCAATAATTTAAAGATGATTAATGATACATTGGGTCATGCTAAAGGAGATGAAATTCTACAAAAATCTGCGATTGCCTTGAAAGAATCGTGTCGCGGTGATGATATCATTGTACGTTTTGGTGGTGATGAATTTGTCATTTTGCTACCCCAGACTTCCCAAGAGAAGGCTGAGAAAATAGTTAAGCGCATAGGAGAATGTTCCTCCAAGCAATTTGTAAGCGATGTTCCTGTTAGTATTTCTTTGGGTTCGGATACAAAAGAGAATACCGATAAGAGTATAGCAGAAGTATTTAACAATGCTGAAAATTTAATGTATAAACAAAAAATGAATTTAAAGCATATTTAAGCCGCTATTCCGAAGGGCGTTGACGTTGAGGTTCCTTCGGATCACACATTCCTGATTCCTGTATATATTTTACAGGAGGAGGGTTTCCTTGCATCAAGGCAACGGCTTGTCCTTCATAGGTAGGCCTGTCAAATTTTGCACCAGTGCCAAATTTGACAGATACCTTTACCATTCCTTTGTTATTTCTTCTGATCTGTGTAGTAAGTCATTCTTTAGGCTAAGTTTGTATTGCTACACAAGGCCAACAGCTTCCTTAAGGATTTGTTAATTATTTAGCATGATTTTGATAATGGGCTTAAGAGCCTTTTTTTTCTATAATTTAATATGGATGGGTAAGGAGGGAGAAAAGGGTCTCAAGCTAAATCATGAAAGAAAGGGGGGGAATCATGAAATATAGCGGGGCGGAACATGAAAAAACCGATACTCAAGGTGGCAAACCCAAAAAAACATCTAGGAAAACATTAGTTATTGGTCTTTTGGCAGTATTGTGTCTCACAGCAGTTATAGGTGTTCAAGGAGTACACGCGCTTACAAAGGATCCTAGTTATTGTGTCTCTTGTCATGTTATGGAGCCTGTTTATGGAACGTGGAGCCATTCATCACACAGGGAAATAGTCGGTTGTAACGATTGTCATACCGATCAAACCAACTATGCGACAAAGACGTATACCAAAATTACCTCAGGAGTTCAACATCTTTATCACAATACCTTTAGTGATGTTCCTGACAGCATTCGAATGAACGAGAAAAACAACGAAATGGTTCAGAATAACTGCTTAAAATGTCATCAAGATGTGGTAAGAAATATAAGCATGGATCCTAGTCGACAATGTTTTGATTGTCACCGCTATACTCCACATAGTAATTATCGTTAAGGGAAAGGAAAGGTAGGTAAAGATTGTGAGAAAACGTGGAATAATACTCCTTAGCTTGATGGTCATCTTAGCCGTCAGTTTAGTTGCAGTTGGCTGCGCCTCATCGGGTAGCCAGCAGGCCGTTTCTTACCGTGCGGAAATCGCACCCGGAACCCTATCCGTAGACGAATATGCCAAATATTATCCTAAGCAATATGACACATTCATGAAAACTTCAGAAATGTCCAACGAAGGCAGTAAATATGGCGGTTCTGAGGAATTCGATAAGTTGGTCCAATGGCCCTTCTTAAAAGAAATATTTGCCGGTTATGGATTTGCTATCGAATATAATGAAGATAGGGGACATAACTACACCCTTGAAGATGTATCGAAAATTAAACGTATTAATGAAAAAAGTATCGCTTCCTGCTGGACCTGTAAATCAGCCAATATAGAGGGTATAGTGGAAGAGATGGGCGATGATTATTATGGCGCTAATTTCCATGACCTCAAGAGTAAAGTTACGGAAGGCATAACCTGTGCTAATTGTCATGATCCCCAAACCATGAAGTTAGTTATTACCCAACCCCCTTTACGCGATACACTCACTCGTTTGGGTAAAGATCCTGATAAGTTGACGACTCAAGAGCTACGGACGTTGACCTGCGCTCAATGCCATGTGGAATATTATTTCGCTGGGGATAAGAAAGTGGTCACTTTCCCATGGGATAAAGGCACCACTCCGGATGATATTCTCGCTTATTATGAAGAGAAAGGTTTCTCGGATTGGAAGCATGCAAAAGCAGGAACGCCTGAAATTAAGGTGCAACACCCTGAATTTGAAACATTTTCGGGTAGTACCCATGCAGAGGCCGGTTTATCTTGCGCAGATTGTCATATGCCTTATAGCATGAATGGTGGCGAAAAGATTTCTTCACACTGGTGGACCAGTCCGCTTAAGACAATGAATGAAAGCTGTATGACCTGCCATCGGGAAGGCGAAGAATGGTTAAAAGAGCGGGTATTCTATACTCAAGATAAAGTTGCGGATACGATGGCTACGGTAGGGAATGTGAATGTCGAGGCAATCGAAGCCATCGCGGCGGCAGATGCTGAAGGAGCTAATAAAGCACTTCTTGAAGAAGCGCGTGCTCTCCAGCGCAAGGCTCAATTCTATGTTGATTGGGTTGGAGCAGAGAACTCCATGGGCTTCCATAATCCTCAGCTGACCTTTGATAGCTTAAGTAAATCTTTAGATTATGCTTACCAAGCAATCAATAAGGCGACTGAAGCCAGAACGGGAGTGGCTACCCCACAATTTGAAGTGAACGCTCCCAAGACCAACAGCGAAACGGTCAAGCAAATGTCGAAAAAAAGTTAATCGACCAGTTTTACTAATCGTAAGTTAATGTTATCTGAAGGAAAACTCAATAGTTATTGAAAAACAGAGGTGTCTTCCTCTGTTTTTTCATATCCGTGCCAAATCCGTTGAATAAGTCCTAAACCACTGTTTAGATTAGGTAAACTTTATATAAAAAGAAACTTATATAGTAATATTGAGATTATTGAGGAAAAGGTATAAAATCAGTTTGTGAGCCGGAATAGATAGCTAAGACAGTATCTCTAGAGAAAAAATGGATAAGCGTGGTGAGTGATGCTGGACGAAGAAAAAGGACTTTATAGCATTGGAACGGTGGCAGAGTTAATTGGAGAACATCCAGAAACCCTAAGGGTCTGGGAAAGAAACAACTTAATTCATCCGGATCGGGCGAAATATCAAAGGAAATATTCCAACAACGATTTGTTACGCCTGAAGTTCATTAAATTTTTAATGGATGAAAAGGGATTAAACATCGCGGGTGTAAACCAAATAACGGCTATGTATTCCTGTTGGTATAATCGTAATTGTAAAGGTGGAGCATTGAAGAATAGCTCGACAATCGTTAATGAATCCAAGCCGTGTTGGAAGATCGAGGGGAGCTACTGCCCGATTGCCAGTGATAAGAGTGAGCTATGTAGTTCTTGTGAAATGTTGAGGACTTGTTCCGGCTGTACGGGGTCCAAGTAGATGGAGCCCCTAATTGAGAACCATTTTGTGGTTCTCTTTTTTCTTTGCAGGTGATTTTTCTGTAAGATTATGGTAATGTTGACAGCAAAAGTAGGGCAAAGAAGCTATACCAATGGTTGTAGTGTATTTCACCACAACTCTGTCGCAAATAATGTCGATGATTTTTAGGAGAATGGGCAAATATCCTGACATACTTAATTGAATGTTTGGTTTAAACTGAAGTAAACTAGCCAAAGGTATGTAGGCTCATTCTTGTATAAGAAGAAGCGATATCAAATGATATGGCAAGCATCAAAGGGTTCCTTAGTAAAATAATAACATAATTCTATTTAATGAAGGAGAAAACCTATGAACAACAACGTTTTAGAAAATAAGGTGGCGAAATCCTTTGCAATATCAGACTTATATCAGCTATTATCCCTTTCCTTGCGACTGCCCACCCATGAGCTTGCGGAGGCTCTCCTTAATGGAAGCTACCGGCAGGACAGCCTCAATATCCTAGAGGAGCTTTCCTGTAGCCAAGAGGATAGAGCACGAGTTGGGGAAGCATTCGGACGGTTAGTAGGGCCAAAATCGGAATCGACGCCCTTTTTGATTAAGATGAGGCGAGAGTATACACGACTTTTTGACGATCCCAAAAAGCCAGCATTAAATATTTATGAGACCTTATATCTCCATGATCCTGCTGATAAGCAAGGGGCTATGCTTTTTATGAGTCCTGCAGCCCTGGATGCTGAACGCTGCTACAAGGATGCCGGGGTGATTTTGGTCAACCAATCAGCAGAACCGGCAGATCATTTAGCTACCGAGTTGGAGTTTATGCTGTATCTTCATGGAAAAAAGGGTAAGGCCATGCAAGAACAGAACTTAGAAGAAATCGAGAAAATGGAAAAGCAAATCCAGCAATTTGAGACGCTGCATTTAAAAAAGTGGTGTCCGAGCTTTTTTGAACGCCTTGAAAACGAAGCAAAATGCCAATCTTACCAGGCCATTGCCTTATTAGCGAAAATAGGCCTAGCCCCAATACTAGTGTAAAGAGAATTTCACAAGAGGGTGCTATTCAAGCATAATTTGCGGGCATCTCATGCGGTGGGGTTCTGCTTAAGATAGCAATACTTAAAAGGAGTGGGAGCACATGTTATTCAATAAAGCTAGATATGTGCAAATTGACACAAATCGGTGTTTGAATCAGCAACACAATGGTGTGGAATGTAACCATTGTGTTTCCCATTGTCCGGGACAAGCTTTAATTTTATCAGATCATCAGATCTATTTAATTCAGGATCAGTGCTTCGGGTGCGGGCTCTGCTTTGCTGATTGCCCAACTGAGGTTTTTAGCTCTACCCAATGGGATGAAACCACCATTCGTGCTGCAGTGGAGGAACAGGATGCTGAAGTGACTCAGTTCTTTTGCGGGTATCATTCCAGTCCTTATCTGTGCAAAGAAGATAAGGAAAAGGGGGCAGTCCAAGTCCCTACTTGCTTAAGCAGTTTATCCAGGGGAATGTGGTATGATCTAGGCCTGATGACAGGGGTGGAGCTACGCTTGGATGAATGTCAGGATTGCCCCATGAAGTCCTGTTTGGACAGGCTGAACCTAGCAGTAGAGACAGCCATGGAATGGTTGACCGCTTCTGGTCACACCCCGGATTTTTCTCTAGTCTACAAAGCAGAAAAAGCTAAGAAAAAGAAAAAGCTTCAAGCAATTTCTTCAGGTTTAAAAGTCACTTCCCGTCGGGATCTTTTCTTGTCCTTAATGGGGCGCAAAGAAGAGAGTGAGCTTAAGAAGCAAAGAAAAGCTTCGCAAGAATCCGTCGAGACGAAGAAAAATGAACGAATCAATATCTTGCCGAATTGGCAAAGGCGTCTAGAAGAAAGTTATTCTATGAACAATCAGGGTGGGGGAAGTCCTGCTTATTGGCCTTCCATTCAAATGAGCACACAATGTGTGAACTGTGGAATGTGTGGACGTTACTGTCCTACTCAAGCCTTAAAGATTACAGTGGAAGATCAGCAATGCATCCATTCATTTGTCAGTGGACGATGTTTGGATTGTCGCATCTGTATGTTATCCTGTCCCACCAAGTCCATCCTCCGTGATCGGCTTCCCGATACGGAACCCTACGAGGAAAAGCCCATATTTAAGGCTCAGGTGGGGGAGTGCAAAGTGTGTGGGGCAGAAACCATTACCAGTAAGGATAATCTATGTTACTGGTGTAAGGAAGAACCATCTGAAGAGGATTTGCTGGCAGATGTTCGTAAAAATTTATTTGGAAGTAGATTAATTCATGGTGGAAAAAAATAGATTCATAAAAATATCCAATCAAGCTATTGTGAGATTGGGATATTGATTATGGGAGCACTGCTGCAAAATATTGGACTATTTTAACTAAATGTGGAAAGTATTTAAAAGGATTTCCTGAAGGGGGAGTCCTTTAGTTATGTCCGTAAAAGTCACCACAATAACAGACAAATCTATTTCCTTTGTTATCGGACAACAATTCCGGTAGATATACGATACAATAGGATAGGATAATAGCAAGTTTCTATGATATGATTTTCACATAGGGAAGTCTAGCCATCACATAGTAGTCATTTGAGCCATGATCAAAAATCACGCGAGGTGTTCAATAGATGGATGAACAAATGGTTTTAAAGCTTATAGCCGATAATCTGAATGCTCAAGCAGAGATACAACGATTGCAGCAGCGAGAAATGACGTTGGAGCGAATCTGTAAGCAAGCCATTGATGAGTTGGAAAACAGCAAGAAGCGACTATCAAGAGAACTTCATGATGAACTCGGACAAGCCATGACCTCGATTTTGCTCCAATTAAAGATGTTGCAACATGAAGAGAATGTGGAAGTGATCCATGATCGCTTAGGGGGACTCCGCTACCTTACCCAGCAGACCATCGAAGATGTAAGACGTTTGGCTATGAATCTACGCCCTACTGTGTTAGAGAACTTGGGATTGATTTCTGCACTAGAATGGTATATTGAGGATTATCGCCGCTACTCGGGAATAAAGGTTACTTTGGTAAGTCCAAGGCTAAAGAAACGTCTTCCAAGTGAAGTGGAAACTGTGGTATACCGTGCTGTACAGGAAAGCCTGACCAATGTCGCCCGTCATGCAGAGGCATCTCTTATTACCATAAGGGTTAATTTTTGTGAGCATGGTCTCGAACTTTACATAGGGGATAATGGGAAAGGAATGTCGTGTGGAGACCTAAAAAGAGGTCTTGGTCTCTTAGGTATGGAAGAACGCGTGAGGTTAGCTGGTGGAGATTTTAAGATAAAGAGTAGACTTGGGCAAGGAACGGAAATCACGATTACATTACCCTTGAAGGATGAAGGGGGAGAAATGAATGAACCGTAAAATCCGTGTTTTTCTTACAGATGATCACACCCTGCTGCGGAATGCCTTAACGATGCTACTGGAAGGGCAAGAAGATATGGAAGTGGTGGGCGAGGCAGCTAGCGGTTGTGAGTGTCTTGAAGGGGTGAAGCATAAAAAGCCGGACGTCGTGTTGATGGATATCAGCTTGCCTGATTGTGATGGGGTAGAGGCAACGGGTAAGATCTTGACCGCATTGCCCGAGACACGAGTTATTGCGGTGACCATGCATGTGGAGGATGAATACCTCCTTAGATTTCTCAATGCCGGCGGTAGAGGGTATGTTCATAAATCAGCTGCAGATCGAGAGCTCATTAAAGCCATACACACGGTCGTAAAGGGAGATGTGTTCTTGAGTGCTACCGGAGTACAAGTGATGGCCAACCAATACTGTAGCACAGAAAGTGTATCCGAGGTAACGCCGGATATCTTATCGGACAGGGAGCTTCAGGTGCTGCAATTTTTAGCCCGAGGCTTTACCAGCAGAGAAATTGGGGAAAAGCTCTTTTTATCCCCTCGCACTATCGAGACCTATCGGGAACGAATTACCGTCAAGCTGAAACTGGAGCACCGGTCTGATCTGGTAGATTATGCTATTCGATATAAGCTTTTAGGATAAGGGGAATTTTTACGGACACAACTGTCCTTTTTCTTACTGTTACCTCGAGAGAATAATCAAGGTTTTATCCCTACAGATAAAGGTTAAGGGATAGGCTAGAATGAAAATTAAGTTGTGCATAGTCGCACAAAGGAGCTGTTTTTGATTGGAAAAATTGAGTTGTATTGTGGCAATCCCCCATCTTTGGTTACGCCAAGTGGTTGCTAGAATCTTTGAAGCTGCCCGGGTTAAATGCCACTGCGTGGAAAGTATGGCAGAGCTCAATCAGGCCGTTAGCGATGGGGAAGACAGGATGGTTCTGGTTATCGTGGACGTCTTTTCCTACACCCAGTATTATCGGGACATCTTCGCTGAGAGCAAGCAGAAAAACCCAGGACTGTCCATCCTTGCGCTGGTTTCCACAAGCAATGAAGGTTACCGCTACGAGTTGATGACGGCAGGGGCAAGCGCGGTGGTGATCAAAGAAGAGGCAGATGAGGAACTATTTCCTGCTTTGATTAAAGTGCTTCGGGATAAAAAGCTCAACGATGCTGTGGCTCGGTTATTGGAAAATCAAAAACAGTGGATCACTCTCATCAAAGAGGAGGTAACTGAATTGGAAAAGGAAGAGCAAAAAGGTGCACTGCAATCAAAACTTTCACGCCGTACCTTTTTAAAGGCTTCGGCAGTGACTGCGGCGGCTACGGGAGCTATTGCGGCAAATCCTTGGGGTCCGGGTATGAAGGCACTCGTTACGGCCAGTGAAAGCCCTGCCCTTGTTAGCGAAGAGAAATTGGTGTCCAGTGCCTGCCGTTCTAACTGCTTCCAGAGCTGTCGGCTGAATGCCCATGTCCGAGATGGTAAATTAGTCAAAACTACACCGGCTCCTTGGCCTGATGGGGAATACACAGGATGCTGCTTGAAAGGTTTGTCCCTTGTTCAACGCACCTATAGTCCTACGCGTATCAAACACCCCCTGCGCCGTGTGGGTGAACGAGGAGAAGACAAATGGGAAGTCATCTCCTGGGATGAGGCCATTACTGAGATTTCTGAGAAGTTTATGGATATTCAAGCAAAGTATGGCCCCAAATCCCTAGCCTTTGATATCGGTTCAGGTAACTATGGTTTAGTCCATGGATGTCTGGGAATTTTCAATCGATTGACTAATTCCATTGGCTGTACAAAACTCAATGTTTGTTATGACCAAGCCACAGGGTATGGCGCTGACCGAGTTATTGGTGGGAGTGTTTGGCTGTGGGGAAATGAACCTCGTACCATGATGGATGCAAAAACAATTATTATCTGGGGATCTAACCCCGTCTATTCACAACCCCAGAACTGGCGTATCCTCAAAGAAGCTCAGAAAAACGGGACGAAGGTTATTACCATCGACCCCATCTATTCGGCAACAGCCAATAAATCCGATGAATACATCCCCATCGTTCCCGGCTCGGACCTCATGCTGGCGCTCGCTATGATCAAATATATTATGGATGAGGACCTAATCGATGTTGATTTCGTAAAGAAGAGAAGCACGGCGCCTTTCCTGGTGCGCAAGGATAATGGAAAAGTTCTACGCAAGAGTGATTTTGTTTCCGATATCCCAGCTGAAGAAGATGACTACTATGTCTGGGATAGTGCCGCCAACAGTCCGGCTCTCCTAAAAGAAGGTCCTCAAGATGTAGCCATCGAAGGAGCCTACACCATTCAGGGTGTTAAGGTGGAGACCGTCTTTACCCTGCTGAAGAACCATGTTCAGGAGTACACCTTAGAGAAAGCCAGTGACTATACCAAGATTCCGGTAGAGAAGATCAAGGATTTGGTCAAAGCCTATGTCTCTGGACCCACCATGATTTACACCAACTATGGAATCGACCACTACCAAAACGGCCACCTATGGTCTGCTGCAGCCTTCATGATGGCCTCCCTTACTGGGAATATTGGAGTCAAGGGTGCAGGATTCACGGGTTTATTTGTTCAGAATATCCCCTTTAATTACGTGGGTATGTATGTGACCAACGGCAAAATGGCTGATGGAACCACACTTCCTCAAACAGAGTTTTACAAGGCCGTGAGAGATCAAGCCTTAGAAGGAAAACCCTATCCCATTAAAGCGATGTACACTACCTCATCCAATTCCATGAGCAACTGGGCGCAACAAAACACTTGGTTCACCGATATTTTGCCCAACCTAGAATTCAATGTGGTGGTCGATACAGAACTTACAGATACAGCACGTTATGCGGATATCGTCTTACCTGCTTCCTTCTGGTTTGAAGTCAATGACCTTCGTACCGCCTATAATAACCCCTATATCTACATGCAAGAAAAAGCCATTGAGCCTTTGTATGAAAGCAAGCCTGACGCAGAAATCATCGCTATGATTGCTCACAAGATGGGACTGGGACAATACTTCCCTAAAGATATGGATGACACAGACTGGATCAAAGTCTTATTGGATTCTGATGATCTACGCAAAATGGGTATTACCTATGATCGACTTATGGAGGAAAAGGTCGTTCGGGGAACAGGAAGTGCGGAAAATCCCTTTGTTCGAGGTGAAGCTTTCTTCTACACCCCTACAGGAAGAGCTCAACTCTACTGTGAGAATCCTCTACCTAGAGTCAATTATGGGCAAGATCTAACAGGAATCATCGAGAAAGAACGATTGCCTTATTTCAAACCTCCCGGTGAGGCTTGGAGAGATAACCCCTTGTTCGCCAAATATCCCTTGGTGTTTATTCAGGAGCACGCAAAGTATCGTACCCATACCCAGTGGTACAATGTACCCTTGTTGCGTGAATTGGATCCGGAACCCCTCGTCAAAATCAGCCGCGAAGATGCAGAGATACGGGGAATCAAGACCGGTGATATCGTAGAGGTATTTAATGACCGAGGAAAGGCCGTGGTGAAAGCCGAAGTCAATGATTCCATAAGTACCGGTGTGATTAGCATTCCGAAGGGTTGGCAGCGTGAGCAGTTCATCGAGGGCTGTTTCCAGGAATTAACCAATGCTACTTCGGACCCTATGGCCGTAAATTTTGCTTATTTTGATTGCTTGGTTGATGTAAAAAAGAGATAAAGGGGGTATAGAATGATGCGTTATGCAATGGCGATAGATCTAGACCGCTGCACCGGTTGTCACGCATGTGCGGTAGCATGCAAGGTGGAAAACAACTTAGCCAACGACATTTGGTGGAATCGGATTTTGACCGTGGGTGGGGAATCGATGGATACCCCGAAAGGAAAATTTCCTAATTTGCAAATGGAATTTCTCCCTTTGAATTGTCAGCATTGTGAGAATCCTGCTTGCGTGAAGGCTTGCCCTATAGGAGCAACCTATCGACGTGAGGAAGATGGTATCGTGATACAAGACTACGATAAATGCATCGGCTGTCGGTATTGTATGGTAGCCTGTCCATACAGCGCTGTTCGTCAGTTTAATTGGAAAAAACCCGAATATGCCATCGAGGTAGCCATGGGTGATGCTACAGTCACCCCTCATCAGTACAATACGGTGGAAAAATGTACATTCTGCAGTCACCGCCTAGCTCAGGGGCAGAAGCCGGCCTGTATAGATACCTGCCCCAATCGTGCTCGTATTTTTGGAGATATTGATGATCCCAACAGCGATGTGAGCAAGGCGATTAGCGGCCGTAGTCATTTTCAACTGCTCGAAGAGAAGGGAACCAAGCCTTCGGTCTATTATTTAACTTAAAGAGGTGTAAAGATGGCTGTTGTAACAAATACAAAGAAAACCAGCTCCGTAAGTGGATGGAATATCTTGTTTGTTTTATTGACTGCTCTGGGTGGAGTTTGCTGGGGAATGCAGCTTAGCAAAGGCTTGCAGTTGACCAATTTAGGTACTAATAATATGTGGGGACTTTATATTGTAGGCTTTACAATTTTCACCGGAGTTGCGGCAGGGAGCTTGCTTCTGGCTGCCTTACCTTACCTGTTTAAGCAGAATGAGTTTAAACCCTACACCCGGATTGCCGCCTATTTAGGGGCGGTATCCAGCGTCGTAGCAGCTTCTCTGTTTATTATCGTGGATATAGGAAACCCTGAACGGGCCTGGCTCTTTATTACCAGTGGTAATTTAAGTTCACCCATGTTTTGGGATTTCCTTATGCTGGCTGCTTATATGGTGATTTCAATTATTTTTACTCGCCAGCTGATATTGGTGAATGAGGGCAAGAAGGCTGAAGGATCCGTTAAGACCATAGCAGTAATCGCCTTTGTGGCGGGGATCCTCGTTACCGTTACTTCCTTTGTATTCTCCTTCCAGATAGCCCGTCCCTTATGGAATACTCCCGTGCAACCCCTGTCCTTCCTGATTGCAGCCCTGATCGCTGCCCTATCCATTCAAATAATTATGGCTGTAATTCTTAATAAAAAGGGATACATCTCGATGCCAGTGAACTTACTGGCCAAGATGGGGAAAGTGGCTGCAATCCTGTTGTGTATTGAACTCATCGTGGTGGTGGGAGATGTGCTAATAGGGCTGTATCCCGGCGGTGGAGAAGAGTATGCTTCCTTTACTTGGCTCGTATCTGGAGAAGGCGCTTTGGGCTTCTGGGCGGAGATCGTGGCTTTGATTGTGGCCATTGTGTTGCTGGCCAACCAAGGTTCTGCATCAAAAGCAGGAGGGCTGGCAACCGGTGCCGTCATCGCCCTGATAGCCATCTATCTCATCAAGTCCAATCTACTCCAGGCTCAATTGTTCAATCCGTTAATCACCCTGCCCGGGCCGCAGATGCTTGGCGAGCCAACCGGTCCCTATATTCCTTCCTTGCTTGAAGTTGGTGTGTCTTTAGGTATCGTTTCCTTAGGAACATTGCTTTTGAATTTGGGCTTGAGCAAGCTTAATCTGGGAACAACTACAAAAGGCTAGGAAGTAAAGGGCACACATGAAGGAAATCTAGTATAGATCTTCGCAAATTTAAGAAGGACTTCTCAGATCATAATGACTTGAGAAGTCCTTCTTTGCTTATCCTCACTACTTTTTACCATTATTATAATTATGTCTGTCGCTCATGCTATAATAGGACTACAAAGCTAACCTCAAAGGAGGAGTCCCAACTATGGAGAACATTCGGCTCCGGACAGAACAAGAAGAAAGGGAGCGGCTGTCGCTCTATGCTGCCAAAAGCAGTGAAGCTAAACGGGATCGAGAGGAAGAGGAATGTACTATTCGGACGAAATTCCAACGGGATCGGGACCGGATTTTGCATAGTAAGCCCTTTCGTCGGCTTAAGCATAAGACCCAAGTCTATATTGCCCCGACAGGGGATCATTATCGGACGCGCATGACCCATAGTTTGGAAGTCTCCCAGATTTCCCGCACTATAGGCAGAGGGCTGCGCTTAAACGAAGATTTAATTGAAGCTATCTCATTGGGCCATGATGTGGGACACACTCCTTTCGGACATGTGGGAGAGGAGGCCATTACCAAGCTCATTGGCCGCTTTGAGCATAATGAACAATCGATCCGTATCCTTACCGTGCTCACAGAGGGAGGAAAAGGGTTAAACTTAACCCGCGAAGTTTTGGACGGTGTTCTCAATCATACAAGTGAAGGAATACCCTATACTTTAGAGGGTCAGATTGTCAAGACGGGGGACCGTATCGCCTATCTCTGTCACGACTATGATGATTCTTTACGGGCAGGACTGATTAAAAAAGGTGATCTGCCTGAACATGTGGTAAAAACTTTGGGGGAAAAGCCAAGCCAGATGATCACGACGATGGTAGTAGACATGATTGAGAGTTCCCAGAGCCAGACCGCTATTAAGCAGTCCTCACTCGTGGCTGAGGCCATGAAGCAGTTCAGGGTCTTTATGTTTGATCGGGTCTATAATAGCGATACCCTTCGCGAGGAACGCCGCAAAGGGGAGTATGTTGTTCAGGCTTTGTTTCAGTATTATATGGAGAATTTGTCTCAACTTCCTCAGGAGTATCTTGAATGGGCGAATGGAAATCAGGTGATGGCGGTCGTCGATTATATCTCAGGATTGACCGATAATTACGCCATCGAACTCTTTCAGAAGTTACTTGTGCCGAGGCACTAACCTTTCGTTCTAGTAATATACATAAAGATGGCGAGCCAGTAGGCTCGCCATTCGCTGTTAGATATCTCTATTCTTCAAATTACTTTAAAATCAAGCTCTCATCCGGCTCGACGGGAATTGAAGTGTCTAAGCCGCCGAGAATAGCTGCTTTAAGTTCGCCTTCGAGAAGGAACTCAACACTTTGAACATCCGGAAGTTTAGTAAGAGTGTTCACGATGCTGAAAAGAACCATTTCCTCCCCGGTGGTACCACCCTTGAAGTTTTCTCGAAAGGATTTAGAAAGATTAAGGGTTGCCACACCGTCTTTAATCTTAACATCGAGAAGTTCCGTTTTCTCGGGAAGGGGGGCAACGGACCCAGTTGAAGGATTGGTAAATTCCTTAAAAATTTCTTTTATGGCAGCCGCGCTAGTTTCCTCGGTCACATTGAGAGTCCGTTTCGTAGCGACAAGGCCCGAAGCATCAGGGGTAGGAAAATATAGTGTAACATCCATAGTTTTGTCAACGGTCGCAGTGGGTTCAGGAGGTTGGGGCTCAGCGCCATTGGGTGAAGAGGTATTCGTGGGCGGGGTATTTTTAGAGATATCATCGGATCCACAGCCTACCGTTGTAAAGACAAAGAACAAAAAAGAAACAGCAAGGATGAAACTGCGAAATTTCAATTTATTCATGGTTGACCTCCCACCTTTCTTATTTTATTTTAGCACGAAAAAGCTAAGCGGAAAAGGATAGACGGTTCCATTTGAAGTAAAGGAAAGAAAAAGTCGAAATAAAGGAGGAAATAGTTAAGCAAAGTAGAATAATAAATTAGAGATAATAAATATACCTAGAATATATATTGTACACCATTAACGCCGGATTTTAAAGAAATAGTTAAAAAGAGGATTCCAGAGTTTTTTGGCGAACAATAAATGTACTATTATCTTGACATTTTGTCAAAAATATGGCATAGGGTGGCGAAGAACAATCGGTGGATTATAGAATTCCTGAAGAAATCGTTGAAGAAGTTAGATTGCATTCGGACATCGTCGATACAATTTCCGATTATGTACGGCTTCAACGCAAAGGGAAGAATTATTTAGGCCTCTGTCCCTTTCATGCGGAGAAAACGCCGAGCTTTACGGTAACCCCAGAAAAGCAGATCTTTTATTGTTTTGGTTGCCATACAGGTGGTAATGTTTTTTCCTTTTTAATGAGAAAAGAGAATTGGAGTTTTCTTGAAACGGTAGAGAATCTAGCTGAAAAACACGGCATAATTCTTCCGGAAAAAGAACTTTCGCCCCGAGAGAAGGAACAGCAAACCCGTCGACGTCGTTGGGAAGAGATTCACGATTGGGCAACGGGTTATTTTCATGAAGTCTTGCTGCATAAGCCCGAAGGAGAGCCAGGTAGGCAGTATTTTCGGCAACGTGGGATAGATGATGAAACCATCAAGCAATTTCGTTTGGGTTATGCTCCAGAACGCTGGGAGGACCTCCTTGAGGCGCTGAGCGCACGAGGAGTAAGCCCCCAAGAGGTGGTTCAGGCAGGGCTTGCTTTAGAACGAGAACCATCCGAAGGAAGGTCCCGCGGATTTTATGATCGTTTTCGTAATCGGGTCATATTTGCGATTCTTGACTCGCGTCAACGAACCATCGGTTTTGGCGGGCGAGTTTTAGATAATTCAACACCCAAATATTTGAACTCACCTGAGACTGCTTTTTTTAACAAGGGACATCATTTATATGGTATGCACCGAGCCCATCAAGGAATCCGCGAACGAGGATTCGCTTTGTTGGCAGAAGGTTACATGGATGTTATCGCCTTGCAAAAAGCAGGCTTCAAGAACGCGGTAGCTTCTTTAGGAACAGCTTTAACCCGTGACCAGGCTAAATTGATTCGTCGCTACACAGGACGAGTAGTTATCGTCTACGATTCGGATCAGGCAGGAATTCAGGCAACACTACGAGCCGGAGAAATAGTGCGGGATATGGGCTTTCGCGTAGATGTCTTAAGTCTAAGCGGAGCTAAGGACCCGGATGAATACTTGAAAACCTTCGGAGTAGAAGAATTTAATAAAGCTCTCGCCCAAGCAGAGCCTTATATTCAATTTAAATACCATGTGTTAATCAAAACTAACCCTCCCGGATCAGCTCCGGAGAAAGCGGAATTAGTCCGAGAACTAGCACCCGATATCGTGAAAGTTCAGAGCCCGGTCGAGCG
Organism: Desulfitobacterium dichloroeliminans LMG P-21439; assembly: GCF_000243135.2. Lineage (NCBI taxonomy): Bacteria > Bacillati > Bacillota > Clostridia > Eubacteriales > Desulfitobacteriaceae > Desulfitobacterium > Desulfitobacterium dichloroeliminans. Next base: position 2,977,197 of record NC_019903.1, on the reverse strand, counting down.
GGAAGGGTACGAGCGGTTTCTAAGTCTGGAGCTTAGTCTAACCTTAGATAAAGTCCAAGAGGAAATCGCCGGATTTGATCAAAAAACTGCGAAAAAGACGGCTGACAAGGAAAATTTAAGGCAGAAACAGGATATTTATGTAAAAAACAGGGATAATATCAATAGGTGTGCAAATCCATCTTCAGATGAAGTGTCAGTCTCTGATGGGGTGTATCGAGCAGAGCGGTTTCTTTTGCGTCTTTTGCTTGAGCAGCTGATTCCCCTCTCCAAATTTAAGGCAGATCTCGAAGCAGGATTTTGGAAAGTACCCTATCATCAACAGATATATACGCATATTGAAAAAGCACCCAAACTGGATAATGGAGCTCTACCGCACATGGACTCTGATGCTTTGTTAAGCAAAGTTGCCGAGCTGATGCTTGAGGAGATAGATTTATCCCATCCGGAACGACTTTTTCAAGATTGTCTGAAACAGATTCATTCCCTAAAAGAGGAAGAAACAGTAGAAGAGCTTCAGGCTCGCATGGTGGACTTAGAAAAATCCGGTGATTTGGCAGGCGCTTTTGCCCTGCTAAAAGAGATAGGAGAGCGGTTGAGAAGTGGCGAAAACTAAGGTCATGAGCACAAAAAAGAAAGAGCCTCAGGAAGGAGGGGAATCCATGAGCGTTAATCAATTGAAGCTCGATGCGGTGAAGGAACTGATTCTACAAGGCAAGAAGAAGGGTTCTTTAACCTACCGGGAGATCATGGATGCCCTCCAAGGAATTGAGCTCACCGCCGATCAAATTGACGAAGTGTATGAACAACTTGGCAAGATGGGAATAGACGTCATCAATGAGTCAGGTGAAGTCGAAGCCTTAGTCAAGGTCAATGATACCATTGCAGATGACGATGTGGATGAGGATGAAGTAGAAGAAGAGGTCGATGTGGACCTTTCTATTCCTGAAGGTGTGGGGATTGATGATCCAGTCCGTATGTACCTGAAGGAGATTGGCCGAGTTCCCCTTCTTTCCGCTGAAGAAGAGATCGAACTTGCCAAACGGATGGAGCAAGGAGATGAGAGCGCCAAACGCCGTTTAGCAGAAGCTAATCTGCGTCTGGTTGTCAGTATTGCCAAACGTTATGTAGGCCGGGGGATGCTATTCCTAGACTTAATCCAGGAGGGTAATCTTGGTCTGATTAAAGCGGTAGAAAAGTTTGATTATGTTAAAGGCTTCAAATTCTCTACCTATGCTACCTGGTGGATTCGGCAAGCGATTACCCGGGCGATCGCTGATCAAGCACGCACGATTCGGATTCCAGTGCATATGGTAGAAACCATTAATAAGCTCATCCGTGTCTCGCGTCAACTCCTCCAAGAATTAGGTCGCGAACCAACCCCTGAGGAAATCGCCACCCAAATGGATATCTCCGTGGAGCGAGTGCGGGAAATTATGAAGATTGCACAAGAGCCTGTATCCCTCGAGACACCGATTGGAGAAGAGGAAGACTCTCACTTAGGGGACTTTATCCCCGATGAGGATGCGCCAGCGCCCTCTGAAGCGGCGTCCTTCATCCTCCTAAAAGAGCAACTGGAAGAAGTCTTGGAAACACTTACTCCTCGCGAGGAGAAGGTATTACGTCTGCGCTTTGGTTTAGATGATGGCCGCACCCGTACCTTAGAAGAGGTCGGTCAAGAATTTGGGGTGACCCGCGAACGGATTCGTCAGATTGAAGCGAAAGCACTGCGGAAACTTCGCCATCCTAGTCGGAGCAAAAAGCTCAAGGATTATCTAGAATAAGACCTACTTTTGAAAAGCATGGCATTTGTCTATCGATTGGGTTGAGCTAGGGATAAATTTGAGAAATAAAAATTTGTCCCTAATGCTTGACTAGTAAATACGAATCTCGTATAATAAACCCTGCGAGAGCATTCCTCGATAGCTCAATGGTGGAGCAACCGGCTGTTAACCGGTAGGTTGTAGGTTCGAATCCTACTCGGGGAGCCATTTTTTTTGGGCCTATAGCTCAGCGGTAGAGCCCCCGGCTCATAACCGGTTGGTCCCAGGTTCGAATCCTGGTGGGCCCACCAACCCGAAACGGCCCGTTGGTCAAGCGGCCTAAGACACCGCCCTTTCACGGCGGTAACACGGGTTCGAATCCCGTACGGGTCACCATTTAGAACGAATGTAGCGAGATGTGTATAACATCTCGCTATTTTTGACATATGCCATAGTTAAAGGAGTCGGAAGGAGATTTCTTATGACAGTTTCGGTGAATATTGGTCCACGCCTACACATGGTGGCAACCTTTGTGCCTAAGGGTTCGCAGCTAGGCGATATTGGAACAGACCATGCCTATCTGCCCATCTACCTGTGGGAAAGTGGAAGAATAGAGAAGGCTATCGCCGTGGATGTCCACGAAGGACCGTATCGCTCGGCCTGTGCCGCCATTAAAGGACGTGGTTTAACCTCGGTTATCGATGTCCGCTATGGAGATGGCTTAACACCGATTCAGCCGGGGGAAGTGGATACACTGACCTTAGCGGGGATGGGTGGGAACACGATGTTGGAAATTTTCGCTGCCCAAGGGTTGGTGATGTCCCAGGTTGAGGACCTCATTCTGCAGCCCCAAGGCGCCGAAGGCAAAGTCCGCTTAACCTTACTTCAAGAGGGCTGGAAGATGATAGAGGAACGCTATGTAGCAGAAGAAGGACGTATCTACGTGGTCATGCATTTCTCCCGTCGTGTAGGGTACACATGGGAAGAATTGCAGACAAAGGTTCATACGTGGCTCGGGAAGCTTCTCATAGACGTGGCCTCTCCAGAGAGTCAACAAGATCAAGAACTATCCGAAGGTCTGATTAGGAAGTGGATTTGGGAATTTGGCCCCCTGGGCCTCGAAAATCCTCAAGAAGAGCTGCAGGTTCTGATTCATGAGCAAAAACAAACGCTACAGAGAACCATTGGTGAGATGCAGAAATCAGCCCAAACGAAAGTGCAGAAGCGAATAGATGAGTATAACCTGAGCATCAGGGTGTTGGAGGGGATGGAGAAATGCCTGTTTCGGTCGGTGTAATTGCGCAAACCATTGAAAAGATTGCCCCCAAGGCGTGGGCTGAAGAGTGGGATAATGTCGGTCTGTTGGTAGGAAGCTTTTCATCTTCTGTCGAGAGAGTTCTAGTGACCTTGGATCTTACTCCGGGCATATTGGAAGAGGCCATACAAAAGGATGCCCAGCTTATCGTCGCGCATCATCCGATTATGTTTCGGCCCCTTAAGAACCTGCGCTCAGATAGTCAAGGAGCACACTTGCCTCTAAAACTTGTTCAGGCTGGGATTGGTTATTATGCCGCCCATACCAATTTGGATCAAACTACATACTCTTCCTGCTGGAGCTTGGGGAAGGCCTTGGCTCTGGACAAGATGGAGTATTTGCGAGTTACGGATGCGGCTCATCCATACGAGGAGCCAGCTTATGACTTGATTCCGCTCTTTAATACGGGTGCAACTCGGGGTTATGGGGTGATGGGATATCTCAAGGAGCCAGTGAGTTTGGAGGCCATAGCAAGCTTACTGACTGTTGAGCTGAAGAAGCTTGCGCCCTCGAACCTTGAAGGGAAGCCTGTTTTACGTTTAGCGGGAGACTCTCAGCGGCGGATACGCAAAGTAGCCATAGTGAATGGCAGCGGCGGTAGCTTCATTGCTAAGGCCCTCTTCAATGGGGTGGATCTCCTGATTACAGGCGATGTGGATCATCATGAAGCTTTAGATGCCCTGGAGGCAGGATTATCCATCATCGATATGGGTCATTTCTGGGGTGAAGTTCCCATGGTACAGACTCTAGCTGGGTATTTAAGTAACGAAAAAGCTCTAGCTGGGGTAGACGTGCTAATAAGTCAAAGAATGAAGAGTCCTTGGCAGTCACTATAGGTCACTTTCCTTAAAAAAAGTGAATCTAGTGATTTGAATCACGGATTATAAATAATAGTTCTGTTAAACTAAAGGTGAGTGAAAATTCACTTTAATTACTATGAATTTAGGTGCTCGCCACTTAAAGTTCACTTATAAATAAGGAGGAATAATTTATGAGTCGTACCGAAATTTTAAGCCAAGAGCGTAATCGTATCATCATGCAGTTGTCTCAAGGTGTCAAGGAAAGTAAAGCAAAATTGCTAACATCACTGATGGATATCGATGCAGAGATGGAAGAGTTAGAAGAATCTGAGAAAGCTCTGCAAAAAATTAATTAGATTGGAAGCAAATCCATATTAATCAATTTGACCAAAAGGGCAGAATGAAGTAATATAGTTAAGCGAAGTCAATCAGATGGTCGCGGAAGCAGGAACCGAAAGGTTGCTTCTGAGGAAAGTCCGGGCTCCATAGGGCAAGGTGCTGGGTAACGCCCAGTGGGAGAGATCCTAAGGACAGTGCAACAGAGATATACCGCCGATAGCGGAGGTTGGTCGCTAGACTGACTTTCGAGTAGGTAAGGGTGGAAAGGCGAGGTAAGAGCTCACCGGCAGCCTGGTGACAGGCTGGCCCTGCAAACCCCACTTGGAGCAAGACTGAATAGGGAGACTATGAACGGCCCGTTTTTGTCTCCGGGTAAGGTCGCTTGAGGCCGTTGGTAACAACGGTCCTAGATAGATGATCATCGCCTTCTGAAAGGAAGGAACAGAACCCGGCTTATAGATTGGCTTCGCCTGATCTTCAGTATTTTATGTAGAGTTGCATTTTGCAGCTCTTTTTTATTGTCAACTGAAATTACAGCTTTGAATAGTTCCCCACCTCCAAGAGAAAGCTATATAAAATACTTATTCTAGAAGGTGTACTATGAGAGCTATTGTTTATGAGGGAGTTCGAGATGTAAAAGTTAAAAATGTCGGTGACCCAGCAATAATTAACCAAGATGATATCATCGTTAAAGTTACTTCGACAGCCATCTGCGGATCGGATCTCCATCTTATTCACGGTATGGTGCCCAATATGCCGGAGGGTTTTGTCCTAGGGCATGAAACCATGGGCATAGTTGAAGAAGTTGGGGACGAAGTCCATAAACTAAAAAAAGGCGATCGTGTTATCGTTCCTTTTCCAGTCGCTTGTGGGCATTGTTGGTACTGTGAGCATGACCTGTGGAGCCAATGTGATAATTCCAATACCAATGGGGAAACGGGGGCTTATTTTGGCTACAGCTCGACCTTTGGAGGCTATGATGGCGGGCAGGCTGAATACCTAAGAGTCCCCTACGCTAACGTAGGGCCAAGGATTATTCCGGAAGAACTAACAGATGAACAGGTTCTATTTCTCACGGACATACTTCCAACTTCCTATTGGGGAGTAGAAAATGGTGGGGTAAAAAAGGGAGATGTGGTTGTAGTTCTTGGGTGTGGACCTGTGGGTCTATTGACGATCAAGTGGGCTATTTTCCAGGGAGCAAAGCGCGTGATTGCTGTAGACCATATTAGCTATCGGTTGGACCACGCCTATCGGAATTACGGTGTGGAAACAATTAACTTTGAAGAACATGATAATACGGGAGAATATATCAAGGAGATAACGCAGGGAGGTGCAGACGTGGTCATTGATTGCGTAGGCATGGATGGTAAAGCCTCGACGATTGAAAAGATTGAGACCATCTTAAAACTCCAAGGAGGATCGAAGTCGGCCATTGAAATTGCCACCCAAGCAGTACGCAAAGGTGGCACAGTGTCATTAGTGGGCGTCTATGGAGCTAAATATAATCTATTTCCTTTAGGAGATTTCTTTTCTAGAAATATCACCTTGAAAATGGGACAATGTCCTGCCCATTCTTATGTGGATCGGATCCTAGATCATATTAAAACTGGACGATTTGATGCTACGGATATCATTACTCATCGTTTGTCCTTGGATAAAGGAGAGCATGCTTATGAGATATTCGACGAGAAGAAGGATAACTGTATTAAGGTTGTCTTAAAACCATAGAAAAACCACTATGTGTATCGAGTGAGGGACAAACCCTAGTATGCTTTGGTTTTGTCTCTCATGTTTTATTTGACCTCAACTTCATTGACATCCACCGCCTGATCAGAAGCCACCACAAGACCGACCTCGCCCTTTAATCTCGGATCGTTGACGACTGTGTAAGGTTTATTGTATTGGCGAGCAATTTTTATATATTTGGCACGAAAATCAAAGGCTAAATCCCCGTTGAGGAGAAGACGGGTAGAACGTGGGTCTTTCAGTGCCTCCTCGATTTCTGGGTAAATCTGCTTGTCGTCGACTTGGTCCTTGGTCAGTAATCTCAAAATGCGCTCGCGAAAGACACCGAGATGTTCAAGCTTCTCACCTAGCTTGAGTTCGGGGGTTCCGTGTAAACCGATCATAAGACGTTCTTCTAATTGGCTTTTATCTTCGCTCAAGCTTGTCACTCCCATTCAAGTTTTTCTATAGTTATCCTGCCCTGTTTTAACCTTTACAATCGGCTATTAGAGGGTGGATTCGGAAATCAGTTGATGCGTCTTAGCTAGGCGGCGATTGCGTAGGTAGAGCAGAAAATCGGTAGACACCATGATAAGATTCAAGACATAGAGGTAGATTACTAAATCATATTGAAAGAAGAGTTTATGAAGGATACCGGCGACATAGCCTAACAAAATAATGATCAGGAAAAAGGCGCTTTTGCCTTCAACGGAACGGGACACATAAGATCTATAAATTGAAAAAGGCCAGGCAGCCCCGAAACACATCAGCATTAGAGCCTCAAAAATACTCAACAAAGACCCCTCCTTATGAATGTATGATTGATCTAATCATAGCTCAATCTAGGCAACTATCTGAATTATAATCGATTCACGGGGTATTGTCTCTGGTAATTTTTCTTACTCCGAATGAATTTTCATACTTTTGCAACATAATGTATTCCTATTGTCAAAGAAGGAAAAATGGGTTTAAACTAAAAGGGATAGTAGGTTTTCTTCGCATAAATTGTTGATATTTTGCAACCCTATTTAAGAGTCATTTATAGTCCACTGTTGAGAAATTGGATAATAGCTAAAAGCGGACATATGCCACTTGCGGCAAATTCCGTTGAAATATTTTTATAACTAAGGAGGGAATTTTATGAAGATCTGCAAAACAGCACAGGCAGGAGCCTTCGAATCTAATGACGTGCTTATAACCGTTGCGCCTAATGAACAAGGCGGAGTTCAAGTTCAGCTGGAAACTAAACGCGTCATCCTCAAACAATTTGGCAAACAAATTGAGCAAGTGGTCAGAGACCAAGTCGCGAAAATGGGGGCAGAGGACGTCATTATTAAAGTTCAGGATAAAGGGGCCTTGAACTACACCATACGAGCTCGTGTTCAAACTGCGTTGGAGAGAGCACTTGTCTAAGTTGAATCTTTAGAACAATAGTTTTATAGAATGGTTTTGAAACACTGTTTTATATATTGGCGTATCCAAGTGTATCGCGTAATTTTGAAACCATGGTGGAAAGCTAAGGAGAAAAGAAGGGAGTCGTTTTTTATATGAAAAGGCTAAGAAGAAGTCTTTTGATTATATCCGGTAATAATCCCAAAAGCATACAAGATGCACCCGTGTTCGATCCGGATGTGGTAATTTTTGATTTAGAGGAGCGGGTAGCCCCCCAAGATAAAGATAGTGCCCGTAACTTGGTGAGAGAAGCCCTGAGCTTCCTAGACTATTCTCAAGTAGAAGTCATGGTACGAGTAAATCCCCTCGATACTGATGAGGGACAAAAAGACGTGGACCGTATTGCCCGTGTGAAGCCAGGCGCCTTGATTATACCCAAAGCAAACGAGCAAGTGATCAAGCAAGTAGAAGGTATACTAACTAAGATTGAAAAAGAAGAAGGGTTTCCTGTGGGGTCCGTTGAGGTGATTCCAGTTTTGGAAACCGCTTTTGGCATAGAAAATATTAATCAACTTATGGGCTCTTCCCCTCGGGTGACCGGGTTGTGGTTTAATGGGGAAGGACTTATGGCTGAGTTCGGAACTCAACGGACAAAAGAGGGCGCGGAGCTCTACTTTGTGCGTGGCCGAGTTGGCATCGCTTGCCGGGCTGCCGGAATCGACGCTATTGACACCATATTTTTAGACGGTAATGATTACGAAGGCTTGGCTAATGACGCTTCGGCGGCGAAAAGATTGGGCTTCACCGGTAAACTAGCCTTAGATGGTCGCCAAGTCGATACCCTCAATGCCATTTTTCAATAAATTGCTATTTAGGAAAGGGATGAAAGAAGTACCATGAAGAATATACTTGGAAGAGAGATTCCAGATTATATAGAAGGATATGGTGAGGTTAAACCTTTCATGGGGGCCTTTGCCAATTATGGGGAGAGAGCGAAAGCCTCGGTAACCCTTCGTTCGGTTAAGCCGGGGGAGAAGAAGCTATTAGCTAATATCGAAGAGGCCTTAGACAAAGTGGGCCTTAAGGATGGGATGACCTTATCCTTCCATCACCATTTGAGAAATGGGGACTATGTCCTCAATCAAGTGATGGCAGTCGTAGCTCAGCGGGGCTACAAAGACATTCACGTAGCCGCTACCGGGATTTTCCCTATCCATGAGCCACTTGTGGATTACATGAAAAAAGGGATCGTTACCAAAATTTCTGTGAATTATATTTCGCCTGGACCTGTGGCGAAAGCTATTTCCCAAGGCCTCTTAAAGCATCCTGCTGTATTCATGAGTCACGGAGGACGTCCGCGGGCTATTGAAAGCGGTGACTTGCACGTGGATGTAGCCTTTATCGCTGCACCGACTGCCGATGCTTATGGTAATGTCAACGGTGTAGGAGGCCCTGCAGCTTGTGGTACCTTATCCTATGCAGTTGCTGATGCGTTTTTTGCGGATAAAGTAGTGGCTGTTACCGATCATCTCGCCCCTTATCCGGCTTGCCCCATTGAAATCACTCAGGATTTCGTTGATTATGTGGTTCAGGTAGAATCGATCGGTGACGCCAATGGTATTGTTTCCGGAACTCTTACGGTCACCAAGGATCCCGTGGGATTGCGAATTGCCAAAATGGCTGCCCAATTGATTAATGAAGCGGGCTATATTCAAAACGAGATGTCCTTCCAAACCGGTGCAGGTGGTACATCCTTAGCCGTTGCTGCCGAAGTACGTAAATACATGCAGGAAAAGAATGTTGTGGGAAGTTTTGCTGCCGGTGGTATCACTGGCTATATCGTAGATATGCTCAATGAAGGGCTATTTAGAAACCTCTTTGATGTCCAGTGCTTCGACTTAAAAGCCGTGGCCTCTTACCGTGAGAATCCTCGCCACCAAGCTATGTCCGGTTCTCTCTACGGTAACCCGCATGATAAAGGGGCCATCGTCAATAACTTAGATGTCATGATTCTAGGTGCCACAGAAATCGATACAGACTTTAATGTTAACGTAGTGACCGGTTCCGATGGCGTCATTATGGGAGCGTCCGGAGGGCATAATGACACTGCAGCGGGCTCGAAGATCGCGATTATCGTGACTAGCCTCACCAAAGGCCGGCTGCCGGTTATTAAGGATCGTGTCACTACCGTGACGACACCTGGGGAAACCATCGATGTCTTGGTTACGGAGCGAGGAATCGCCATCAACCCCCGCCGCAAAGATCTTCTGGAAAAGCTGAAAGATAGTGATTTACCTATTACATCCGTTGATGAACTTAAAAGAATATCTGAGAGCTTAACCGGGGTACCGGAAACGGTAGAATTTACCGACCGCGTCGTGGCTGTGGTAGAATACCGGGACGGAACCGTCATCGATGTCGTCAGACAAGCAAAAGATTAAGAGTTATTCGTGGGGAAAAGCAAGTTGCAACGCGAGGGTGAATAGGATATGATTATCTTAACATCCGGTTAACAAAGTGTTAATAAAGCACTTAGCTTAAGCCGCAGGTTGTCTTTCTTAGAAGACTCGAAAACTGAATACAGTACTCCAGACTCCCGAGATTTACCTTACAGAGAGAAAATGGTATAAGGGGCGTGTGCACCATGAAATTTCAAGACTTAGGACGAGGCGCGCGTATTGAACTGGCAAACATGGCAAAACAGCTAGGGATGAAGTATATTGGATACAATCCTACAGCCCAGCAGGTTTCGCTGGAGTACAAAGGCAAAGGGATGACATATCACGTCGATGAGTTGGTAGCAGCTTACCAACAATCCAATCCCACGCCCTAATGGCATTCAGAAAAAAAGACACGAACTGAATACGATTTACAAAGAATAATGATACACAAAAAAGGGACTATAAAGTCCCTTTTTTGTATAAACAAAAGACGCATCCGTTTTCAGCTCTTTCCTATACATTAGCCATGAGCAAGCATGGGCTGTTGCATTAAATAAGCCGATTTACGTTTGCGCCTCTGATTCATATTGATGGGCAGACATTTAATGTTGCAGGTGATGGACATGGTTACAGGCAGCGGACGATAGATCGCTCCTTCTTCAAGAGCACGTGCTACCTCCAAGTCACGGTACTCCTGCCATTGGGCAAAGAACACCTCCTTGCTTACCTCACATACCTCTCCACCTGCCAGCTGGAAGAGAAAACGATCACAGCTGGGGTCTTGGACATAACAGATGATAAGATTATCGTGGAAGTACAATACAGATCCCACCTTCCTCTTAGTTTTAGTTAGCCGCTTGACCTAGTATTTTATAAGTGAATGTTAGTTAAAGTTTAACAAAATCTAAAGAGATTTGAAAGTGAAATGTCCGACAAAATATACCCGGGTACCCGCTTGGCTTGCTCGTTTCCTGGGTTTGACGAAAGAATTATAGTAAATAAGCGTGTAAAAAGTCGATTAAAAGCGAACGATTCTTTCGGGTCTTGTCCATTCAAAATCGTACACGTATACGATTTTGAATGGACAACCTTTATCAAAAAAGGGTCTGCCGCCTACGTTTGCTCACCAACGATTTGCGACAGACCCAGCTTCAGTTATAATGGGGTAGACGAAAGAAACTATTGACGATTAGAGCTGCTTTTGGTAAAAGAAAGAGGAGACGAGTTTAAAGCCCAAATGACTCATGCCAAAAAGATGCTCTGTACTCCCTGTAAAAAGAATCCCTCCCGGATTTAGGGAATCGGAAAACTTGCGATAAAGCATATCCTTAGCATCTTCTGTAAAGTAAATCACCACATTGCGACAGGCGAGCAAATCGAATCCTGAATCAAAGCGGTCAGTGAGGAGATTTTGCTTTTGAAAGGTTACCGCCCGTTTGACTTGTTCCTTAATCTGATAGCCCCCATCCACGGGCGTAAAATACTTGGGAATAATCTCTGGGGCCGTGCTCGCGAAATCAGCTTCTTTATAGATTCCTTTTTTCGCTTGTTCAAGTACGTTCACATCGATATCCGTAGCTAAGATTGTGAAGCGTGCTTGGGGGAAATATTCCATCAAGGTGATAGCCATGGAATAGGGCTCTTGACCGCTCGAACAACCGGCACTCCAGATTTTCAGAGGTACTTTCTTTTCTAGGAGCTTGGGGAGAATCTCTTCACGCAGGGTCTTCCATTGGTTTGTATCCCGAAAGAATTGGGTGACATTGATGGTTAGATGCTTGAAAAAGGCGTCGTAGAGATCTTTATCCTGGTCAAGGGCCTTTATGAAATCGGGATAATTTTTATAGCCACGGGAGGACATAAAGCTATTGATGCGTCTCTCCATTTGATTTTGCTTATAGAAGTTAAGATCCAAGCCGCTTTTCGGGTGGAATGCCTTAACGAACCATTCGTAGGTATTTGTATCTAGAATAGCCATGGTGATACCTCATTTCGTCTGTAATTATTTGTAAGTGAATTATCCCAATAAGTCGATAATCAAGCCGCGAATTTCGTCGACTTGCGTGAGAATTTCTAAAGGTTTGGCCTGGGTATCTAGCACCTTTTGTCCGAGGTCTTCAAGGGCCTTATCAATTTCGTTGATCCGGGAAAGCACTTTGGGCCGTCCTTGGAAATCCCAAAAGGATTCTTCGGAGACCTGACGACTTTGACCGAAGGTCGAACGCAAAAAGGATTTGACCATATCTTTAAAATCAGTTAGATCACGCAGGGAGAAGCTCTCGGCGAGTTGCTGTCCCTTTTTCTCAAGACGAGTTAAAAATTCCTGAAGCTCTTGGCTTTGCAACTTCCGAGTTTGAGTGAGGACCTTGTTGAAATCAAGATCCCCCTTCGGAGATGAGCCTGAGGAACGGGTGAGGGACTCTGCTTGTTGAGACACGTTAATTCGTAGCGGCATCTTTATTCCCCCTGTAATGGACTTGAAAGGACGTTGTTCATGCAAACAAGACGGGTATTTCTGAAAATACTCCTTGGTCTCGGGGCCATAGCCTTACCTTGGACCGGTGTAGGCTACAAAGTAAAATCGGTTGTTGAGCCTTTGCTGGCGCAACCTCGGGCAAAGCTCTATCTCATTCCGCCGGAAGCCCAAACTATTAATGAGTATTTCCAGTCCGAGAGCTTAAGCAGAACGGCTATGGATGATATCCTTGCTCTAAGTTCAGGCGAGATGGAAGGGCGTCGAGCTGGTGCAGTTGGTGAAGGTCGGGCTTCACAGTACCTGTCTCGGGAAATGAGTTTGCTAGGCTTGAAACCCTTGGGAGACAAAGAACGGAGCTATGCCCAAGCCTTTACCATTCCGGAGGTCAAAGAGGAATTTGTCGGTAGTCGTTTAACCTTCTCCGTTGGTAATACGCAAATGCTACGTGCTCCGAGTTTGAACCTGCTGGGTGGTCTCGTGGGGAAGACGGAAAAAGAGATTATAGTTATATCGGCTCATTATGACCACCTGGGAGTCTATAAAGGTAATGTCTATCCGGGAGCCAACGATAATGCATCCGGAGTAGCCTGCGTTCTCGGCGTCATCCGCCGTCTGGTTCGGGAGAAAGAGACTCCCCGCAAGACAGTTGTATTCGCCTTCTGGAGTGCGGAAGAAATGGGTTTTTTAGGTTCTAAGACCTTTGTAGCAAATCCCACCATACCTCTTGAGAGAATTAAAGCGGTCGTGAATGTCGATACCGTAGGAAATGGCATGGTCGGTAATTTTGGTCTCTGGACTGCGAACACTACGGATATAGCCTGCCAGGCGGTCCAAAAGGCAGCTGCGGATGCCGGCGCCAGTGCCATGCAGGTGGAGAGTGGTGGGCATAACAGCGATCAGATAAGCTTTGCTCAAGCAGGTATCCCTGCGGTGACCCTATTGGCTCGGGAGTGGCTGGTGAATAATCATACCCCACAGGATTCGCTGGGGAATGTGAAGATTGAACAAGTGGAGTTAGCTGCGGATATTGTGTATCGGGCGATCAAATCGTTGGCTTATTAGTTGTAGTATGATTAAGAGTGTTAACCAAGGACAGTGGTCTCCAGGATTTTGTTTTACATCGTTCACTCAGTAAGCTGCGCGGACCAATCTAACGCTCAAGCACTCCGCTTCGACGGGTAACCTGGCCAAATCGCTCCTGCTCAATGGCCAGCTGGAAACGTCCTGTTTCCAGCCCGTCTCCGCTGCGTGCTTTTCGCGAAGATTGGTTTTCCGCTCGCTTAGAAGGCGTTCACTTTTGTAAAACAAAATCCTTGGGTAGTTTCTTAAGATTGTTAGGCAAACTCTAGAATATACTCTATGGTCAACCCTCTTTTTGATGAAGATTTATTAGATTAGAGTATTATTCTACTATTAACGATAACTCAGGAGATTCGCCAGACAAACTGTTGATTACGGATTATTGAACGGAGTTGGGATGGTACCGGAAGTTGGATCAGCTTCTAGGGATTGTCCCGGCTCCGTTAAGTCGTATTTGGAGCGGAGTATGACGAGGTCGACGCGACGATTTCTGGCTCGGTTGGCCTCGCTATCGTTGTTGGTGACTGGGCGGAACTCCCCGTAGCCTGTGGCAGAAAGCTGCTCAGCATGAATTGTTTCTTGCATGATATGGAGGACATTGGTTGCCCTTAAAACAGATAGCTCCCAGTTGCTAGGGAAACGGTCAGTACTAATAGAGAGGTTATCTGTGTGTCCTTCGACTTTGATATAGTTGGGAGCGGAGGCCAGCACATTATTGATTTTTTCGAGGATTTCGCGTGCTCGCGGGGTAATGACCGCAGAGCCACTCTCGAAAAGGAGTGTATCTTGGATACTTATGACCAGACCTCTCTCTTCAATAGAGGAGACCAGCTTGGTTTCAATCTGATTATCAAAGGCGAATTTATCCAGTTTCTGCTTGATCGATTCAATCGTCATGTTCTCGATATCCGCATTGCCGAGGCCTGCACCTTTCCCTTCATCCAAGGTTTCCCCGGAAGGCTCTGGTGTTTTTGCGGGAAACGTCTCGATTAGGTTCGGCCCAGAGGGAGAGGTTCCGATTTCAACTTGAGCAGCTGAGGCTCCTCCCAAGGTAATGTTGAGGGATTCGGCCATGGCTTGGAATTTATCGGCATCAACCTTGCTCATAGAGTACATCACTACGAAGAAAATCATGAGTAAGGTGATGAGATCGGAGTATGTAAGTAGCCATCGTTCCGAATTATCTTTCTCTGGTTCTCCACCGCGTTTTCTTGCCATTATCTCACCCAAATTCTATGCTTTAAGTTTATTACTCAATCTTAAACTTTTTATTTAAACTTGTTATTAATTTATGTTAAAAATCTCTGATCTTGATTCATCACGAGCTGGTACGGGCTCAGAAGACATATTTCCAAGGTGAGTCTTGAGCTTCTCTTTGAGGATAGAGGGGTTTTCTCCTGCTTGGATGGAGAGGATCCCATCCATCACCATTTCCATAGCGGCTACTTCGAATCTATCCTTTTGCTTTAGCTTTGTGGCGATAGGAAGGTAGAGAAGATTGGCAAAGGCTACACCGTAGAGGGTTGCCAAAAACGCTCCGGCAATAGATTTGGAGAGGGAGTCGGGGTCCGTTAGATTGCCTAAGACGTGCACAAGCCCCATTACAGTTCCGATAATCCCGAGGGTCGGGCTATAGCCACCAGCCGCTTCGAAAACGGAGATGCCTACTTTGTGACGTTTTTCCATCACGGCAATATCGGATTCGAGAATCTCACGAGTAATATCCGGATCCGTACCGTCGATGACCAACTGCATTCCTTGGCGAGTATAACGATCTTCGACCGTTTCTAACTCTTGTTCGAGACTGAGTAGCCCTTCACGGCGCGCTTTCTCAGCGAAACGAATAAGGGTATCGTAGGCTTCGGCAGTACCGTAGGTTTTTTCTGTGAAGGCTATTTTAATCCAGGTAGTGAATTTTTTCATTTCCCTCAAGGGAAAACTAGCAAAGACTGCTCCAAAGGTACCACCAAAAACGATAATAGCTGGCGGTAGGAGGAAAAGAGTGCTTAGATGGCCACCTTCAAGGAGAAAACCTATGATTAATGCACCAAAACCGATAAGTATCCCGAGTATCGTTGTAATGTCCATTGTGTAACGGCCGGCTGCCCGGCCACCTCCTTTGCGCTTAATTTTTTGGACTCGATAAAGAATGAGGGCATATAGTTTTATCGTAAAATAGTTCAAAAAACTTTATAGGTCTTAAGCCCCAATCTCAGACAGCCCTGCTGAAACAAGGTTCTATACTCTATGATTATATAGGAAAATGAGATAAGGGACTAGCATTAACACAAAAAACTTCTTCTATCAAGGGAAGAAGGCGTTAATAAGAGAAAAATGAAGGGATATGGATAATGAGCGAGATAATTTCGGATGATGGCCGCTTATGTTTTTTAGGAGAATGCCGATAATAGAGATAAGATAGTGTGTACGGGAGTGGATTCGTATGAAAATTGATGGAACATCAATGTCCTCAATCGGTAGTGTTCAAGCGACTAACCGGGTGGCAGCGGTTAGTAGAAGAGTTGCAGTGCCCGGTCTTGAGCAAGATGGTATGAAGGTATCTGACAAAGGACAGGTTTATCAGAACCTACTGCAGAAGATCAAGGAAATGCCGGAAGTTCGCGAAGATCGGATTCGTGAGATAACCGAGCGCATCAATCAAGGGGAATTCAGAATCGATGCTCAAGCCATCGCAGCCAAGCTGTTAACTGGCGAGTAAGCAGACCGGATGACATGAGGAGGTTGCACTGTGCCTGAGATCAAACAACTCAATGAAAATCTAAAACGACAGGCGGCTCTTTATGAGGAGCTTAAGATGTTCGCAGAATACAAGCAACAGGCACTGGTGAACAATAACCTCCATGAGATTGAAGCAGCTACTGTTCGAGAAGAACAGCTTATCATGGAAGCCTCCCGTTTAGAAAAGGAACGTCTTCTGTGGGCGGAGCAGATAGCAAGGGAGATAGGCAAAGCCCCTGAAAATATCACCTTGAGTGAATTAGCTGAGCGTTTTCCTGAATTAACAGGGGTTAAGACAGAATTAGATAACGTTCTTACCAATTTACGACAGGTTAATGAATTGAACACTCAGCTTTTAAAACAAGCTATTAAGGTCATTGACTTAACACTCGGCTTAATGACAGCTCAACCCAATGGCAGCACTTATGTTCGTCCTGGGGGCAAGGAAAATGAACCCAAAAGCAATGTTCACTTTTTAGATCGAAGCATTTAGAGGAGGATTCTTATGCGCTCCACATTTTCAGGATTAGAGCTTGCACGGCGGGCCTTAGAATCCCAACAGACCGCCTTGGATACAACAGGGCACAATATTGCCAATGCCAATAGTAAGGGCTATACCCGACAAGTCGTCAACCTCCAAGCCACCGTACCCAGCAGTATCCCCAGCATGGGACATAATCTGAGTATCGGCACAGGAGTGACAGTTCAGGGCATCGAGCGGGCACGAGATATTTTCGTAGACCGGCAATATCGCTGGGAAAACACCAAGCAGTCTTACTGGTCAGCCCGGCAAGATAACTTAAATAAAGTCGAGGGGCTTCTCAATGAGCCCGCCGACAATAGCTTCAGTAATGATATGGACAAGTTCTGGAACGCCTGGAGCGAATTATCTAAGAACCCGGAGAATCTGGGTTCTCGGTCTGTTCTTCTCGAGCGGGCGGAAACTCTCGCTGGTACGTTTCATCATATTGACCAGCAACTTACTGAAATGCAGAAGGGTTTGGATTCTAGTGTCCGTGTCCAGATCAATCAAATCAATGTCGCTGCCAAGCAGATTCAGGAACTAAATTTCCAGATCAAACGAGCAGAAGTAGCAGGGGACAATCCCAATGACCTGAGAGACAAGCGGGATACCCTAGTAGATGAGCTCTCACAGATGGTGAACGTCCGCGTCGTGGAAAGCCGAGACGCCACATTCAAAGATCGTGAGGTCAATATCTTTAAGGTATATATCGGTGATGATAAAGTTGTGAATAATATTCTCGTGGATGATACTACAGCTTATCAGTTAGCGGAGCCAGTGATGGCGGGAGCCGATGGGCTTCCCTTTGCTGAGGTGAGATGGGATGCCGGACACCCTCACTTAGCTGGAAACACAGTGAGCTTAGGTGATAAGATGGGAAAGCTGCAGTCCGATCTTTTATTGCGTGGTACAGGTTATAATCTAGGTGCTGGTGAAAGTAAGGATGATGCTTACCTTTCCTATTTGAGGCGGAAATATGATGATCTAGCTGCTGGAATCGCCGAAGCGGTGAACCTGATTCATAGTACAGGAATTGCCCGGGGCATTACTCCTCCGGCTACAGTTCCGGACTTTTTTGATACAAGTGTTGGAACCATAACTGCTGCTAATATTTCAGTGAATACTGCACTCACTATAGACCCTTGGAAGATAGCCACGGGTGAGACCACCTACGGAGACGGGGGAATTGCTCAAGATATTTCCTCATTGTCATCAGGTTGGACGGCGCCGGCACTCGGTGGAACACCGCCAGCTACGATATCTGCCGCTTCTTTTGGGGACTTTTATGGCTCATCTATCTCCGAACTGGGAGTAGATGTACAGCAAGCAACTCGGATGGCCGAGGGGCAAGCTGTTCTTGTAAATCATATGTTTAATCAGCGTGAATCCCTGTCCGGAGTGTCTCTGGATGAGGAAATGACCAATCTCGTGCGCTTTCAGAAAAGTTACTCGGCTGCCGCCCGGATTGTAACTATGCTAGATGATATGCTCAATACTATAGTCAACGGAATGGGTATCACGCGATAATATATTAATTAAGGTCATAAATCTAATTATGAGGGGTAAGCCCCTGGAAAGTAGGTGAATCCCCGTGCGGGTTACCAATAATATGCTCTCTAATAACTTGTTGCGTAATCTTAATTCGGCCCAAGGCCAGATGGAAAAGCTCCAGAATCAGATGGGCTCTGGACGCCGGATTACTCGTCCTTCCGACGATCCAGTGGGAATTGAGAATGCCTTGCGCTATAAAAGTAGCATCTCCCATATGGAACAGTGGAAAAACAATGCAAAAGAAGGAACATCCTATTTGGATACAGTAGATGAGACCTTGGGTGAGATGACACTTATGATCCAAAGAGCCAAGGAATTAGCGCTCCAAGGGGCTAATGGCACCAATACAATAGGGGATCAGAAGAAAATGGCCATCGAGATTAAGCAAATTAAAGAACAGTTAATGCAGTTCGCCAATACACGGGTAGGAACTAAGTATGTTTTTGGTGGGACAGCCAATGAGGAGCCTTATCCACCTGGAGCGATTCCGGGAGTAACCCAATGGGCGGGTTCTGATGATGTCATGAAGTTCCAAGTGGGTAGTAACTTAAGTATAGATGTGTCTGTCAATGGACGGAAGCTATTTGGGGTGGATCCTCTTGATACAACTCAAATTGGAATGTTTAAAATCTTGGAGGACTTAAGTTTGGCTTTAGAGACTTCTGACCAGGCAGGAATCCAAGCAAGCATTTCGGCATTGGAAAATCAATCAGACAGCATCATTGACTTTCGTGCCGAGCTAGGTGCGCGGCAAAATCGCATGGACTCTATTGTTTCCCAATTAGATGCTACTGCTTCCAACTTATCCAACTCACTGGCTAATGTTCTCTATGTAGATATGGCTGAGGCTCTCATTGACTTTAAGACCACGGAAAACGTCTATCAAGCTGCTTTGTCGGTTGGAGCAAAGATTATTCAGCCATCACTTGTAGACTTCATGCGTTAGAGGTGACATAGATGCTTCAGCTAAATATAACCTCACAGCCGATTCGACTTGAGTATACTATTCAAAACGCTCAATTGAACCAGAAAACTACGCACCCCATACTGGAGATGGAGAGAATCCCTCCTAGGTTAGAAATCAGCCAGCCAAAGGGGAAATTGACTATAGATAGCACAGAATTTTACCACTCCATCGGTCTCAAGACTAGGGAGGCCCTATCTAAAGAGTGTGCCGAACGCGGGAGGCAAGCGACCTTAGATGCGATTGCAGCCACTATAGTCGAAGGAAATCGCTTGGCTCAGATTACTAACCCTTCCAATGCCTTTGCTGATTTAGCCTTCGAATCGCGTTTTTCAAAGAAGGGCGAGCTCAGTTGGGAGCCTATCATAGCACCCTCTGTGCGCTATGAAGCTATACCTCCTCAGATCGAAGTCATCGAAGGCAAGGTCAACTATAACCTAGTGAGGGGAAGCGTAGATGGGGAGTATGTGCCAGGCAAGGTGAGTTTTCAGGTCGCTCAATACCCTCGTGTGGATATATCAACTATTGATGTTAAGGCATAGGGATTATTAAACTGTGAAATTTGGAATCCAAGGAGGAAAGACTATGATCATACAGTCTACACGTTTCGGGGAGCTAGAAGTGATCGAAGAGCAAATAATCAGCTTCCCTCATGGAATTCCGGGCTTTCTCGACGAGAAGGCCTTTGTGCATTTACCGCATACTGAGGATAGTCCTTTTTACTTCCTTCAATCTATCACGGAACCGAATCTCAGTTTTTTGCTTGTGGATCCCTTTGCTTTTCTCTCGGATTATGAATTCAACCTTGAGGACGAATTGGCTGATGAGTTGAGGATTGCCTCAACAAGCGCCATACAGGTTTTTCTCGTCGCAACTGTCAAAGAGAAGGTGGCTGATATGACAGTTAATCTCCAAGCCCCACTTGTTATTAATAAAAACCAACGTTTGGGCATTCAGCTTATCTTAGATAACCCTAAGTACTCCATCCGCCATAGGCTTTTCGAGAATGCCACTACCACAGGATCCTCCGAAGGAGGTCGGTGATATGCTTGCACTTACTCGTAAAGTGGGGGAACGCATTGTCATCGGTGATGATATTGTCGTTACCGTAGTTGGAATAAAAGGAGATAACATCCGCCTCACTATCGAGGCTCCTAGAGAAATAAAGATTTATCGTGGTGAGATCTATGATGCCATCGCCGCCGAGAACAAAGAGGCATCAGCATCATATGATTTAGCAAAGCTGAACGAACTCAGTATTTCTCTGCCTCGCACTAGGATAGGGATAGAGCGATAATTACAAGAGATTAGATACTTTAATAGGGCTAAGACTTCTGATTAGAGGGCTTGGTCCTATTATATTTTTAAAGTTTACTCAAGTATTTAGATTTTTTTCCGATATTCTATATAGAGGAATGTTGAAGGAAAGAAGGTGATGTCAAATGGATTTAACTGCGGTCAAAGCAACGACACAGATAAACACGAATAACTACTCATCGAACTCTGCGGTAGCGGTGCCCCAAGAGTTTTCGATACATAAACCTATGTCAATCAACAAATCCGAGGCGGGAAAAAATCAAGGTGATTCAGAAGATCAGGGGAAAGAGGAGCTGACCCGCGAAGATATTAATAATCTGGCAGAGCATCTAAATAGATTCATGAAGACGATCGACTCGGATCTGCAATTTGAAATGCATGAAGATACCAAGCGCCTCATGGTCCGTTTTATTAACAAGAAGAATCATCAAGTTATCAAGGAATTCCCCCCCCGGGAATTACTTGATACTCTAGCAGCGATTCGTGATTATGTCGGAATACTCCTCGATAAGAAGGTCTAGAAGCGAAAGGATGCTATGTTGGGGAAATACTTTAACATTAGCTATAATTTAGAGATATAGAGAGATAATGCGCGATATTTATTTAAAGATAGTATATTTGGCCGTTTTTTAGACTAAGAAATATATCGCTAAGCAGCGATATACTAAGTAGCAGGACAGTAGCAAGCCTCGACCCAACCGGCCGGAGGGAAAGGTGCCCTACTCCCTACAACATCAAATGCACGGGCAAGGATGCCCGGCATCAAAATCAAGGAGGAATATGTAATGATTATTAACCACAATATGTCAGCCCTCAATACCCATCGTCAGTTAAGCGCTAACAACGTAAGCACCGGTAAGTCGCTAGAAAAACTGTCCTCAGGTCTTCGCATCAACCGTGCTGGTGATGATGCTGCAGGTCTAGCAATCTCCGAAAAAATGCGTGGACAGATTCGTGGGCTTGATCAAGCTGCTCGTAATGCGCAAGATGGTATTTCATTGATTCAAACAGCCGAAGGTGGCTTGAACGAGGTACATTCCATTCTTCAGAGAATGAGAGAACTTGCTGTTCAGTCTGCAAATGATACTAACGTTGGAGCAGACCGTACGGCTTTACAAAACGAGTTCTCTCAATTAACTTCCGAAATTGGAAGAATCAAAGACAATACTGAGTTCAACACTCAAAAACTGTTGGACGGATCTGCGACTGCTGCGTTGAAAATTCACGTTGGTGCAAATGCATCTCAAGCTATTGATGTAGATTTGGATACGGCTGGTGTTGATTTGACAGCTATTCATACCGCGCTTAGTGCAGTTAACATTTCTACGAATCAGGCTGCTGCAAATACGGCAATTACTACAGTTGAAACTCAACTTAGTTCCGTATCTGCCGGACGCTCATATTTAGGCGCTTTGCAAAATCGTCTGGAGCACACAATTGCTAACGTGTCAAATGCAAGTGAAAACTTAACCGCTGCTGAGTCCCGCATACGTGACGTAGACATGGCGAAAGAAATGATGAGCTTCCAAAAGAACAGCATCCTTTCCCAAGCTGCTCAAGCAATGCTGGCTCAAGCCAATCAACAACCTCAAGGTGTTCTTCAATTACTCCGGTAATTTTTATTAAGGTTAACCATTAGAGGCCAGAGTTATAATCTGGCCTTTTTCTATTAAAGAAAGAGGATTAGAGTATGAGATTATCCGCATGCATGATTGCAAAGAATGAAGAAAAGAATATTGCTCGTTGCATAGAAAGTTATAAAGATGCGGTCGATGAAATCATTGTAGTTGATACCGGCTCAAATGATAAGACAGTAGAAGTTGCTATAAGTATGGGGGCGACGGTGTACCATTACGAGTGGACTAACAATTTTGCTGATGCGAAGAATTATGCTATCAATCATGCGACGGGAGATTGGATTATTTTTCTGGACGCGGATGAGTACTTTGTGAACAATTCTGCACAGAATATTGTTTCTTTAATACAACAACTAAACTCGAAATATGACGTTATAGCCTGTAAAATGATTAATATTGATAGTGCAACTGGCAAGAAGATTGAAGAATTTACGCAATTCCGTGTTTTTAGGCGGGATAAACATATTCGTTACACCAATAGTGTTCATGAAATGCTAAAAAAGACGGCAGAGAATAATACACTAGAGGTTTTTCTAGCAAAAGACAGGGAACTTTTAATCTACCATACTGGGTATTCTCGGACTAATAAGCTAGAAAAGGCAGAAAGGAATTTAGAACTGCTACTTGCTGAATTAGATAAAGATGAGAGTAATAAGTCATTTTACCATTATATTAGTGATAGTTATTGTGCATTAGGTGACTGGGAAAATGCTATTAAGTATGCTCGCCTGTTTATTAAAAGCGGGATAAGCTTAATGGGATACAATACCAAACCTCATGAGAATATCATAAAAGCCATGATAATTCTAAAATATAATACTGAAGATATCCTATCAGAAATTAACAACGCGCTAGAAATATTCCCCGACAATCCGATGTTTCATTTCTATTTAGCAAACGTGTTAATGGAATTAAAAAAATATAATCATGCATTATTAGAATATAATTTGGTATTGAAGCTCCACAATGAGTATGATGATATTGAAGTTAATTCTATCCCGTTAAATCTATACTATGTTCATTACTATAAAGGTGTAATTGCCTCGCATTGCAATCAACACGAGGAGGCATTTGCTAGCTTTGTAGAATCCTTGAAACTTGAAAATAAACAAGCAGACTGTTTCAGAAGACTTTTGATGATTATTAAGGATTTTCCCGTAGAGGATATTATTTTATTATTGAACAGTGTTTATAAAAAGGATGACAAAGAAGATTTGCATTTTATAATCACTACTATGATGGGAGTCCCCTTACCACAAGTGCTTGCCTACTACTCGGTCTTGTTGATAAAAGAATATGGTAGCGATGATTTGACGGCGGTGTATATGCTTCTGGCCAATAGTCAGTTTGATAAAACCTTTGCAATTGCTCAGAAGTGTTTGCATGAAGATCCAAGCAATAATACTTTTGCGGCTATTGCCGTAGTATCGGCCCTCATGAGTGAACGCGAAGAATATCTGGACTGGGTTGAAGAACATACATCTGAACCGATGAAAAGTTTTGTCAAAGGAATGGTTAGGCATGAGTTAGTCGTGTTTGACCAGAAATATACGGAAGAATATTTGAATCTAATTAACTATATGTATCTTTTTGGGACTAAGGAAATATTGGATAGAGGGGTTCGACTGGCTCAATATTTTGAAGAGAAAATTGTTTATGCAGAACTGGGGAATTTTTTCTTCCAACATGAAAACTACTTAGTCGCATTAAAACTTTATCAACAATATAGGAAGCAGTTAGTGATCGAAAATAAGCAATTGGTTAACCAAATATATGCTGAGGGCATTTGCTGGTATAAGCTGCGTGAATATAACAATGCAGCGGCTTCTCTAATTAAGGCATATGATTTAGGGTATAGAAAAAATGATATCTATGAATTTCTACGATGGAGTATGGATAATCTTCCAAGGGGCAATGACTTGGAGCAAAAGTACTTGGAAATTAATGAACATGGTTTAAAAACTCAAACGGGTTCAAAAACATAATGTAAACAGCTGGAAAATGGCAGTGTGAGAAGAGAGCTGCTTCCTTAAGGTATAGTAAAACAAATCATTGGATTCATGTCGGATTCATGCTATACTTTCTCCTAAAATGCCGAGAAGATATAATAATTCACGAAAGAGTTGGGGACATGCGAAGATTCGATCAGAAGAAAATTTTGGAACTGTTACAAACACTGAATGAGGCAAATGCGGAACTCAAGCTGCTTTTCTTGCAAGGGGAAGATTCCGCTGTTCTTCAAGTTTTGGCTGATTGTCAAGATTTCGTGACAGCAATCTGCGATTTTATCGTAGGGATCGAAGGAGAAGGTACACAAACAGTTGCACTGCTCGGAGAATACTATGGATCTTTGTATCAAGCAAGCCTTGCTGTTGAGCAGAAAGGTAGCGACAAGTTTTGGAAAAGCTTAAAAAAGCAGCTGATTAAAATCGAAAATAACGTAAAAACCGAACTGAAGCCTAACAAGCTGGAGGTAGTATTCTTCCCTTACAACGCGTCAATGTGGGACAGCTTGGAATCGGTGTGGCTGGAAGCAAAGGATGACCCTTGCTGTGATGCCTATGTTGTGCCAATTCCCTACTATGAGCTTGCTCCTAACGGAACCTTCGGGAAGATGCACTATGAAGGCGGTAAATACCCGGAAAATGTCCCTATCACCAATTGGCAGGAATATGATATTGCGGCACGTCGTCCAGATGTGGTCTTTATTCATTATGCCTATGACGATGCGGCTAGAAATGCGAGCATTCACCCTGATTTTTACAGCAAACGCTTGCGTGAGTATTGTGATCTGCTTGTATACATACCTTATTTTGTCGTCGCCGGAGCGTATGTAGAGGATTACTACACAACACTTCCCGGTGTACTATATGCCGACCGTGTTATTTTGCAATCGGAAGAGCAGCGGCAGTCTTATATCGATCAATATAAACACTATGATAAGCAAAACAGCTGGAACGGTCGTTACGGGAACCCGACGGAAAAGTTTGTCGCCCTTGGTTCGCCGAAATTCGATAAGGTTTTGAATGTGAAACGGGATGACTACTCCCTTCCCGAGGGTTGGGAACAACTGCTTTATCGAGAAGACGGAACTACCAAGAAAGTCATTCTTTACAACACCCATATGTTCACGTGGATCAATGGCGGAGAGCCGTATTTTAAGAAGCTAGAGTCTGTGTTTGAGTGCTTTCGCTCCCGTGAAGATGTTGTCCTTTGG
Organism: Desulfitobacterium dichloroeliminans LMG P-21439; assembly: GCF_000243135.2. Lineage (NCBI taxonomy): Bacteria > Bacillati > Bacillota > Clostridia > Eubacteriales > Desulfitobacteriaceae > Desulfitobacterium > Desulfitobacterium dichloroeliminans. The sequence continues at coordinate 2,951,918 of NC_019903.1, read as the reverse complement.
TGGCGACCCCATCCCAATACAGAGCTGAATTTTCGGAGATTTCGTCCGGAGTTGTTCGATAGATATATGTGGGTTGTCCAAGAATACAAGGAGGCAGGCTGGGGTATCTACGATGATACCAGCGATTTGCACAGGGCCATAACCGTTTCTGATGCTTATTATGGGGATGCAAGTTCGGTAGTGACATTGTATGCGGCTACAGGGAAGCCAGTTATGATTGCCAATATGAAAATTTTATCAAGTGCTGATGAGATTGAATTAATATTCGAGGTGCTCTGTGATGGTGCGGACTATCTTTGGTGCGTTCCGGTAAACATGAACAGCTTGTTTAGAATTAGTAAGGAAACTTGGACAGCTGAACATATTGGTTTTTTTGAAAATGAAAAGTTCGCAAGCTGGCGAGCGTTTTTGAATGTAATCATGGTAAATGACAGACTCATCTTTGCACCGTATTCAGCAGACAATATCACGGGATATTCTCTTGCAAGTGATTCTTTCAAATGTAGTCCCATTAAAAAGCCGAAGAAAGAAGGAAAAGTCAAGTATAATCCAGAATGCAAATTTTCACAGGTGTTTCATTGTGGGGATTCTTTATTTTTTATACCTCACACTTACCCTGGAATCTTGCGTTATGATTTGATCACAGGCAAAGTTAAGTGTTATTCGGGCTGGATAAAGGATATGGAGCGCCTAATAAAAAAAGCGGAATATGGTTATTTTTATCGCGGTGTATTGCTGGGAGATAAACTATTCCTTGCCGGTAGTGGAGCAAATGCAGTGTTGGAATTTGATGTAAAAGATTTTACTCATCGGATTCATGAAGTAAGAAGCTGTAATACTGGGTATGTTGGCATATGCTCTGATGGAGAATATTTCTGGATGGCTCCTATAGAACATGGAGCGATTGTCAAGTGGAATCCTCAAGAGGGTGTTGTTAAGGAGTGCGGATATAATGTTTGCAATGATAGCAGTTGTAAACCTTTTCCTTATCAAAATATTAGTTATGAGAATGGCAATGTCTTTGTACTTCCGGCAAGTGGGAATTGTGCATTTAAGCTAAACATAAGGAATGATACTGTAACAATTCTTGATGTGTTTCAGAGTGAATGTGAACAGGAAAGTTCACCAACACAACCGATTCAAAGTAAGTATCTATTGCAGGAAATCATAGATGGAGAGGTTTATGGTTATTCGACTAAGACCAATCGGTTGATGGCTTATAATACGAAAACTGGTGAGACTCGTAGGCAAACGGTGTTTGTTTCAAACGAAGACAGTTGGGAAATAGGATCTGAGCAATATCGTCGCAGGCAAAGGGGAATAGTTAATAATGATACGGCCATATTTCAGGAAAATACCCTCTCCCTCAAAGACTATCTGCGATGTGTAATTGAGGATACAGGAGAAACATGTACCAAGTGCAGTGTGTCCAGAGCAGGGAAAAATATTTATGAGTGTGTTAGGAAAGCAGTGAATGTGGTTGGCTAAGCGTGTTTTTGATGAGGATATAGAACGAATCATTTCCGACCCACATCTGCCGTGGTGCGAAATGTTAGATAAATCGGTGCTTATTACCGGTGCTACCGGATTGATTGGTACGGCACTGACTCGTGTGTTAAGGGCTGCCAGTAAGAAATACCAGCTTAATCTTAATCTTATCGGCAACGGCAGGAATAACGCTAAGGGCGAGAAGTTGACGAAAGAGTGCGGACTGGATGTGTTCATCGACGGTGATATTCGTCAGCCCTTATCTATTGAAGACATCCCCAGTACAGTGGATTATATCTTCCACTGTGCGGCAATTACCAAGTCGGCGGACATGGTGGGGAAACCGGTTGATGTCATAACCACAGCCGTGGATGGTACGAGGAATTTGTTGGAGCTTGCCAAAGGACGGAAGTGTAAGAGCATTGTTTATCTGTCATCTATGGAAGTCTATGGACAGAGCTTGTTCGGCGAAGTAAGGGAAACGGACTTGGGATATATAGATTTGTCCAACCCTAGGAGTAGCTATCCCGAAAGCAAGCGACTTTGTGAGACTCTGTGCGTTGCATACGCGGTACAGCACGGAGTTCCGGTAAAAATCGCACGGTTAGCGCAAACATTTGGCGCAGGAACATCGAAAGAGGATACGCGAGTGTTCACGCAATTTGCGCAAAGTGTATTGGCAGGAAAAGACATTGTATTACATACTGAGGGAAAATCCAGAGGGAATTATTGCTATTTGGCAGATGCTGTGCAAGGATTATTGACGCTCTTACTGTATGGTGCAGATGGTCAGGCCTATAATATAGCTAATCCGGGGGCCAGTGTTACCATCAGGGAAATGGCGGAGCTGGTGGCAAGCGAGCTTGGTCAAGGCAGAATAAAAGCAGTTGTTCAAATCCCCAATGATATTGAGAAGCGCGGCTATGCACCGGATGCCGGTTTTCAACTCAACGTGGATAAACTGAAATTGTTAGGGTGGCAGCCCCATTTCGGGCTAATGGCTATGTATAAACGAATGGTTGCAGATTGGCAGGGACAGTAAATGTGAAATCACGTATTCGAATTAGGAGGAAACTGCTTTGGTAACAGCGCTTATCTTTGCGGGAGGCACCGGGCAACGGATGAATGCCAGCGCCAAACCGAAACAATTTCTAGAACTGCATGGAAAACCGATTATTCTCTATACCTTAGAACATTTTGAGGGACATCCTGAAATTGACAATATTGTCGTAGTCTGTTTGGAAAGCTGGATTGCCGAACTGAAGCTTTGGCTCAAACGCTATGACTTTAGAAAAATTACGCGAATCGTAGCCGGCGGACCCACTGGTCATGAATCGATCTATAATGGGCTTAAAGCCATGGAAGCCATCTGTCAGTCTGAGGATATTGTTCTAATTCATGATGGGGTACGGCCGCTGATTAACAAGGAACTTATCACTACTAATATCGCCAAGGTTAAAGAATGCGGCACTGCAATCACAGTTGAGCCGGTGATTGAGAGCGTTATCTACAGCGAGCAAGGTGATTTAATTAATTCTGTCCCTGAACGCGGACGTATGTATGTTGCTAAGGCTCCCCAGTCTTTTCGCTATGGCGTAATCTGGAAATTGCATCAAAAGGCACACAAGGATGGTATTGTGGCTGTTGACTCTGCGCACCTTTGCAATATGTACGGTATGGAGCTTCATATGGCGATCAGCCCTCCCAATAATATGAAGATTACAGCTCCAGCTGACTATTATATATTTCGCGCATTGTACGAAGCCAAGGAAAATCAGCAAATATTGGGGATATAAGACCAAGCGGGGGGATTCCATTGAATATCCTGTATGAGTGCATTTATGAAGATTTCGTCGCCGAAGTGAAGGCAGGCGAAAAACATATCATATGCTTTGGTGCCGGTATGGTTGCCACTTCGATTGAACATATTTTTCAAAAGGCTGGTATTAGTGAGTGTATTTGTTGTTTTATTGACAACAATCCAGAAAAACACGGTACTTATATCAAGGTTGCCGGTCGGGATATAACTATTCAAGGGATTTCCGCATTGCTGACTATGGATTTTACAGACAAGCTACTTCTCATTACTTGCCAAGCCTTCGAGTCGGTCATTCACGCCTTGGAGCAATACGAGGAATTGCAAAATCTGAAATGTTATTCATTCACTGCTATAAACCGTTCGTATATCAAAGAGGTGGTTGCAACCGACAAGTTCTGCTCAGCAGGTTATAAAGAGGTGCAGGGGATAAGCCTGATACCGAAGACCCTCCACTATTGCTGGTTTGGCGGCGGAGAGTTGTCTGCTTTTATGCAGGACTGCATAGCAAGCTGGAGGCAATATAATCCTGAATATGAAATCATCTGTTGGAATGAAGACAATTACGATGTCTATCAAACCAGCTATATGCGTCAGGCTTATGGGAATGAGAAATTTGCCTTTGTATCCGACTATGCTAGGCTTGATATTCTCTACCGTTATGGAGGGGTTTACTTGGATACTGATGTCGAAGTCGTGAAGTGTTTTGACAACTTGCTTTATAACCAGGCATTTATCTCCTATGCAGAGTGGCCTTTACTTAATAGTGCTATCGTCGGCAGTGTTCCGGGCCATGAGACACTTAGGCAGATGCGGGATAAGCCGCGCGCTGTGATGAATTTTATCAATGCTGATGGTAGTTGCAATTTAACGACAAACAGTGTTTATGAATCGGCAGTGCTTCTAGAGGCAGGTATGCAAAAGAATTTTGCATACCAACTGATCGCCGATATAGCGGTCTATCCCCCTTGTTTTTTGGTTACAAGTGGTTTAGCAGGTTGCAATGCTGAGATTGATGAGAGAACCTTTGCCATCCACCATTGCTTGGGTTCATGGACAGATGGCAAAGGAAAGCGCTAAATATCGGAGAATTTTTTATAGATTAGAGCAATATTTTCGCTAGAAAAGTGGGAAAATGTGATGTTTAAAAACTCTACACTTATGATAACAGGCGGTACGGGTTCATTTGGAAATGCAGTGTTGAAACGCTTCTTAGACACTGACATCAAGGAAATTCGCATATTTTCCCGTGATGAGAAGAAGCAGGATGATATGCGCAAGCAGTACCGCAACCAGAAAATCAAGTTTTGCATCGGCGATGTTAGGGATGTGCAGAGCATTCGCAATGCGATGTACGGTGTTGATTATGTTTTTAATGCGGCAGCCTTGAAGCAGGTGCCATCCTGCGAGTTTTTCCCGATGGAGGCGTTGAAGACGAATTGTGTCGGCACTGACAATGTTCTGACCGCAGCCATTGAGGCCGGGGTCAAAAAGGTGGTTTGCCTGTCTACGGATAAAGCGGCCTATCCGATTAATGCCATGGGGATTTCCAAAGCAATGATGGAGCGCATATTTGTAGCCAAATCGCGGACCACAGATCGGACGCTCATCTGCGGGACACGTTACGGCAATGTCATGTGCTCGCGCGGATCGGTGATACCGCTGTTTGTGGAGCAGATTAAGAGTGGAAGGCCCCTGACGATTACAGACCCTACTATGACCCGTTTTCTAATGAACTTAGACGAAGCTGTAGACTTGGTGCTGTTCGCCTTTGAACATGCTGCTCCAGGGGATATTCTAGTACAGAAATCCCCAGCTTCCAGCATTGGCGATTTAGCTCAAGCGGTTAAGGATCTGTTTCATGCGGATAATCCTATCAACTATATTGGGATTAGGCATGGTGAGAAGTGCTATGAAACCTTGCTGACTAAAGAAGAGTGTTTGCATGCGGTTGACCTGGGAGGTTTTTACCGGATACCGTCTGACAATCGCGATTTGAACTATGAACAATATTTTGAACAAGGCAAAGCCAACTGGTCGAAAATAGATGAGTTTAATTCTAATAACACAGTGCAACTTAGTGTTGAGCAAATAAAAGACAAACTTCTAACAACGGAATACATTCGCGAGGAGCTGGCATAATGAGGGTGCTTGTACTTGGCGCCGGCGGCATGGCCGGACATGTTATTGCGCTAAGTCTAGCGGCGAAGGGGTACTCTGTCACCGGACTTGCCAGGAGAGATTTGCCTTTCTGTGAGATGATTGTAGCTGATGCCTGTGATATCCAAGTGTTGGAGTCCGTATTCAAACAGCAAAGCTTTGATGCAGTGGTCAATTGTGTTGGCGTATTGAATCGCGCTGTGGATATTAGTCCCTATACCGGTATTTGGTTGAATAGTTGCTTACCGCATTTGCTCTCGGAGCTGACGGCAAATTCTCCTACCCGTGTGATTCACCTGAGTACCGACTGTGTATTTTCCGGTCATGAAAAGGGCAATTACCAAGAGGATAGCTTCCGATCTGCCAATACACTTTATGGTAGGTCAAAGGCTTTGGGAGAACTCAATGACAGCAAGAACCTGACGTTTCGCACATCCATTATCGGACCGGATATTAACGAGAATGGCATTGGGCTGTTCAATTGGTTTATGGGGCAGACTAGTCTCATACATGGCTATACTAATGCTATTTGGACAGGCGTCACAACGATTGTTCTGGCAGAGGCAATTGCCTTGGCCTTGGAGCGGAATCTGACGGGATTGTATCACTTGGTCAATAGCGAGAGAATCAGCAAGCACGAGCTGCTGAGGTTATTAAATTCACTCAGAACTGAACCGATTAATATTCAGCCTGACAACAGGGTACAAGAAGATAAATCCTTGCTTAACTGCCGTACAGATTTTCCTTTTGTAGTGCCTTCTTATGAACAGATGGTAGCAAATATGGGAAAATGGATTATTGCGCATAAAGCACAGTACACGCATTATCGCATTAAGGAGCAGTAGTGTGAAAAAATTGAAATTGGTGACCATTGTCGGAACTAGGCCGGAACTCATCCGTCTGTCCGAAACGATCAAGAAAGCAGACCGTTATTTTGAACACATTTTTGTTCATACTGGACAGAATTACGACTATAACTTAAATGAAATTTTCTATCAGGACTTAGCTATCCGCAGACCTGACTATTATCTGAATGTTTCTGGTGACGACTTGGGACAGACTATGGGGAATATTATCGCCAAAACCTATGCACTTCTGGCAGAGGTTAAGCCAGATGCGCTCTTGATACTGGGAGATACCAATTCTGCACTGGCTGCAATTTCGGCGAAAAGGCTGAAGATCCCCATCTTCCATATGGAAGCAGGTAATCGCTGCTTTGACGAAAACTTGCCGGAGGAGATCAACCGCCGCATCGTTGACCATATAAGTGATGTCAATCTGCCATATACGGAGCATGCCCGGCGCTACCTACTGGCAGAAGGGGTACGTAAAGAGTTTGTTTATGTAACAGGCTCACCGATGGCAGAGATTATAGCTGCAAATAAGGAAAAAATAACGGTGAGTACGGTGCTAAACAAAATGCATCTAAAAGAACGACAATATATGGTGCTTTCCGCTCACCGGGAAGAAAATATTGACAACCCCGCAGCGTTTATAAGCCTGATGGAAGCTATTAATGCGTTGGCGGAACGCTATGCTATGCCGATTATTTATTCCGTACATCCCCGTAGCGCAAAATTTATTAAGGAACGTAACGTCAAGCTCCATGCCTTGGTGCGAGAACTGCCGCCATTTTCCTTTACCGATTACAGCAAGCTGATGCAGCACGCCTATTGCGTGGTTTCCGACAGCGGCACACTACCGGAAGAAGGAGCCATTAGCGGCTTCCCGGCGGTGAGCATCCGAACATCTACTGAGCGGCCGGAAGCCTTGGATAAAGGTGCATTTATTCTTGGCGGCATTGACTCTGAATCGGTGCTGCAATCCGTCGAAATGGCAGTAGGCATGTACGCAATGGGTAATAATCATAGCGCTGTACCAGATTATGCTGATTTGAATGTATCGGACAAGGTTATCCGAATCATCCAGAGCTATGTTGATGTTATTAACCAGCGTGTATGGGGAAAAAAGTTGTAGGTGGTGGGATATTCACACAGCAATAAATCAAATTGAGGAAAAACTAAAAAAGTTAATTTTTATAAATACACCGATTAATGAAGTTAATCGGTGATTTGAGTTTAATTGTTATCTCCTTATCGTTGCTGGCGAGCCGGCTATGCTGCAAAAATATATATGAGGGTTACTTGCTGGAACGTATCTATTGCCACCGTGTTGTTACTACTATTAATAGATATATCTGAATCTATTTATTATAGGGAAATAAGCTGATGTGTTGATCATTATTCCAGTCTACAATGATGGGAGTACATATTATGAGATGGACGAGTAAAGGCCATGAACTAGATAAATTTGGAGAAGAATACCTCCAGGTTGAAGATCTGTATATCTGGGGCGTGTCAGAGGTTGCGAAAAAGTGTTATGATTTTCTTTTGTTCCTAAACTTTAATAACAAATTTAATATTATTTTTTTGGATAAATGTAGCGAAAAGCAGAACGAACTATTTTGCGGTAAAAAAGTGTTTTCTCCCCAATCGCTATTGGAGTCTACAAGACAAAATGCTAAAAAGAAGGCAGTAATTTTGGCATTTTCAAATGGACAAGACGAAGTAAGGGAGTTATTAAATAGGTATGGTATAGTTAATGTATTTTCCGCTTTACAACAGCATAACCGAAACGATAATTTTATACAGAATTTTCTGTGTGTATGGGCGATGTATAAATACGGAATTCTCATATCGCATTGGACAAATTATTGTCTCACAACACGTTGTAATTTAAACTGCAAAGGATGCTTGAATTTTACTTCTTACATAAATAATCCTAGGGATGAGACCTTTAACGAGTTTAAAAGCCATATTGATATGGTATTTTCGAAGTTTGATTATTTGTATTCACTGCATTTTTCAGGAGGAGAACCATTATTGCATAAAGAGCTACCGCGCTTTCTTGACTATATTTCTGAAAATTATAGAGAGAGGATTTTTGAACTTTTTGTGATTACAAATGGTAGTATTGTGCCTTCTGTAGGTGTTTTGAAAGCAATTAAGCAAGCAAGGTGTTCAGTTAGTTTAGATGATTATTCTAAGAATGTTCCTCTGTGTGCTTCTAGAATAGAGTCGGTCAAGTGTGCATTTGAAAACGCAGATATTCCTGTTACGCTTGTTCGAACCGATAGTTGGTATGACTTTGAAATTAATGATACTGATAATTCATCACTAAGTGAAGAAGAAATGATAAAACACAAGGATAATTGTAATAGTTTTCTGCACGACTTTTACAATGGACAAATTTATGGATGTTGTTATCATAAGTTCGCGCAAAAAGCAGGAATAGCATCGGAAACTGATAACGATTATATTGATATAGCAAGTTCAAGTAAAATGGAGATACTTGAGTTTCGACAAGGTTTTACCAATAAAGGATATGTCGGTTTTTGTCGTCGCTGTCGTGGCTTCAGTAGCAATGTTAAATCCATTCCGTGTGCAATTCAAATTCCTCTAAAATAGGTAGAAGTTTCGTTGAGTTAAAATGAATAATACGGTGTTTATTTATGATTAGAGAAACGCGGAGGAATACAATGACAGTTTCAATTATTGTGCCTATTTATAATACAGAAGAATATTTAAAAAGGTGTGTGGACAGTTTAGTCAATCAAAGCTATCACGATATTGAGGTATTGTTGGTTGATGACGGCTCTACTGACTCATCTGGTTTAATCTGTGATGAATATGCTGCCACAGATGTACGGGTGTGTGTTATTCATAAACCGAATAGCGGAGAAGCCAGTGCGAGAAATGCGGGACTCATAAAGGCAACCGGACAATATGTTATGTTTTGTGATTCAGATGATGAATTGCCTCTATATGCGATAGAACGGTTTGTGAATGCAATGGATGAATCTGCGGCTGATATGGCTGTGGGAGCATATATAGAGAAGAGCAATAACCTATCATCACGCGATTTTGCTACGAGATACTGCCTACCACACTATGAAACCTACACTAGTACACAAGCCATAATCAGTATTCTGCGCGGTGAAGAAGGGCCGGGGCAAATTGGTCATGCTCTTAGTGCAGTTAATGGCTCTATCTTTAAACGCTCAATTATCTTTGATAACAAGATTATGTTTGATGAAAAATTTGTGATTGGGAATGACTCCCTGTTTGTCGCGGATTATTTGAACTTTGCGAAAAACATATACAATGTGTTTTCTATCCAATATATTTATTATCAATATGGGGATGAAAGAGTCCAAGGGATGTCATGGTTATATCCAGACCGATTAAAGTTGTATGTAACCATGTTCGGGAAATTTTGGCGTGTCATAGCTACCAGTCAGGGTATCTCCGAAGATATAAAAAATGCGCTTCTTTTTAAGTTTTTTGATAATATGATTGCAGAGATGGTGAAAGCAGTAGCATATGAAGAATATTTTTTCGATGGATTTCTACCAGAATTGACCGAGCTTGTTAACACATCTCTTGTGTATGAGGCTAGCCAGGTGTATTATCCAACAAGGCTGACTGACAGCCGTGTCATCCCTATGCTTTTCAAATTAAAGCAATCGCGGTTATTACTTTTGACCTTACGCAGAAGGGCAAAGAAGCATATAGAAAAATACGGTAAATCTTCTCACGTCCGCTTGATGGTTCGGGGATAATAGTTTAATCATTTGTTCAGCTTTTTTGCATGCGTCATATTTGTTGACAGGGCAATTTGAGATGTGTAAATACTGTTAACCTAGCATGATACATAGCTAGAGTGGGATTTGCGAAAGGTCCGTATATTTTTTATACGAATGGGAGGATGACGCTATGCAAGCTACAAGGACAAAACAATTATTACATAAGAATAGCATTAAAGGAGATGCTAAAATTTGCATATTTGGGGCGGGAGATTATGGGAAAAGATTGTATTGCCTATTGAAATTTTCGTCCATTGCCATAGCCATGTTCGCTGATAATAATCCGATTAAATGGGGTAAGCCGGTTTTTGGTGATGTTATCTGTCAAGGTCCGGATACGCTGCTTCCAAACAAGGAATGTTTATTGATGATCGTTGCCATAAAAAACGAGCCGGAAAAGATTGCGGCGGCATTACGTGACATGGGCTTCCCGTATATTGTACTTATGGGAGATATCATTGACAAGTTGGAAATTAACGCAATGAATTTAGTTGAAGATATAGGCGCAGAGCTAGTTCGATATATGGCATATAGTGGAGTGGGAACAGACAAATGCTTGGAATATGATTGTTTGCCGATGCAAAGGCATTTTTATCAGCCCATACCCGATATTAAGGATTTAGAACGCCGCAATATTTGGGAGCGAAAAAGCAAGTTATCGGGTATTCGCTGGGAGGCTGATAGATATGTTGCCAATCTTAAGGACATAGCGAAATATCAACCGGCATACGACTGGGCTTTGTCAGCTACGGCTGATCCGCTGGAGTTTCATCTTGCTAACAGCTCGTTTAGTTATATTTGCGCATCCTTCCTATACGGTATGATTAGGAAGCACCGCCCTCAAAAAATTATTGAGATCGGTAGCGGTAATTCAACCAGAGTTATTCGTAAAGCTATCATGGACAATATGAGTGATGGTGTGCCACCGACTTCTTATAAGGTTATTGATCCCTATTGTGCTTTTGGTTCATTGGATCATGCAGAGATAATAAACATGCCTGTTGAGGAAGTAGATTTAACGATATTTGAGGAGCTAGAGGAAAACGATATCCTGTTTATTGACTCCTCACATACTGTTCGTATCGGTGGGGATGTAAATTATGAAATTTTGGAGATATTGCCGATTTTAGGGCCAGGGGTATTGATTCATTTCCACGATATTCCTATGCCTTATGAATATGGTAAGACTTACGCCACTGACCCAACATTTCGGGTATTTTGGACGGAAAGTTATCTATTGCAAGCATTCTTTGTCTTTAATGATTCGTTCGAGGTTTTATTGCCAGCTATGTATTTGTTGCAAGAACAGCTTGCGGTATGTAATGAATGTTACCCTAGCATGATGAATACCGATAGTTGGCATAGTGCGAGCTTGTGGCTACGGCGGATGAAATAGGCTTAGTGCGCTGCTTAGGGGTGAAATTATGGCTAGTCCTTTGGTATCCATCATTATTCCTGTATATAACGGTGCAAACTATCTTCGTGACGCGATTGATAGTGCGCTGGCTCAGACATATTCCGAATGCGAAATCATCGTTGTAAACGATGGTTCAACCGACAACACTGAAGAAATCTGTCTCAGCTATGGTAAGAAGATACGATATTATGCGAAACAGAATGGCGGTGTAGCCACTGCAGTAAACATAGGCGTTGAACACATGCAGGGAGAGTATTTCTCTTGGTTATCCCACGATGATGTTTATTATCCACATAAGGTGGAGTATTCAATAAACGCCCTTTATCGCGATGGAGATATGACTGCGCCGCTCTTTGGCGATGCGGATCTTATCGACATGCATAATCAGCAGCTGATACGCCTGCGGGCTAATGAAGGCCATACAAATGCCAAGCTGACTACTGGGGTGTATTCACTCTTGTATGGAGTGGTAAACGGAAATACCGTAATGTTGCATCGCAGTGTTTTTGAACAGTGTGGATTGTTTGATCCCCTGCTAAGAACAACCCAGGATTATGATATGTGGTTTCGGGCCTTTCGCAACCGTCGACTGGTTTACGTTAATCAGCCATTAGTAAAATACCGTATTCATGCCAATCAAACCGGTGTAATCGACCCAGCACATAATATGGCACGGGAAGAACTGCACTTAGGATTTTATCAAGCTCTTTCTGAGGTTGAAATTATTTCTTTATTTGGTAGCCGCTATAATTTCCATTATGAAATGGCGCGGTGTGACAGCCTAGCAGGCTTTTCAAACTGTGCAGATTGGAACCGGGAACAGCTGTTTGCATTAGTTGAACCAGCAAACGGGGCGAAGCTGCGCGAAAGTGCGAAAGTAGCATTATTGCAGTGGTGTAGCAATCGTTCAGACCGTATTATCCTATTTGGTGCAGGGAAGCGCGGTAAAGCGCTATGCCGCGAGCTTACTGTGCGCGGCATAGAGGTAGAGTGTTTTATAGATAATAACCCAGGCCAAGGAGTGGTAGAGAATCTGCCCTGTTTTTTGCCTGAGGCAACCATGGTGCAAAACGCGATGATTATTATTACACCGGAAAATGGGACAGAGCAAATCTGGAGCCAACTGCTTAGCTTGGGGTGCGAATATTGGATTGATTATGCGGAAGTGATGAAAATTATCCGGTTTGTACCAGCTATCCGTGCCTTAGTATGTGACTGTTGTGGAGGACAGAAAAAATGACAAGAATTGCTTTAGTTGTTTATGGTATGCTTGGAGGAGGGATTGAAACCTTCCTATTGAACTTGGGTGCATATCTTAAATGCTGTCAGTATGATGTGACGATTGTAACGACAAACTGCCTGGGCAATTGGTTTGAGCGAATCGCTCAGATGGGACTCGAAGAAATATATGTGCCTGGTTTAAATTCTGTAGAGCCTTTAGAGCATGTGAGTAGGGTATCAAAGGTGCTGTATGATGGAGAGTTTGATATTGTATTTTCAAACCATGCATTATTCGCTCAAATCGGTATTGGCACTGGCAAAGCTAATCCCGTTGTTATTCCTATTGTACATGGGACTGATGAGTATTGCGCGAGAATTGGCACTTATAATGCTGGACTTTGCGACCATATTGTTGCAGTTAGCCCTGCGGTAAAAAAGACAGTAGAGAGAATAAATAAGCATTATAAGTGCGATGTAATTCTACATGGTATTCCGAAAGCTAATGTAGATATTGCAATTGAACGAGATTTTTTCTTAAGTACGATAAAGCTTATGTATGTGGGGAGAATAAGTAATTCAGATAAAGGGGTATTTTTACTTCCACCGATAGTAAAGACCTTAATTGACGATGGGTTGAAAGTGACACTAGACGTCGTAGGGGATGGTTCAGATAAAGGGCAATTGAAGGAATTGTTTCAGAATAATGGAACAGAGAAGTTTGTTAAGTATTGGGGAATGCTTAGTTCGGAACAAGTGCGTGCTCTAATGCATAGTGCTCATATTCTTTTGTTTCCTTCTTATATGGAAGGTTTGGGCATTGCTCCAATTGAGGCACAGCTTTGCGGCTGCATACCTGTAGCATCTCGATTGACCGGTGCTACAGACTGTACCATTCAAGACAAAAAAACTGGATTTTTAGTGGATCATGGTGAAGTAAAACAATTTAGCCAAGCAATTAAACAGCTTTATTTTGATAGGCCATTGTTGATGCGCATGAGTCAACAAGCGAAGGATTACGCAGAAATCCATTTTAGTATCGAACGTATGGGAGATCAGTACCATAAATTGATTCAAATGGCACTTGAAAATAAATCCGAGAACAAATTAGTGAGTGAGAGAAATGATCCGCAAAAAGGCCTAGAGAAGTTTACTGATAAAAAAGTTATACTTTGGGGAACTGGCGCGGGCTGCGAGTGGTTATGTAAGATGATACCATTTGAGGCATTCTATTTTGTGGATAACAATCCGCTTAAATGGCAGTGTTATTTCAGGGGGAGGCCTATTTGCAGCCCCCAAACTCTATTACAGGAGCATGCAGATAAGATTATGATTATAATTGCCAGTCACTCTTATATGGAAGAAATTTCAATGCAACTTTCTCAAATGGGATTTAATGAAGACGAGCATTTTACAAATATATTTAAGATTCTTGAACCAGAACTTCTTTTGCGTTATGATCTCAACTTTCGCACATAGTAATTAGGCAGTCATAAAACGTAAAGCTATATGGAGAGAAAAGACCATGAATATTGTGTACGTAAATAATTGTGATTTGGTTGGACGGCGATTTAACGGATATGATTTGCATTTGTCGCTGAGTCAGACGGGATATGACACACATCAATTGGTTTTAGAAAAAAGAAGCGAGGAACCATCAATATTAGCTTTGCCTGATAGGCATGGGGGCCATATCCGAGCAGTTTTAAAGAATTTTGAGTACCAATTGAGTATGGCAAATTTGCTTTCTCCGGTTGGCAAGCTATTGGCTGAACACCCTGTATTTCAGAATGCAGATATTGTACATTATCACTTAATTCATAATCAGATATTGTCTCTTTTGGATCTTCCTGCTTTAATATCTAGGAAGCCATCTATTTGGACGATTCATGATCCGTGGTTGGTAACCGGCCATTGTGTGCATCCATGTGATTGCAAGAGATGGCAGGATGGTTGCGATCCTTGTTGCAACCTGCGGGATGCTAATTTCCCATTGCAGCACGATAACGCCCATGCTATGTGGAAAATAAAAAAGGCCGTATATCGTGAGATGGATATTGACCTTGTAGTTGCTTCAAAGTTTATGGAAAATTATATTAGGAATAGTCCGTTGACAGCGCACTTCAAGCGAATACATAGAATTCCTTTTGGTATTGAGATTGATCGTTTTTCCCAATCAGAACGGAATGAAGTTCGAGATCGTTGGCGAATACCCTACGATAATTTTGTTATCGGCTTTCGAAATGAAGCGAATGAAATTAAAGGGACGCGCTATATTGAGGAAATGCTGGACAAGTTAACCTCCGATATTCCGATAACGGTACTTACCCTTGGAACAGGAAAATTGCCTATAGAGTATACCTCGAAGTATCAAGTTCTAGAGCTCGGCTGGACTAATGACTTTCCTACTCTAGTCGACTTCTATACTGCCTGTGATGTTTTTCTTATGCCTTCTCTGGCCGAGTCTTTTGGTCTGATGGCGATAGAAGCGATGGCCTCTGGTTGCCCGATCATTGTATTTGAAGATACGGTTTTATATGATATTACATTTGCGCCTGAATGTGGGATTGGGGTTCCTTACAAGGACAGCGATAAACTAAAATTGGCGGTAGAGCGCCTGATTCAGAGTCCTCCGGAACGCCAACGACGTGGAGAAATGGGTAAACGTATTGTTAAAGAACATTATCGATATAAAGATTATGTAAATCGTCATATTGAGCTGTATCGGGAAGTTATGGAGAGAAGGCAAAAACCGGAAAAAGCCTATCGCTATGCAAATCAAAGATTGCAAGAAACAGAGGTGCCGCAGAAGATGACTGAGCAATTATTGCAATTGGAGCAGCAGATAAAGGAACTTTCGGGTGGCAAGGCTGAAAATCTTTGTGTTTTCGGTGCGGGAGAATATGGAATCCAATTATATCAGGAGCTGCGAAGCAGAATGGTCACAGTCCATTGCTTTGCTGATAACAATCCAGATAAATGGGGTTATCTTTTCGATTCTGTTAACTGCATTTCTCCGCAGAACCTGTTAGAAAGAAAGGAAACCATATTAATTATTGTAGCTATACAAAATCCGCAATCTGTGGTAGAGCAATTGCGTTCAGCCGGCTTTCCGTTCATTACAACTAAACAGACACTTGATGAAATATTACTTGCGGTGCCTCCTATAAAATGGATTACAGGTCTAGAAGATATTGAAGGGATTGATTATTCTTCTAAAGAATCAGTGGTTTTAATTCAGAAGTTTAATCGGATCATTTTTGAAATCTGTAAATATTATGAGAGCAGGATGCCTGCAAAATAAGAGGAAATGGAGTATGTGAACTATATGACAATGCCGATGATTTCGATTATCATACCTGTATATAATGGTTCTAACTATTTAAGGGATGCTATTGACTCGGCTATAGCACAAACGTATTCCAACAAAGAGATTATTGTGGTCAATGACGGTTCAAAAGATTATGGGCACACTGAAGCTATTTGTTTGACATACGCCGACAAGATTCGGTATTTTCATAAAGAGAATAGCGGTGTTGCATCCGCTTTGAATCTTGGTATTGCCAATATGCGGGGGGAGTATTTTACTTGGCTGGCACACGATGATTTTTTTTATGAATATGCATTAGAAAAGCAATTGCTTGCTTTGCAGAATTGCGACGATAAAACTAGAATTGTTCATGGCAACTACGATTTATTAAATGTTTCGTCTGGCTCTGTTTCTTCTGTGCGCCAAGAGCATGCATACACGATAGACCAGTTGACGAATTCGGTATTTCCAATTGTAATAGGAACGCTGCATGCAAACGCTTTGTTAATACATAAGAGTCATTTTGACAGAGTTGGGTTATTTGATGAGAAATTGCCATTAACACAAGATTATGACTTAATGTTTCGAATGTTTAGAGGGCAGCAAACGATATTTCTGCCTGAAGTATTATTATGCTCTCGATTACATATGCAGTCCGGCAAAGTGACGAACAATAGATTTGCTCTATCATGTGCAGAGTTATACTATACCTTTTTCAAGAAGCTTTCTCAGCAAGAAATCCAGATGATGTTCCCTTCACTAAGAGCCTTTTACCATCGGGTCGCCTGTATAATGAAAAATCGAGCTGATATACCAGAAATTTCAGATGTAATGAAGTGTATGTCGGAGTTGCCTAAGGAAGAATATAATCAGAAGCAAGAATTCTTAATAAATCGGCTATGGGAATTTTCCGGTGGATGCAATAGAAAGATTTGTATCTTTGGAGCGGGTTTTCATGGCAAGATTCTCAAATATGAACTTGATGCCAGGACTATTCCTGCCGAGTGTTTTTGTGACAACAATCCTGACAAGCATAAAACTATGACTGCTGGTTTGTCTTGTGTCCCGCTTTCTGTGCTTGAAGCGGACAAACAGAATTGGCTTGTCATTATAGCGGTAGATGCTTATGCTGAAATCGAAGAGCAACTTGTAACGGCGGAATTTCCTTATGTTATAACAAAACAGTGCATTGATAATCTATTGCTTGCTTGTCCGCCGCAAATTTTAGGGATAGATGAATAATCCGGTCTAAAATGAGCCACAGTGTTTGACTGCCCCCCAAAATTTAGACAAAATCTGCGGAAGTCTGGTTGGAAATTATTATATCATAATGTCCAATGTATGGGGTTCAGTTTAAATAGCGGCTCTCGTGAACCGTAATATTCAGATAGATTTGGATTATGGAGTTTCTAAAATCAAATAAGAAGTATGAAAGGCACCAAAGATGAATAAAGAGCAAACAGAGAAATTTATTGAATTATTAAGTACAGAAATTACTCCCTCATGCCCGAGTGAGATATTCTATGATAAGGAGATCTTATTATATGGTGCGGGGCGTGTGGGCGGACTGGTTTATGATGCACTTACTGGGAACGGTCAGAGTGTGACAGCTTTTCTAGATATACGTGGATCACGGGAAATGCGTTATCGTTCTAAGCCGGTTTATAATTTGGATGATATTGCTTTGCCGCAGGATGTAATCGAAAATGCAATCGTGCTCTTAAGCTTTGATTCCTCGGAGGCCTATTTTAACGCAGTAGCCAATCAACTGCGTGCAGTGGGATTTCGTGATATATTGCATTATAAATATGCAGCAGTTTTTTTATATAATCCGCTGGCTATCCAAAAGGCGCAGCAAGATATTCTGGAATTTGCGGACTTGCTAGAAGATGAAGCTAGCATACAAGTGTTCTACCAGTTTATCAAAGCAAAGCTGATAAGTGATTTCTCTGCGTTCTGTATGCCTTGCGATGAACCGCAATACTTTGCCAAATCTATAAAATTTCGTAAAGGCTACCAGAGATTTGTTGACTGTGGAGCATATTCAGGGGATAGCATTTTGACAGGGTTGAGTCATGGGATTCCGATTCAATCCGTAGTGTGCTTTGAACCGGATGAGAAGAATTTCTCCTTACTACATCAGAATATGGAAAGCTGTAAGGATATCCAATCAGCTATATGCTTTCCTTGCGGAGTTGCGGATCGGACAGGCAAGTTCTTTTTCACGAATCAAGGGACAGCGGGTAGCCACATTTCTGAGTGTGGGGGAGAGATGATTCGGTGTGTATCACTATCTGAGGCGCTGGTAGGGTTTCATCCAACCTTTATCAAAATGGATATTGAGGGTGCAGAATACAGCGCTATACTGGGAGCGAAGAAAATTCTCGTGGAGGATAAGCCCGACTTAGCAATCGCGGTCTATCATAAAAATGATGACATTTGGCGAATTCCACTACTGATTCACTCAGTTATTCCTGAATATAAATTCTTTCTACGAAGTCATGGCCTTTATGGCGTGGATACAGTGCTATATGCAACAATATAACGGTTATAAATATTTAAAAAACGCACCCCGATACTGGCCCTTTATTCGAGGGAAGGTTTCCCATTCGGTCAATCTTCCCGTGGTGTTCTGGACCTGAAGAAATCTGACGAAATTGGATGAACCCGCCTTTTATTGAGTGGGTAGTTCTTCACCTCGGGTTCGGCAGTCTCTAGGTACGACTAACAAGCGGAAAAGAAGTATTTTGGTTTAAAGTTAAGAGACATTCTGTTCGATAATACTAATAACATCATAATTTGGCGTTTTAGTAGATGCTAATTATGAAATGAATTAGCTATAAAAGTGGTGATGGTATGATAATTTATCATAATATATCAGCTCAAAATACCTTTAACAAATTATCAATTAAGCAAAATGAAGTAAGTAAAGGCTTGAAAAAGGTTTCTTCTGGGTTACGAATCAATAATGCTAGTGATGATGCCGCTGGGCTTACTATATCAGAAAAAATGCGTGGGCAAATTCGTGGACTTAGCCAAGCGATCCGTAATGCCCAAGATGCGATTTCTTTGGTTCAAACTGCTGAGGGTGCGGCTGCTTCAATTCAGGATATGTTGCAAAGGAGCAGGGAGCTTTCTGTTCAAGCCGCTAACGGAACATTAACTAATGAAGACAGGGCCTACTTGCAGGATGAGATGGTTCAGATTTTAAGTAATATTGAAATGATTGCTAACGATACTGAATTTAATACCAAAAAATTGCTAAATCAAAGTGGTAGTGTAGTGTCTCAGTATACGGGCATCTCTCAGGCGGCCTTAGACGAACTTACTTCAAAGCTGCCTGGATGGCTCAATGATAGTATGGTGGCTATTTATACACGATTGGGGATTGACTATCCGGATAGCCCAATAAAACGACCAATGCGTGTAGAATATTACTATAACGATATAACTTCGACTGGAGCTTCGATGGGTACAGCGGACGGTGGAGCTACTCTAACGCTTCGAGTCAATACTGCGAAGGTCTTTGACGGCTCAGGTAATCTGAGGCCGGAAGGCATTTTAGATACTTTATTAGCTCACGAAATGGTCCATGCTTTTCAGTTTACAGAAATGCCCTTTAGTAGAGATGGAGTAGATACAGCTGAAGAAAATTGGTTTATCGAGGGCTTGGCAATGACCATTCAAGGGGGAAATCTGTTTGGCGTAACCGACCATCATGTTAGCATGGGATACCCTTTTGATGGGGATTATCGTTCGGCTTACGAAGCAGTTAAGGTGCTCCATGAGGTTACTGATGATGGGATCAATGCAATAATTGACCGGTTGGAAGCAGGAGATACGCTCGATCAGGCGTTATTAAACACTACGCAGAATTTTACAGGGACAGAATTAGATGGTGCGATAGGAGCTGCAGATTTGACAACTGCAACAGAATTTATAAATTGGTTTAATGCTAATTCGTCTAGTGCGGGGGTTCTAAATACCTATCTGATGGGAAGTGCTGATTTTACACAAGGGTCTGGCGTTATCACAATCGGTGGTGCAAAAGGTAGTAGTAGTGACTTAACTCTTGATCAGACAATCCCCAATGCTACGGGTGTGGCCACTTTGAATACGCATTTCACCTTGGATTTCGTTAACTCTGCAGGATCAGTAGGATTAGGGGAAATAGTTTTTCACGTTGGTGCAAATTCTGGACAGAATATACCTTTCCAAAGCTTTGATCTTAGGACGTCTGCATTAGAGCTAGTAGGAACAAATATTAAGACACAGAGTGGGGCTAATGCAGCAATAGGTACAATTAATAAAGCTTTAGGGTTGGTATCAAATGCCCGAAGCTATTTTGGAGCTGTTCAAAACAGATTAGAGCATACAATATTAAACTTGGCCAATGCCGAGGAAAATATAACTGCGAGTGAGTTACGTATTCGTGATGTAGACCTAGCAAAGGAAATGATGAATTTCCAAAAGAGCAGCATCCTTAGCCAAGCTGCCCAAGCAATGCTGGCTCAAGCGAACTTCCGGCCTCAAGAGATTTTGCAATTATTGAAATAAATAAATATATATAGCAGAAATCAATTGAAATCGTGTAAGGAGGCCCTTTAATGGATATAGCGGCTATGTCAATTGTAATGAATCAAGCTAAAGTCCAGCAACAAGCATCAATTTCTGTGATGAAGATGACCATAGATGTGGCGAGAGAACAAAGCAAGTCGTTGGCAATGATGCTTGAAGGAATGTCAGGCGTAAGCGACTTATCGGTTGTTACGCAATTAGGGAGTAATATTGATATATGGGTGTGATTTGGAGTCGTTAAGGGTCGCCAAACCTATAGGGAATAGTGGTTTTGTAGTTTTAACTTATATATTTCTGTATTTATCATTGACTACAATTATTGTTACACATAGTCTGCTTTGTTTGATCCCTATTTTAATGTCTCAAATGATGCTATTGGCTCCTATTCCAAAACTATCGAGTTTTCATAAAAGCTATCTAAACAGTAGCTTAAAAAACAAGGTAAACCAAATCTATATGATATCATGCTTAGCGATTAATCAAAAAACAATCATATCCAATTTCCTTTAAAATTTAAAACGCTAAAGTTTTTTGGAAATCATCCGATATTTATTATAGAAGAATAGTATGGATGTTAAAAGATTCATATGCGTAACATCTGAATTACTATAGTTGCTTGCAGACAAGGGGGAATTTTCAATGGCAATACGGAGTTATGGTCTGAGCGGTTCAGGCATTGATGTTGAACAATTAGTTAAGGATATGATGGCTGCACGGCGTACCCAATATGACAAAGTCTGGCAGAAGAAGACGCAGCTGGAGTGGAAAAAAGCGGATTACAATACGATGTATACCTCGCTACGTGATTTTCGCAATACAACCGCATTTAATTATAAATTGCAGAGTACCCTAATGCCTAAGATTGCTTCCTCAACAGCAGAAGGGATTGTTTCGGCAACGGCTAATGCAGAGGCGGCCAACGTGAGCCATACAATTAATGTGACTCAGCTTGCTGAGGGCGCTAGAATGACAAGTTCAATCTCGTTAGGAAGCCAATCGCTCAAAGATACTTTAAGGAATCAATTCGCGATGGATGGAGCTACCCCTGATACCTTTGATATTAAGCTAAGTAACGGGACCGAATCTCAAACAATTACTGTCGACACTACGAAGAGCATTAATGAATTTGTCAGTAATATCAACAATTCTGGTCTGGGAATTAAGGCGAACTATGATGCAAATTTAGATCGCTTTTTCATCTATTCTACGAAATCTGGTGCAGAAGCGAAGATTGATTTTACAGGTACCACAGATATAGACGGTCTTGATTTTCTGACATCGACCTTAAAACTTCAGACGTCTGTAGAAGGAAAAGATGCTATCTTTGACTTTGATGGCGTACTTGGGCTTAGCCAATCTAGTAACACTTTCACTATCTCCGGTGTGACATATAACCTTAAAGCAAAGGGCGTTGCGAATGTCGTCATTGCTGCAGATAATGAAAAGTCTTTATCAGTGGTGAAGGATTTTGTCAATTCCTATAATGACTTGCTCGCGAAACTCAATGGTGAATTGAATGAAGCGAAATATACTAAATTTATGCCTTTAACTAATGAGGAGAGAAGTGCCCTGAAGGAATCGGAGATAACCGAGTGGGATAAAAAGTCGAAAAGCGGAATGTTGCGTCGAGATACTATTCTTCAAGAGGCTGTATTCAAGTTGCGCAGTGATATTTCTTCGCCAATCAGTGGTCTCACAGGAAATTATGTGAGCCTAGCGTCGATCGGGATAACTACAGGGAATTATTCCGAGGGGGGCAAGCTTTATATCGATGAGATTAAGCTTAAGAAAGCCTTAGAGGAAGATCCGGATGTTATTAATAAACTATTTAGCACCAGTGGTGATACTAGTGATAAACAGGGTGTTTCAAATCGAATTTATGATACGATAAAGACGTCCATGGATAAAATCTTTACGGTAGCCGGTATTAGCAGTACTCTTGATGGTGATACAAAAAGCAGTCTAGCAATGCGGATTCGGGATTATAATGACAGTCTTGATCGAATGAATGATCGTTTAGCAAGCATTGAGGCGCGTTACTATAAACAATTCGATGCCATGGAATCTGCCCTAAGTAAGATATCCCAGCAAAATAGCTGGTTGCTTTCGCAGTTTACCGGTCAGTAAGTAGTACGATAGGCGATTCTATATCATTTTCATTTAGAAAAAGAAAGAAAAAGTAGAATGAATATTTAAGATGGAAGTGAAATGAATATGTTAAATTCCCAAATGGCTGCAGCCTATAAGAATCAACAGATTATGACAGCATCACCAGAGCAGCTGACTTTGCTTTTATATAATGGAGCTTTACGGTTTTTAGCTGAAAGCATCCTAGCCCTGGAAAAAGGCGAGATGGAGAAATCCCACAAAGCCAATCTGCGAGTGCAGGCCATCGTTCGTGAATTCATGGTGACCTTAGATATGAATTATGAACTCTCACAAAATTGGGCAGCACTCTATGAATATATCGAGAATTGCTTGATTGAGGGCAATATTAAGAAGGATGTTCAGCAACTGAATAACGCCAAAACTATCTTAGAGGAAATGCGCAATACTTGGCAAGAGGCTATGAAGCAAGCTCAACAAAGTAAGCTGGCAGTGAGATAACGGTCGCAATTGGGAGGGGGAGAGGATACAAGGCATGATCAATAAAACTGCGCCTGAATTATGGCAAGACTACCTTTTCCTCACCAAGGAAATGCTGAAATTCCTCGATCGCCAGGATATGGAGTTGTTCTATGAACTCATGAACCAGCGAGAGCGGTTGCAGGTCCTCATCGAAGACGCTTCAGACGATGGGTATATCTCTTCTCCCGCCGGTAAGAAGCTACAGGCACAGGTCCTAAGTGCGAATCAAGTCCTCATGAATCATTTTCAAGCGACCCATAGCAAGATGAAGCACCACCAACAAGTAGCGGAAGCCTACTCGGGAGGAAATCAACCTCCTATGGCTAGCAGAAACTGGGAACGCTAAAGGAGGAATTGCGATGATCACCATCGAACCGATTCAACCAAATAATCAGAAGACCATGATGCCTGTGGATGCTTATGCTGGTCAAAAACTGGAACGTTCCCATGATATCGCTCGACCGGTTGTGGAACGTAAAAATGAAATCCCTGATGCCCGGGAAGACATTCCCAGGGAAGAAGTGGAGAAGGCTTTAGATAAATTAAACCGCTTTATGAATCTAATCAATAAGGGAATGCGTTTCGATCTTCATGAAGAGAAGAATTCGGAAGAGATTCTCGTCCGGATTGTCGATCAGGATTCTGAAAAGGTCCTCAAGGAAGCTTCTCCAAAATGGGTCTTAGAACTCCTTCACAATCTTACAAATGAAGCCGGGTTATTCGTGGATCAACGAGTTTAGGATGCATTCGATAAGCAAGCTTTAGGAAAACACTCCAAGCTATTAGTGGGAGTGTTTTTTTAATGCTTATTTCTTCTTCGTAAGCGCCTAATAAGGTAGTGTATAGCCCCATCTCGGAAACTATGAGACAATCCTCGTAAATTGAAGTTTTTAGAGTTTTTCAAGTAGACTTGAAAAACTTCAAAGGAGGATTAAAGTGGATACTCAGAAAGTCACACAAAACTATCGATTGAAGAAATGGACTCGACTTATTAGTGAATGTCGCAGCAGTGGGCAAACAGTCTCCGCATGGTGTGCTGAACATAATATTCATCCAAGTAGTTACTTCTATTGGTTGAGACGAGTCCGCACTGCCGCCTGTGAGGCTCTTCCGGCACTTCAAAACGAAAACAATTCTATCGTACCCGTATCCTTTTCACTTCCCCAGGTCAGTTCTCCGGCGACAGATTCCTTGTCACCAGCGATCGTGGTTCGCTTAGATTCCGCAAGTCTAGAAATTCATAACACTGCCTCGTTGAACTTAATCGAGAATACTCTTAGAGCACTTCAACATGTTCGGTGACATCTCTAAGGCCGAGAAAATCTACCTCGCCTGCGGGTATACCGACATGCGTAAGTCCATAGACGGACTGGCAGCCCTAGTTCAGCAAAACTTTCAGCTCAACCCCTTTCAAAATAGTTTGTTTCTCTTTTGTGGCCGTCGGCATGATCGACTGAAGGCACTCTATTGGGAAGGGGATGGCTTTGTTCTTCTGTATAAGCGACTTGAAAAGAGCAAATTCCAATGGCCCAAGAATGCTGAAGCAGTTCGCGGGATTACCCGCCAGGAATTCCGCTGGCTTATGGAAGGGCTGTCTATTGATCAGCCTAAGGCCGTGAAAAAGTGGGATTCCACAGGCTGCTTTTCGGTATAAAGAAATGGCCCAAACCTGCATGGTTACTGGACTTTATGGCGTTTTCATGCTATACTAAATGCAGTGAGAAACGCAAAGGATTTAGGGCTGATGAGTGAAGTAAAATCGGTAAAAACTCTTGAAAACCGCATCACCGAACTAGAGAAGGAAAACAAACTTCTTCATGAAACCGTTCATCATCTGACCCGTAAACTCTTTGGTCGAAGCTCTGAGAAGACATCCGTCCTTTCTGTGGGACAGATGTCTCTTTTTGATGAAGCAGAAACGGAATCTAATCCTAAGGCTGTGGAACCGGACCTTAAGCAAGTCGAGGGGTACCAGAGAAAGAAATTCGACGGTCAGCGTAAGGAACTTTTGAAAGACCTTCCCCATGAAAAGCGGTTCTGTACTCTCTTAGAAGATGACCGGTCCTGCGAAGAGTGTCAGACGACACTGGTCTCTGTGGGAGAAGAGTTCGTGAGAACCGAAATTGAATTCATCCCTGCAAAAGTAAGAGTAATCGATATTTACCGCGAAACCTTCGAGTGCCGTAGCTGCCGTAAGAATAACTTGCCCTATATGGAGAAAGCACCTGTACCTTCTCCAGTCATTCAGCACTCCATGGCATCTCCCTCCACAGTAGCTTGGGTAATGCATCAGAAGTTTGTCAACGCGCTTCCTCTGTACCGTCAGGAAAAGGAGTGGAAGACGCTGGGCGTTGAATTAAGCCGTGCAACCATGGCCAATTGGATCATGGTCGCAGCCCGAGATTGGCTGACCCCGCTTTTGCAACGGATGCATCAGAAGCTCTTGGAGGAAAACTTCCTGCATGCTGACGAAACTCCGGTTCAAGTCCTCAACGAAGAGGGCCGAAAGAATACCACGGATTCTTACATGTGGGTTTACAGTACGAGCAAACACTGTAAGCATCCCATCCGGATCTTCGAGTACCAACCGGGTAGAAGTGGTAAATATCCTCAGAAATTCCTAAAAGGATTTAAAGGATACCTCCACTCGGATGCCTACTCAGGCTACCAAAAGGTGGAGGGAATCACGCGATGCCTGTGCTGGGCTCATGTTCGAAGGAATTTCGTTGAGGCCCTGCCAAAGGATATCCATAGCCCGGAAGCCACTTTGGCAAGCGATGGGGTTCGATTTTGTAATGAACTCTTTGAGATAGAGAAAACTCTTGAAGGGTGTTCAAGAGAAGAGCGACAATCCGAGCGTCTGAAGCAGGAACAACCTGTTTTGGAGGCCTTTTGGGTATGGGTGGATTACACTAAGAACAAGGTTCTCCCTAAATCTAAACTTGGGCAAGCTCTTAATTACGCCATAAACCATAAACAGGAATTGATGAATTATCTGTTGGATGGAAACTGCGCCATCTCGAACAACTTAGCCGAAAACAGCATCCGCCCCTTTACGATCGGACGAAAAAACTGGCTGTTTAGTGGAAGCCCGAAAGGAGCAACTGCTAGCGCTGCCGTTTACAGCATGATTGAAACGGCTAAGGCCAATGGCCTGAATCCCTATAAATATCTTTGCTTCATCTTTAAAGAGTTACCCGGGGTGCAGTTCGGTCAATACCCAGAATTTCTTGAAGATTATCTGCCGTGGAGTCCAGATGTACAGGCTGTCTGCAAATAGGGTAAAAACTTAGTTTATACTGGTTTTTACCCTTTTTCTATACACCGACTTGTTTGACGCTTACTCTTCTTCTATAACAAGGACGGCTAAGCTCAGAATCAAGAATAGATACCAAACAGGACAAAAGTCCTATAAAAATGGGACTTATAAATACAGAATTTGTCAGTTCGTTGTATTTACACGTGGAATGAGAAGATGTTAGTATTATTAAGTAAAAGTATCGAGAAGTAACCAGAAGCATCAAACTTATCTTAACAACTCTTTGCTTGGAGGAATTATAAAATAAACGGCGAATTACTCAAAGATATGATTACTCTATGGTTTTATTGATTACATAAATGATAGGTATTGAGTTTTTAAATATGCAAAAGCAAAAGTTAGGGGTGGAACTGGATATGAGCCAAGAGGACAATCAAAATATGGGTGTCGATTTGGGAGAGTTCCTAGAGTTTTATCTCCTTGATTCGCAGGAACAAGTCGAAAAGCTTGCGGCAGGATTGTTGCAACTAGAAAAGGAAGGCAATAATGTCGGTCTTATTAATGACTTATTTCGATCAGCACATAGTTTAAAAGGGGCCTCCGGGACCATGGGTTTTACCTCCATTGTTGCCTTGACGCACTCAGCCGAGGATTTACTCGATCGGTTGCGCCAAGGGAAAATGGAAGTTTCTCTTCCCATGGTCGATCTTTTGTTAGCGGTCACCGATCGTGTGAAGGAAATGTTAAATCAAGTCGAGCAGCGAGTGGAAATAAACGTTGATTATCAGGATCTGGTCGATGAAATGAATGCCCTGATGCGGGGCGAAGTTCCTGTACCGGCCAAGAGCATTGAAGTCCCTGTACATACTGAAACACCCTCTGAATATCCACCCATCGATTTCCAACTGATAGAGGAAGTCCGTGATCAAGTGCGGGATGCCCAGGGTTTAGGACATGGCATCTACCAAGCAGTCATAAAATTTGCTCCCAATACATTAATGAAGGCTGTGCGTGCAGTCATGGCGGTGCAACGCATGGAAAATGTGGGGAAGGTCGTAAAAATGATCCCCAGCGTCGAAGATCTTGAAGTGGGCAACGAAGATGAATTTGCCATGCTCATCCTCTCTGATGATTCGCCGGAGGACATTCGGGCAGAGCTCTTAACTGTTTCGGAATTAGCAGAAGTTGTCATCCACCCCTATTCCAGTACTGAAGCTGTGGCTCCATTCGTCGTGAATCAAGTGGCGGCTACAGCGCAAGCTGAAGTGTTAGAGGGCACAGAAGCACCTTCTGTTGTTGAACAACAGAAGCAAATTAATAAACCGGTACAATCTGCTCCGCTAAAGGCTGTGGCCTCATCTCCCGCTAAGCCGGTGACAGGGAATGTCAACAATGGTGTAAGTGAAGGAAATAATCAAGTCCATACGATTCGGGTCGATACCGTTCGCATGGACAACCTGATTAATTTGGTCGGAGAAATGGTAATTACCCGGACCCGTCTTGTTCAAATCGGTCAGGATTTAAAAGAACAATATCACATGGATGCCATGGTCAATAACTTGAATGAGACGACGGTATATTTAGGGCGTCTTATGAGTGATCTGCAAGAAAGCGCTATGCGTTTGCGCATGGTTCCAATTGGCACTGTATTCAGCCGCTTCCCACGCTTGGTTCGGGACCTAGCACGCAAAACCGAAAAAGAGATCGAGCTGGTGCTTAAGGGTGAAGATACGGAATTGGATAAGACGGTCGTCGAAGTGATTGGCGATCCCCTTATGCATCTCATTCGTAACTCTGTCGATCATGGTATTGAATCGCCCGAGGAACGCCGCGCTGCCGGTAAGTCCGAGTTGGGAACCATCACCCTTGATGCATATCATGAAGGAAACCATATTGCTATTCTCATCTCTGATGACGGCAAGGGTTTGGATCTCAATAGAATCTACGAAAAAGCACTGAGCCGTGGGTTGGTCGGGGAAAGAGAAGGCCTTTCTGAACGAGATATCGCCAATCTGATTTTCTTGCCGGGCTTTAGCACAGCGGACCAAGTAACGGATATCTCCGGACGGGGAGTCGGCATGGATGTTGTTAAGAAAGCCTTGAATAATCTGGGCGGCATGATTGACATCACCACGCGAGCCGGCGAAGGGACAACCTTTACCATACGCCTACCCTTGACCTTAGCCATTATCCAAGCCCTACTGGTCGAAGCAGACACAGAAATTTATGCTGTTCCCTTATCATCTGTACTGGAGACTCTGCTGGTCGAGCAAAAAGAAATCAAGAATGTGGGCGGCATACCTATGGTACAGCTTCGTGGCAATACATTGCCCTTGATTTCTCTGCGTGAAAAATTCGAACTTCCCCCGGCCGAAGTTGAACCGGAAGAAGTTTTTGTTGTCGTCGTTGGCTTAGGCGATAAGGCCTTGGGTCTGATCGTAGATGGATTACGCGGGCAACAGGAAGTAGTCATAAAATCCTTAGGTGAGTTCCTTAATAATCTCCCTGGAATTGCCGGAGCTACTATCCTTGGTGATGGTAAGGTGACGCTGATTCTCGATATCGGGAGCTTGATTCAAGATATACTTGTGACCAGAAGAGGTTAACTTGTTGGAGAAATATAGATATTCCATGCGGGATAATAAAAGGAGGGCATAAAAATGGCAGAAGAACAATTGGTTACATTCGGTCTCGGCACAGAGGAATTTGGGGTGGACATCATGCTTGTCCAAGAAATTATTCGTATCCCTCCCATTACTCGAGTCCCCAAAGCTCCGGACTATGTGGAAGGTGTCATTAATCTGCGGGGTAATGTTATTCCTGTCGTGAGTCTGCGGACACGTTTTGGTATGGAGCGTGTGGAAGAGAGTGATTTGAGCCGGATTATCGTGCTCCAAGTCCAGAATAAAGTCTTTGGTATTCGGGTGGATGCAGTCACGGAAGTGTTGCGTTTGGATACCGAATCTATTGAACCACCACCGCCAGTGGCCTTAGGTATGGATTCTCATTTTATCCGTGGTGTGGGCAAGATTGGAGAGCGTTTGCTCATTCTTCTCAATCTCGATAACATCATGGGTGGTGAGATAAACCATGAATCGGCCTAATTCTCCAATCACAGTTCTGATTGTGGATGACTCCCCCTTCATGCGTCTTACACTCCAGAAGATATTAAGCCAGGATCCGGAAATTAAGGTCCTGGATACTGCTCGAGATGGCCGAGAAGGTATTGAAAAGCTTCAAGCCCTCCGCCCTCAAGTGGTGACGATGGATATTGAGATGCCGGTCATCGATGGTCAACAAGCACTAGGGGAGATTATGCGTTGGCAACCGACGCCGGTTATTATACTGAGCGCTTTGACCACAGAAGGGGCACAAGCCAGCCTGAAAGCCTTAGAGGCGGGAGCCTTTGAAGTGGTGACCAAGCCTTCCGGTGGTCCCGGAGCCGATGTGCAGGCTTTGGCTCGGGATCTGATTGAAAAAGTAAAAGCAGCGGCTCAAATTGATCCTAACCGTTTAGCTAAAAAAAGGGTAAACCGTTCAATACCAAGTACTGGGTCACGACCGACCTGGTCTGCGGGAAACACACCCGACTCGACCCCTCGGCCCGGCACCAGTGCCTTAGGAAATTCTGTTACAGGGCAGTCTTCCTTAGGAAATGCCAACACTGTCTCGGGAACAACCAAGGGACGTTCCTTAGAACGGGGGGAAGCTCTTCCTAAGCATCCGATCGAGATTGTGGCGATTGGGACTTCTACCGGAGGACCCTCGGCCCTTCAAGCTGTATTAACACAACTTCCGGCTAATTTTCCCGTTCCTGTTCTGGTCGCTCAACATATGCCGCCCGGCTTTACGGCGCCTTTGGCTCAACGCCTCAATGGCATGTCACCTCTCAATATACGAGAAGGAGTACACGGTGAGGCTTTAAAGGCGGGAACTATCTATGTTGCCCCTGCGGGTAAACAAATGCAGGTTCAGCGCCAGGGCTCCCAGCTCCATCTACATATCGGTGATGAATCTCCTATAACGACCCTTTACCATCCTTCGGTAGATGTTATGTTTTTATCCTTGGCCAAGGAAGTGGGCAAGGGGAGCTTAGGGGTGGTGATGACCGGCATGGGTAACGATGGCCTTAAAGGGATGAGAGAGATCAAAGAACGAGAAGGCTTCGCCATTGCCGAGGCGGAAGAGACCTGCGTGGTTTATGGTATGCCG
The DNA here is from genome assembly GCF_000243135.2 of Desulfitobacterium dichloroeliminans LMG P-21439. NCBI lineage: Bacteria > Bacillati > Bacillota > Clostridia > Eubacteriales > Desulfitobacteriaceae > Desulfitobacterium > Desulfitobacterium dichloroeliminans. Next base: position 2,921,187 of record NC_019903.1, on the reverse strand, counting down.
CGAGCGATTGTCGATGCGGGATTAGCCAATCGGGTTGTTCCCTTGGGAGAGATCGCTCGAACAATTGTTGAATGTGTGCAAAGGAGGTAACAACCATGAGTATTTTTGGGTCAATGGATACCAGCGCCTCGGGCTTGACTGCTCAGCGGTTGCGCCTGGATGTCATATCCAATAATATCGCTAATATTAATACCACCCGGACCAGCGAGGCTACGCCCGGAGGGAATCCTATCCCGTACCGACGCCAAGTGGTCGTATTTAAAGCGAGAGAACCCCAATTTAGCTTTGCTGAAACTTTAAATCAAGCCTTACAGGGAAAACAGGTGAACCCAACAGCGTTAACCTCAGGACTCGCGACCCGTAGTGCGACCGGCAATGGGGTGGATGTTCAAGCCATTGCGGGAGATCCTGCTGAATTCCGTCTGGAATATAACCCGGATTCTCCTGATGCAGCCCAAACTCCTGAGGCAGGGGTTCCTGCCGGCTATGTGAGATTACCTAATGTCAATATCGTCACTGAAATGGTGGATATGATATCAGCCTCACGGGCTTATGAAGCGAATGTTACGGCGATGAATGCCTCTAAATCGATGATGAGTAAAGCTTTGGAAATAGGGAGGTAATATATTAAATGGCAATTAATCCAATCGCTCCTATGAACCCTATGCTTTTGACTCCTAATCTGAATTCAATTCAGGGGGCAACTACCCAGGGGAGTCAAGAGAAGTTAGGGGATGTGGGAGCAGGCAAAGTCGGTGCAGATTTTGGCCAGTTTTTGAATGAGGCCTTACAGAAGGTCGATGCCCTTCAGAAGGAAGCGGACGTAGCTAGTTTCGGACTAGCCACGGGCCAGATTCAGGACCTCCACACAGCGGTCATTGCCATGGAAAAAGCCAGTCTTTCCTTATCCTTAACTGTAGAAATGCGCAACAAAGTGCTGGATGCTTATCATGAAGTCATGAGAATGCAGATTTAATAGTTTATTTATGACTACATAAATAGATACGGTTTTTTGATTCTGTTTTAAGGGGTTAACTTGTAGAAAATATGAGTAGATACATAAAAGAGGAGCGATACCTTTGGATTTTTCGTGGGCTGAAACTAAATCATCCGTACAAGCATTTTGGGGCAGACTCTCTCGCCTACAAAAGGTTATTACTGTCGCCGCTCCTCTGGCAGTTGCTATTGCACTTATTTCCTTGCTTTATTGGGCAAGTAATCCTAATTATGTGCCAATCTTTACGGAATTATCTGATGTAGAGGCTGGAGAGATTACGACCGAATTAAAGGCCTTAAAGGCTGACTACAAATTAGGTAACAATGGTTCTTCTATCTTGGTTCCTGAAAAAGCGGCTGCAGCGATTCGATTGGAACTGGCCAATTCTGGCTTGCCAAAAGGAAGTCAATTCAGTTGGAGTGAAAGCCTTAACGAGATGCGTGTCGGAGAGACAGAATCCGATCGCAGATTGCGTTATAATTTAGGATTACAAACAGAGCTCGAGACAACCTTAAGGACCTTAAGCAGTGTCAAAGCTGCCAGAGTGCATTTGGCAATACCAGCGCCGACCCTTTTCGTGGAGCAGCAGGAGGATACAACCGCAGCCGTCACCCTAACTCTTAAAGAAGAGGAGCCTATCACTGAGGAGCAGGTCCGAGGGATTGCAAATCTTTTATCGGCCTCTGTGGAGGGTCTTCAGCTGGAGAACGTGACCATCGTGGATTCCAATGGGAATGTTCTTTCTGACGTACTAAGTGAGGATCAATTACCGGGAAAGATGACAGCTACTCAAATTCAGCTTAAGCAGCTTACGGAAGAGAATATTCGTAAATCTGTACAAAGTATGTTAGATAAGGTGTTTAGCCCCGGGAAGACGGTTGTACGAGCCAATGCAACCTTAGATTTTGATGAAGTAAAGACGGACTCTGTGGTTCATGGACCGGGGGCCGTGCTTAGTGAGGCTCATACAACGGAGAATACGACTAATACCTCTGCAGGTGGAACAGCTCCGGGGGTTAATACTAATGTTCCGGGTTATATCGCCCCGGATGGGCTGGGCACAACCTCAACTTCGGAGAGCACCAGTGATACCATTAATCATCAGGTCGATAGTACTCAAGAACAACGCATTAAAAACCAGGGAGACATCAAACGTCTTTCTGTTTCGGTCATGTTGGATGCCGACACTATAAGTGAAGATCAGGTGGAGCAGATTAAAGCTATTGTCGGTTCAGCAGCCGGAATTGTTCTGGAACGTGGGGACGAAATTCAGGTAGCCGCTCTGCCGTTCGACAAAACAGGTGCACTGGAGCAAGAGCAGGCAATGGCCGAAGCAGCCCGTCAGGAGCAGATACGCACATATATCGAATGGGGAGTGGGGGCTTTATTAGCCTTAGCCTTCTTATTTGTTCTTTTCCGCATGCGATCAAAACGCAAACAAGAGGCAGGAGCTTTGGGCTTCGGTCAAGAGCTTCAACCTGTGCCATTGGCGGCAGCAGAAGAGCTTCTACTGGCTCAGCAAGAGGCTGAACACGAAGCTGAGCTTAAGCTGGCTCAAAACAAACAAAAATCTGCCGAAGAAATCGAGCGCCAAAAAATCAAAGAAGCCGTGGATACTTATGCCCAGAGTAATCCTGATGAAGTGGCGCGTCTTGTTAAAACTTGGCTAGCGGAGGAAAAGTGACATGAGCCAGCAGCTTACCGGAATTCAGAAAACAGCCATATTGATGATTGCCTTAGGGTCTGAACGGTCAGCGAAGGTCGTTCAGCACTTAACCGAGGCGGAGATCGAGCAACTGACCTTAGAGATGGCTAATGTACGAAAGATTTCATCAGAACAGCGGGATAAGGTTGTCGATGAATTCTATCAGATGTGTGTAGCTAATGATTATATCTCCCAGGGGGGGATTGATTATGCACGGGATGTTTTGGAGAGAGCCCTAGGTGAGCAACGGGCTTTTGAGATTATCACCCGTCTTTCTACTTCTTTAAAAATGCGCCCCTTTGATTTAGTACGTCGAACCGATCCTAAGCAATTGCTTTCTTTTATTCAAGGGGAGCATCCACAAACTATTGCATTAATCATGACTCACTTGCCGGCGGATAAAGCGGCGATTCTCCTCTCTAGCTTACCTCAGGAACGACAAGCGGATGTGACGAAACGGATTGCATTAATGGGCAGAACAAGCCCCGATGTCTTAAAAGAGATCGAGAAGATACTTGAACGCAAAATCTCCAGTTTGGCTCCCGCGGATTACACGTCATCCGGAGGCATCCAAAGTGTTGTCGATATTCTTAACCGCAGTGATCCCGGTACCTTAAAAGTGGTTATGGAATCTTTAGAAGTGGATGATCCGGAATTAGCTGAACAGGTTAAACGTCAGATGTTTGTCTTCGAGGATATCGTTATGCTGGATGACAGGGGTATTCAGCTGGTGCTGCGTGAAGTGGATATGAAGGATATGGCCCTCTCTCTCAAAGGCTCTAATCCTGAAGTGGCCCAAAAAATCATGGCCAATATGTCTGCCAGAGCATCACAAAACTTACGCGAAGATATGGAATTCATGGGGCCTGTCCGCTTGAGAGACGTCGAAGAAGCTCAACAACGTATTGTTAAAGTAATTCGTCGACTGGAAGAAACCGGTGCAATCGTCATTTCGAGAGGTGGCAGTGATGAGATCATATATTAGGGCTCGAGTAGTTAAATGCAATGCCGTGGCCGTCAGCAGTCCCTGTGTGGTTGAACAGACTGAGGAGTTGCAATACCTGGGTAAGCATCTATCCCTGCTCAAGAATCAAAGAGAAAGCTTTACTCAGCAAGAAGATTTCCAACTTCAAACGATTACTAGGGTAGAAGAAGTTCAAGAAGGCGAGAGTGCCCAGCTTCAAGAGGCTCAGGCTCAAGCCGAGAAAATCATCGCCGAAGCGGAGATGAACCATGCTGAGGCCTTGTTAGCTCTAGAGAAGGCAAAAAAGGAAGCGACTACTATCCTAGAAAAGGCACGTGTCGAAGCAGAAGATTTTGCAAAAAAACTTCATGAAGAAGTCTCCCAAGAAGCTTTCCAAGAAGGGCATACCCGAGGTTTGGCTCAAGGTCTAGAGGAGGGTAGAGTTCAAGGGACGAGTGAAGCAGAGCTCATCAAGTCCGAAGCCCAAAAAATTCTTGGACTCGCCCAAAAAGCTTCCCAGGAGGAATGGGGTAAAGTCGATGAGACTATGCTCCAACTTGCCTTGAAAGTTGCAGAGCGGATTCTGAGGGTTCATATCCATGAGCATCCCAAGCGATTGCTACAACGTATTCGAGCTTTATCCTTACTCCCTGAAGAGCGAGAAGGATGGAAGCTTCATGTTTCCTTGGCAGACTATGCATGGCTTTCTCAATCAGCAGAAGATATTAATATCCCCTTATTAGAAGACCAAACCCTGGTCGCGGGAGATTGTTTTCTTGAATGCTCTGAAGGGATTTTCGATGCTCGTGTTGAGGCGCAGCTGGACCGCTGTGAACAACTCCTAAGAGAGGAGCTCAGGCATGACCGATTGGCCGAACTTGGTTGACAAGATTGACGATTTGGATTTGATTGTATCTCATGGGCGGGTGGCGAAAATCGTTGGACTCATGATTGAATCCGATGGTCCCCGAGCGAGCGTGGGAGAATATTGCAAGATCCATACCCAACATGGTCAAGAAATTCCGGCTGAGGTGGTGGGATTTCGCAATTCTACGACTTTGCTGATGCCCTTGGCCGAGTTGGAGGGAATTTCCCCGGGTGATCGGGTCATCCCTCAACAGCATAAACTTAAGGTTGGTGTCGGATCGGCCCTTCTTGGTCGCATCATTGATGGTCTCGGGCAGCCCTTGGACGGCCGTCCCTTGTTCACAAGCCGGGATTATCCTTTGCAAAACGCCCCACCCAATGCCTTTCAGCGCCCCCGCATCCGTGACCACCTGAGTGTGGGAGTAAGAACAGTTGATGGACTCTTGACCTTGGGTAGAGGACAGAGATTAGGGATTTTTGCTGGATCTGGGGTCGGGAAAAGCACCTTATTGGGGATGATGGCACGGAATACCACCGCCAGCGTGAATGTAATCGCATTGGTGGGGGAACGTGGCCGAGAGCTCCGCGACTTTATTGAAAAGGATCTGGGCGAAGCTGGTTTAGAGCGTTCGGTATTGATAGTAGCGACCTCAGATCAACCGGCATTGGTTCGCTTGAAAGCAGCCTTTACCGCTACTGCCATTGCCGAATACTTTCGGGATCAAGGGCAAGACGTTCTTTTAATGATGGATTCCGTGACACGTTTCGCCATGGCCCAACGGGAAGTCGGTCTAACCGCCGGAGAACCACCAGCCACTCGTGGCTACCCTCCATCGGTTTTTGCGCTCTTACCTAAGCTACTGGAACGTTCGGGGATGAGCGAGAGTGGTAGCATCACTGGAATCTACACAGTACTTGTAGATGGTGATGATCACAACGAACCCATCGCCGACTCCGTCAGGGGAATCCTCGATGGGCATATTGTCTTAACCCGGGAATTAGCGATGCAAAACCATTATCCGGCCATTGACACCCTACAATCCGTCAGTCGGGTTATGAATGATATTATTTCTCCAGAACATAAGGACCTTGCCGGGAAATTTCGAGAACACCTAGCCGTCTACAACGATGCCAAAGATTTGATTGATATTGGTGCCTACGTGACCGGTAGCAATCCTCGCATCGATGATGCTATCCAGCATATCGAAGGGATCAATCGCTTCCTCCGCCAAGATGTAGAGGAGATGGCCACCTTCGACGAGATGATTGAACAGCTTAAGTTGGCTCTCCAATGACGTCTTCTCATTAACTGCCGGACCCGTAAGCGTAGCTTTTCGCACAAGAGTGAACGATTTTAGCGGAAGGGCGATAAAGTGCCTGATGCTTTTTTGGGGTAGCGGCGCCACCGGTTCACATGCAGAAAGCATAAGGGTTTGGCAGAGCTCCCATAAAAGCGAAGGCATTAGCCCTGGAGCTACTGAGTGAACGATGTGCGAAAAGCTACTTGACCCTAGCTAAGACATGCAGAAAAACTTTGACGAGGAGGCCACCTGAGTGCCCAAATTCAAATTCCGTCTCGAAGCAGCCCTAAGCCTCGCAAAACGTAGCCTTGAAGAACAGCAACGGCGCTTGGCTCATGAAACTCAAAAGCTCTTCCAGCTCCGAGAGGCATGCCAAGAGCAAGAACGAGTTTGGCAGTTTGCCCTGGAAGGTCAAAAAGAGGCCTGCCAGAGTTCACCCCAGGACCTAGGACTGTGGCAAACTTTCACTCAGAAGCAGTTGGAACTCCTACGTCAACGGGAGAAGCAAGTTCTCCAACAGGAGGATATTGTCGAGCGACAACGCGAAAGACTTCTGGAAGCCCATCAAGATAGCGAGAAGTTGAAAAAGCTAAGAGAAAAGAAAAAAATAGTATTTAATCTTAAGGAACAGCGCCGTGAACAAGCAGTCCTTGATGAAGCTGGCCAAATCATGTTTGGACGGAGGAACAGCTCATGATTGAAGTCACGCGCCTAAATGGTAAAAAGCTAGTTATTAATGCAGATCTTATTGAAACCATGGAAGCAACCCCGGATACGGTTATTACCTTAACCGGAGGGAATAAATATGTGGTTGTGGAATCGACACAAGAATTGATTCGCAAAGTTGCGGAATATAAAAAGTTTTGCCATCCGCTATTTCGGGAAGGGGAGATACCAAAAGAATGAACCAGCGAACACTGATTACACTTTTCCTGGCGGGATTCCTAGGCTCAACAATTGGAGTTATAGGAACCATAGGGGTCCAAAAGATATTTTTTGATGACGGCCCCTCTCAACAAGTGGTAGAGATGAAAGAAGGCCCGGTGATACCCATCGGGGAATTTACTGTAAATCTCCGCGGGGGGGCTTTTCTGAAGGCTACAATTGCTATTGAAGGTATGAATGCGAAGTCGGAAGAGCCAATTTTGGCCAAGGATGCATTTATCAAGGATCGCATCAATACCGTGCTTTCCAGCAAGTCCTTACAGGACATGCAACCTGAGGTGCGCGAGGATTTGAAGAACGAACTCGTGACCCAATTGAATGAAGTCACAGGCAACCAAGTGCAGAGCATATTTTTCTTATCCTTTGTGTATCAATAAAAAACGTTATCTAATATAAATACTAAAAATTCTCGGTTTGTTGACAAATCTATCTTAAAATTAAGATATACTGAAAATTGAGAGGGGGGATCTTATGGGAGAGGTATTGTCTCAAGACGAAATTGATGCCTTACTAAACGCGCTTTCCGATGGACAGGTCGATGCAGAAGAGATTAAGACGACAAAAACTCAAAAGAAAATCCGAGTTTATGATTTTAAACGACCGAATAAATTCTCCAAAGATCAGATTCACTCCCTCCAAAATATTTATGAGAATTATTGCCGGTCACTGACTACATATTTGTCTGGGAATCTCCATACCGTTATTGAAGCTAAGGTAAGCTCCATTGAACAGATTACTTATGATGAGTTCATTCGCTCCTTGCCAAATCCGACGATTCTTAGCCTGTATACCTTGAACCCTTTGGAAGGGACGCTGTTGATGGAGATGAGTCCGGCTGTCGCCTTTGCGATTATTGATCGATTATTAGGGGGCCAAGGACAAAGCTCGGAGAAGAATAGAGACCTCACCGAAATAGAACGTACGATTATTGCTCATCGCACTGAGCAGATGATTGAAATGATTAGTGAGGCTTGGACAGAGGTGCTGGAGAGCGAGCCAGAGTTTATCGTACTAGAAACCAATCCACAGTTTACTCAGATTGTAGCTCCCAATGAAATGATTATCCTAGTCACTCTAGAGGTTACTATCGGAGAGATGGTAGGGATGATCAATATGTGTCTCCCCTACCTTGTACTGGAACCGATCTTGGATAAGCTCAGTACCCTATTCCTTTTCTCTACCCAAGCTAAAGAAAACTCAAAGGAACAGGTCAATATCATTCGCAAGAAGATAGAATGGGCTAAAGTAGATATGACCACATTGTTGGGATATTCAGAGATATTAGTGCGCGACCTTTTAGAACTCGAACCGGGGGATGTTATTCCACTGATGCAAAATGTGAAGGAACCGCTCCCAGTCTTTGTGGGGAGTTATCGTAAGTTTAAAGGAGTTCCCGGTTTGCAAGGAGATCATGTCGCTATCCAATTAACAGAAATCGTTGAGGAAGGAAGGGATCAGGATGGGTAATGGGATGCTTTCCCAGGAAGAAATCGATGCCCTGCTGGGAGGGAATCTTGAATCAGGTCCCCCAATCGAAGAACAACCCACTCAAGAGTTTAGTGATATGGAAAAGGATGCAATAGGAGAGATTGCCAATATCTCTATGGGGACTGCAGCCACAACCCTATCCCAGCTCTTAATGCGAAAGGTAGAGATCACCACACCCAAGGTCGACTTGGCGGATTCTGATCAAATTCGCAAAGACTATCCAATTCCTTCAATCATTGTGGATGTCCGTTATAAAGTAGGTATTGAGGGATCCAACCTTCTCATCCTCTCGCAGCGGGATGGGGCCGTCATCGTCGATTTAATGATGGGGGGGAATGGTCAAAATCCCTCTGAAGAGCTCAATGAGATCAGCATCAGTGGTGTTGCCGAAGCCATGAACCAGATGATGGGTTCAGCTGCTACATCAATGTCAACTATGTTTAACTCCGTTATTGATATCACACCACCGCAACTGGTCTTAAATGATATGTCTGGGCAGGATACCAATGCAATTAATAACTTCCTTAATACTCAAGAAAAGCTAGTCAGAATCTCTTTCCGTATGGTTGTGGAAGACGTTATTGATAGTATTTTAGTCCAAGTGATTCCGATTCCTGTGGCGAAAGGGATGGTCGAAAAACTTCTCGGGTCCATGGGAGGAACAAGTTCAAAACAGGAAACAAAGCCGACACCACCTCCACCCGCTCCTGTCCAGGCCCCTACTGCGAGTTATGGGCAGCCTGTTCAACACCCACCAGAACAACCCCCTCAAGTAGCTTATGCACCTCAGCCGGAGTATCCTCAGCAAGGCTATGGTGGTCCTGCTTATGGGCATGCTCCGGGAGGACAATATGCCGGGGGATATGGGGCTCCGCCAACCACGGTACAACCGGCCCAATTCGTTCCCTTAAAGCCAGCAGAGCTGATTCAGGGGCAAGATAATCTCGGACTCATTCTGGATGTCCCCTTACAAGTCAGTGTGGAATTAGGTAAAGCGAAGAAAACCATTAAGGAAATTCTTGAACTGGGACCCGGATCAGTCATTGAATTAGACCGACTGGCAGGAGAACCCGTAGATATGATCGTCAATGGTAAGCTTGTCGCAAAATGCGAAGTTGTTGTTATCAATGAGACCTTTGGGATTCGCATTACTGATATCGTGCAGCCCAGCGAGCGTATGACAAAGGCCATGGGACTCTAGTACGTTCCGGCCAACAAAGGACTAGGAAGTAATTCAGTTCTTATAAGGAGGAAAAATAGTGGGTGCTAATATTTTAATTGTTGATGACGCAGCATTTATGCGGATGATGGTGAAGGATATTTTAACAAAGAATGGCTTCAATGTCGTAGGGGAAGCAGAAAACGGTGCAGTTGCCGTGGATAAATTTGTAGAGTTGACCCCGGACTTGGTCATTATGGATATTACCATGCCCGAAATGGATGGGTTGCAGGCTGTGCGTGAGATCAGAAAGCGCGACCCACAAGCCAGAGTCGTTATGTGTAGTGCGATGGGGCAACAAGCCATGGTTATTGATGCCATTCAATCAGGTGCCAAGGACTTTATTGTCAAGCCCTTCCAAGCAGATCGGGTGGTTGAGGCTGTACAAAAGGCGTTGAAATAAAATGCCCTACACCCAAGTGAGCATAGACGATGCTACACCTTATCAAGGTCAACTTACTGAGACCGTGAGCCAAACAGGGCTTGATTCCTCCTATTGGGGGGGACTTGTGGGAACGATCCTAATCTTTATCCTTATCCTGGTGGTGGCCTTATGGGTCATTCGTCGTATGAACCAAGCATCCTATCGGGGCATGCAGGCGCCCTGGGCGAGGGTTCTGGATCGGCAAATGCTCAATACCAACCAGTCCCTCTATCTCGTTGAGGTCGCCGGGAAGCTCCAAGTCTTAGCGGGAACAGATCATCATTTGACTAAAATCGATGAGATTAATGATCCGGAGCTGGCGGCGGAGATTCTCGATGAGCTTGCCCACCGACCCGCTGAGAGAGCGGAGAACATTTTTGCGGGCATTGCTAAGCAGGCCTTTGGTAGCAAACGCGGCAAAGGGAAAGAGCCGTTTGAAGATGAACTCGAACGTTTGCTAGAGGAGGTGGAACGCTAATGGCCACCAAGCGACCTTGGAATTCAGTACGAGGTTATATAGGGAAAGTGCAAGGTCGTGTAGGGAAGGCAGGCTTGCTGATCCTGCTGATGGTGGGTTTGCTTCTTAGAAATACCGAACCCGTATTGGCAGCAGGTTTAACCCTTGATTTCGGGGCATCGACGGCTGAGCAGACCAGTACTACTCTGCAGATCCTGCTCATGATGACCGTTTTATCGATTGCTCCCGCCATCCTCGTGTTAATGACCTCCTTTACCCGTATCGTTATTGTACTCTCTTTTGTACGTAATGCTCTGGGAACTCAGCAACTGCCACCAACTCAGGTAATTATCGGTCTGTCCTTATTCTTAACTTTTTTTGTTATGGCACCCACCTGGAACGAAGTGAACACCCAAGCCCTTCAACCGTACATGCAAAGCCAAATCACTCAGGCTGAAGCGCTGGATCAAGCGGAAGCTCCCCTGCGGCAATTTATGTTTGAACAGACTCGGGAAAAGGATCTTGAACTTTTTGTCGGTTTGGCCCGCATGGAACGGCCACAAACCTACGGAGATATTCCAACCTATGTTTTAATTCCTGCCTTTGTTATCAGCGAATTAAAGACAGCCTTTCAAATGGGCTTTGCCATATTTATTCCCTTTATGGTCATTGATATGTTAGTGGCTTCCGTCTTAATGTCCATGGGTATGATGATGCTCCCACCGATGATGATTTCCTTGCCCTTTAAGATTCTCTTATTTGTTCTTGTCGATGGTTGGCATCTTGTGGTCCAATCCCTCGTCACTAGTTTTTACTAGCTATCGGGTCAAGATACTATGGCTCATTATGAAAAATCACAGGATTTCTGCTATCACTCAGTGACGGTTTTTGATCAGGAGGGGTGTATGGATGACCCAGAATGATGTACTATATCTTGCCAAGGAAGCCTTGATGACAGCCCTCATGATTGGAGGCCCTATTTTGGGTGTGAGCTTGCTTGTGGGTTTATTGGTCAGTATTTTTCAGGCCATGACCCAGATTCAAGAGCAGACCCTGACCTTTATACCCAAGATATTAGGGATTGCTCTGGTGATGTTACTACTGGGACCTTGGATGCTTGACGTGCTCACTGGTTACACAGCGAATCTATTTAACGAGCTAGCCACGTTTGGGAATTACTAAATTATCCGGAGGAGTGATATGGGCTTAGCAGAATTTTTGCAATGGAATCTCACACTGTTCCTCCTCATTCTCTCCCGGTGGGCGGGGATGATTATGTTAGCTCCTGTATTCGGAGCTCGTGGTGTTCCGGCAATGGTTAAGCTTGGCTTGGCCGTGAGCATATCTGTTATCCTTTATCCAGTCATCCTAGCTAGGGGACCTCTGATTCCCAGTGAGACCTTACCCTATGTAGGGCTCCTGATTAAAGAGATCTTTGTCGGGTTGGTCGTGGGTTTTGTCATTTATGCTATTACAGCAGTTTTAGAAGGTGCCGGTCGATTAATCGATATGCAGATGGGATTTAACATGAGTGGTGCTATCGATCCCATCTTCGGTGTACAAAGTGCCATGATGGGGAATTTTCAGATGATTATCGCCATTATGCTACTGCTGGCGACCAATTCCCACCATTATATGATCGCTGCCATGGTCGAGAGTTATAACTATGTACCGATTGATCCGTCAGCTCTACCCCAAGGGATTAATTATTTTGTTCATCTTTTCCGCGATACTTTTACATTATCCATTCAGCTTGCTTTGCCAGTTATGGGCGCTTTGGTCCTTTCTGATATCGGGGTAGGACTGTTAATGCGGACTGTTCCACAGATGAATATTTTTACGGTTATTTTTCCGGTGAAGATTATTTTTGGTTTCATTATTCTATTCTTAGGTATTAGTTTTTTCGGAGAAACGGTGAATATGCTTTTTGACCGAGCGATGAACATGCTTTTAGAGCTTTATAAGGGGTGGCAGCAAACATGAGTGAAAAAACACATCAGGCCACACCCAAGCGCCGGCAGGAGGCGCGCAAGAAAGGTCAAGTCTTTAAGAGTACGGAAATGGTCTCCGCACTCATGCTAGTCAGCTTTATTGCACTTCTGAAATACTATGTCCCGACCATGTTGGAAAAGGCTCAAGGAATATTCACTTACGTCTATAGGCTCTCGAGCGAATGGACGACTCGCTCCGTTGCTAGCTTAATGGTGGATCTAGTTTGGCTAGGCATTCAAATCGGCGCACCTATATTTATTGTCGGGGCAGTTATTGCCATAGGTGCCAACTACCTGCAAGTACGTACTCTTTTCACCCTTGAGCCATTAAAGCCTCAGCTTAGTCGCATTAGCCCTCTTAACGGGGCCAAGCGCATGTTTGGGGTGAAAGCTTGGGTAGAGCTGGCCAAATCCTTGCTAAAAGTTATCTTTATTGGCTATTTCCTCTACGCAACAATCCGCGATAACTTTGAAGTCTTTCCGGTTATGGCCCGCTTTACAGTAGGCCAAGGGGCCGTATTTATAGGTGGATTGATTGTCGATCTGGGTTGGAAAATTGCTTTATCCTTTTTTGTCATTGCCGGGATAGATTTCCTCTATCAGTGGTGGGACTACGAGAAAAACCTCAAAATGTCCCATGAAGAAATGAAGCAAGAGTATAAGCAAACCGAAGGTAATCCTCAAATAAAAAGTGAGATTAAGCGGAAGCAAAGAGCCATGGCTATGCAACGTATGATGCAGGACTTAAAGACGGCCGATGTGGTCGTGACCAACCCGACTCACTATGCAGTTGCTCTGCGCTATGACCCTAAAGAGAATGCAGCTCCCGTCATCGTTGCCAAAGGAGCTGACGAAATTGCACAACGGATCAAACAGCTTGCCAAAGAATATGGCATCATTACCATGGAAAACAGGCCGCTGGCCCGTGCCCTCTTCGCGCAAGCAGAAATTGGGCAAGCCGTACCCGCGGAACTCTATAAAGCTGTAGCAGAGGTCCTTGCCTTCGTCTATAAGCTCAAAAGAAAGAAATATACTGGATAAGAAGTATACGGGGTAAGAAAGGAGGAATCCACTCATGGCCACAAACATTAGCCGACGCTGGTATAACAATATCGATGTACTTGCCGCAATTTTTATCGTTTCTATTGTTGTCATGATGGTCATCCCGATCCCGCCCTTACTACTGGATATTTTATTGACGGTCAGCATCACTTCTGCGGTGCTTACCCTGATGATTGCGGTGTTTACTAAGGATCCGCTGGATTTTTCGGTGCTACCTTCCTTGATTCTTATCTTGACCTTATTCAGGCTATCTCTTAATGTATCCACAACTCGTTTAATTCTTGCCGATGCTCACGCCGGCAATGTCATCGAACAATTCGGGGAGTTCGTTGTGCGCGGCGAACCAGTGGTCGGTTTTATTATCTTTGCCATCCTCGTTGTCGTAAATTTTATTGTTATTACTAAGGGTTCGGAACGGGTATCGGAAGTAGGCGCTCGTTTTACATTGGATGCTATGCCAGGAAAACAGATGAGCATTGATGCGGATCTTAACGCCGGTATGATTACCGATCTACAAGCTCGGGATCGACGAAAAAAAATTCAATCCGAAGCCGATTTCTATGGAGCGATGGATGGAGCTAGCAAATTTGTTAAAGGGGACGCTATTGCCGCGATAATTATTCTCTTTATCAATATCATCGGTGGATTTGTAACTGGAATCGCTATGCGGGGCATGGATATCATGGAAGCCCTACATACCTATACGTTGCTTACGATAGGGGATGGACTCGTCACACAGATTCCAGCCCTTTTGATGTCTACTGCAACTGGCCTTGTGGTCACTCGAGCGGCTTCTGAGACCAACTTGGGGCAAGATTTATCCAGTCAACTCTTTCGTACCCCGAAAGCCCTCTATATTACTGCTGGAGTGTGCATAATCCTCGCTATGTTTGGTCTTCCTTGGGTACCCTTACTCATCGTGGCTATCGCTTTGGTGCTTCTTGGAAGAACCATGGATAGGGGCAGCCAACAGAACCTAGTTGAAGAGACAGCAGCGGCACGGGAAACGGCCATCGAAGAAAGCAAAAAGCCGGAGAACGTCCTTAACCTGTTGACTATCGATAATATGGAACTGGAGCTGGGGTATGCACTCATCGCCCTGGTAGATGTCCAGCAGGGCGGAGATTTACTGGACCGGATAGTCTTAATTCGCCGCCAGGTAGCCAGTGAGCTGGGCTTTATAGTGCCAGTCATTCGCGTTAGAGATAATATGAATTTACAACCTAATCAGTACTCCATAAAATTACGCGGTGCCGAAGTGGCCGGAGGGGAGATTATGGCTGACCATTATTTGGCTATGAGCAGCGGCCTAGGCGATGATAACATCCCGGGTATCCCCACTAAGGAACCGGCCTTTGGCTTAGATGCAAAATGGATCAATGCGATTTACCGGGAAGAAGTGGAGATGAATGGTGGAACTGTCGTGGACGCCCCTACGGTATTAGCGACGCATATTACCGAAGTCATTAAGAGCAATGCCTGGGAGATTTTAAGCCGCCAGGATGTGAAGACCCTTCTTGATCACGCTCGCGAGCAGGCTCCGGCAGCTGTGGATGATGCCATGGAGCACATCAATCTGGGACAAATGCAAAAGATTCTTTCCAATCTGCTGAGAGAACGGGTTTCCATTCGGGATATGGTCACTATTCTTGAGACTCTGGCTGATTATGCCGGAACCACGAAGGATCTCGATCGTTTAACGGAGTACGTACGTCAGTCCTTAGGACGACAAATCGTGCAACCTCTCTTAGGTAGCAATAAGGAATTACCGGTACTTACCCTGGAACCGAAGTTAGAGCAACAGATTCTGGATAGCATTCAACCTTCGGACTATGGTAGCTATATGACACTGGACCCCCGCGTTTTACAAGAGGTTATGCAGTCTTTGGCTCGAGAAATGGAAAAGATGATTCTTAAGGGATTCAACCCAGTACTGGTATGTGCACCGGTTGTGAGGATTAATTTAAAACGGGTAACTGAACGACAGTTGCCCCAACTCATAGTATTATCTTATAACGAGCTTGTCCATGGGGTACAAGTTCAGGCGGTAGGGATGGTGATGACTGGAAATGCGAGTTAAACGCTTTATTGGCGATACTGTCGCGGAAACCATGGGCAAGGTGAAACAGGAACTAGGCTCAGATGCCGTTATCCTGCAAACACGACAATTTAAAGATGGCGGTTTTTTGGGTTTTTTCGGCAAACCTAAGGTGGAAGTGATGGCTGCAATTGAAGAGGAACCTGTGAAGAAGCAAATATCAGCAAAAGCTATGTACCCATCGAACCCCTATGGGGCTCGCCCAGAGAGTTCTCTACTTAGGGAAGTCGCGCCTCAGGAAGCGCCTAGCCAAACTCCCCGATTTCTTGAGAAGCCGCAAAGTACTCCTCAGGGTGAGAGCAGTCTTTCCAAGGCTAGAGAAGCAGACGATTTAGAAACAGAGATTTTAGCTATGCGCAAACTGTTAGAGAACATGAATCGTCAGCTTGAGGGACTAGAGGGCGAACAAGTAGTATGGCCCGTATCTTTGCAAAAATGGGCTGATCGCCTTAAAGAGCAGGGCATTCGCTCGAAGCTGATTAAAAGGATTCTACGCAATGTTCAACAAAATGTACGCGAGGAAGATTGGAATGAAGACCATCGCGTCAGGGCCTGCATTAAAGAATCGATACGTCAGATATGTGTTAATACAGCTGCCATACAGCCGGGGGTTCGCAAACCACGGGTTATTGCTTTAATCGGACCGACAGGTGTAGGTAAAACTACGACCATTGGCAAGTTAGCTGCTGGTTTTAGCATTGTCGATAAGCGACGGGTGGCCTTAATCACCGCCGATACTTATCGGGTAGCAGCGGTGGAACAGCTAAAGACCTTTGGCGAGATTATCGGTGTTCCTGTAGAGGTGGTCATGACGCCCTCAGGCCTGCGTGATGCTATTCAACGTCATGAGGATAAAGAACTTGTATTTATTGATACAGCCGGTCGTAGCCCTCATCATGAGCTGCATATGTCTGAGCTAAAATCCTTCCTCGACAAGGCACAGCCGGATCTTACCCTGCTGGTTATGAGTGCAGCGACTCAATCCGCGGATTTAGCTAAAATTTATCAGCGCTTTGAGCCCTTAACCACTCATCTCATTTTTACAAAACTCGATGAAACCGTGGGCGGAGGTATCATTCTAAACCTATTGGAAAAAACGAACCTGCCGGTGGCTTATATTACCAATGGGCAAAATGTTCCGGATGATATTGAAGTGGCGACCCCGGAGCGCCTAACTCGGTATATTCTTGGTGAGGGGGATGGACGTGAATGATCAGGCTAAGGTATTAAAACGTCTTGCTTCTCGCCACAAATTAGAATCAAAGCAGAGTTTGCGTGTGCTCGCTGTCACCAGTGGCAAAGGTGGAGTGGGGAAAACGAATTTCAGTGTGAATTTAGGCATAGCACTAATCGATCTTGGCTATCGGGTCATCTTGCTTGATGGGGATTTAGGTCTAGCCAATCTTGATATTGCCTGCGGTGTAACGCCACGTTATACCTTGGAGCACCTTCTTAGTGGTGAGAAGGAGATTGAGGAGATTCTTATCTACGGACCCAAGGGAATTGGAATATTACCGGGGGGATCTGGAGTGCAGGATCTTGCCAACATTGAGAGGGAACGACTAGAAGAAGTCGTGAGGAATTTAGGTCGTTTAGAGGGTTTAACGGATATTATCATCATCGACACCGGCGCAGGGCTGGGACATACGGTGTTAAATTTCCTCAAAGCAGCTGATGATATTATCTTAATTACCACTCCAGAACCGACCGCTTTAACGGATGCTTATGGACTCCTTAAGGCTCTGCAACAGGTGAGAAACAATTTTTCAGTCAACGTTGTGGTGAATCGTGTTCAAAAGGAATCCGATGCTAAGGATACATATGAGCGTCTAGAGAGTGCCTCCTATCGGTTCTTAAATATCTCCTTAAACCTTTTAGGATGGGTGTATGAGGATGCAGCAGTAGGCAAATCTGTGATGAGGCAAGAACCGGTGGGTATTTCTTATCCGCAAAGTTCAGCCTTTCAATGTATTCAATGGATTGCCAGTTCAGTATCTGGTTTATATCTCAGTCCACCGAAGCAAGCGGGAGGAATACGGGGGTTCCTAACGAACCTATTACGTGCTTTTAATTAGCTCACAATAATTATTGAGGGAGTAATCTGTTCACAGGAGGTGAGGCAATGCAATACCTAGATAAATTAGTTCCTGGATTATCAGTAGAGGTGCACGTTCCGGAAGGAGATTACGAAGGTAATTATCGAACCCACATCGATGAAGTGGGCAAGACGCGGATATCTGTCTATGCTCCGCAGCACCGTGGGATGATTATACCTCTCCATGAAAGGACTCCCCTCGTAGTCACCTTCTGGGATGAAGTAGCTTCCTATGCTTTTAATACAACCGTTATTCAGCGTATCGCGGTCCCCATCTCAATTTTTGTTCTCGAAATGCCAGAGAGCATTAAGCGGGTTCAAAGAAGGAATTACGTGCGAGTCGCTGCTTTTTACCCGCTGACCTATCAAGTAGTGGAGAGAACAGGACTTGGCGATTTAAAAACGGGCAATATGTTGGACTTGAGTGGTGGAGGAATGCGCTTTCAGTCAAAGGAAAAGTTGGACATAGGCACCATTCTTTTTGCTAATCTTGAGTTGCCTTCCTATACAATAGGGACACCGGGGCGGGTATGCCGCGTTGTGCCAGTCGAGGATACCAGTAAATTTGCAATATCTGTAGATTTCTATCAGATTTCTGAACGGGATCGCGACCGCATCGTACGATGTGTTTTTAATATTCAAAGAGACTTGCGCAAGAAGGGATTGGTATAGAATGGAAATCAATCAAATACAATTGGATGCGTTGCGTGAGGTCGGAAATATTGGGTCCGGGCATGCGGCGACGGCCTTATCGACTATGCTTAACCGCCGGATAGATATGTCGATTCCGGAGGTGCGGGCTATCGAGTTTGACAGAGCTCCTGCTGTGATCGGAAATATCGAGGTTCCTCAAGCTGTCATCTACGTAAAAGTCGAAGGTGATGCCCCCGGGAAGGCAGTGTTCTTCTTCCCTTTGCAGAGTGCTGAGATTTTAGTGCAAGCTCTCTTCGGAACGAACGAGTCCTTTAACCTTTTTGAAAATGAAATGGCGCAATCAGCCATGAAAGAGGTAGGAAATATAATGGTGAGTTCCTTCCTCGTTGCCCTTACTCAATTTTCCGGTATTCCCCTCCAGCCTTCGGTACCGGCTTTAGCGGTGGATATGGTTGGAGCAATCTTTGATGCGATTCTTCTGGAAGACGGGGTGCTGGAGGATACAGTGCTTTTTATAAACACCCAGCTTTCTGGATTACCACAAATAGAAGGGAAATTTGTTTTCTTACCCGATGAGGGATCATTAAGCAAATTGCTGGGAGCTATTGGAGTATGAGCAATGTGATTAGCGTAGGAATGGCTGATTTAAAGGTGGCAAAAGCTCCCGATATTTTAATGACAGCAGGTCTTGGTTCATGCATTGGGATCTGCATTCATGATCCCATCCAAAGAGTCGGTGGTATGGCTCATATAATGCTACCTACAGCAGGTGGGAACAATGGCGGAAACCTTGCCAAATACGCTGATACAGCGATGGGTGTGCTCGTCGAAGAGATTCTGCGCTTGGGAGCAGTCAAGACTCGCCTGCGGGCTAAAATCGCCGGCGGCGCTCAAATGTTTTCCTTTCCGGGCAAGCCACCGGTTCTGAAAATTGGCGATCGCAATGCTGAACAAGTCATTATAGAATTAAAGCGCGTAGGAATACCTCTGCTCGTTTCTGATGTAGGAGGAAATTTCGGTCGAACCATTCATTTTGATGTAGGAACAGGGGATTTGAAGGTTCGGACCATTAACCACGGCGAAAAGGTGATTTGAGTAATGATGGACAAACTACGGATTTGGGCTTGGTATTTGGCGATAGGCTGTTCAGTTATATTAGCATTAGTCAGTTTCTTGGTGGATGAGAGTTTTCTAAGGGTGATTCTCAATGCGATAGTTGGGTTTGCCTTGATTTACGGAATATGCATCGTAAGTATTGCTATCTTTGAAAAATCCGCGATCGATCAAGAAACGGAGTACCTGGGCGCTGTCTTTGATATTGCTGTGGGGCAAGAAGATGATTTGAACAATGCAGAGATAGAACGAGATTCGGCGACTGAACAAACTCCAGCAACGATTCAAGCTCCGTCCGCTGTCGCGGGCCAATTGAATCATGAGTTAGTAGAAGGGTTACCTAATGCTGAAAAACAAGCAGAAATTGTGAGAAGAATGGGTTGGGGTGATTGAACGAGTCCGGTATTGAACGAGCGACTTGTAAGGGAGGGGAGTCAACATGATAGCGAATCCTTATGAAGCGGCCAATCGAGGAGCCTGGCGAGAAGAACAGATCGAAAATTATTTGCCGTTGGTCAAGCGTATTTCCGGTCGGTTGGCTATTTCCTTACCTCAACATGTTGATGAAGATGATTTAATCGGCTACGGTGTCTTTGGCCTAATGGACGCTTTAGAACGCTTTGATATTGGACGAGGAGTCAAATTCGAAACCTATGCTACCTTGAGAATCCGTGGGGCTATGATTGATGGCTTAAGGACGATGGACTGGGTTCCTCATTCCGCCCGGCAGAAAGTCAAACGGGTTCAAGAAGCTTTCACTGAAATTGAGGCTCAGCAAGGGCGCCCGGCTCGCAACGAGGAAGTGGCGGTATTTTTACAGATGGAACTGCGGGATTTGGAAGCGGTTATCCATCAAGGACAAATGCTCAATATAACCTCATTAGATGAAATGGCTGCGGGGGAGGATGGAGAATTTCATAGCTCTCCTAAAACTCAGCTCAAAGACCCGCTGGCCCAAGAAGCTTATCAAGAAGTTGAACTCAAAGAGCAAAAGAAAATCATGGCCGATGCCGTTGAAAAACTTCCTGAGAAAGAAAAGCTAGTGGTTGCTCTGTATTATCAGGAGGATTTAACTCTTAAAGAAATAGCCGTCATTATGAAACTTTCGGAATCGAGAATCTCCCAACTTCATTCCCAAGCCATACTGCGACTAAGAGGCCGACTCAGCCGCCAAAAGAAGAATTTATTCTAGATGTGAACTGGGGTCAGGCTGTGTTATGACGAATGAACGTTGGATTGTGTAGAAAGCTAAAGTTTTTTCTCGCATATTACGATATTATAGTTGGACTATAATTTGCGGAGGTGATGCCATGACAGCAATTAAGGCTCTGTCCACGGGATCTATCAATAATGCGGATAATGGATCAGTAGTTGTAGACAGCTCTCCCAAAGGCAATGATGCGGCGGCAATGATGTTTGCTGCAATCTTTGGCAACTGGATGAACCAACATAGTGGACAAGAGCAAGACTCTGATGATCAGAGCAACGCACCGGCGGGCAAGGAAGCCAATTCCGGACGTAACGCCCTATTGGGGATAGAGGGACTTCAGGCTATGATGGCTATGCTTCAAGGAGAGGGAAATCTTCAAGAAGTTTTGGCACGACAGGTTCAGAATCCTATGAGTGAAGAGGAGTTCTCAGGTCAACTGAATCTCCTTTTGAGTCAAATGGATACTTTGCGTGGTCAAAGCAATTTCTCGAACCCCCTAGGAACATTAGAGGTAGCCCAAATGTCAGGGATGACAGGGCAACTTCAGGGGAATACCCCACAGTCGGAATTGGATTTATATAAGAATGTGATTGTCGATTTACTTACGGATATGTCAGGAGAAGTGAAAGTAAAAACTCATCCTGAGGGATTGAACACCTTAACCCAGCAAAAATCCGCTATCGCTGCCCAACGCTTTAATAGCGGTCTGTTTATCGGATTAGTAGGAGAAGGACAGGCGTCCGGTACGGGTATCGCGGCGGACAAGGTCACAGTAGCTCAGACAGCAATAGGTCAATCGATGACTTCAGTAGTAGATGATGTTGAAGTACAGGTCGTACCGAGCACACAGCAAGGCAATGGCCAAGGGACACTAGTAAGTGCTCTTGCTACAAAGCCGGCTGAGGGTGCAGTAGGCTTGGAAGAAAATATAGCTGGGACTCTGGGGAAAAATGGGCCGGAGGGCACGGCTAAGCACTCGGGGGTTCTGAATATGGAATCGGAAAACCCGGGAAATTTCCAACTGCCCGGCGAGCAAGACCCAAAGGGTCAATCGTCTACACAAAATGGAGCTAACCAAGGCAAGGGAAGTGGTTCCGACAAATCTTTGGGAACAGGTGTAGGGCTTCAAGAAAAGGGTAGCCTCGACTTCCCCAAAGATGAACAATTCACCCTGCAGGATTCCCACATGGAAAGTGTTGTGGGATTGAGCTCAACAAAGGAGACATCTCAGGTCCAGGGAAAGGTGTTAGAAAAGGGCACCCCCGTATGGACGCAAGTCGCTAATGAGGTTTTTGAAAAAGCCTACCAGGCTCGCCCTCAACTCCGCGAAATGATAATTCATCTGCGTCCCGCTGAATTAGGGCAAATCAATATCTCCATGCGTTGGGAAGAAGGTCAAATGCATATTCGCATGGTGGCCACTGACGCAGGCACTGGACAACTACTGCAAACCAATCTGTCGGATCTCAGGGATAACCTGACTCAGTTAGGTATTCAATGTGGCATGATGGAGATGGGATTAGGAGAACAAAACCGGCATTCCCAAGAAGGCCAAGGGCAAGAAGACAAAGCTCGGGCCCAGGAGAATGGCGATGAAAAATTAGGATTCACGAGTAATGAAGAACTCGAGAGTATGATGGACTCCCAAGTAGACGAACAAGGAATCCGTCGGATTAATGTAACGGCCTAGGAGGAAAAGAATGGGGAACACGATTGATCCTAATTACAAATCCAATGCTCCCACGTCTGCACCAAAAAGTAGTGCTTTTTCCGATGCTACTAAGGAAGTCATGGGTAAGGATGATTTTTTAAGGCTACTGGTCACTGAACTCAGCAACCAAGACCCTCTTTCACCCATGGATAATAAAGATATGATTACCCAAATGGCTCAGTTCAGCTCACTTGAGCAAATGAATAATGTAGCAAGTTCTATGGAAAGTATGTCGAGCGCCTTTTCCTCCCTTTTCCAGCATTCACTCCTGGGTCAAGGAGCTGCTCTGATCGGCAAGTATGTCGCCGGAATGGATGTAGACACTGAGAACATCGTGGAAGGGGTTGTGGAATCCGTCCAATGGTTGGATGGTAATCCCCAATTGGTGATTAAAAAGGCTGATGGTACCTATAGCGCAGTGGAAATGAATGAGATTATTTCCGTGGCCGATGAAGCGATGACTGCAGAGTCAGGAGAGCCACCTAAAGACCCTACCGATGCAACTGATCCGACAGATCCGGAGGTTCCGGATACTGGCGAGACAGATACGGAGATGCAGGTATAGGATTATTTTGACCCAATGCCTATTCGGTAAGATATGATATGAAACGGCAAATAAGAAATGGGGGAACGCCTTAATGTTACGTTCTTTGTATTCAGCAATTTCCGGGTTGAAAAACCATCAGGTTAAAATGGACGTTATCGGTAATAACATCGCTAATGTCAATACTACAGGCTTTAAGCGCAGCCGGGTTACATTTTCCACCATGCTCAGCCAAACCATGAAGGGTGCAGGCTCGCCCTCAGCCAACCAAGGGGGAACCAATCCGGCTCAAATCGGCTTGGGTTCCATGCTGAGCTCTATCGACCAAATTATGACAGAAGGAAGCTCCCAATCCACAGGAAAAAACACGGATATGATGATTCAGGGTAAAGGATTTTTTGTCTTACAGAATAACGGAGAGACCGTGTATAGTCGGGCTGGAGCCTTCACACAAGATAATGACGGTACCTTGGTTGAACCGGGGACAGGGGCAAAGGTCATGGGATATATGTATGGTGTGGAAAGAATGGTAGATGATAGTACCACAACAGATGTTGATGAGTCAAAGATAGATTGGACACAACTAGAAGCCATTAGATTTAATATTGGCGAAAATCCTCCACTTGTTACGCCGGCGGCGATAAGTATTCCCAGAGATGCTTGGGCTAAGTCTGGGGACTCTTGGGTATATTCTAATCCTTCATTAATTGGCGCGACTGCAACTATTACTGGCGGCGGCACATTAGACAGCGCACGGGGAACCATCACAGTACCACCCACCGGCACTGATCCAACATTAAGCACCACTGCTTATAATACTTTTACGATCACAAACCATGACGCAAAATACGCCGATGGCACGGATATCCCACTAGCAACCTTAAGTAGCTTCTCCATAGATTCCAAGGGAGCCATTACTGGAGTCTATAGTAATGGTGATGCTTCCGCGACTCGCATAATCGGGCAAGTGGCTGTCGCCAATTTTGCCAATGAAGCTGGTTTGCAAAACCTCGGCAATAGCTTTTATGCGGCCTCCAATAACTCGGGTGCGGCATCAATAGCTGGCGCGGGTGAAGATGGCCGTGGAGCTATCATTCCCAGCACCGTAGAAATGTCTAACGTGGATCTCTCTCAAGAGTTCACAGACATGATTGTGACTCAGCGGGGATTCCAAGCTAATTCTCGGGTTATCACTGTATCGGACTCCTTATTGCAGGAGCTTATTGATCTTAAACGTGGATAAGGGACTTAGGACTTGGGCTTTAGGTTGTACCTGAAGTCAAAGTCCTTTTAGGCTTATCTCTGCGTATATTCCCGAAAAGGGAGGGGGCAGGTAACTTGCGAATTCTTAATACAGCGGCCACAGGGGTTCGAGCCCAGCAAATGGCCTTAGATACTCTCGGCAACAATATTTCCAACGTGAATACCCCCGGCTATAAGGCACAGCGGGTGGAATTTGCGGAAGCCTTAGCTTCGGAAATGAGACCCGCCGGTCAGCAATTTAATGAACAAGCCGTCGGAGATCGTCTTCCTGTGGGGGCAGGGGTAATCTTACCGACCATCAGCTCTAATTTTAAACAGGGGACGATTATGAGTACGGGAAATCCCTTTGATCTGGCTATTGAAGGTGAAGGATTTTTTCCTGTACGCACTGCGGATGGCACTAGTGGCTATACACGAGTAGGGAATTTCCAAACGGATGCCCAAGGAAAACTAGTCAATGCCGATGGCTATATCCTTGAACTGCGGATTCCTACAGAGGCTATCGATTTATATGTGAATGAGACAGGCAAGATCACCGGCTTTATCGATGAAGAGGAACGGGTTTTTGGCCAGGTCGTAATCGATGATGCGGAAGGTGAGGGGTATTATCCAGAAGGACCCATTGAAGTTGATGAGTCGGGGCGGCCGATGGACTGGAATGGGGATTTGCTGACAGCGGCTCTTGTGATTCCCCCAGGTGTAGAAGAAGTCCAGATCGACAGCAACGGAGTAATCAGGGGAACCATAGATGGAAATCTGGAGACCTTGGGGCAGATCAATCTTGCGAGTTTTGCCAATCCCGAGGGCTTAGTCAAGGGTGGGGATAACCTCTATCTAACACCTGAAGCCCCGGGGGTTACCGGGGAAGAGCTGATCGGGACGCCGGGTAGCCAAGTTCAGGAGCGCAACGTAGGTATGCTGCGGACTCAGTCCCTGGAGCAATCCAATGTGGATTTAGCCGCAGCTATGACTGATCTTATTCAAGTGCAACGAGCGTACCAGATTAATGCCCGTATGATTACGAATGGAGATCAGATGTGGAGCATGGCAAACTCCCTAAGGAGGTAAGATAGATGTCAGATTGGTTGAATACACCGATGTTTAATGTTTTAGAGAAGAGCATGGACGCCGCTAGCTTAAGGCAAAAGGTGCTGGCCGATAATATTGCCAATGTGGATACCCCGGATTTTAAGCGGTCCGATGTGGATTTTGACACTCTTCTGGGACAGGCTATTGGCAAGGTTGATGGTGAGCTTCCTTTAAAAGTCACGGCCGAACGGCATCTTCAAAAGACGGAACTCAATACCAGCGGGGTTGTCAACGATGAAAGCACGACCTATCGCAACGACGGTAATAACGTGGATATCGATCGGGAAATGGTTAATGTGGCCGAAAATGGGATTTACTACAATTCCGTGACCCGGGCGATTTCCGCTCAGTTATCCAACTTACGAACGGTAATCGGACAAAGATAAAGCTGCTTTCGCATAGGGTAGTCATGTAGTTATATAGAAAGATATGAAGGTGATCATCTATGATCAAAGGACTATATACAGGTGCAGCGGGAATGCTTGCTGCCCAGACACAGAGCGAGATTATCGCGGATAATGTAGCCAATATACGAACACCCGGCTATAAAGCCGAAGAATCTAGCAACAAGGCTTTTCCGGAACTGCTGATGATGAGAACAAGTACTGAAAATGAGATTCCAGGAAATACAGTGATCGGAGGCATGGGGACAGGGGTGGTGGTGGATCAAGTCACCCGCATGAATGTTCAAGGTGCCCTTCAAACTACAGATTTAACAACAGACTTGGCTCTTACCTCAGAGGCACTTTTTGTGGTCGAAACTCCCAATGGCGAGCGCTACACTCGGAATGGACAGTTTCAATTGAATGCAGAGGGCATGCTGCAAACGGCGGATGGCAATCCTGTCCTTGGTGAAGAGGGGCCTATTGGGCCTTTGAGCCGAGATTTTTCTGTGGATACTAATGGAGCTATTTATGATGGAGGAGTATTGGTCGATCAGTTGAGGTTGGTACAGATTCCAAATGAAGAGTTGATTCGGGAGGGCCAATCACTGTATACCTCAAACCAAGCGGTTCAAGCTTGGCAAGGTGAGCCGGGTATTCGCCAAGGCTTTCTGGAGGGTTCCAATGTAGATTTGACCGGCCAGATGGTTAAGATGATTACAGTGATGCGGGCTTATGAGGCCAATCAGAAGGTCATCCAGACTCAAGACTCGACTTTAGATAAAGCGGTGAATGAAATCGGCAGGATCGTCTAAGAAACAAATAAGGAAGTGGCTTCATGGCTAATCAAGTCGTCATATTTGAATTAGGGCAGGAAGAGTATGGAATGCCCATCGAAATCGTGCGTGAAATAACTCGCTTAGGGGATATTCGACCAATACCCAAAGCGCCTGAATATGTCAAAGGGTTAATCAACTTGCGCGGCTCGGCAATTCCTTTAATTGATTTGCATGTTCGTTTTGGAGTGGCCAATAAAAAGAATGCTGCGAATATTGCTGAGTCCGTGGTAGATGACTTCGCCTTGATTACAGAGGTCGATGGCTTTCTCGTCGGCTTTGCGGTTGACCAAGTTAAGGAAGTGCGCATCTTCGAAGATGTAGCTCCTCCGCCTCCCTTAGTCACTGCTCCGTTTATAGGTGGTATTGTCAATCTTCCGGATCGAATTATCATGATTTTGATTCCCAACAAAATTCTCGAACAAACAGAACTTCAAGGGATTTCCCAATTAATCTAAGGGCAGGAGGCGATGACCGATGAATAGTGCGGAAGCATTGCTTCTTTACCAGCTCCAAAGTATGAATAATGCTTGGCAGGATTCTGCCAAGAGTGGGAATAAGGGAATTGATGGAACTCAGGCGATGCTTTTTGCAACTTTGCTGCAGTCGGCATTAGCTGGTGAAGAAGGATTGGACTCCGGCGCTGGAATGGCTTTAGAAGCTTTGGCAGGCATGGGTATGGAGATGGGTTCCCCAACTGGATTATCGATGACTGATTATTCTCAGCTGTCTACCATGAATCTTCTTGGGCTAGGACAAACTTTGTCCGGTTCAGTAGCTAACCCATACGCAGGATATACTCATAGTCGTCCTTTTGATGGGATCGATGCTCTTGGCAGTTCTCAATCGTTACCCAGCTCGCAATACCGACCGGATCAACCTGAAATTGAACGGCTAATTTCTGAAGCAGGGCAACGGCATGGAGTTGACCCCAATCTTATTCGTCAAGTTGTGATTGCAGAATCTAATTTTAATCCTAAAGCGGTTTCCTCTGCGGGAGCCATGGGCCTAATGCAACTTATGCCTGGTACAGCTAAGAGCTATGGAGTGACGGACCCATTTAATCCGGCTCAGAATCTAGACGGAGGAACTCATTTCTTGAAGGATCTATTGGAGCGATTCAATGGCAATATTCCCTTGGCCTTAGCAGGCTATAATGCAGGCCCAGGGGCAGTTGAGAAATACAATGGGATTCCTCCCTATAATGAAACTCAGAATTATGTGAAGAAGATCATTGCTGCCTTGGGAAAACTAGATGCTCAAATATAAGAAGCCTTCAGGCCGTTGAAATGGATTGCCAGGAGGCGTTTCTTTTTATAATTTGACCTTATAAACAAGAGAATTTATAATAATTTCAAGGAAGAAATTTCAATCATGGGGGAACTATGGGAGAATATTATAATTACCTATGGAAAGCGACGTGGATTGAAGCCCTCGGCATTCTTTTGCTGGGTATCTTCATTCTCCTGCGCACTATTTGGAAATTTTACTCTGTAGCCCAAAAAGAGATGAAGTTGACTGCTAAGTTACTGCTCGTCTTTAGAGGATTCGGCTGGCTCACGATTTTTACAGCTTATCTTCTTATGTTTCAGGCTAGTGAACCGGATTGGTTTGCAAGGCCTGTGGTTGTTCAAGGGGGAATTCAAGGGAAGAGCATGGTTTCAGACACCCTTCACCCCTATAGTGTCGAGATCGAATGGGAGTCGGGAAGAGAAACACTCCATGTGGATCTCTATACATACCAAGCACTTGAGCCCGGTAAAAGAGTGAATATGACGTTTTTGCCTCATCGCCTGGAAGTGATCGCCTGTGAAATCCTTCCACCGGTGAAGGAAAAAAAGGAAGATGGAGTTAAACTGGGTCAAGGGAACGGAGGAAAACTATGATTTCGGATGTGTATTTTACAAGTATGAAAATCACACAAGGTCAAAGCCTTCTGGTGAAACTAGAAAAACTGATCCGTCGGTCGGGTATTCTCAAAGGCATTGAGAAGGATGATATGGTTGCGATAAAGCTTCATTTTGGCGAGAGAGGTAACCTCGCTTACGTCAGACCCCAGTTTGTACGGCGAGTCGTGGATCAGGTGAAAAAAGCCGGAGGACGCCCGTTCTTAACGGATGCGAATACCCTCTATGTGGGGTCTCGTTCGAATGCTATTGATCACCTGGAAACAGCGATTGAAAATGGGTTTGATTATTCTGTAGTGGGGGCCCCTTTAGTGATTGCCGACGGGCTAAATGGGAAAGACTATGTATCAGTACCAGTAAACTTAAAGCATTTTAAAGAGGTAAAGATTGGTAGTGCTGCAGTTCATGCTGACGCCCTGATTGCGATTTCGCACTTTAAAGGCCATGAAGCCACCGGTTTTGGCGGTACCTTAAAGAACGTAGGGATGGGCTTGGGAAGTCGTGCCGGGAAGCAACAGCAGCACTCGGATATACTTCCGCAAATTGATACTGAGCGTTGTACGGCTTGTGGTCGCTGTCGGAGTTGGTGCCCTGCCTCGGCCATAACAGTTGGGGATAAAGCAAGGATTGATGCCAGTCTTTGTATAGGCTGTGGCGAATGTGCAGTAACCTGTACTTTTAAGGCTATAGCCGTGAACTGGAAGACCACTCCGGATGTGATCCAGGAGAAAATCGTGGAGTACACTGTGGGTGCTTTAAAAGAAAAAGAGAGAAAGAGCGGGTTCATCACCTTCGTTAACAATGTCTCCCCAATCTGTGATTGCGTGAGTTGGAATGACATACCGATTGTGCAGGATATTGGAATTTTAGCCTCTGAAGATCCGGTAGCCATTGATCAAGCCGCTGTAGATCTTGTCAATCAAGCTCATGGGAACCCTTATTCGATATTGGGAGAGCGTCATCACGAAACAGATAAGTTCAGGGTCATTCACCCTGAAGTTGATTGGTCTGTTCAATTAGATTACGGTGAGAGTGTGGGCTTAGGGTCCAGAAAATATAATCTCATCACCCTATCTTAAAGAAGTTCAAATACAAAACTCTAGAAGATGCACCTTTATTTGTAAAAGCTACAAAAAAAATCTCGCGTTTTAGCAACACATTCTTGTAGTAATGTGATATCATAAGAGATAACTATTCATTACGATTGGAAAGGAGAGGTGAGGGTTATGCGTATTCAAAAAGTCAATGATAATACAATCCGCATCTTTATTTCCTTTACCGAACTTGCCGACCGAGAGATTACTATGGCGGATCTTTTACAAAGATCCCAACGAAGTGAGCAACTCTTTTGGGAATTGATTTCACAGGCAAGGGAAGAAGTGGAGTTTAATCTGGACCAACCCTTCTGGATACAAGCTACGGCATCTTCTAACGAAGAATTCGTGATTACGGTTATCAAACAAGAAGATGTCATCGAAGCAATACCAAAAGAGAAGGAAAACAAGAGACCAAGCCGTTCAAAAGCTACGGAGTGGGTCTATGTTTTTGCTGATTTGGAGGATGTCCTGTCCGTTGTGAGGCGAATGCCTGATATTTCCCGTGTTCGCTCCAGCCTCTTTGAGTTTGATGGGGAATACTATCTTGTCGTTAGCCATTTAGGCTCTGGTAAGAAGAAACAAATAGCGGAAGCCTTATTGGATGAATATGGTGAGTTGGTCGATGTCGCTAAGATTTTCCTAGAAGAACATGGGAAAGTGATTCTGAAGGAACGCGCCCTACAAAACTTGAAAAGCCATTTCAAATTTTAGGGGGAAATGCAAAAAAGGAAGTCAGAACGACTTCCTTTTTCAGTGGTTGACTCTTGAGCTGAACCTTTCCCACGATTGTAATATTTTATCGTACCTCCCTTTCCAAGAACAACTTAAGGATGTTTTGTGAGCAGGTAGGACATACTGCTTTTCCTTTGAAATTTCGCAAAGGAAATGTTGTATCACAGAAGATACAATGCTGAGCGTCTTTTTTGTGCGAGCTATAGGAATTAAAGGGGAGAAGTATTCCTCGGCGCGAACAGGTTTTTGATTCCATGATGTTTTGTAATGGAGTCGGATGAGAAAGATGCATCGATGATCGTACCTCCTGTTATAACGATATGCCTATAATAGGCTATAGTTGATGTCGAAATCCTAAAAAGTCTGCGGGGGTATATCAAAAAAATCAGACAATCTTGCCGAATAAAAGGTATAATAAGTTGGGCTGTGAATATTAAATCTACTTGGGCAAGGTTTATGGAGTGATATTGTGCGCAGAAAGAGCGATAGCAATAGTAAAAGAAGAAAGAACGGAAGGAAAAGAAAACTTTTTCTTACGTTCATGGTGATGATTCTTCTTGCGGTCGGTGTTTTACTTGGATTTAGTGTGTTAACAGACTTGAAGATTATGCCAAATAGTCCGAATGGTCAATTAACGACTGAAGAGCTTAAGAATAGCATCAGTGTTCTTCTCATAGGCGCGGATCAGCGCCCGGGCGAGGAGAAGTTCAACACAGACACGATTATTTTGGCTACCATTGACCCAAAGAGCGCCCGGGTCAGTTTGTTATCAATACCTCGTGATACCCGGGTTTCAATTCCCGGCTATAAGAACATCAAAATCAATGGGGTAGCTCCATTAACGGATTTAGAAAACCTCGTGGATGTGGTTGCCGATCTTACAGGAGTTCCTATTGCAGGCTATATACAAACCAACTTTAACGGATTTAAGCAGATCATTGACACTTTAGGCGGGATTACCGTAGATGTTGAGAAGGATATGTATTATGAGACAGGAGATGCTGTCGATGGGATAATTAATCTGCAAAAAGGTCTTCAACAGTTAGATGGTGCACAAGCTTTGCAGTATGCACGTTTTCGAAATGACGCTTTGGCAGATATATCTCGGACCGCTAGGCAACAGGTTGTGCTCAAAGCTGTGGCGGAGGAAATGCTCCAGCTGAGTACCTTGCCCAAGCTTCCTTGGCTCATTCCCCAGTTGAATGATGCGGTAAATAGCAACGTTGAGTTGAGAACAATGTTCAAGATGTCGACAACGGTTGTGAAATTTAAAGACATCAGCATTCTAACCCAGACCTTACCCGGGCGATTTCATGATATCAATGGC
Source organism: Desulfitobacterium dichloroeliminans LMG P-21439 (assembly GCF_000243135.2). Classification (NCBI taxonomy): domain Bacteria; kingdom Bacillati; phylum Bacillota; class Clostridia; order Eubacteriales; family Desulfitobacteriaceae; genus Desulfitobacterium; species Desulfitobacterium dichloroeliminans. The sequence continues at coordinate 2,889,708 of NC_019903.1, read as the reverse complement.
ATAAGTTACTGGGATGTTGATCGTGAGGAAGCCCAAAGGGTGGTAAGCAATCTTTTTCGCGGCATAACGACGGAAAAAGTGATCGATGACACGGTTATTGATTTGCTTGAGCCGATTGAGCCTATTGACGATAATCCATTGCCTCAGGTTCCGGGAAGCCCAGTTGACCCCAATGGTCAAGAATCTTCGGAATATCAGGATGCAGTTCCGGATGCGGGAAATCCTCAGGAAGAAGCAGACGTAGATGGGGAAAATAGGGAGGAAGAGAAAGAAAGTAAACCGCAAGAAATCCCAAGAATTCCAGAGAATATCCAAAATCCAGATGAAGAAAATACCAAAAAACCAAATGAACCACAGACAGATGTGTTATTAAACAAGGAAACGTAGGCCCTAAAGGCTTTCGAGAGATAGATTTTCTGATGTAATAAAGGTAAGTTGGGTTAGGTTACCCTTAAAGAGGATAAGTGAGGTGACGGACATGTCAGAGATGGCGGAAAAGAAAGATGAGAGTTTATCGAATGCCTGCTCCGTATGCTGGAAACCCGATGAAAAAAAGTATCTTATTATGTTGACAGACGCAGTTAAGTTTATCGTGCCCGCCCCGCAGGCAGGGTCATTGTGTATCAATGGCGAATCTCAGCAAAGGGCATTTAAAGTGGAGCCAGGCGATGTTCTTGAGTTTTATCCTACGGTCTTTCCGGGAGAATTGAATTGGGATTTAGAAGTTCGCGATCAGGGATTCGCCGCAGTGGCCAAGGTTGTTCATCAAAGACCAGGATATTATACTCTTCCTGATAGTATTGAAGAGGATATGACCATTCGTTTTGATGAAATAATTATCTGGCGGGATTCTAAACCGCAAGGTCAATATTCGAATGAAGAAAAGCTTCAGGCAGATCTGCTGAACCAAGGAATTATTTTTGGCGTTTTTCCCTCGGTATGGGAGGCTATTACTGCCGTACAGGGTATCGGTGAGGTGCTCATAGCCCAAGGAAAGGCACCAACCTTACCTGTTCATGCCCAACTTGTGGACTTAATAGCCAAGAAACAGCCGGCTCAACATGAAGAGCAACGTGTGGATTATTTTGCCTCCAAGATCAATTTGATTCAGGCAGGACAAGCTTTAGCTCGCAAAATACCAGGCAAGCCCGGAATTCCCGGGAAGAATGTATATGGGCAGGAAATTCCGGCACCTTTGCCAAAGGATTTCCAATTAAAATTAAAGAAGAATGTCCGTTTATCTGAGGATGGACTGGAAGTAATAGCGACTATTGCAGGACTCCCCCTTCGTATGGACGAATTATCCTTTGGGGTAGAGGCTGTATTTATGCTTAATCAGGACCTTGACCTAGCGGTGGGAAGCATAGAATTCCCGGGCGATGTTTTTGTTTCGGGAGATGTCCATGATGGTTTACATATCTATTCAGGCGGAAAGGTTGAAATTCGAGGCTCGACTTCTCGAGCGGAGATCCGAGCGGAGAAGGGCCTCAACATATATCGCAATGTTTTGGCAGGCAAGTTAGTTGTGGGAGCACGTTTTGTCGTCCGTTCCAAGCTTCTAAAGGATTTGCAAAGTCTATATGATGATCTGAACGCCTGTTTATTGATCACGATTGATTTTATGAAGTCTCCCCAGGCTAAAAGTCTACGGGAAGGGCAAAGCCTTAAGGTTATTATCGAGCGGAGATTCCCGGATTTACCCAAGAAAGCTACTGACCTTGAGAAGTTTCTCTTGTCAACAAAGGATGAGCTGATTACTCAGGAGTTGATTGTTTTTGCACGTACGACGAAGCGTTTTTTGACAGGCTTAGGGCCTCTTGAGCCCCAAGCTCTACCTTTGCTCGGACGGGTTAATCAAGCATTCAAGCAGCTTATTGATAGTATGGCCTTTGAATTACCAGAAAAGCTCGATTGTAATGTCGACTATGTTCAAGGGGCTATCGTAGAATGCGCCGGCGATTTTGTCTGTCGGAAAGGTAGCTACAATTCGGTTATTCAAGCCGCAGGGGACCTCAAGATTGAAGGGGTCTGCCGAGGGGGCAAGATTATAGCGGGGGGCAATGTCGTGATTAAGGAACTTGGCGGATCGGGAGTAAGCACCACGACAGTCCAATTCCCCGGTACGAAGCGCTTGAAAGTTGGCTATTGCCACGCTAATGTCACGATTATTGTCGATAAAGAAATCATCTCAATGGAAGAGCCCTATAAATCACTGGAAATATATCGCGAGGAAGGCAGAGTAGCAATTGAACGTTTAAAGGGGTGAAGTAATGGAAACCATGATTTCTCTTGAGCGAGCTTTAGATATTGTCTATGAACAGGTAAAACCTCTGGGAACAGAAAAAGTGCACCTAGCCCAGTCCTATGGCAGAGTCTTGGCAAAGGATATTGAAGCAGCAATTGATATGCCTCCCTTTGATCGTTCACCTTTGGATGGATACGCATACTGCGCCCAAGCATCAGATCCGGCGCCCTTGACTTTAGCAATTGTCAGCGAAATTCCTGCTGGAACTTGGTCTGAGCGCGAGCTTAAACTAGGGGAGTGTGCTCGGATTTTCACGGGAGCACCGATTCCTCAGGGTGCCAACTGTGTGGTTAGGCAGGAGGATACGGAGCCGTTGGGTGACCGTGTCCAGATTAATCAGCCTGTTCGACCCCGAGCAAATGTTGTGTATCGTGGTGAGGAGACTAAGAAGGGTGATATCGTCTTATCAAAGGGCGAACTGCTCTCACCTGCGGGAGTAGGATTGCTTGCCTCTCTGGGTGTAGAAGAGGTGGAGGTCTATCAGTCTCCCAAAGTTGGAATTCTTTCCACCGGTTCTGAGCTTCGCGAAGTTGGCGATTCCCTAACGCCGGGTAAGATATATAATAGCAATACATATACTTTGCAAGGACTATTGATGGAGGCAGGGTGCAAAGTAAAAGTCGCTCCCTTTGTTGCAGATGATTTAGATGAGACTGTTGCCGCATTAAAGGCACTAGAAGATATGGATTTTGTAGTGACGACCGGAGGAGCCTCGGTAGGGGATTATGATTTGATTAGAGATGCTTTAGAGGGTGTGGGCTGTAAACTGCTCTTCTGGAAGGTTAATTTTAAACCGGGGACCCCGGTGGCGGTGGGCATTAAGGGAGATACGCTCTACTTCTCCTTGTCAGGGAATCCGGCAGCGGCCGTAGTGAACTTTGAGCTTCTAGTCCGTCCCGCATTGCGGAAGCTCAAGGGTAGAAAATTGCCAGAACGTACTTTCCCTGTTTACATGGATGGTGATTTTGGTAAATCGGGTAAACAAAGAAGATTTATACGGGCTCGAGCCGTTTTCCGTAATGGTGAAATTTGGGCTGACCCAAGTTTTGCCCAAGGCTCAAGTGTTCTGCGCTCTATGAAGGGTAGCCACTTACTTATCGATGTGCCGGGGGGACATGGACCTGTGCAAAAGGGAGAGCGTCTCCAAGGTCGTTGGATCTCCTCTTGGGAGGAGGACTAAATGGGAATCCCTGTCGTTTCGATTGTTGGACAACACTCCAACTCCGGTAAAACCACTCTTCTGGTCAAGCTGCTAACGGAAGCAAAGCGGCGAGGCTGGCGTATTGCAGCTGTGAAGCATGATGTACATGGATTCGAGATGGATAAGCCGGGCAAGGATACTTGGAGATTCGCTCAGGCGGGAGCGGATGTGGTTGTAATCTCTTCACAAGAGAAGATGGCCATGATTGAAAAAGTCGAAGAAGAACGGACACTTGAAGAGGTCATAGCACGAATCCCGCAAGTGGACCTGATTTTTACCGAAGGGTATAAGCATGGCAAGCAGCCACGGATTGAAGTCTTTCGCTCAGCGGTTCATAAGGAGCTTTTATCCAAGCCGGAGCAGTTGATTGCTATTGCCAGTGATGTTTCCATCGATGTGGGAGTGCCTTGCTTTGACTTAGATGATGCTGTGGGGATTTGCGACTTCCTAGCGGAGAAATATAGCTTATAGTGGGACAAGGGTATGTTAACCGTAAGCGCCTAATAAGGTAGTGTATAGCCCCATCTCGGAAACTATGAGACAATCCTCGTAAATTGAAGTTTTTAGAGTTTTTCAAGTAGACTTGAAAAACTTCAAAGGAGGATTAAAGTGGATACTCAGAAAGTCACACAAAACTATCGATTGAAGAAATGGACTCGACTTATTAGTGAATGTCGCAGCAGTGGGCAAACAGTCTCCGCATGGTGTGCTGAACATAATATTCATCCAAGTAGTTACTTCTATTGGTTGAGACGAGTCCGCACTGCCGCCTGTGAGGCTCTTCCGGCACTTCAAAACGAAAACAATTCTATCGTACCCGTATCCTTTTCACTTCCCCAGGTCAGTTCTCCGGCGACAGATTCCTTGTCACCAGCGATCGTGGTTCGCTTAGATTCCGCAAGTCTAGAAATTCATAACACTGCCTCGTTGAACTTAATCGAGAATACTCTTAGAGCACTTCAACATGTTCGGTGACATCTCTAAGGCCGAGAAAATCTACCTCGCCTGCGGGTATACCGACATGCGTAAGTCCATAGACGGACTGGCAGCCCTAGTTCAGCAAAACTTTCAGCTCAACCCCTTTCAAAATAGTTTGTTTCTCTTTTGTGGCCGTCGGCATGATCGACTGAAGGCACTCTATTGGGAAGGGGATGGCTTTGTTCTTCTGTATAAGCGACTTGAAAAGAGCAAATTCCAATGGCCCAAGAATGCTGAAGCAGTTCGCGGGATTACCCGCCAGGAATTCCGCTGGCTTATGGAAGGGCTGTCTATTGATCAGCCTAAGGCCGTGAAAAAGTGGGATTCCACAGGCTGCTTTTCGGTATAAAGAAATGGCCCAAACCTGCATGGTTACTGGACTTTATGGCGTTTTCATGCTATACTAAATGCAGTGAGAAACGCAAAGGATTTAGGGCTGATGAGTGAAGTAAAATCGGTAAAAACTCTTGAAAACCGCATCACCGAACTAGAGAAGGAAAACAAACTTCTTCATGAAACCGTTCATCATCTGACCCGTAAACTCTTTGGTCGAAGCTCTGAGAAGACATCCGTCCTTTCTGTGGGACAGATGTCTCTTTTTGATGAAGCAGAAACGGAATCTAATCCTAAGGCTGTGGAACCGGACCTTAAGCAAGTCGAGGGGTACCAGAGAAAGAAATTCGACGGTCAGCGTAAGGAACTTTTGAAAGACCTTCCCCATGAAAAGCGGTTCTGTACTCTCTTAGAAGATGACCGGTCCTGCGAAGAGTGTCAGACGACACTGGTCTCTGTGGGAGAAGAGTTCGTGAGAACCGAAATTGAATTCATCCCTGCAAAAGTAAGAGTAATCGATATTTACCGCGAAACCTTCGAGTGCCGTAGCTGCCGTAAGAATAACTTGCCCTATATGGAGAAAGCACCTGTACCTTCGCCAGTCATTCAACACTCCATGGCATCTCCCTCCACAGTAGCTTGGGTGATGCATCAGAAGTTTGTCAACGCGCTTCCTCTGTACCGTCAGGAAAAGGAGTGGAAGACGCTGGGCGTTGAATTAAGCCGTGCCACCATGGCCAATTGGATCATGGTCGCAGCCCGAGATTGGCTGACCCCGCTTTTGCAACGGATGCATCAGAAGCTCTTGGAGGAAAACTTCCTGCATGCTGACGAAACTCCGGTTCAAGTCCTCAACGAAGAGGGCCGAAAGAATACCACGGATTCTTACATGTGGGTTTACAGTACGAGCAAACACTGTAAGCATCCCATCCGGATCTTCGAGTACCAACCAGGCAGAAGTGGTAAATATCCTCAGAAATTCCTGAAAGGATTTAAGGGATACCTCCACTCGGATGCCTACTCAGGCTACCAAAAGGTGGAGGGAATCACGCGATGCCTGTGCTGGGCTCATGTTCGAAGGAATTTCGTTGATGCCCTGCCGAAGGATATCCATAGCCCGGAAGCCACTTTGGTAAGCGATGGAGTTCGATTCTGTAATGAGCTCTTTGAGATAGAGAAGACTCTTGAAGGGTGTTCAAGGGAAGAGCGACAATCCGAGCGTCTGAAACAGGAGCAACCTGTTTTGGAGGCCTTTTGGGCATGGGTAGATTACAATAAGAAAAAGGTTCTCCCTAAATCTAAACTGGGGCAAGCTCTTAATTACGCCATAAACCATAAACAGGAATTGATCAATTATCTGTTGGATGGAAACTGCTCCATCTCGAACAACTTAGCTGAAAACAGCATCCGCCCCTTTACGATCGGACGAAAGAACTGGCTGTTTAGTGGAAGCCCGAAAGGAGCAACTGCTAGCGCTGCCGTTTACAGCATGATTGAAGCGGCTAAGGCCAATGGCCTGAATCCCTATAAATATCTTTGTTTCATCTTTAAAGAGTTGCCCGGGGTGCAGTTCGGTCAATACCCAGAATTTCTTGAAGATTATCTGCCGTGGAGTCCAGATGTACAGGCTGTCTGCAAATAGGGTAAAAACTTAGTTTATACTGGTTTTTACCCTTTTTCTATACACCGACTTGTTTGACGCTTACTGTTAACCTTGTCTCACTTTTTTTGTTTGCAAGATTTGGGTCGAATAGCTTCTCACACATCGTTCACTTCGTAAGCTGCGCGCACCCGTTCTAACGCTCAAGCTCTTCGCTTCGTCGGGTGCCCCGCTAAATCGCCATCCTTGGCTCTCTAGCGGGTTGGAAACGTCCTGTTTCCAACCCGACTCCGCTGCGTGCTTTCGCGAAGAACGGGTAGCTGCTCGCTTAAAATCGTTCACTATTGTGTGAGAAGCTACGCTTGTGGGTCTTTGCATGACGAGCTTTTGTGTTAAAAAGGGGCTGTGTGAAAATACAGCAAATAAAGGCCGACTAAAGATCGCGAGATTTTAGGCGGTTTTTGACGTATTCACACGCCCTCTTTTTAACGAATTTTTCCGAGTTGCTTTGTGGCCCAGGGTAGGAGGGGCATGGCTGCTAGGGAAGAAATGACGTTGAAGAGGGTGTGGGCGTTGGCTACTTGTAAGCTAATGCTGCCGCCAAGCCATTCCAAAAAATAGGCTAGTGGGGTGACAAAGGGGAGGAAAAGGAGCGCACCAAAAATATTGAGACAAACGTGGAAGATGGCGACCCGTTGAGCGGCTCTGTTCGTGGCTAAGGAAGCGATGACAGCAGTGAAGCAAGTGCCGATGTTGGCTCCAAAGATAAAGGCTAGGGCTGTAGGTAGAGTAATCCAGCCATCCGAGGCTAGAATCATCACAATACCAGTGGTAGCAGCTGAAGAGTGGAGGACAGCGGAGAGCAAGGTTCCGGCGACGATTCCTTGTAAATGGTGGTCTCCTAATTGATGGAGAGATTTTTGGACCCATTCCAGTTCGGCAAGAGGAGCCATACCGCTCTCAAGAAGGCTTAAGGCGAGAAAGAGCATACCCAGACCTAGACATGAGAGAGCTAGATAACGCCAGCGCTGAGGAAAGAAGAGGTATCCTAATGCCCCGAGTACAAGAGCATAGGGTATTAGGGGCTCAAGAGGTAATGCTAGGAGCTGTGTGGTTATGGTTGTGCCGATGTTACTGCCCAAAATAAGACCTAAGGCGTTTGGAAAAGCAATAAGGCCTGAATCAACAAAGGAGACGACCATCACCGTTAAGGCCGTGCTGGATTGGAGAATTGCCGTTGCTAGGGTTCCGCTCCAAAATCCTCGCCAGGGTGTTGCTGTCATCTGGTGGAGAAGGGTTCGGAATGTATCCCCAGCAAAGGATTGTAAGCCATAACGCAATATGTGCATTCCATAAAGCAGAAAAGCGAGTCCTAAGGTTAGGGCAAGGAGAATGGTCAAGACAAAGGCCTCCCCTTCTGGGACAAGGGACTGTCCCTATGTCCCATACGATGTTTGCTGTAAAAAGTATATGGGCAATTTTTCATCGGCAGAACAGGCGCAACAGTGCCCTGGAGCGCGTAAATTATCCCAAGGGGTGATGGTATGCTCGTTCGCCAAGGCACTGTAAAGGATTGGCCCTTTATGTTTGAACTCGCTAAGGATGTAATTCCGGTGAATATTTCACCGTGGCGCCAACAGCCACTGGAAGAGACCCTAAAATATCGGGTGAAGATGCTGAAAAACTTTTGGACTTGGATTAAACAAAGCGACTCCAAGGTTTTTATTGCTGAAACAGAACTGCATCAGCCGGTGGGCTTTTTGGTCCTTTATGCCCATGCAGTTGAAGAATTAACGGGACTACATCAAGCATGGATTATGGATCTCGCTGTCCTTGGGGAGTACCGCAAAAAAGGGATTGGTAAAGTTCTGATGGAAGCTGCTGAAGGATATTGCCGGGAAGAGTCTATTCGATATCTTGGATTGGCGGTTAGCACTCATAATATTCAGGCCCTCAACCTTTATCAAAGCCTTGGCTTTGTAGAAGAACGCAAGCTTATGGTGAAGGTTTTAAAGGACTAATCCATAACAGGACATGAATTAATAGATGGGAATTAAAGAGAGCATTGGAGTAGTTCTTAATAGTACTTTGTAATTAAGATGCAATTTAAGAATGCTGTGAAGTCGGGGACTTCACAGCATTTAGTTTTTCTTGGTCTTTAAAAATGGTCTTAATAGGGTTTAGAAATAAAAAAAAGCTTGCGAGAAAACCGCAAGCCGAAGTAAAAGAGAGGAGTGGGGATAAAAAATTGGAAAACGTGAGACTACCTTAATTGTTTCCTGAGATAGTTGACATTATACATACGATTAAGAATTTTATGTTAAAAGTACTTTTTACAGCTGTTATATAGTATAATGCATAATCAAAGACGGTGGTATAATAGAGAAAACTTCGTTGATGGAGGAATACCGTGAAACGGAAAGAAATAGCAGAGATTGTCCAATCTATCTTGCAAGTAGAGGGATTGAAAACTGAAGACGGTTGTTATTATGTTGTGCGTGCTCAATTTAGGCGAGAATGGTCCCTTAAGCTGACCAATGGCCGCTTTGAAAGGGTTTCAACCGCAAGTGAAAGTGGAATAGGGATACAAGCATTTACTCCCGAGGGTGCCTCGGGTTTTGCTTCAGTCGATACATTAACTGTCGAGGCGGGAAGGGAAGCTATGAAGCGTGCCCTTTCCCTCGCTCAGCACAATGCCAGGATTGGGGCTGAATTAAATCAGGAGATATTTAGGCTCTCGCCTCTTCAGGCTGAGGGGGATAACCCAGCAAAGCTGGAATTTGACCATTTTTCGCTCGAAGATCTGCAGGAGCAAGTTGTGTTTTTACATAAGCGATTAGTGGACAAGGGTTCAGAGACTTCTTGGCAGTCCAATTATCGGCAAGTTGAGGATATCTGGTGTATCGGGCGAACGGATGGGACCTTAGTATCCTATACAGTTCCTCGAGCAGTGCTTATGCATCAAGGAACTGTTCGCGAACAAGGAAGAGCTAAAAATGTCTTGGTTCAACGAAGTGGGGTGGATGCCAATTTGCTGCTGGTGGAGAAGGAGGATGCTAGCCTAGAGCAAAAAGCCGTGGAGCGGGCGGAATTTGCTAGACGGGTCTGCATAGCACCGAGCTTACCAAGTGGTCATTACCCGTTAATTATTGATTACGGCTTAGCCAAGGGCTTAGCTCACGAAGCTTTTGGACATGCAGTAGAATCAGACCATATGAAGGAGTCAGTGTTAGGGGAAAACGGGAAGTTCAAAAAAGGGCTTCAAGTCGCTCGTAAAGGTGTCCATATTATCGACGGACCCTTGGTAGGGGATTGGGCTTATCAGCCTTATTCTGCAAATGGTCTGGTTCGTGAAATGGTGGAGATTGTCAAAGATGGTGTTCTGGAAGCGGGTCTAGGCGATGTTTTCTCGGCTCGTGAGGCCGGGATGCCTATCACCGGGGCTGGGAGAGCGGAAAGCTATGGGTCAATTCCCTTGCCACGGATGACGAATATCCGTTTATTAGTTGATTATGAACTAGCTTTGCCGAACACCGCCGGATTGATGGACGAGGTGTCACAAGTGCGCAAGGTTTTGCTGGAAGAGGGCGAGCTTCAGCAAGAGGGGAAGCATCTTCTACTCCTAGGCTATCGAGGTGGACAGGTTAACCCCAAAACTGGTGATTTTGTCTTCCAATGTGATGGGATTATTGATGTTGCAGATTCAGATTTAACTATTTATCAACCGAGTATCTTCAGTGGAAAAATCCTCTCGGCCTTGCAGGCGATACGCGCCGGCTTAGGTGGAGGATGTTATGATGCCATTGGGACCTGTGGCAAAGGGGGACAATCTGTTCCTTCCAGCGGAGGGAGTCATCGCTACCTCCTTCTCGATCAAGATGAAAATGTTAATTTGGGAGGGGAGTAAAGATGAAGCTCGTAGCTCAGCTTGAGGAATTTCTCCAGAGTGCAAAAAGCGCACCGAATAGAAATGACTTGGGGATTCGTGGATGGAGGATTTTGGTTCACGAGGCTTCGGTCTTATCCATAGGGATTAAGGAAAACTCTCCGGGTAGTGTCTATACTCCTCCCAGCTATCGGCAGGGGGAGAGCGGCGACATCTATATTATCTGGGAGGATGGTCGCTTAACCCAGGCTCAAGTGCAAGTGCCTCATCTACAAAGTGGGATCGCTTATTGGCAGATGCAATTAGAGGAATGGCGACAAGCTTCATACGAAGATCCCGAGGGAGCAGATATCCCTCAACCCGAGCCCATACCGATTGTGACTGTGGAGGATCGGGAGATAGAGCGGATTTTGGCTGGAGAAGACGACCTGCTTTTCGAACAACTGGCAAGGCTACTGAAGGATATTCCGCAAGGGATCAACTTAAACGCCAGTATTCAAGCAGGCTGGGGATACCGTCATGTTCGTAATTCTAAAGGCCTCGCGGTCAGTTACCAACAGTCTCAATACGCTCTTTCCTATTCCTTTGATAGTTTAGTTGGGGCAGGCTTTGCTAAGCGACGATTGATTAGCCCTGAGGAATGGACTAAGCTATGGAAGCGGACAAATTTATATTATGAAGCTTTGCAAGATAATGCTCCTGAAATTAGTGCTAAGACAGTAGTTGTCTTTTCACCTAGTGTTGTTGGAAGCTTCCTTGGTCAATTCATTTTTCCGAACTTGATTGGACAAAGCATCTTAGAAGGACAAAGTGCCTTTAAGGTTGAAGAATTTAAAACACATAAGGTGGTTTTCCACGAGGATTTGGATCTGTATGTAGACCCTCTGCGGCCACTTGAGTGGGGTTCGTATCTCTTGACCCCTGAAGGAGTGCCAGCTAAAAAGACCGTTCTTATTAAGAATGGAAGTCTGCAAACTCCAATTCTGCGTATGAAGGATGCGAAAAAATGGGGAGCACCAACCACCGGGATCTCCAGTGGGACATCGGGACTTTACCTCGAATCAAGGCAAGGGAAACCTTGGGAGGAAGCGCTCTCCGGCATTGAGGATGGTATCCTTATTCTATCCGTGTTAGGCATGCATACCCAAAATAGCGCTTCGGGAGATTACTCTCTAAGCGCTCCGCAGAGCCTACGTATTCTCAAAGGGAAGATCGCTGGAAAGCGGGATGTGAAGCTCAATGGAAACTTCTTCAAGGATCTGGCATCCTTGGAGACGATTCTTGGGCAAGGAGAGATAGAAACTAAGCCTTACATGGTGGTGAGGACTGGGGTTCAGAATATGTAAGGAAGTCGTTTTCTGTGGTAAAGTAAGATCTGGTATTTTATAGAGCATGGCTTTGGAGGAAAAGAAAAATGCTGGACATGCATGTACACTTAACGGGACATGAGGATCGCTTAGCAACAGCCGAGACTATTCGGGAGTTTCTTGAACAGGCTCGGCAAGTTGGTCTTAAGGAGATCGGCTTTGCAGATCACGATTATTATTATCAGGACTTGGATTTGCCCTTAATTCGTAAAGTGGCCAATGAATATCCCGACCTAAAGGTTTCGATTGGTCTTGAAGTGGACTATCGACCAGAAGAAGAAGAGAAGATAAGAGCCCTTTTAAGGCAGTTCCCCTTTGATTTTGTGATTGGTTCGGTTCATGAGGTGAATAGGTGGATTTTTGATCTTCCTGAGGCAGAGCCGATGCATCATCAGCGCGATGCTGATAAAATGTACGAGGAATATTTTTCTTGGGTCGAACTGGCTGCTGCTAGTGGACTGTTTACTACCCTAGGCCATTTTGATCTTATTAAGTTATTTGGTGTCCGACCACAGACCGACGTCCTTAGTTTAGCGGATGCAGCCTTGACACGCATTCAAGAGAAGGGGTTGGTCGTTGAGCTGAATACAGCAGGACGGTATAAGCCGGTGGGGGAGTATTACCCTGAGGCCAAGATTATCCGGGATATTCAACGCCGTGGAATACCGATGACCTTAGGTTCTGATGCCCATCAAGCAGGACACGTGGGGCGTGATCTGGATCTTGCTTCACAACTTCTCAAAGAGTGTGGCATCAAGGAATGCACAGGGTTTAATCAAGGTGAAAAGATATACTATTGTTTATAGCTAGCAATTTTCTCAGCTAATGATTACAATGGATTTTGATCGTTAACATTTGTCGCGACATAGACCAAAAGGCTTTCATAGAAAGGAAATTACTGTATGTACGGTAAAGAAATACGACTTCTCTTGCAAGATCTCGCTTGGCTGGATGACATTAGCTATTATCATAGCTTGCGGGTAGGATATCTGATGAGCTGTTTTGCGGAAGTTGAAGTGGGTAAGCAGTTTGTAAAACAAGCTTGGGTTACACGCAACGAGTTTGTCGCGACAGGTCTTTTACATGATATCGGAAAGTTGCGTTGGCCCGCTGAAGTGCTTCTTGTGGGTGACCGTCTTAAAGATCTTGAACGGGAAATGTTGCTCAAGGTATGGAATCATATGATTGAACATCCCTTAGGATCAGCAGAGATTGTTCTCGACTACTACAAAAAGACGGGTAACCGGTTCTGGGAGAGAATGGTGAAGGGAGTCGTCTCCCATCATGAGGCCTATTCCGGTAATGGCTATCCCTATAAACTCAAAGGGACAGAGATTCCCTTACTGGCAAGGGGACTTCGGGTTTTTGACAATTATGCGATGGGAATTGAGGTGCGCCGTTATTCAAGTGCTCCCCAAGACCCTAATGTAGTGATCAAAGAAATGCGCCTCGCTTTAGGAAGTGTCTATGATCCATTCTGGGGAGAAAAGATTTTGGATTTCTTAGAGACAATTCAAACCATCCCAAGCAATTTGGATGAATGGTTTTACAAGGAGATATCCCTGAATCAAGGAACCTGACCCCATTTCACACCCCACGGATAAAAATCCTGCGCCTAAGCCAAACTAGGCAAAGATTTGATTTGGGTAAGGAGCGAGAGTATGCCTTGGATGGAATTATGTTTAGATCCTCTGACAGACTGGGATGAAGAGGGGTTGGCTGATTGGGCTGAGGCTTTGGGTGCTTTTTTAACGGAAAGGGGAAGAAAGATAACAACTTCTCTGCAGCGGCTTCCGGGCTATCTCATCGTACGTATGGGTGAAGAAGATGAGGCTGGGGAGTTACTGGTGAGCTCATCTGAACGACTGATTGTGATGATGGGTCTAACTGTTAAGAATGACTCTGAGCGTGAGTTTGCGGAGATGTTAACTCGATTTGCTAAAGAGATGGGAGCCGTGGCTTTAAGAGCCCCTATCCAATATCTTGCGGAGAAGAGATTCTGGCAAAGGCTGGGGGCCCTTGATGTACCGGAACCCGTTCTTTTGCAAGAAGAAATACAACGAGAAAAGGTAGGGGTTGAGCTTCTCTATAAGCAAAGTTTACTTGTGACCTATCGAGATCACCCCGCACTTTGTTTGGAACCGATCTTTTGCTCCGCTCGGCCCGATGGTCCCCAAAGCCTGGCTGCCCGAAGAGTGGAGAAGCTTCTCGGCGGGGGACGCCCGATTGGGTTTGCCAGTCGAGTGTCAGCCTATTCGCCCTGGCAGTTTGACAAAAAGGAATGGGAAGAAATTTTGGCTTACAGTCGACTTGAATCCTACGAATTACTAGAGCAGCTTGTCAATCAGAGTCTGCCAAGCGAGTATACTAATTTCTATTGATTATTCCTATCCATAACCCTTGCTTAAAAATCTGCAACTACCCCTTGGGTGCTTGCAGATTTTTTGCGTCGAATTGGGTCAGGTCAAAGTAATTTGTTAAGAAGTCTGAATTTTCAAAAGTCGCAACTCGTGATATGATGAGGGTAATTTAGTTCTGTGATAGTCGAGGCATTCTGCCGGTTTAAAAAAGAAAACTGATCCATTAGAATAAGAACCGAAGTGAAGTGGAGGAGGGAACATATGAAGCTGGATATGACATTGAATGATTTTGAGCAGGCCTTGACACGAGAGGGCTATATTACTGAAAAAGAAGATCGGATTGCGCTCACGGCCTATCTAGCGGCTCAGTTAGAGAAGCCCATACTTATTGCGGGGCCACCGGGGGTGGGAAAAACTGAGATCGCAAAAGCCTTGAGTCAGGTTTTCTCGGCCAACCTGATTCGTTTGCAATGTTATGAAGGACTCGATGAGAACAAGGCTCTTTATGAATGGAATTATCAGCGGCAGCTTATTCGGATTCAGATGAAAGAAGAAAGTCTTAAGGAAGAGGATCTCTTTGGTCTGGATTATCTTCTTCCCCGCCCCCTTCTGCAAGGACTCATGAGCGAAGAGCCTTCGGTGTTGCTCATTGATGAGATTGATAAAACGGATGCTGAATTTGAGGCCTTTTTGTTGGAGGTTTTAGGAGAGTTTCAAGTGACAATACCCGAGATGGGAACGGTGAAGGCTAAGCAACGGCCTTTTGTCATTCTTACCTCGAATGGGGAGCGGGAATTGTCTGACGCCTTGAAACGTCGCTGTGTCTTTCTTTATGTTAATCCACCTACCGTGGAGAAGGAAGTGCGAATCCTTCGCTCTAAATATCCGGATTTACCGGATAAATTAGCCTATCAAGTGGCTAAAGCCGTGAGCATTCTTCGGGAAAGACTGGCGCTGCAGAAGATTCCATCGATCGCTGAGACGATGGATTGGGCGAAAGCATTATTGGTTATGGGTAAAACTGACCTTGATCCTGCTTGGGTCGATGCCACCTTGAATCTGCTCATCAAAAGCAAGGAAGATCTCGAACTCTTCTACCGGGAAATGGGGGCGGAACGACTCTTAGGGGAGGCGAAAGGAATTTAAGGGGGGACCCCGAGTGGAACGAAGTGAGTTGGACCGTCATCTTTTAGATTTTATTCGTCTCCTGCGTGAAGGAGGCATACCTGTGAGCCTTACAGAGGTTCAAGATGCTTTGCAAGGTTTAACTATAATTGGAATGGCAGATAAATCCTTAGTAGAGGGGGTTCTTCGAAGCACTTTAGTGAAATCTGTGAATCAGTTGTCCTGGTTCGAAGAAGTCTTTCGCGTGTTCTTCGCTACCCCAGAAGCCCAGTCGAATTGGCAGAAAGAGGCACAGGAAAAGACGGAAAGCTGGGAAAAGGGGATAGCAGAGACTCGAGAAGAGTTGCGTTTTCAAGGGGAGGAATTAGAGCTTACGGATGAACAGCGGGCAACCTATATGAGTCTTCCCGAAGATGAAAAAGAGCGGCTGAAGAAGTTCCTTGGGCGCTCAGAGGAAGGGGTCAGAAATGGGATTCCCGTGGATCATTCCTTCCAACCCTTGGTGGAAAAGATGTTTCACGGCTCCTTGGAATACTGGAAAAGAAAATTAGGAGAAGATTTTCTAATCGCCCCGCCGGGACAAGAAGGCTTGTTGAGCGAGGTTGAGCGGGCTGTGCGCCAGAAGGAAATGCACTACCTTACTAAAGATTTAAAAGATATACCTCCTGAAGAGTGGCCGGAAGTGAGTAAATTAATCCGTCGTTTGTCCCGAAGATTGGCTTCACAGGTCTCACGGAGACTTAGGCAAGGCAAAAGGGGAAGCTTGGATATGCGTCGAACAGTTCGAGAAAACCTTCGCTATGGAGGTGTCTTATTAAAACAGACCTATCGAAAAAGGCGTAAAGGCAAGCCCAAGTTTGTTCTAATCTGTGACTTGTCCGGGTCCATGGTGAAATATACAGAGTTTATTTTGCAATTCATTTATGGTTTGACCAGCTTAGTTGCCGGAATTGAGACTTATGTTTTTGCTAGTCATCTAGTAGATATTACCCCAAGACTTCGGGGGATTCAGTCCTTTCAAGGAATGGTGAATACATCCTTGACAGGTTTAGTTGAAGAATTTGGCGGTGGAACGAATTTAGCTGTGTCTCTAGAGGAACTTCATGAACAGCATGGGCATTCCCTTTCTCGTCGCACCGTTCTCTTTATTCTAAGCGACGCCCTAACTTTGGAGGGGGAGAAAGCAGCGGTCTATCTTAAAAAGACGCGCAGGAAGGTACGGGAGATTGTTTGGCTTAATACTTTGCCCGAGAAACGCTGGAAGGATGTCAATTCCATTGAACTTTTCCGACCCTATTGCCAAATGTTTGAATGCAATACTTTAGAACATTTGCAGGATATTCTAAAGAAATCACCAGGGTTTGTTTAAATTCCAAAGTTGTGAGACATACTAGAGGTGTAAATACATCGTTCATAAGCTCACAATCTAGGAGGTTAATCAGGTGTTAGAAAGATGTCGTTCTTGCGGATTTGAACATGAGGATTTAGACAAGGTCCTTTTTCGGAGAAATCATGTAAGCAATCGTATGCTCCCTTATTGTTCTCATTGTATGCGGAGACTTTATCAAGTGCCTTATCGTCCTGACCGGGATATCTAATCTCGCATAACAATTAGTACTTTGGACAAAATATTAAATTGCATATTGCCATACTTTCTTTCCTTATGTTATAGTGACACTTGAGAATGGAGAGAAAGGGGTTGTGTACAATGGCATATTTTATTAATTCTGAGTGCATAAGCTGCGGAGCTTGTGAAGCTGAATGCCCAGCAGGAGCTATTAGCGCTGGAGATGATTCATACGTCATCGATGCTGATGCTTGTACTGATTGTGGATCTTGTGCTGAGGTTTGCCCAACTGGCGCACCAAATCCAGCTTAAATGTGTACTGAAAAGGGGAGTCAGAAAAAAGACTCTCTCTTTTTTTATATATTCAGAAATATTTCTATTGACAGTTGGCATATATTTAACTAAACTAAAACTAATAATAATTTTAAAGATCAAGGAGATGAGGTCATGACTGCAATAGAAATTCTTAAGCACCTCAAAGATAAAGGGGTACGCTTTACACCCCAACGTCAAGCTATCTTAGAATTTCTGTTAGGTACCGATACTCATCCAACTGCTGAGGAGATATATCATCATGTCAAGGCAAAATTTCCTGGGGTAAGTTTGGGGACAATCTATAACACCTTGAATATGTTGAAGGAACATGGATATATCTTAGAACTTTCCTATGGAGATATGTCAAGCCATTTTGATGGGAATGCGAATAATCACTATCATGTTGCCTGCACAGAGTGTGGGAGAATTGTAGATTTGCATCGTCCATTACTGGAGTTGGAGAATGAAGTTGAAGTGAAGACAGGTTTCCAAGTCCACGGTCACCGCCTGGAGTTTTACGGGGTTTGTCCTAACTGTGTATCGCCAGATCTGAAGAAAATGAATTAACTGTAAAGTAAAGCTATTTTAAAAGTCTGATCCTTGATCAGGCTTTTTTTATCTCGTCAGACTCCCATGTCGCTCTTAGGCTACATCACTGATGAAAAATCTTTCTGGGGTCAAGTAGCTCATGGGTCACTATTTTCTAGGGCGACTACCCGGATAAAGGAATTTGAGAGGTTTTCTAGAAATTATAACGGATGAATAATCTATTGGTTCTTAATAGGTTGATTAAGAAAGGCATTGGCTACTATGTTTAATAGACGTCTTTATATATTAATACTTACCCTTGCCATAACCCTAGGGCTACTCCTCTGGAATTGGCATTCGACTCCTGGAGTTCTGCTTGAATCTGCCTCATCTTTAACTAGTGTAAATCGCTGGGAAATGGATTTGGGCGGGCAGTGGAAGATATATCCTTCTTTGAGACAAGCATGGATTACGGAAACGGATCTTGAGGAGAAAGGGAACAACTCACCGTTAACAGGTGGAGAGTATGGTTTGCTACCGTCGAACTTAGATTTCCATGTGGCAACAAAAGCCTTTACAGTACCGGCGGAATGGAACGCTCGGAGCCTCATGCTCCAAATCAATGGAGTGTACGGGGAGGGTGCAATTTACCTCAACGGAATGGAGAGTAGCAACCGGATTGGGTATGTGGAAAGCGAGGGAGGCAGCAGCCGAATACAAGTACCTGTTTCGGCTTTGCGACATGGTCAAGAAAACCTCCTTCTACTGGAGATTACAGCTCCCCCATCTCAGAGAAAAACCTTTTTAGGATCGCCCTATCCGGCCAAAGGTAGGATTACGGGAGCAGTTTCGTTACAAGCGATAATGGAGACAAGTATTGAAAATCCTCAGCTTCATAGTGTTTGGGAGAAGGAAACGGCCCTTGTTCGAGTAGATTTCCAACTTAGCCATCATGGGTTCTCAGAGTATGGTCCCTGGACTGTTCAAGGGGTGATTTCCGATGGTTCGGCAGAGGTAGCTCAAATCATGACCCAAGTTCAAGCCGATGAGAGCCCTGTACAACCAGTAAGCGTCACTTTCCAGATTCCCAACGGGCATGTCTGGAGCCCTGAAGATCCTTTTCTTTACCAGGCCTATTTAACTGTAAGCAACACCCGTGGAGATCGAGATGATATCGCCTTTGCTGTTGGTCTTAAGTCCTTAGACTATCAGGAAGGAAGCTTCTCCTTGAATGGTCAACAGCTTGCTATCAGAGGATTGGCACTCTCCCCGGCCAAGGGGTATGAATTGAGAAATCGTGGTGAAGTTGCGGATTGGCTTAAGGAATGCAAGGCCCAAGGTTATAATCTCATCTATTTTTCGGGAGATTTACCCGATGAATATTGGTTGGTCGAAGCCGACCGGGTGGGCATCGGAGTATGGACAGAACTTCCTAGTAGCTCGATGATACCTGCTCAGCATCTCCCAGAACCTCGTTCATGGGAAGATTGGATCCGGGTAAGTAGCCTCCATCCCTCAGTGTGGGCCTATACCTCAGGCATAGGGTTGGAATATAATCCCCAAGCTTTGTTAAAAGACTACGAACAAGCAGTTCAGACTATGGTGAAACCGATTCCGGCGTTTAACTTTAACTTAACTGATGAAATAACTATTCAAGGTACTTGGGGAGAGATTGAGCAGCCTCAAGTAAACCGAACAACTTCGGAGCTTTTATGGCCCGCAGAGCAATTGGTAAGCTGGGTATGGACTGCCCTGCTTATTATAGTAGCTTGGTCGAATTTGGTGGCGGTGAATTGGCGATACAAGGAACTGCAAAATAAGAAACCCAAAAGGGCTTTGCGAATCGCTTGGTTTTGGCAGTGCTTAGCCATGTTGACTCGGGAGATGACGATAGCGGGTTTGTTGACTGCCCTAATTTTTAATACCCATGTACCGTGGGCGCACTGGATTCCCAATCAATGGCCGATTTGGGAGGGGATACGTCTCCAATCACCATGGTTAATTTGGGTGATGATGGGGAGCCTATTTGTTCTATTTCGATTGCTACAAATTGGAGTTGTGGCGCCAAGAATGCCGGGCACACCTGACGTCATGGGACTTGCGGCATGGCTGGAAAGAAGATATTTCTGGAACTGGATGGTGGGAGTTTTGTGGGTGTTACAAGGATGGGGGGTCCCTCGCTCCGTACCTATATTAGCCTATGTAGCTTTTCATATTCTCTTTCTCCCTTTGAAAATTCGGGATACCCATCGCGTAGGAGGTCGATATGCAGCCTTTCTTTGGGTTCCGGGAATTCTTATCTTAATTCTCGGTGCCGTGGCGGCTTTTCGCTGGGAAGATTTTTTCTATGCACTACATTTACTCCAACAATCCGACTGGCTCAAGGTGATTCTCTTTGAGTAGAAGGAGTTGAACTTATCACCAAAATCCTTTATAATAAATCCGAGTGATTTAGTGAGAATTGAGAGATGATAGGAGGCCGTTACATTGATTACCAAGGATATGACTGTGGGTCAAGTCTTACGAACCTACCCTCAGACGGTTCAAACCTTTCTTGAATTAGGTATGCACTGTTTGGGTTGCCCTTCATCCGCTATGGAAAGCATCGAAGGTGCAGCACTTACACATGGCAAGAAACCGGATGAATTAGTGGAGCACTTGAATAAAGTCATTACATCCAATTGACAGCTTCAATTAACAGCTATTAATTTTGGATAATAAGGGAAGCCTATTTGTGAGTACACACAAAATAGGCTTTTTTCACTATCATTGCTAAGGTAGTGACTCAATAAGGCGAGAGGAGAGATGACTATGGAACGTTATCAGGTGGGCATTTTAGGGGGAGGACCTGGAGGATATGTTTGCGCCTTACGTGCGGCTCAGCTTGGCTTATCTGTGATTCTCATCGAGGAAGGGCGTCTGGGCGGGACCTGCTTAAACAAAGGATGTATTCCTACGAAGACCTTAGTCAAAAGTGCCGAGCTTTGGCGAGAGTTAAAGCATGCTGAAGACTTTGGTATCACGATTCACGATGCAGGTTTTGATTTCGCGCGCATCATGGCGAGAAAGGATCAGGTGGTCAATACTTTGGTGGGCGGCATAGAGCAGCTTCTAAAGGCCAAGAAGATAAATGTGGTGAAGGCTTGGGGTGAGGTTAAAGAAGCCGGCTATCTGGAAGTCCAGTCCGAAACAGGTATAGATCGGATACAGGTCGATCACATAGTTCTAGCTACTGGTTCACTTCCGGCAAGTATACCCGTACCGGGACTGGAGCTACCGGGCGTGGTCACTAGCGAAGAAATCCTCGAACAGAAGACCCTGCCGGAGAGCTTGGTCATCATCGGTGGGGGAGTCATCGGCTTAGAATTTGCCTCCATCTATCATGAGCTTGGGGTCCAGGTAAGTGTCATAGAAATGCTCCCCACGCTCCTCCCCATGATTGATGAGGAGATTCCCAAACGTTTAACGCCCTTGCTTAAGAAAAGTGGCATCCAGATTCTGACGAAAACCTCGGTCAAAGCAATTAGCGCCGGAGACGGAGCATTGATTGTCCATGTTGAAGATGCTAAAGGACTTAAGGAGTTGCCGGCTCAGCAAGTGCTTTTAGCAACGGGGAGAAAACCAAATATGCGTGGAATTCAGGTGAAGGCCTTAGGGCTTGAGCTTGAATGCGGAGCCATTCGCGTCAACGGACAGATGCAAACTTCCGTCCCGAAGATCTATGCCATTGGGGATGTTGTCGGCGGGACTATGCTTGCCCATGTTGCCTCAATGCAAGGTATGGTAGTAGCTGAGCATATTGCCGGAAGACAGGTTACGATGGAAGGTCGGGCGATTCCCAGTGCGATTTTTACATATCCGGAAATCGCTACTGTAGGAGAAACTGAACAAGCTTTAAAGGCTTCCGGAAAAGCCTATAAGATTAGTAAGTTTCCCTTCAGTGCCAATGGCAAAGCTTTAGCATTAGGAGAAGTCATGGGACTGGTGAAGCTTCTTGCAAATGAAGAGGGCGTAGTGATCGGTGCTAGTATTATGGGACCTCAGGCCAGCAGCCTGATTCAAGAATGTGTTCTTGCCGTGGAGAAAGGCTTAACTGCGGATGACCTTGCGAAAACTATTCATGCTCATCCGACGTTGCCGGAGGCCATTATGGAGGCGGCCCATGGAATCTTTGAGAAGCCATTGCATTTAGCCTAGACGATCGAATCAAGGGAGTATGGCATAGCATCTAAAGCGCTTGTCTACTCCCTTTTTTGTACATAAATTTAGGTTTTCACTATTTTTATCGGTCGATAGTATAACGGCAATCCGGGACTACGAATTACTTCAATGCGCGAAACCTAAGCGCAGTGAAGCGGGGTTTTCTTTGTCCTCCTTTCTATGGTATGTGTTTAACTAGACAAAGAAGTAACTAGAAAAAAGTAACTAGAGAAAGAGAAAAGGAAAAGAAACTCCCGAACGAACTGGAAAAAGTATGGACTAACGTTCGGAAATAAAGTATAATACATTCATTAAATAAATGCTGTTTGATGTCTGTTTAAGACGAAAAGCGGCAAAGATGACAATAAACAGGAGGAATCAGGGTGGAAAACTTTTTTAAACTAAGGGAAAACGGCAGTAATATTCGTACTGAGGTCGTTGCCGGACTAACTACCTTTTTCGCAATGGCCTACATCATTATGGTTAATCCAACAATGCTCTCACAAGCGGGTATGCCTTGGGGTGCAGTATTCCTAGCGACGATTATCGCGTCAGTGATTGGAACCTTGGTTATGGGTCTAGTCGCTAATGTACCTTACGCCCAAGCACCTGGAATGGGTCTGAACGCATTTTTTGTCTTTACTGTTGTTTTTGGTCTTGGCTTTACTTGGCAAGAAGCCCTCGCAATGGTTTTCTTATGCGGTATTATTAATATTTTAATCACTGTGACAAGCATTAGAAAAAAGATCATTACTTCGATTCCGCCAAGTCTGCAAAACGCGATCGGTGGCGGTATTGGTATTTTTATCGCTTATATCGGAATTAAAAACGCTGGCTTACTTTCTTTTACCTCTGATCCTGGAACCTATGTGCAACTAGGTGAAGCAGGAACCGTTATCGCCAGTTCACGTGCCATTCCCGGGCTAGTGACCTTAAATTCTGCTCCGGTACTTCTAGCTATCTTCGGTCTTATCCTTACCGTTATCTTGCTTATTCGCAATGTTAAAGGTGCAATTTTAATTGGAATTGTCGCAACTGCTCTAGCAGGTATTCCCCTAGGAATTACGCACATGGGTTCTTCCATTAGCTTTAGTGAAGCTCTCGCGGAATTGCCGCAAACCTTCCTGGCCGCTTTTGGTAATCCTGGCTTAGGCTCACTTTTTAGCGATCCTGCCAAGGTTCCCCTCGTCTTAGTTACTATTTTTGCCTTTAGCTTATCGGATGTGTTTGATACCATTGGTACGTTTATTGGAACAGGTCGCAGTTCAGGAATCTTCTCTGAAGCGGACCAAAAAGCGCTTGAAACTAGCAAAGGGTTTAACTCCAAGATGGACAAGGCTCTTTTCGCTGACGCCATAGCTACCTCCGTGGGTGCTGTTTTCGGTACTTCCAACACGACCACCTATGTGGAAAGTGCTGCGGGTATCGGCGCAGGCGGACGCACAGGATTGACCAGTGTTGTCGTCGCCATCCTCTTTGCAGTGAGTGCTTTCTTGGCTCCGGTGCTAAGTGCAATTCCTGGTGTGGCAACAGCTCCGGCATTGATTATTGTGGGGATCATGATGCTTTCTTCCTTTAAAGATATTAAATGGGGAGATTTAAGTGAAGCTATTCCCGTTTTCTTTGCTGGTATTTTCATGGCTCTGTGCTATAGTATTTCCTACGGTATTGCTACTGGATTTATCTTCTACTGCATCGTTAAGATTTTTAAAGGTGAGGCAAAAGATGTTAGTCCTGTATTGTGGGTCGCAACGCTTCTGTTTATCCTGAACTTTATTCTCCTAGGGAGACTCTAAACTTCAAAAATGAATTAGCCTGACTCGGGGAGGATGGCAAGCTGTTTTTAAGCAGTTTGTCTCCTCCCTTTTTTTGTTGAGACTAGGACTTTCTTCCCTATTTTGATATTTTTCTTTAAAAGAGGAGGCAGAAAGAAGGAATATCCCTGCGAATGGAGAATAAGTGGGGTAAAGTGGAGTAAAGTGGAGTGAAGTGTGCTCGATGTGGGGTGAAGGAACATGTTCATGGGGGAATACCTCCATACGATCGATGGAAAAGGTCGGCTGATTGTGCCGGCAAAGTTCCGAGAAGCCTTAGGCGAGCGATTTATAGCCACTAAAGGCTTAGATCACTGTCTCTTTGTTTACCCCCAAGAGGAGTGGAAGATCCTCGAAGAGAAACTTCGCGCTTTACCTTTTACCCAACAGGATGCACGAGCATTTGTCCGTTTCTTTTTTTCCGGGGCCACTGAATGCGAGATAGATAAGCAAGGGAGAATTCTTTTGCCAGCAAATTTGCGGGAATATGCCCAGCTTGATAAAGATGTGGTATTGGTTGGAGTCTCCTCACGAGTGGAGATTTGGAGTCAAGGCCTTTGGGCAGACTATTCTCGTCAGGCTGAAGATGCCTATGCTAGTGCGGCAGAGTCTTTAGTGAACCTGGGAATATAGAGAAGAGGTCGAATGCTTTGGAATTTCATCATGTTACGGTTTTGTTAAAAGAAACTGTTGAAGGGGTTGTCAAAGATCCCTCCGGGACCTATGTGGATTGCACTTTAGGGGGTGCAGGACATAGCGCCTTGCTATTGTCTCAACTTAACAACGCTGGCAAACTAGTGGGTTTAGATCAAGATCCTTTGGCCATCGACAACGCACGCCTAAAGTTTAAGGAAGATCCTCGGGTTTTTCTGGTCAATCGCAACTTTGAATCCCTAGAGGAATCACTTCAAGCTCTTGAGCTTCTGCCTGTTCAAGGTATTCTCTTTGATCTTGGGGTATCGTCTCCTCAGTTGGATGAGGCTGAACGGGGATTTAGTTATATGCAGGACGCCGAACTGGATATGCGGATGAATCCGCAGAATCCTGTATCGGCGAAGGTTTTAGTCAACGAGTGGAAACCAGAGCAACTCTCGGAGATCCTCTGGAAGTATGGAGAAGAGAAATGGTCGAAAAGAATCGTTGAATTTATCGTTAACACTCGGGAGCAAGGATCGATTGAGACAACGGGGGAGTTAGTCGATATTATTAAAAAGGCGATTCCGGCAGGGGCTCGCCGCGAAGGGCCTCACCCGGCGAAAAGAACCTTTCAGGCCCTTAGAATTGCCGTGAACGACGAACTGGGAGTTTTGGAAAGGACCTTAGATCAGGTTCTACCCTGTCTCGCCCCCGGTGGGAGGGTTGGAGTCATAACTTTTCACTCCTTGGAAGATCGCATTGTGAAAGAGAAGATGAACTCTTGGTTAGGGCGATGCAGTTGCCCCCCCAGTTTCCCAATCTGTCAATGTCACGCAAAACCTTTAGCGCGTTTAATCAATAGAAAACCAATTTTGCCTAGTTCCCAAGAGATTGAGGCTAACCCTCGAGCACGCAGTGCCAAGCTGAGGATAGCAGAAAAACTATGAAGTAGAATTTGAAGTATAAAGAGAACGGAGGAGGAATACCTTTGGTAGTAGCGCAGGAAAAAATGGAATGGGAACAGCCCATAGAGGAATTACCCCGCAAAGCGAAAAGGCCCGTCCGTCGCCAGAGGCCCCGTTCTCACTGGAAAAGTGTTCTCATCTTAAGTTTAGTGGTGACCCTTGCGACTATATTTGCTGTGGAAACCATTAATCTCACGGTGGTAAAGGGAGCCCAAATTCGGGGAATGCAAAGAGAGATCACAGCCCTTGAGGCTAATAATGATCTCTTAGAAGCGCAAGTGGACAAATTGCGTTCCGTAAGCCGGATTGAAAGTGCGGCACTTGCCATGGGTATGGAAAAACCTGCGGGAACGGTCTATGTGGCTGGAACATTGCCTGTCGCCAAGACAGAAATGGGCGTCCAGTCAACTCCAGCCGCACAGGAAGAGGTTGTACAAGAACCTTCTGCACTCGAGCAAATATCGCAGAAATTTACCAGTTTTTTTGCTTCCACACAACGATAATAAACAAAAGCGGTAGAGTTTACGGTGACGCCCTAGAATAGGGGGTGGGACATTGAGTCCTTATGTTGTCATGCGTAAACGTATCGCTTTTCTTTTTCTCTGTGTAAGTGCTTTCTTGGTGGTATTAGTTGTCCGGCTAGCCTTTGTGCAATTAGCTCAGGGGGCAATTCTGAGCGATAAGGCCGATGAAAGCCATTACCGAGGGGTGCCGGTTGCCGCCAAAAGAGGTAATATTGAGGATCGCAATGGGGACGTTCTCGCTATGAGTGTAAGCACGGAGACAGTATTTGCTGTTCCGGCTCAAGTAAGATCTTCGAAACGTGCTGAAGAAATCGCTCACACCTTATCAGGAATACTAGAAATGCAGCCAGAGCAGGTGCTTGAGAAAATCACCAAGCGATCGGCCCTAGAGTATGTAAAAAAAAGAGTCACAGCAGAGGTTGCTGCTCAAGTCCGGGCCTTAGAGTTACCTGGGATCGGCGTTACCGAAGATAGTGTGCGTTATTATCCCAATGGGACATTAGCTGCCCATATTATTGGTTTTGCAGGGATTGACAACCAGGGGTTGGAAGGAATAGAGTTGACTAGGGATTCTGCGTTGATTGGCGTGCCGGGGGCCGTCTTGACGGAATTTGCTGCCAATGGCATTCCCTTACCGTTTGCCAATCAGATGTATGTTACACCCAAAAACGGGAATACGGTGCGATTGACCATCGATAAAAATATCCAAGCCTTTGCCGAGCGTGAGCTGCAGAAATTAATGTCCGGACAAGGTATGAATATGAATGGGCAGACCCCGAAAAGTGCCTCCATCCTTGTCATGGATCCCAATACAGGGGAGGTTTTGGCACTAGCCTCAGCGCCTACTTATGATCCGAATTATTACCAGAATTATGAACAAAGTACGCGACGCAATATTGCTATTCAAAATGGCTATGAACCGGGGTCGACATTCAAGATTATTACCTTAGCAGCTGCTCTTGAAGAGAAGAAAATTAGCCCAAATGGTGGTTTTTTTGATCCAGGTGGCATCACGATCCTCGGTAAAACGGTCCATTGCTGGAAGCATGGGGGACATGGAAGTCAGACCTTTACACAAGTGGCCGAAAATTCCTGCAACCCGGGTTTCGTAGAAATGGGGCAGCGTTTGGGTACGGATAAATTCTATCAGTACCTTGCTGATTTTGGCTTTGGCAAGAAGACGGGAATCGAGATGTCGGGGGAGGCTGTGGGGATTCTAGCCAATAAGAAGCGAGCCACCGCCTTGGATTTAGCCACGATGTCCATCGGGCAAACCAATAATGTAACTGCGATTCAGCTGCTAACGGCCGTTTCAGCAGTGGCTAATGGCGGAACCTTGATGAAGCCTCAATTGGTCAAAGAAATTGTGGGCCCCACCGGGAAAGTGGTTGAGTCATTTGAGCCCCAAGAAGTCCATCGTGTAATTAAGGAAGAGACATCCAAAACAGCTCGGCAGATGCTCGAGTCTGTGGTAACCAATGGCACGGGATATCGGGCCTTCTTGCCTGGCTATCGGGTGGCAGGAAAGACCGGGACCGCTCAAAAAGTAGCTAATGGCGCGTATATCCAAGGGGAGTATGTAGCTTCCTTCATAGCCTTTGCTCCAGCGGACAATCCAAAGTTGGCCATTCTTTGCGTGATAGATGGTGTGCCTTTCTATGGAGGTTCAGTAGCAGCTCCACCTGTAAGAGGAGTTTTGTTGGATTCCTTGAAATACTTGAATGTGGAGATGGATATGAAAGCTCCCTTAACACTTGGAAAGCCACGGCTGGATATGATTATTCCTCCTATTAAGAAAGCTGTTAAGGTACCTTCCGTACTGGGTCTTACTTACTCCGAAGCCGATAAGGCGCTTAAGAAAGCTGGATTCAAGATTATGACCGAAGGAAGCGGTAGTATTGTTCTGGATCAAATCCCACATGCGGATTCCCTTGTCGAAGCGGAGTCATCTGTTCTGGTCTATCTTGGTTCAGAGGCGGGTTCCCCGACGACAGGAAATTGGTGGGCCATCGAAGAGGAAGTGGATGTGGATATTCCAGCCCTACTGCAAATGCCCTGGAGACTACCCTTGAGTGAGTAATGAACAAACTACGTCCATGATTGCAATAAATTTATACTGTCTATACTAGAGTTGAAAGGTAGTGATGAGGGTGAAGTCTGTTCAAAAAAAGCTATCCGAGATTTTATCTGGCATTGAAATAATGAGTATTACCGGAGACCAAGAAACTTTGGTCCGAGGGATTTCTATGGATTCTCGCCAGGTTCAGCCAGGAGATTTATATGCTTGTGTTCCTGGAATGAATGTGGACGGTCATGACTTCGCAGTCCAAGTCATCGAAAAAGGAGCAGTAGCCTTACTGGTGGAAAGGGTTCTCCCTTTGGATGTGCCGCAAATCCAAGTAAAGCATATACGCGAGGTCATGGGCGAAATCGCTGCCAATATCTATGATCATCCTGCTGATAAGCTGGAAGTCATCGGCGTAACGGGTACCAACGGAAAAACCACCATTACCTATTTGGTCGAGAGTATTGCAACCGAGGAAGGGAAAAAGGTAGGTTTAATCGGAACCCTTGGGGCCCGCATTGCCGGAAGAGAGTTACCGGGAAACCGCACTACTCCGGAAGCTATTGATCTACAGAAGCTGCTGAAGGAAATGGTGGACGAGGGAGTCCAACTGGCGGTCATGGAAGTGTCCTCCCATGCTCTAGACTTAGGCCGAGTTAGGGGATGCGAATTTGATGCGGGGATTTTCACTAATTTGACACAAGATCACTTAGATTATCATAAAACAATGGAGGAATACCTCCAGGCGAAAGCAAAACTTTTTAGCGGCCTTACTGGAGCTAAAAGCCCGAAGATCGGCGTTGTGAACGGAGATGATCCGGCAGCAGAGACATTAATAAAGGTTGCGACTGCTCCCGTAATAACCTATGGGGTGAACGCTGCTCATCTCGATTATCGGGCGTCGGATATTGAGTTAACCGCTCATGGGGTTCGTTTTACAGTTCACTTCAAAGGTCAGACAGAGCAAGTGAACTATGCAACACCCGGTATGTTTAGTGTGTATAACGCTTTAGCAACCTTTGCCTGGGGTGTAGAAAGCGGCCGTAGCCCGGAACTTGTCAAAAAGGCCTTGGCAGATGTTCAAGGTGTACCGGGACGTTTTGAGAGCATAAGGATGGGGCAGCCCTTTCAAGTGATTGTGGATTATGCTCATACTCCAGATGGGCTGGCCAATGTCTGCCAAGCTGCTTTGGAATTTACGCCAGGACGCTTGATTACGGTATTTGGCTGCGGAGGGGATCGGGATAAGGGGAAACGACCACAGATGGGTGCTATCGCTGAACAACTCAGTGATCACGTCATTGTCACTTCAGATAACCCTCGTACCGAAGACCCTCGACAGATTATCCAAGATATCCTTGAGGGGATAGAAGGAATTGATTATACAGCTAATGTCAAACGTCAGGAGGCTATCGAATGCGCCCTTATTCTTGCTAAAGAAGGAGACACGGTGCTCATAGCAGGAAAAGGCCATGAAGATTATCAGATTATCGGCAAAGAAGTATTGCCCTTTGATGACCGGGAAGTCGCCCGGGAAGCCTTGAGGAGGCTGGGTTATGTGGGATAGCCAATGGATTGCCACCCTACTAGAGGGGGAATTGAGGGGAGATAGCCAAGCTAAAGCTCATGGTTGTTGTATTGACAGCCGCCTAGTTAAGGACGGTAATATCTTTTTTGCCCTAGTGGGTGAAAAGGTCGATGGACATGATTATATAAAAGCAGCTTGGCAAAAAGGCGCTAGTGTAGTAGTTGCCGAGAAAGAACGTTTAAAGAACCGACCTGAAATTAGTATCCCTGAAGGAAAAGCGCTGATCCAAGTGGATTTGGGCCTTATTGCTATGCAATCCCTAGCCCAAACCTGGGTCCGGCAATTGGGAGCCAAGGTTGTAGCTATCACCGGTAGCAATGGCAAAACCACCACGAAAGATATGGTAACTGCAGTGCTCAGTCAAAAATACCGAGTTCATAAGAATCTGGAGAATCAGAATAATGAGCTTGGTGTTCCCATGACCATCCTGAATGCATCGGAGAACACGGAGATCCTCGTTTTAGAGATGGGTATGCGCGGATTAGGGCAAATTGCCTTTTTATGTGGTATTGCTCGTCCGGATATCGGTGTCATTACCAATATTGGCACAACTCATTTGGAGCTATTAGGTACTCAAGAGAACATTGCCCGAGCTAAATGGGAGTTAATCCAAGCACTTCCTCCCGAGGGATTCGCTGTGCTCAATAGTGAAGATGAGTGGAGTGTGAAACTCGCCCAGGAAAGCTCTGTTCACCAATTTTTCTATGGCTTAGGCGGAAAGTTCCATAAGCCGGACCTCCGTGGCCTGAAGCTAACCCCCTTTGGAACCCTAGGCACTCGCTTCACCGTGGAAAATGAAAACCGGAGCCAGGTCCCTGTTCTCACTTCGCCGGTAAAAGTTGATTTGCCACTACCGGGAGAGCATAACGTGCTTGATGCTTTGGCTGCCCTCAGTGTAGGACTGCTCTTAGAGGTCCCTCTTCAAGAGGGATGTGAGGGTTTAGCGACGATGGAGTTGTCTAGGATGCGGTTAGAGCTACAGCAGGGAATTTATGAAAGCACCCTGATTAGCGATGTTTATAATGCTAATCCGACCTCTATGAAGGCATCCTTGCAAGTCTTGCGAGAAAGAGGAGGAGCATCGACCCTAGCCATCTTAGGTGAGATGTACGAACTAGGTGAGGCTAGTCGGGAAGGTCATTATGAGGTGGGGCAAGCTGTAGCCGACTTGGGAATTTCTGAACTTATCACCGTAGGGAAACTTGCCGAGGAAATTGCTCGGGGAGCCATTGCAAGAGGGTTGTCTCCTGAGAGAGTCTATTCTTTTCCAGAACAAGCAGGAGCGATAAAGAAGGCGCAAGAAGTGCTCGCCCAATTAAGTCAAGGCACTTGGGTCTTAATCAAAGCTTCCCGTGGTATGAAGATGGAAGAAGTGACAGAAGCACTTCGTAGAGGTTTGGAGTAAAGGAAGGAATATATTCCATGTCTGAACGTATTTTTTTGGCTGCTGCCGTAGCACTGATTATCACATTAATTCTTGGGCCGTTATTGATTCCTATTCTACGGGTGTTGAAGTTCGGCCAGAATATTCGTGAGGAAGGCCCCAAACGGCATCTTGCCAAGGCGGGTACCCCCACTATGGGTGGCATTATCTTTTTAGTGGGAATTGTGGTAAGCGCTCTGACTATTGCTGAAAAACCAACGTCTTTAGAAATGGTTTTGGTTGTCAGTTCAATGCTCGGGTATGGCCTGATTGGTTTTATTGATGATTTTATCAAGGTAGTCATGCATAGGTCCTTAGGTCTAAGAGCTTATCAAAAATTAATAGGACAATTTACTCTAGCTTTCCTCCTTACGTGGGCGGCTAATCGCTACTTAGGCCGAGGGACCGATCTCGTCATCCCTTTTACCACGATACATCTCGAATTGGGTCTGATTTATTATCCTTTTGTTGCCTTAATCATTGTGGGGATTACCAATGCGGTGAATCTGACCGATGGGCTGGACGGCTTAGCGGCGGGAACGACCTTGTTTTCTGCGCTGGGATATGTGGGTATAGCTTGGCTGGCGACAACACAAGGGGGTAGGGTGCCCGTATTGGCTTATGAATCTGACCTCGCAGTCTTTGCCGCGGCTGTAGCGGGCGGTTGCTTTGGCTTTTTGCGTTTCAATAGATTTCCTGCACGAGTTTTCATGGGTGATACGGGCTCCTTGGCGTTAGGAGGAGCATTGGTTGGTTTAGCAGTGCTGACAAAAACAGAGCTAATCCTACTTATCCTTGGTGGTGTTTATGTCATAGAAGCCATCTCGGTTATCATTCAGGTTATCTCTTTCCAGACTACCGGAAAGCGGGTCTTTCGGATGAGCCCCTTGCATCACCATTATGAATTAGTGGGTTGGCATGAGTGGAAAGTCGTCATCATTTTTTGGTTAGTCTCTCTACTTTGTGCTGTGCTAGGAGTTATCGCCTATTTTGCCGGGATACTATAATTATCTCCTAAGAGGGTGGAATCATGAATTTAGAAGCTAAAAAAGTACTCATTGTGGGCGCCGGAAGAAGCGGGTTGGCTGCAGTTAAAAGGCTTAAGGCCTTGGGCGCGAGGGTGAAATTAACGGATCGCCAAGAACCCGACAAACTTAAGGGTGTTTACGAAGTGGGCTTAACAGAGGGACAACTTATTTTAGGTCGTATACCTGAATGGGATGAGGTTCAGTCTGAAATTGTCGTACTTTCGCCTGGGGTTTCCCCTGCACTTCCCTTTATCCAAGTGGGTATCAGTCAAGGGGCACAAATCTGGAGTGAGGTCGAACTCGCTTTGCGAGACCATCCGGCCTTTAAGATTGGTGTTACGGGTACAAATGGAAAAACAACGACGACAACACTCATCGGTGAGTTAGCGAAAAAAACAGGCCGTCCTACCATAGTGGCAGGAAATATCGGCGTTGCTCTAAGCGATCAGGTAGATGAGTTGAACGACCGGGGAATTGTGGTCGCCGAGCTTTCGAGCTTTCAGTTAGAACATATCGATAGCTTGCACATGAATGTTGGAATTCTACTTAATGTGACTCCCGATCATTTGGATCGACATGGAACGATAGAAAATTATCTGGCAGCCAAAGCTCGGATTTTTGAAAATCAAAGAGCTGAGGACTGTGCAATCTTAAATTGGGATGATACCCGTGTCCGCGAGTTAGCATCTCATCTAAAAGGTAGGGTAATCTTTTTTAGCCCCACCAGCTTTCTGGAGAATGGCTATAGTGTTCAAGGGGATGAGCTTGTTTCTGCGGAGAAGGGGAAGATTACTCCCATTATGAACCGGCGAGAACTGCTGCTGCGGGGTAATCATAATCTGGAAAATATTCTAGCCTCCATAGCAGCTGTCAGGGAATTGGGACTTTCCTGGGAACAGATTGTCCAAGGACTTCAAGAGTTTAAAGGGGTAGAGCACCGCCAAGAGGTCGTAGGAACATATGAAGGGATCCTCTATATCAATGATTCGAAGGGGACCAATCCAGATGCAGCGGAAAAAGCTTTGTATGCTTTTGCAGAGCCGATCGTCCTGATTGCCGGGGGCAAAAATAAAGGCCTTGATTTCCACGACTTTATGAAAATTGTGAAGGAACAAGTCAAAAGTCTTGTTCTTGTCGGTGCAGCTGCTGACGAGATGGAAATCGCTGCTCAAGACGTAGGAATCCAGCGCTATTTACGGGCGAGAACCTTTGAGGAAGCCGTGGAGCTGGCCATAGCTGAAGCGAAGTCCGGAGATGTTGTCTTACTCTCCCCGGCTTGTACAAGTTGGGATATGTTTAAGAGTTATGAAGAAAGAGGGGAATTCTTTAAGGAGTTAGTGCGTAGGCATTATAGGGAACCCATTTTTTAAATTGTCAAAGGGGGAACTTGAAATGCCAAGACGTCGTCGCCCTGATTTAGTCCTACTGGGAGCAATCCTAGCGCTCCTTGCTATAGGAACCGTCATGGTCTATAGTTCGAGTGCAGTTAAAGGATATGTGATGTATGATGATCCTTATCACTTTTTGAAGATGGAGGTGATTTGGGTTACCATTGGGTTAGTGGCGATGATTTTGGCAATGCGCTT
Source organism: Desulfitobacterium dichloroeliminans LMG P-21439 (assembly GCF_000243135.2). Classification (NCBI taxonomy): domain Bacteria; kingdom Bacillati; phylum Bacillota; class Clostridia; order Eubacteriales; family Desulfitobacteriaceae; genus Desulfitobacterium; species Desulfitobacterium dichloroeliminans. The sequence continues at coordinate 2,856,314 of NC_019903.1, read as the reverse complement.
TGATTTGCAGTTATTGCGCCGATGGGCAAAACCGGCCCTCATTATGGCTATTGTCCTCTTAATTATGGTTAAGATACCCGGAATCGGACGTCGAGTTAATGGTGCTGACCGCTGGATAGGTCTTGGTCCTTTGTCGATCCAGCCGTCAGAGGTTATTAAATTAACCATGGTTTTGGTAATGGCCAGTATCTTATCGGCTGACCCCCATAAGATAAAATCTTTTCGCAAAGGTTTGCTTCCTGTGCTTGGTCTGCTTGGCCTTGTGGCAGGGCTCATTATGCTTCAACCCGACTTGGGGACAACTCTCGCCATTGCCGGTACGACTTTCTTTATGCTTATAGCGGCAGGTGCCAAGGCAAGCCATATTGTGGCTTTGGGCGGCGCAGGTATCGCTTTGGTCGTGGCGGCGATTGCCACGGCACCTTATCGAATGAATCGCATCTTCGCCTTCCTGGATCCATGGGCAGATCCTTCTGGCAAGGGATATCAGACGATTCAAGCCTTGCTAGCTTTGGGACCGGGAGGCCTTTTCGGCCTAGGTCTTGGGCAAAGCAAGCAGAAGTTCCTCTATCTTCCGGAAAATCATACAGATTTTATCTTTGCCATGATAGGGGAAGAACTGGGCTTTGTGGGAGCCACCATCGTAATTTTGCTCTTCTTCTTGTTTGCCTGGCGAGGATTTCGAGTAGCCATGGGGGCACCGGACCCCTTTACCGGTTTTCTGGCAGTTGGCCTCACTTCAATGGTATCCATCCAGGCCATGATCAATATGGGCGTGGTCAGCGGTGTACTCCCGGTCACGGGAATTACGTTACCCTTTCTAAGTTATGGAGGCACTTCGCTGGTATTTACAATGGTAGGAGTTGGGGTGCTGTTGAATATTTCGCGGGAGTCGCGATAAAGTCGACTGGGACATTCTTTCGAGAGATTTTGTGCAATAGAGTTGCGTTACAGACGCTCGGAAATTACGCTCGCAGAGCAAACTAAGGGCCAAACTGCCTCGTGCGAGCGGGCGGGTAACCTGCGCCGATAGGTCATCCTTTGTGGCGTGCGGCTTGGCCGAAATCCTCATCCGGATTTCGCTGCCTAAATCGCCATCCCTGGCTCACTAGGCGGCGTGCAACATCCATGTTGCCCGCCCCGCTGTCTGGGGTGCAGTTTAGCCCAAGTTTGCGGGCTGCTCCCGTAGAAACCTCGCTTTCTGTAATCGCAACTCACTTCGCAGAAAGGCTGGAGAATACTTTCAAGATTTGCATGAGATTCTTGTTGGCAATTCTTGTGAAAAGTTCTAAGCAGCTTTAAAGAGTTCTTGGGGTTCTTGCAGTTATATTGGATTCTTTGCAGTTCATCAGCAGTACCCCAAAGGCAACTCGAGCATATACTTAAAAGAAGACCCAAGGATTTTGATATACAGCAGGGAACGCCTTCTAAGCGAGCGGAAACCAATCTTCGCGAAAAGCACGCAGCGGAGTCGGGTTGGAAACAGGACGTTTCCAACCGCCCATTGAGCAGGAGCGATTTGGGCGGGAACCGGACGGAGCGGAGGGCTTGAGCGATTAGATTGGTCCGCGCAGCTTACGGAGTGACCGCGTATAGCAAAATCCTGGAGACAATACTTAAAAGAATTCCAAGAAACGAAGACCCAAGAACCGCGAACCAACGAAAGGAGCAACAATTCCATGCGTGTGATTGTCACAGGTGGAGGAACAGGCGGCCATATTTACCCAGCCCTAGCGATTGCGAAGGGGATTCTCGCCAAAGTACCGGATAGTGAAATCCTCTATGTGGGTACACGAGAAGGCATGGAAGCACGCCTAGTTCCTGAAGCCGGAATTAGCTTTAAAGGGGTGTCGGGGCAAGGGCTTCCCCGCAAAATTAGCCTGGATACGCTCAAGGTAGGGGGCAAAACAATCAAGGCCTTGTGGGAGACAAAAGAGATTCTCAAGAAGTATAAACCGGATCTCGTTGTCGGAACCGGAGGATATGTATCAGGGCCTGTGGTATTGACCGCGGCCTTATTTGGGATTCCGACCTTGCTTCATGAACAGAATGCCTTGCCGGGTATCACCAATAAAATCCTCACCCGTTTTGTGCGCAAGGTGATGGTAACCTTCCCGGAAAGCATTGCTCACTTTGGTGTGCGCAAGAAATTGATCTTAACCGGTCTCCCGGTGCGTCCCGAGATCGGAAGTATATCCCGGCAAAAAGGGGCAGATTGTTTGGGATTACGTCCTGAGCATTTGACCTTGCTCGTGACAGGAGGCAGTCGGGGTGCACGCAGTATTAACCAAGCCATGCCTAAGGTACTCAGGCAGTTAGCAAATCATCCGGAGATTCAAGTGATTTGGGCTACAGGCAAAGCAACCTATCAGGAGACTGTGGAGACTTTAAAGGCTGAAGGAATTCAGTGGCAAAGAGAGAACTGGCGGATATTAGAATATCTTAAGGCTATGCCTGAAGCACTGGCTTGTGCTGATTTATTCGTGGGGCGGGCTGGGGCTACGACCTTAGCGGAAATCATGGTGGCAGGTAAACCGGGGATACTTATTCCTTACCCCTTTGCTGCCGAAAACCATCAAGAATTTAATGCGCGGGCTTTGGAAAAGGATGGCGCAGCTCGTGTGATTCTAGATCAGGATTTAACCGGTGAGAATCTTTGGGCAGTGATTCAAGGCCTGGCGGAAAACCCTGAGCAATTAGCAGAGATGTCTCGTTCTGCTCGGAAGTCAGGGCAACCGGATGCGCTAGAGAAAATTGTCAAGGTTTGCCTGGACACTGCTTGGAAATAATCCTCTTCTTTCACACCTTCTGACTTACTTGCATAACATATGACAGTCAGAAGGAAGGGAGTGGGTTTGTTATGTGGCCTAAGCAAAAAATATTACTTCTCGTTCCCCGAGGGTTTGAAGGCTGGCAAGGAATTCTTAGCTTGCTGAATGCCCTACATAGAAACGTAATCGTCAGAGAAACCTCAGCGGAGACTCCGATGGACTTGGCGGATTTTTCATCCTCAGGCCTAGAAGAGGAATCCTATAGATTAGCTGATGTTGGGCCTACAGAAATTCTCTATTGGCCGGGAATCCCACCGGAAGATCCCTATCGAGAATGGGGCCTTTCTCGAGGACTTATGCAGACAGTACTTACGGAATTTCTACATAGGTATTGGGCGGAAGAGATCCTTCTGCCAGTATCTCACACTGAATCTGAAGAAGAACCCTTCTTATGGAGGATCTTAAATAAGGCAGGGTTCGAACCTTCCTTGTTGTGGCAGAAGGAAGAAGGGCAATGGGATGTACGAATCGGCAATGGCCTTCATTGGGTTATTTCTGCTGAGTGGTTACAGAATTGCTTAGGCGGTGAGGCTTTTGGACGCCGTCCACAGTCGGTTCTTCCCGAGAGTTGCTGGATTCGTCGGGAAAATCGGGTGGAATTCTATGGGGATCAGAAGCATTACGAGTATCTGGGTTGTATTTTGCCCAGTGAAGATAATGCCAAGGAAGATATAATATATTCCATAGTGCTACAAGCACTGCGAATAGGAGTGCCTTGGGATACGATTCGGCGCATCCAGGATGTGAATCTGAATATCTTCCTCGGTATTGATCCTAGGGAAAACATAAGGTGGTATGCTGATGATTTTGCATGGGGTATTACAAGGAATGAAGGGACGGGTCGAACGCCAATTTCCTCTGAAAAGCCTGAATACATGGCGAATCGGGGGATTGGCTGAAGCAGTTTTTTGGCCTGAAAATGAAGAAGAATTAATGGCGGTGTGGTTGTCTTGTCACGAAAAAGAGATACCTGTTCGGCTATTCGGTCGCGGATCGAATGTTCTTTTTCCTGATGAGGGACTAACGGGGGTTACGATAATCAGTACGGGCGTGGCTCAATGCGTTTGGGGTGGGTCGCAGGTTAGAGTGGGAGCGGGATATTCCTTAGCCCGTCTTTCTCAAGATGCTGCTGAATGCGGATACACAGGATTAGAATTTGCTCGCGGAATTCCCGGGACTGTGGGCGGGGCGATAGTGATGAATGCCGGAGCCCACGGAGGAAGTATCCAAGATGTCTTGGTAGAAGTGAAGATTATTAACCGAGAGGGTAAGGTTGAAAGACTTGGGAAGGAACATATTGAATTTGGTTATCGGGAATGTTCCCTAAGGGATCAGGCCATTGTGTTGGAAGGGGTCTTCTGCCTTAAGGCGGGTGACTCGGCTACGATTCGTCAAATCATGAGTGAGAATCTTGCCAAACGAAAAGTAACACAGCCTTTGGAACTACCTAATGCCGGAAGCGTGTTTCGAAATCCTGATGGGGATTCGGCGGGAAGATTAATCGAAGCAGCCGGCTGGAAGGGGAAAACGATAGGTGGAGCTCAAGTGTCCCTAAAGCATGCTAACTTTATTGTCAATCACGGCAGCGCCACAGCGCTGGATGTTTTGAATTTGATTCATGGGATACACACGGATGTACAAACGAAGTTTGGTGTCGAGTTAAAGACAGAGGTGAGGTATATCTCACCAAACTGAGAAGGAGGAATCTGTCATGGCGATGGATCGCTATGTCATTACCGGAAAACAACGATTAGAAGGCAAGATTCGCAATAGTGGGGCCAAAAACTCGTCCTTACCCTTATTAGCCGCTTCCTTACTCGTTGCCGGCAAGACCACCTTATTGGACATTCCCCGCTTAGCCGATATTGATCACATGATTGAAGTGTTGGAATGCCTTGGTGCGCGTGTCGATACCCAGAATGAAGCCATTCTCGTGAATGCCTCAGATCTCAGCAGCTGCGAAGTCGATGAAGGACTCATGCGCCAAATGCGGGCCTCTAATCTCATTCTAGGTCCTCTGATTGCTCGTCATGGTCGAGTGAGGATTTCCAAGCCTGGGGGCTGTGCCATTGGCTCTCGCCCGATGGACCAACATATTAAGGGTTTGCAGGAGTTGGGAGTTAAGGTCAAAGAAAAACACGGATATATTGAGGCCTGGGTAGACCAGTTACAAGGATCCACAATCTATCTTGATGTTCCCAGCGTTGGGGCAACGGAGAATTTGATGATGACGGCAGTACTGGCCAAGGGAACCACGACGATACACAATGCAGCTAGGGAACCGGAGATAATCGATTTACAGAATTTCCTGAATAAGATGGGAGCTAAAGTCCGTGGTGCGGGTATGGATGTTCTACGCATTGAGGGGGTAGACACCCTCTATCCAGTTGAACACACGGTCATCCCCGATCGAATTGAGGCCGGAACGCATATGGTGGCTGCAGTAATGACGCAGGGTGATATTGAGATTAGCAATGTGATTCCTGAGCATCTGGAGCCTGTTATAGCGAAGCTTCGTCAGGCCGGAGCGGTAATTATTGTGGGAGATGATTTTATCCGCGTCAAAGGTAAGGGTAGAATTAAGGGAGTGGATTGCAAGACCATGCCCCACCCTGGCTTCCCGACCGATATGCAACCCCAATTCATGGCGCTTTTGGCGACGGCTGAGGGAACCAGTATTATGACAGAAACTATCTTCGAAAACCGTTTTCAGCACGTGGATGAGCTTCGCCGGATGGGAGCCCAGATTACTGTGGAAGGGCGGGCAGCGATTATTCGCGGAGTGGAGCGACTGGAAGGGGCCTTTGTCGAAGCTACAGATTTGAGGGCGGGAGCAGCGCTTTTCCTGGCAGCTTTGGCGGCAGAAGAGGCCACTGTACTGGAAAAGGTAGGGCATATTGATCGGGGTTATGATAATCTTGAAGAGAAGTATCGGAGTCTGGGTGCCAAGCTAAAACGTGTAAGCTCTTGATCAGAGCACGATCTGAGATGTCTTGAAAAGAAAAACATGACAGAGAGGGTTGTATTCGATATACTAGGAAACTAGGAGGAGTGATCATGGAGCCTAGGAAATCGACTACATCCTTTCTGTATATTTCATTACTTGTGATACTTTTCGTAGTGGGGCTGAGTTTCTTCTTTCAGTCAAGTCATTTTACGACTCAGACAGTGAAGATAGAGGGTCTGAAACAAATTACTCCCAATGAGATTGAACGTTTAACTACGGATGTAACAGGGCAGAATCTTTTCATGTTAGATTTAAAGCAGCTTAGCCAGAAGGTGCAGCTGCATCCCCTTGTGGAATTCGTGGAGTTTAAAAGGAAGTTCCCCAATCAACTAATCGTTCAGATTACAGAACGAACGCCAGTTGCTCTAGTAGCCGTCCCACGAGGTGTCGTGGAGGTGGACCACAAAGGTATCTATCTCCGTCGTCTTGAAGGATGGCCGGAACAAAGTTATCCTGTGATTAATGGATTGACCATCCCTGATACGGCTGGTCCGGGGCTGGAGTTGGATCTGCCTGGACTTAAGGCTGCCCTAATTGTAGTCGGACAAGCCCCTGAGGAGTTAAAGCCTTGGATTGGGGAAGTCTATGTAAATACGATTGAACAGATCACCCTTTATCTGACGGATGGGGTGGAAGTCCGCTTAGGTAAAGCGAATGTCTGGGAGGATAAACTCAAGTCACTTTATGTATTGATTAATGATGATGGGTATAAGTCTTTTAAGAACGGGGTAAGGTATATTGATTTTACCGCCGCAAAGCCCGTAATAGGTCGTTAATGAGGAGGAATTTCTTGAATGTGGTTACCAATCTTAGGGCTCATACTTGGACTAGTTATTGGTTGGTTTAGTCCGTTTTCGGTTCCGGTAGAATACTCAAAGTATCTTTCTGTGGCCATCTTGGCTGCTCTGGACTCAGTCTTAGGAGGTATCCGAGCTGCTCAAGAAAACCATTTTGATTCTGTGGTGTTTCTTTCCGGTTTCTTTACCAATATCTTGCTGGCAGGAATACTTGCTTATGTGGGTGACCGCATTGGGGTTGACCTATTCCTAGCGGCTGTGGTGGCCTTTGGAGTCCGATTATTCAACAACTTAGCGATTATTCGCAGACATTTGCTTCAAAAAAGGATACTTTAGGGATAGACCACCCTTTTTGGTGCGAATCCATGCTAAAATAGCATAGTGGGTGATATTTCCTGTTAAAAAAGTTGAAGTGAAAAGAAGGATAAAATGCTTATCCATAGAATTTATCACGGGTATAGGTGTTTTTTTTGTGTCATTATCACGTGAACGTGACCGTGAATAGGTAATGCTCTAATACTAGCGGGGGGGTCGTAAGCTAAATGCTTGAATTCGACATGGACTTTAATCAATTCGCCCAGATCAAAGTAATCGGAGTTGGCGGTGGTGGAAATAATGCTGTAAATCGTATGATTACAGCCGGTTTAAAAGGTGTAGATTTTGTAGCGGTGAATACTGATGCTCAAGCAATTAACCTCTCACGTGCCGGAGAGAAGATTCAAATTGGTAATAAGATTACCAAGGGTCTTGGTGCCGGGGCTAATCCGGAAATCGGTTTGAAGGCTGCTGAAGAAAGTCGCGAAGAATTGATAAGTGTCCTAAAAGGTGCAGATATGGTCTTTGTCACCGCCGGAATGGGCGGTGGAACAGGAACCGGTGCAGCTCCGATTGTGGCTGAGATTGCTAAAGAATTGGGGGCCCTGACGGTGGGTGTAGTAACCCGTCCCTTCTCCTTTGAGGGAAGAAAACGGGCAATGCAGGCGGAAAAAGGAATCGCCGAGCTAAAGTCCAAGGTGGATACTTTGATTACTATTCCCAATGATCGTTTGCTTCAAGTGGTGGACAAGCATACAGCTCTTCATGAAGCTTTTCGAATTGCTGATGATGTATTGCGTCAAGGGGTTCAAGGAATTTCTGATCTGATTGCTGTTCCTGGCTTGATTAATCTGGACTTTGCTGATGTGAAGACGATTATGCGTAACACTGGTTCAGCTTTGATGGGAATCGGAGCGGCTACCGGAGAAAATAGAGCGGCAGATGCTGCCCGTAAAGCTATTTCCAGTCCTTTGTTGGAAACCTCGATTGAAGGCGCTCAAGGGGTTCTCTTAAACATTACCGGTGGTTCCAATTTAACCTTGTTCGAAGTCAATGAGGCTTCGGAAATCATTGCTGAGGCAGCTGATCCGGAAGCTAACATTATCTTTGGTGCAGTCATTGACGAAAGCCTGAAGGAAGAGATTCGAGTGACTGTCATCGCGACAGGATTTGAACAACAGAAAACGGCTACTGTCGGGTTAAGAGGGAGTGCTAATGAGGCTATTCGTCCCGTAGCAGCCACTGCCGAGGAGCTGGATATCCCAGAGTTTTTGCGTCGTAAACGCTAAGTGAGTTTTACTTTAGCTTCAAGACGTGTTCGCTGTTAGTTGCCTTTAACTTATATGACGAAAGTTGTGCAATCAATAAAATGAGTTAAGTAATTAAGCCATGGTTGGGCCTTGTAAGGTCAACAAACCATGGCCTTTTTATATTCCGGGCAGGTCCTGAGCCTTGGGTCAGGTCTTCTTCCGGAGCAGGTGGTTTCAAACGCGATTATTTGTCAGAAGTCGCATTAGTTTTCCTAAATATTCCCGCCTATTCCGACAGCTTTTATTCTCCTTATTCGGTATAATTTGGGAGAGACGGTGGAAAGGGCTGCAATGTAGTCATGGAGAGGTATTTAGATCTTGATCTTGTAGTGAACGGGAGTATGGATGCTTTGCTTATAATCCTCGCTGCCCGCTTATTGAATCTTCCCCTCCGAGGCAAGAGAATTGCGGCCGGAGTGATGGCTGGAGAAATTCCGGTAATTCTCTCCGCCTATGCTCCGGCCTCGTTCGTTTTTGAATTGAGCAAATTTCTCGTCCCTTGGCTTATGATTGGGCTTGCTTTTTCTTATCGAGGAATACGACCTTATCTCAAGACTCTTCTATTATTTTGGATTGTCTCAGCGGGTCTTGGGGGGCTCGTCTACGCTTTGTGGGGCTGGGTTAGCTTCGATGGTATCCTTGGTAGCTCTTTGCGCTTAGGCCTGAAAAACCTATGGATTCTGCCTTTAGGGGCCGGATTGTGGTGGGTTAGCCAAAAGTATTGGCATAGGATATTGGGATCCTCTGCCCAGACGAGAGCTACTCTCTATGATCTCCAGATTGATCTAAGCAAGGAAATGGGGAAGGCAGGTTCAATCACGGTGAGGGCCTTACTGGATACAGGGAACCAATTGCGAGACCCTCTCACAGGGAACCCTGTCATTCTGGTGGAAGAGGAAATAGCTGCGGCGGTCATGCCCGAAGAGCTGTTGCCAGCTTTGCAGGGAGCTTGGCGAGACTTAGAAGATCCTTGGCCATGGCTTTGGCAGTCTGATTCCTCGTGGATTAAGTATTTTGTCTTTATCCCCTATCAAGGGGTGGGACATAAGAGTTGGCTTCTCGGCATCCGACCCTATAAGGTGGTTTGTACATCCATGTCGGAACCGAAAGAAATGAAAGCAACCTTAGCGTTAGTGCAGCATGGGCTTAGTTCGGATAGAACCTACCAAGCCTTGCTGCATCCAGAGCATGTTCGAGGAGCGGAGGAAGGCTAATGAGCAGGATAGTAGAACGCATCAAACTTTGGTTTTTTAAAATTAAATCCCTTTTAATACGTAAAATCGGTGATTGGGATGAAATCTATTATGTGGGTAGCAGTGAAGCGCTGCCTCCTCCACTTACTTCGGATGAGGAAGGCGAACTTTTAGTACGCCTGGAGCAGGGGGATTTTAGTGTTCGCGATATTCTCATCGAGAGGAATTTGCGCTTAGTGGTGTATATTGCCCGTAAATTTGAGAATACCGGAATCAATATTGAGGACCTCGTTTCCATCGGGACCATTGGCTTGATTAAAGCAGTCAATACCTTTGACCCTCAGAAGAAGATAAAATTGGCTACCTATGCCTCGCGCTGCATAGAAAATGAAATTCTCATGCATCTGCGTCGCAACAATAAGACACGCACGGAGGTCTCCTTCGATGAACCCCTGAACATCGATTGGGATGGTAATGAATTGTTGCTATCCGACGTGTTAGGGACAGAAAATGATATTATCTCACGACCTCTTGAAGAAAAAGTTGATCGCCAGCTTTTGCATTTAGCTATGGCTAGACTGACGGATCGAGAAAAAATGATTATGGAATTGCGCTTTGGCTTAGACAATGGTGAGGAAAAGACCCAAAAGGAAGTAGCGGATCGGCTGGGTATTTCTCAATCCTATATTTCTCGTTTGGAAAAGCGGATAATCCGCCGTTTAAGGAAAGAATTCATCCGTTTGGAATAAGTTTTAATCCCATCGGGCATACTCTTCCAAGAGAAAATTGGCTTGGAGGGTGCTCAAATGGCTTTAAACAAAGTGGAAATCTGTGGAGTGAACACCTCAAAGTTGCCTGTTCTTAGTAGCGCAAAAATGAAGGAATTATTCATTGCCTATCAAAGCGGCGAAAAAGAAGCACGGGAGAAGTTGATTTATGGAAATTTGAGATTAGTCCTGAGTGTAATTCAGCGATTTACCAATCGGGGAGAGTATGTGGATGATCTTTTCCAGGTAGGTTGCATTGGCTTGATGAAAGCCATTGACAATTTTGATCTGGGTCAAAATGTAAAGTTCTCTACCTATGCGGTTCCCATGATTATTGGTGAGATTCGCAGATACTTGAGGGACAACAACCCGATTCGGGTCAGTCGCTCCCTGCGGGACATTGCTTATAAGGCGCTGCAAGTTCGAGACCAATTGGTCAGTGAATGTTCACGAGAACCTACGGTATCGGAGATTGCTGCCAAACTTACATTACCCAGAGAAGAAGTTATTTTTGCCTTAGATGCTATCCAGGAGCCGATTTCCCTGTTTGAACCGATTTATCATGATGGTGGAGATCCCATCTTTGTGATGGATCAAATCGGTGATGAGAAGCATTCCGATAACAGCTGGTTAGAAGGTATCGCAGTTCGGGAAGCCCTACGGCGGCTAAGTGAACGAGAAAAGCTCATTTTGTCTCTGCGTTTCTTCCATGGCAAGACTCAGATGGAGGTTGCCGACGAAATCGGAATTTCCCAAGCCCAAGTTTCCCGTTTAGAAAAAGCAGCCTTAGGACATATGCGTAAGTTCGTCTAGTATAGAATAAACATCTCCCCTCTCGAATATAAATTTAGAGAGGGGAGGTAGTATGAATGCGGATCTCTGAGCTACGCTTATTAGATATTGTAAATATTAAAGATGGTCGCCGCTTGGGCCCCATCAAAGATTTGGATCTGGATTTAGAACGAGGCTCCATTAAAGGGATCGTGGTGCAGGGCGCCTCTCGAAGCTGGGGTTTTTTCGGCGGCAGGAATGAGGATATTCTCATTCCTTGGGATCGGGTAAAGAAAATTGGGGTCGATGTAATTTTGGTCGATGCCACTGATTTGCCGGATTTTAATGTCTTAGTAGATGATCGTCGCTAATATGTATGGCTTCTCGTTCAAGATAGAAGAGCCTTCTGAAGGGAAAATCCTTTAGGAGGCTTAAATCATGTAAAGAATAGGACTTTCGGGGAGTACATCCCCTGGGGACTTTATGATATAGTTACAATAGAATGTTGATGGGGGTAACCGAATGGTATGGAGTTGGCGTCAGGGAAAGGAACTAGTCTATCTTACTCTTCCTGCATGGGAAGCGGAGGGTATTCAGATTGGATTTTCAACACGCTGGGGAGGGGTTAGCTCATCTCCCTATTCGACCTTGAACCTTGGACTCCATGTGGGCGATTCCCCAGATCAAGTGAAAAATAATCGCAAGTTATGGTTTGCTGAATGGAATACTTTGCCGGGGGAGGTCGCCCTAGGGGAACAGGTCCATGGAACAAAGGTCCATCAAGTCACTGAAGGAGATGCCGGACGAGGTTCCGAATCTCTTGATACTGTAATTACTGGTGTCGATGGGTTAATGACTGTGACCCATACCGCTCTTATGGCCTTCTTTGCGGATTGCGTTCCGGTGTTCTTTTATCATCCTCTTCTCCAAGCGGTAGGCATTGCTCATGCGGGCTGGAAAGGTACTTCTGGCAAGATCGTTAGTGAGATGTTAGAACTGTTTCGTCTACGAGGGGGTGACCCTGCAGAATGTTGGGCAGCCATTGGGCCGAGTATTGGCCCCTGCTGTTATGAAGTGGATGAACCCGTGCAGAAGGAGTTTGAGAAGAGCTTTTTAAGAACACCTTTTCTAAAACCGGGCCGACAAGGACATTTCCAACTGGATTTGCGGGAAGCGAATGCGATGGTCCTGAGGGAAGCGGGGATACCACCGGAGAAGATTTGGATTGCCCGAGAATGTACTGCCTGTCATACGGACTCCTTCTTCTCCTATCGCATAGAAGGTCCGAATACAGGACGAATGGCGGGTTGGATTCGCCGGTTGCCAACAAGGGAGGGGTAATCATGGCCGTTATTTTGGTCGTTGATGATGATGAACTAATTCAAGAGTTGCTCAAATTTAATCTGGAGAAGGAGGGCTATCAGGTACTGATGGCTTCCGACGGCCCTGAGGCGTTAAGAGTTATAAAGGAAAAACTTCCCGATCTTGTGGTGTTAGATATTATGTTGCCTGGTATGAGCGGTCTTGAAGTATGCAATCAACTGCGCAGGGTGCCAAAGCTTGCTGATTTACCGGTCATTATGCTTACCGCCAAGGGCGAGGAGATCGATAAGGTACTTGGATTGGAGATTGGGGCTGATGACTATATTACGAAGCCCTTTAGTCCCCGAGAGCTGGTGGCAAGAATTCGGGCAAGGCTGCGACGCAATAAGCCAAGCGAAGAGGGAGCAGATATAGTACGTCAGGATTTGCGTATTGACCTTGAACGTTTCCGAGTGTCTGTACGAGGGGAATACATAGAACTGACCCCGAAGGAATTTGAGCTTTTACGTGTACTAGCCACTCATCCGGGTAAAGTATATACCCGGGATGAACTTCTCGAACGAATTTGGGGCTATGAATATGCGGGAGATACTCGAACGGTGGACGTTCATGTGAGACATCTCCGCCAAAAAATTGAGAAGGACCCATCCGATCCCGATTATATCGAAACACTGCGGGGTATAGGATATCGGCTGAAAGGTTAGATTATGAGAATTAAATGGTTGATTATCCCAATCTATCTCTTGGTCTCATCACTTTCCCTTCTGCTTTTCTGGTTGGGGGCTCAAGTTCAAACAGGGATTCGTCTGGAGATAGATTTCATGGCACTTGCCTTTGCCATTCTGCTACCGGGGGGGATTGTTTACTTCTTTGCTGACCGGCTCGGAGAACGGATAGAAAGGATATATAGTGCAGTTAAAGGGATTGCGCAAGATCAATCTCAGCCCACAAATCTGCCGGAGTTTACTTATGAATTGGGAAACCTGTCCAGAGAGGTTACTGAGCTTGGACAAAGACTCAAAGTCAGTATATCGACTAACCGTCGGGAATCGCAGAAAATCCAAGCTATTCTTGCGGGTATGCAAGAAGGGGTCATTTCCCTGGATCGTGTGGGGCGAATCGTCCTTCTGAATCGTGCTGCAGAGAAGCTTTTTGGCAAGAAGCAAGACGCAGTAAGGAATAGATACCTTTCCGAATTAAATGGATTTGAAAAGTTAGAAGAGCTCATCTCTATAGCTTTAGAGAAAGGCCTCCCCGGGCAAACAGAGCTTCTCATCCGTTCCAAAATGATGATTCGCGTTCAGGTCAATCCAATTTTGGAAGAGAAGGATCGTTCCCAAGGAGCAGTTATCGTCTGCTATGATATCACTGAGCTTCGTCGCTTAGAGCAGTTGCGGACAGAGTTTGTCGGCAATGTATCTCATGAATTGAGAACACCTCTGACTTCGATCAAAGGATTTGTGGAAACCCTTTTAGACGGGGCGGCAGAGGTCCCCGACTTGCGGGAGCGCTTTCTCAATATTATCCATAAAGAGACTCTTCGCTTACAGCGCTTAGTGGATGAATTGCTGACTTTATCGCGGATTGAAAACCAACGCCCAGATGTCTGCAATGGCAGAAGTAGGATCCAAGAGGCTTATGAGAAGATTAAACCGGTGATTGGACCCTATGCTGAAGCTAAAAGCATCGAACTTGAAGTCGTAATTCCTAATACGTTGCCGGAAGTAGCTATGGGAATTGATTTGTTGAGTCAAGTACTTCTTAACTTGATGGAAAATGCTGTAAAGTATACAGCGAAAGGTAGAGTATGGCTACATGCGTCTTATGTTAATCAATCCATTCGTTTAGAGTTTGGCGATACAGGCTGTGGTATTCCTCAAGAAGATCTCCCCCGTGTCTTTGAGCGTTTCTATCGAGTGGATAAGGCCCGTTCTCGTGAACAAGGAGGGACAGGGTTGGGATTAAGTATTGTTAAGCATATTGTCGAAGGAGCTGGAGGGAAGATTTGGGTGACATCGAAGTTGGGTTCAGGATCCCTATTCATCTGCGAATTACCGACCAGAAATGGAGGGATAACAAATGAAGAGGAGCCCAAGGACACTAATCTATAGAATGATACGAGTCGTTGGGGTGGGGGCTCTTCTGCTGCTCCTCATCGGTTCGTTAGGCTGGGTTTATCGTTCGAATTTCTTAACGGGTTCGCTGAAGGTAGAGTTGGCCAAGCAAGGAGATATTGAACATCAGCAGACGGTCTCCGTGGTATTTGCCAATGAAGAAACTCTCCTTAAGGCGCCTGCTGCAGGGACACCTAAGTTTTTGGCCCAAGAGGGGGAACGAATCCGCAAAGGGGAACCTATCGCTACAATCCAATCGGGAGGGGTTGCCCTTGGACAGGATAGCATATCCCAGTCGAATACTCTGGTTGCACCGATTGGCGGACTTGTATATTCTGCAACGGATGGGCTAGAAACGTTTTTGACTCCTGAGAATCTTGTCTCCATGGATGTCAGCAAAATTCTTCAACAGACCGTTGCCAATAGCTCTGAGTCCGTCGCAAAGTCCACAATCCCTCAGAACGATCCGACCACTCAAGAAGCTCAAGCTTCTCAGTCTACTCAGGCGTTACAGAATACAAGCGGAAGCGTGGCCAGCGGCAAGGTTATCGGTAAGATCGTCAATAATCTTCTGCCTACGGTAGCAGTGGTTAAGGTGGATACCAAGGGGTATGAGGTGGGTAAGAATGTGAAGATGCTCATCAATGGCCAGAGCTTCACTGCTAAGATTATGCGCCTTCTAGATGATCCTCAAGGATTGGTAGTTCAATTCAATCAATATATCGATGGGACAAGCCGAGAAAGATTTCAGGAGATTGCCCTGGTTGTGAAGCCCACGGTTAGCGGAATTCTGATTCCCAAGAGCAGCCTTTGGATTAAGGGGGAAGAACAGGGCGTTTATGTGGTTCAGGAAAGTGCCATTCAATACCGCAAGGTTAAAATACTTGATGAGAATGATCAAGTCATCTGTGTAGAGAATTTACCTCATGGTATTCCCGTCATTATCAATCCCCGTATGGGTCTAGATGGTTTAACCATAAATATAAAAAATGTCACTCAATTATAAACTGTGCTATAGAAGTAGCAGGAAATAGGCATTCTTTGTAGAATTGAATCAAAATGGACGGTGTTCGAATTGGATATAAATGGAAATATATCAGATATCCGTCAGAGGATGAATCAGGCGG
The DNA here is from genome assembly GCF_000243135.2 of Desulfitobacterium dichloroeliminans LMG P-21439. NCBI lineage: Bacteria > Bacillati > Bacillota > Clostridia > Eubacteriales > Desulfitobacteriaceae > Desulfitobacterium > Desulfitobacterium dichloroeliminans. The sequence continues at coordinate 2,840,759 of NC_019903.1, read as the reverse complement.
CCGGTAAGAGTGGTCGTAACCCTTCCGAGATAAAGCTTCTAGCAGTAAGCAAAACCATGAGTTCCGACGTGGTTCGCTGTGCTTATCAAGCCGGACTACGTGCATTTGCTGAAAATCGGGTTCAGGAATGGCAAGAGAAGGTGGATCATCTCCCTGAGGATTGTGAATGGCACCTGGTTGGCCGTTTGCAAACCAATAAGGTAAAGTATTTAGATACTAGGATTACACTTATTCATTCCCTTGATAGGATAAGCTTGCTTGAAGCATTGGAACACCATGGTACTCAGCGGCAGATGATTTGGCCAACCTTGGTCCAGGTTAATATCGCTCGCGACCCTCATAAAGCAGGAGTGTTAGAAGAAGAAGTGGAGGATTTCCTGACGGAGGTGACTCGTTGTGAACATGTCCGGGTGCATGGACTGATGACCATAGGGGCATTAGGTGCTTCTCAGGAAGAGACACAAGGATATTTTCGCCAACTGCGCTTGCTGAAGGAGCGAATTCAGGTAAAGACTATACCTCATGTCGCCCTCAAGGAACTTTCCATGGGGATGAGTCATGATTTTGAGTGGGCAATTCAAGAGGGTGCTACCATCATCCGAGTTGGCAGGCAGATTTTTGGAGAACGCTCCTAAGGGACAAGGTTTGTTCACAAGATTCAGATAGAAGTATATATTTATGATTTTAAGGAGGTTGCTAAAATGGCAAAGTTGTTAGACAAAGTGATTGGAATTATGGGTTTTGCTGATGAAGACTTTGAAGACGATTATTTCGAAGAAGATGAAAAGGAAGAGGTTGTTCGAGAAGAACCAAGAGCAACAAACAATCGCAAAGGGGCACAAGTGGTAAGCATCCATACCCAAAAGCAAGTTAAGGTCGTTGTGCTCGAACCCCAAGCTTTTGAAGATTCTCAAAACATTGCTGATCAGCTAAAAAACCGCCGTCCTGTGATTGTGAACCTGGAAAATGCAGATCGTAATTTGGCAAAACGGATTGTCGATTTTGTGAGTGGGACAACCTATGCTTTGGGTGGAAACATGCAAAAGGTCGGCAATGGCATTTTTCTTTTTGTTCCCAATAATGTAGATATTTCCGGCGAAATGAAGGACGATTTTAAGGAAAAGGGATTTTTTTGGTCTTTAACTAAATAAGGAGTGATTAATATACTATTCGTTTATCAAGTAATTCACACCGTCATCACGATCCTTATGTATGCTATCATTGCACGGGCGTTGCTATCTTGGTTTCCTAACGTACCCTATAATGCTTTAGTTCGAGCTTTGTATGAAATTACAGAGCCTCTGTTGAAGCCCTTTCAGCGGTTTCAGTTTGGGGGGCCTGGATTTGGCATTGATATTTCTCCGATTCTCGCCTATTTTACCCTTATGATTATTAAGACGGTAGTTTTACCCGTCTTATTAAGTCTTTTGCTTCGCTTTTAGAGGCTAACTATGAACTATCGGATGGATCGTGCTATCTTGAATTTTTGGTCTGATAAGGAGTTAAAACTTGAAGGGGCTCATCTGTTGGATTTGTGCGAGGAAGCCATCAGCACTTCAAGGCCGGTTTGGACTCCCTTTTTAAGTCAAGCCCTAGGGAACTGGTTCGGAGGGATTCTGCGAAGTGAAGGTCTCGCTTTTCGAGTCGAGGGCGGATTGCCAGACGCGGAAAGGGCTCGATTTTTAATGGTTGAAGATGCCGGTATGCTTGATCAAGTTGCCAGTGAGGTTAAAGTTATACGTGCAAAGCCCCTTGACCCGCGTGGGACGATGGAACATCGTCAGATTTTGGGTTCCCTGATGGGCATGGGGTTAAAACGGGATGTAATTGGGGATATTCGTGTCGGTGAACACTGCTCTTTTGTAGCGGTAGCCCATGGCATCGCCGATGTTTTGCTCAGCCAATGGGATAAAGCCGGGCGGGAACGGATCCAGGTGGAGCTCGTCGAGGGAAATCAAGAGATTCCGGCTGAACAGGGAGAAGAGTGGCGCATTACCGTAGCTTCTTCAAGGGTAGACGCAGTAGCTTCCAGTAGTTTTAATGTCTCTCGCTCTACCTTCCAAGAGCTCATTCAGCAGGGGAAGGTAAAGCGTAACGATCTAGTGGTGTCCAAACCAGACTTGGAGGTTAAGCCGGGAGATATCCTATCTTGTCGGGGCTACGGTCGAATTCGCTTAGTGGAATCGACGGGGACTCGCAAGGGAAGAATTGCCTGGAGCATCATACGATATATACCTCGGAAGACATAAGAGGGGGATGAATTATGGCATTAACTCCTATTGATATTCAGAATAAAGAGTTCCGCAAAGGGGTCCGAGGTTATCATACGGAAGAAGTGGACAAGTTTCTGGAAAGCGTAAGCAAGGAATTTGAGGTTGTCTATGCTGAGAACTTCGAACTGAAAGATAAGGTCCAACGTTTGGATGCGGAGTTAAGGCATTACAAGCAGTTAGAATCCACTTTGCAGCAAACGATGGTATTAGCACAGCAAACAGCTGATGAAGTCAAGCAATCTGCTCGCCATGAAGCTGAACTCATTCTCAAAGAAGTCGAACAAGAGAAAGTAAGGCGGATAACCGAAGCTCAGAATAAGCTGCAACATGTTAATGATGAAATCGAAGAGTTGCAAAAACGCCGAGAAATGACTCGCACTCAACTGAAATCCTTTTTGCTTGCTCAATTGGATTTGGCGGAAGCCTTTGAGAAGGATCGTGTCTCATGAATGCTTGCACTACCATAAGAGATTGTGCTAGAATAAAATCTAGACATTTTTTAAAGGGGAAGAAGATTTCTTATGAAGAGCATTTTGTATTCGGAGCTTGACTCCGACTTTCTTGTGCAAGGTTTAGGAATGCATAAGGAGGAACAAGGTTTTTTTACAGGGAAGATTGGGCGCCACGAAATAGAGCTTACCTCTTCGCCTGACACTCTGAAGAATATTGAAGAAACTCAAGTCATTTATATTGGCAAGGCCGAGCCTGGTCCTTATCGCGAGGGCGATATCTTGATGGCCGGAAGTGATGATCTTTTGGATCGCGCTTTCCATGCTTTGGATGAAATGGAGCAGCGGGGTGTGGTTGTCGGCTTATCTACCGAGCCGGATTCTTACCCGATGACTTTGAAACGGGAGGATCTCAATCAATTCACTATCGAGTGGAAAGATAAGAAAGTTCCCTATCTTTGCTTGTTTATGGGGGAGCCGGTCAATCTTGAAGGTCAAGCCAAACTGGTTACGATCGTCCGCAAGGTGTTAAACGATTAAATACCATTAGGTATGGGTAGTATAAAGTGTATCATAATGCTAAATAATTAAGAGCGTTGAAAAGGACTGTCCTTGAATGGAGCCTCTATAGCGAGCAGGAGATGGTGAAAGCCTGTGAGGTGAACCAAGGAGTATCCCCTTTGAGTGAAGTGCTGAAACTTTGAGTAAGCCTTCCGCCTCGTCCCCGTTAAAGGACTCCGAGTGGCTGGGACAACCGGCAACAAGGGTGGTATCGCGAGTAATATCCCGTCCCTTTTTTGGGGATTGGGATTTTTTATACTTTAACAGCAAAAAGGCATATGATCTCAGGGTCGCGCCTTTGTATTGAAAATCACAGGAGGAATTTATTATGGATTATCGGGATACGTTGAATTTACCGGAAACAGAGTTCCCTATGCGTGGTAATCTCCCCCAGCGGGAACCGGGAATTTTGCAAAAATGGGAAGATCTCGACATTTATGAAACAGTGCAAAAAGCACGGGACGGACGTCCGAAGTTTGTTCTCCATGATGGACCGCCCTACGCCAATGGGGATATTCACCTTGGCCATGCTTTAAATAAAGTCATCAAAGATATCATCGTCAAATATAAAACCATGGCTGGCTTTGATGCCCCTTATGTTCCCGGTTGGGATACTCATGGTTTGCCCATTGAGCAACAGGTCATTAAAAAGTTAGGGGTGAACCGCCATGCGGTCTCTGTGGTTGAGTTCCGCAGAATGTGCAAAGAGTACGCTAAAAATTATGTCAGCATTCAGCGTGAGCAATTTAAACGGCTGGGTGTACGGGGAGATTGGAAAAACCCCTATCTGACTTTGGAAAAAGAGTATGAGGCCGCCCAAATCGGTGTCTTTGGTAAAATGGCACGTAAGAATTATATCTATAAGGGCTTGAAGCCAGTCTATTGGTGCCCCTCTTGCGAAACGGCTTTGGCTGAAGCAGAGATCGAATACGCAGAGAAAACTTCGGATGCTATTTTTGTGAAGTTTCCTGTCAAGGAAGGCAAGGGCATCCTTACGGATGAAAACACTTTTGTCATCATCTGGACCACAACCCCCTGGACGCTTCCGGCAAATTTAGCGATTACCTTGCATGAGGAATTTACCTATGTACAGGTTCAGGTAGAAAATGAACATTGGATTGTGGCAGAGGGGCTATTAGATAGCCTTCGCTCGACTTGGAATTTAGAACTGCCTATTGAAAAGCGCTTTGTGGGGAAAGAACTGGAAGGCGTGATTACTAAACATCCTTTCATCGATCGGGATTCCGTGCTCATCCTTGGGGATCATGTAACCTTGGAAGCAGGAACCGGGTGTGTACACACGGCTCCTGGACATGGGGAAGAAGACTTTAATGTGGGCAAGGAATATGGCCTGCCAGTCCTTTGCCCTGTTGACCATCAAGGGAAATTTACTGCCGAAGGCGGGGCCTATGCCGGCATGAAGGTAGATAAGGCAAATCCGGTGATTATTGAAGACCTCAAGAATCTCCATGCCTTGGTTCATGAGGCTAAGATTAAGCATAGCTATGCTCACTGTTGGCGTTGCAAGAACCCCATCATCTATCGGGCAACTGAGCAATGGTTCGCCTCTATTGATGGTTTCCGCAAAGAGGCTCTGACCGAAATTGATCATGTCCAATGGATTCCCGCCTGGGGTAAAGACCGCATCTATAACATGGTGGCAGATCGGGGAGACTGGTGTATTTCACGTCAACGGACTTGGGGTGTGCCCATTCCCATTTTCTACTGCGAGGATTGTGGAAAAGAGATTATCACCGATGAAACCATCGCCAAGGTTCAAGAGATCTTCCGTGCCGAAGGCTCAGATGCCTGGTTTATCCGTCCGGCTGAAGAATTCTTGCCGGAAGGCTTCGCTTGCTCCTGCGGTGGCAAGTCCTTCCGCAAAGAGACCGATATCATGGATGTTTGGTTCGATTCCGGTACCAGTCATACAGGGGTGTTGATGGAGCGAGAAGAGCTTGCTTGGCCTGCTGACCTTTACCTGGAAGGTTCGGATCAACATCGAGGCTGGTTCAATTCCTCCCTTTCGACATCTGTTGCTGCCTATGGCAAGGCCCCCTATAAAGCTGTCTTAACCCATGGCTTCATTGTGGATGAAAAAGGACGTAAAATGTCCAAGTCATTAGGTAACGGTGTGGATCCCTTACAAGTAGCCAAGGATATGGGTGCAGATATCCTCAGACTCTGGGTTTGTTCAACAGACTACAAAAACGACGTTGCAGCCTCGCCGCGGATTATGAAACAGATGACGGAAGCCTATCGTAAGATCCGTAACACCTTAAGATTCTTGCTCAGCAATCTCAATGACTTTGACCCTGTTAAGGATCGGGTCGCTTATGAGGAGTTGCCGGAAATCGACCGCTGGGCTTTGCTCCAACTGGGCAAAGTTATCGACCGTGTTTTGCAGGGATATGAAAAATATGAATTTCACTGGGTCTATCATACCGTTCATAACTTCTGTGCGGTAGAATTGAGCGCTATTTACTTGGATGTCGTCAAAGATCGCCTTTATGTAGAAGGTAAGGATTCCGCTCTGCGTCGCGCTTCTCAGACCGTACTCTATGATGTCCTTGATGCTCTTGTGCGCCTGATTGCTCCAGTATTAACCTTTACGGCAGATGAGATTTGGCCATATATCCCCGCCGTAGCTGAAGGCTCGAATATCCAAACCGAGGAAATGCCAAAAGTAAATCCCCGCTGGATGGATGAAGTTTTGGAGAAGAAATGGGACACTCTATTGGCTGTGCGTTCTGAAGCGACAAAAGCTCTCGAAAAGGCTCGTCAAGATAAGCTAATTAACCATTCTTTGACAGCTCGAGTCGAGATTTACCCGAATGCTGAACTCGAAGTATTCTTGAAGGCTATTCCGAACTTGGCGGAGATTTTTATTGTCTCTGAGGTTTATGTTCACCAGGCAGGAGAGGGAAAACCAGAAGGAATCACCATGGCGGAATCTATGGAAGAGCTTGGTATCGCAGTGAGCTCGGCAGCCGGTGAGAAATGCGAACGTTGCTGGATTTATGATACTAAAGTGGGTCAAGACCAAGACCATCCGAACTTATGCCCAAGATGCGCATCGGTGGTAAGCCATCTTTAAAACTTAGGTACTTGATTGCTTAGTTGCTAAAAAGACTTCCTGGAACCTACCAGGTAAGTCTTTTCTTTATATTAAAACCCAAATTAAAGTAGTTATTCACAATTAATTCCTCGAAATTATGGACAATTATTAGAAAAGTTAGTATTATTAAAAATGGTATTAGTATTGCGCGTTTTTAAATACTTTACGGCCCATTAAGGAGTTGACCCTAAGACGCACAGCAGAGGTGGGAGAGGGATTATGAAAAAAATTACGGCAAATCTGGCCAACCGAATTGTTGATTTAATTTACTCGGAAAGTGGGTACCATGGCATCGTCTGTGACCCCCAAGGCATTATTATCGCTGACTCAGCAAAGATACGTCTGGGAGTTTTACATACGGGCGCCCAGCGCATTATGAATACTTCAATCAACGAAATCAAAATTACAGCGGAAGATGAAGCCAATAGTTCAGGACAGGTCCGTGAGGGTTTGAATTTGGCGATTTTTTTAGAAGAAGAGAAAGTGGGTACCTTTGGAGTTGCAGGACCTCTTGCCATCGTATCTCCTGTAGCTAAGGTTGCGGCAGCCATGGTTGCTTATTTGCTGCGTGATGAAGAGCTGAAAGACATTCTTAAGAAGCATGTCGATCATATAGGGGAGTCTATAGAGCAAGCCGCAGGAGCCCTGGAAGAAATGGCTGCCTCTTCTGAGGAGGTTGCCAGTGTGAGCCAGACCGTGGCTACTGTCGCCCAAGAGGCTAAGCAGCAAGTAAAGGCTACAGAAGGGGTCACTGAATTTATTCGTCGTGTGTCGAAGCAAACGAATCTTTTAGGACTTAATGCGGCGATTGAAGCAGCCCGGGCCGGTGAACTGGGTAAAGGGTTCTCGGTGGTAGCCGGTGAAGTTCGAAAGCTAGCCGACGAAAGCAATCGTTCAGCTAATGAGATCAATGAGCTGTTGATGAAGTTTCAAGAAACCATGGAGGAAATCGTCAAGGGTGTATTCCAGAACAATGTGATTGCCCAAGAGCAAGCAAAAGCTACTCAAGAAATCGCTATGATGGTTCAAGAATTACAGCAGGTGGGCAATGATCTGAATGGTATCGCTCACAAGCTTTAAGAGGTAGACCATCGTTGATTCTACATAATAATTATTAGAATATAGGGGCAATGGTGTAGACGAATCTCCATTAGCTGACTATAATGAAAGCAGATAATCGAATAGGTTTCGAATGATTCCAGTAGGAGAGACTCATAGGTGAGCGCCGAAGGAGAAACGGCCAGAATGTCGCATCTATTCTGGGGGAAACTCTCAGGCAAAAGTACTGCTGGAAGACGAAACTCTGGAGAGCTTCTCAGATGAGAACACCAAAGGGGTAGCCGCAAGGTAATCTCTCAGGTTAAAGGACAGAGGTAACGCGACGCGTTATTCCCTCTGTTTTTTTATTTGTGTTCATCTTTTAAGCTGAATTAGCAAATACTCATACTTTAGGAGGTGGCTGAAGTGACAGAACTGAAAAGAACTCCGCTCTATGAAGAACATCAAAGGTTGGGAGCCAAGCTCATTGATTTTGGCGGTTGGGAGATGCCTGTCCAATATGCAGGAGTTATCGAAGAACACAAGGCCGTGCGCAATCAGGCAGGACTCTTTGATGTCTCTCACATGGGTGAAGTGGAGGTCGAGGGTCAGGATGCGCTTCCCTTTATTCAGTACATACTTACCAATGATCTATCCCGCCAGCAGGATGAGCAGATTCAATATTCCCCCATGTGCTATCCGGATGGAGGGATCGTAGATGATCTGCTCGTGTATCGGCTTCGTGAGAGTCATTACTTAATCGTCGTCAATGCCTCTAATACGGATAAAGATTTTGCTTGGATGCAGGAACAAGCTCAAGACTTTACCGTGAATCTGGTGAATCGTTCCCAAGAGTATGCGCAATTGGCCATACAAGGGCCCCAAGCGGAGAGGATTCTGCAAAAGTTGACAGGCATGGATTTGCAGGAAATTAAGTATTACTGGTTCAAGCAAGGGGAAGTGGATGGCGTTCCTTGTCTGGTTTCACGGACGGGGTATACGGGGGAAGATGGGTTTGAAGTTTACTTATCCCCTGAACAGGCATCACAAATGTGGCGGAGAATCTTAGAAGTGGGAAGTGAAGAAGGTGTGCAGCCCATCGGGCTCGGGGCTCGCGATACTCTACGTTTTGAGGCTCGCCTACCCTTATACGGCAACGAATTAGGTCCTGATATTACTCCTTTGGAAGCAGGACTTGGCTTCTTTGTAAAGATGGAGAAAAAGGATTTTATTGGCAAGGAGATTCTTTTGGCTCAGAAGGAAAAAGGTGTGCCCCGTAAGCTCGTCGGCCTAGAGATGATCGAGCGGGGGATTGCTCGTTCCCACTATCCTCTTCATAAGGAGGGTAAAGAAATTGGGTTCATTACTTCAGGCTCTTTTTCTCCTACCTTGAATAAAAACATTGCTTTAGGTCTTATTCCCTCGGAATATGCCCAAATAGGAGAAACACTCGATGTGATGATTCGAGGCAAAGCAGTCAAGGCTCAGATTGTGCCTTCTCAATTCTACAAGCGGCAAAAATAGGGATCTCACCATACCACTAACTTGAGTCGATGCCAGCGAACGTAAGCAATAATCAGGGACTAGAGTCCCGCATTATTAAGGAGGATGAATGTATGAATCCAGTGGAATTAAAGTACAGCAAATCTCATGAGTGGACTAAGGTAGAAGGAAATACGGTAGTTTTAGGAATCACGGAACATGCCCAAGAGAGCTTGGGGGATGTAGTTTTTGTTGAGTTACCGGAGAACGATACGACCGTGGTAACTGGGCAAGCTTATGGAACGGTGGAGTCTGTGAAGGCAGTATCGGATATCATCTCATCAGTCTCTGGCAAGGTCATCGAATTTAATCAAGAGGTCCTCGATTCTCCGGAACTTCTGAATAATGATCCCTATGGCGAGGGTTGGCTGGTTAAAGTAGAAGTGGATGACTTGAAAGATCTAGATGGATTAATGTCTGCCGCAGAATATGAAGCGTTTCTAGCGGAGGAGGGCCATTAACATGAATTATGTGCCGAACACAGTGGACCAGCAAGAACAGATCCTGGCCCGGATTGGAGTCAACTCCATTGAAGAGCTTTTTGCGGATATCCCAGAAAGCGTTCGGCGCCAAGCCCAATTAAAGATTCGGGAAGGTTTGTCTGAATATGAATTGGTGAAGTCGATGCAAGGACTTGCTGCCCAAAATACCACCGTTGAAGAGTATGACTCTTATCTGGGAGCAGGTGCCTATGAGCACTTCATTCCTAGTTATGTGGACCAGCTTCTGCTCCGTTCGGAGTTTTATACGGCCTATACCCCTTACCAACCGGAGATCAGCCAAGGGACCCTGCAAGCGATTTATGAGTTTCAGACCCTTGTTTGCGAATTAACGGGAATGGACGGGGCCAATGCTTCTATGTATGATGGAGCATCCGCCTTAGCTGAAGCAGCCTTAATGGCTTGCGATGCTACCCGTCGCAAGAAAGTGCTCGTGCCGCAAACCCTTCATCCGGAATATCGAGAAGTACTCCAAACCTATCTGCTTCCTCGGGGTGTAGAAATTGAGTCTATCTCCTCCAGCAACGGCGTTCTAAGACTCGATGAATTAGAAGCAGCGCTTAATCAAGAGGTGGGAGCAGTCTTGTTGCAAAGCCCCAATTTTTTTGGAGTTATTGAACAGGCTGAGGAAATTGGCAAGTTAGCCCACGCCAAGGGGGCACTGCTGGTCATGGCGGTGAACCCGGTATCCTTAGGGTTACTCAAATCTCCCGGAGAGCTCGGTGCGGATATCGTGGTGGGCGAAGGACAGCCTTTTGGCAATCCTTTGAACTTCGGAGGTCCTTATCTTGGTTTCTTAGCTTGTCGTGAGAAATACACACGTCGGATGCCTGGGCGGATTGTCGGAGCTACCAAGGATAAAAACGGTAAGAAGGGTTATGTACTCACCTTGCAGGCTCGGGAACAGCATATTCGTAGGGAAAAGGCAGCGTCTAATATCTGTTCGAATGAGGCCCTTTGTGCCCTAGCGTTTACCATTCATCTCTCGGGATTAGGGAAAAAAGGTCTCAAAGAGATGGCGCACCTTAATCTACAAAAAGCCCATTATGCGGCTCAAGAGATTGGGAAGCTCCCAGGAATGTCCTTAGCTTTCAGCGGCCCGTTTTTTCACGAGTTTGTGATCAAAACCGAGATCAGTCCTCAGAAAATCAATGAGCAGCTTTTGCAGCATAAGATTATCGGCGGTCTTGATCTGTCCCGTTTCTACCCGGAACTGAATCAGCATCTTCTTTTCTGCGTCACGGAGACCAAGAGCAAGGAAGATATCGATCGGCTTGTGGCCAGAATGGGGGAGATACAATGAAAACACTAGAACCGCTAATTTTTGACCTGAGTCAGGAGGGTAGGAGTGGAGTCAGCTTGCCTCCCTGTGATGTTCCAGAGGTCTCTTTAGAGACCCTAGTTCCAAGAGAATTCTTAAGAGAACGGGAAGCGGAGCTACCGCAAGTCTCGGAAGTCGATGTGGTCCGTCATTTTACTAGACTGTCCACCTTTAACCATGGGGTGGATACAGGCTTCTATCCCTTAGGCTCATGCACTATGAAGTATAATCCCAAGGTTAATGAAAGACTGGCTCGTCTCCCGGGCTTTAGTCAGATTCATCCCTATCAACCGGAAGGGTTAGTTCAAGGTGCACTGGGTTTGATGGTTGAACTTCAGGAGGATCTGGCGGAGATTACGGGGATGGATGCCTTTACTCTCCAGCCGGCAGCCGGAGCTCATGGAGAAATGACAGGAATTCTCATCATTAAAGCCTACCATGAACAGCAGCGTGATTTTAAGCGAACGAAGGTTATTGTACCGGATTCTGCCCATGGGACGAATCCCGCGACAGCAGCCATGGCGGGCTTTGAGATTGTGCAAGTACCTAGTAATGAGCGTGGCGGTGTGGATATTGAGGCCTTGCGCCAAGCGGCCAATGAAGAGGTAGCCGCCTTAATGCTGACCAATCCGAACACCTTAGGTCTTTTTGATGTTAATATCTTAGAGATTGCTAAGATTATCCACGATGTGGGTGGTCTGATTTACTATGATGGGGCCAATGCCAATGCGATTATGGGGATTGCCCGTCCCGGAGACATGGGCTTTGATGTGGTCCATCTTAACCTCCACAAGACCTTCTCTACTCCTCACGGTGGAGGCGGTCCAGGGTCAGGACCTGTAGGAGTCAAAGAGTTCCTCGCACCCTATTTACCGAAGCCTGTGGCAGTGCGCACGAGCGACGGGAAATTCACCCTCGATGCAGACCGTCCTCTTTCCATTGGACGGGTCAGAGCCTTCCAAGCTAATTTTGGGGTATTGGTCAGAGCCTATGCTTATATACGGGCTTTAGGAGGTGAGGGGTTGACTGCAGCCTCCCAGAATGCTGTCCTCAATGCCAACTTCCTGATGAACATCTTAAAAGAACACTATCATCTGCCCTATGACCGAATCTGTATGCATGAGTTTGTCATCACCCCACAGAACCTCAAGGGTTATGGTGTTCATACTTTGGACATCGCTAAACGACTTTTGGATTATGGCTATCATCCGCCCACGATTTACTTTCCGCTCATCGTGGAAGAGGCGATGATGATTGAACCCACGGAAACGGAAAGCATGGAAACCCTTGAACAATTTGCCCAGGTCATGATAAAAATTGCCGCAGAAGTGCAAGATGATGTGGAAATGGTCAAAAACGCTCCTTATACTACTTTGGTGACCCGTTTGGATGAGACTGGCGCGGCCAGAAAACCCGATCTCCGTTGGCGAAAAGTGGAAGATTGAATAGTATTGAATAGTAATTTTAAAGTACTAATTTTCTGATGCAGATTTTTAGCGAAATATGGAGTATAATTATTAGTTGTGTATTAGGCATAATAAAAAACGTCTAGAAACTTAACCAGGAGGTCATGTTCATGAAAACCTTTCAAGTACCCGTCGGAATTTCCAATCGTCACCTTCATCTCTCTGAGGAACATATCGGTATCCTTTTTGGTGCCGGACACCAACTCACTCGGACTAAGGATCTATCTCAACCGGGTCAATTTGCCAGCGAAGAGACTGTAACCTTAGTAGGACCTAAGGGCTCGATGCCCAATGTGCGTGTGTTAGGACCTGCTCGCAAGGCCACTCAAGTGGAGCTTGCAGCTACAGATACCTTTAAGCTTGGGGTAAAGCCCCCGGTTCGGGATTCGGGAGATATTAATGAGACCCCGGGCTTGGAAATTGTCGGTCCCGCGGGAAAAGTCCAAGTTGAGGCTGGAACAATCATTGCAGCTCGTCATATCCATATGACTCCAGAAGATGCTGAGAAATATGGTTTAAAAGATGGGGACCATGTAAAGGTTCAAGTGAATGGACCACGGGCAGGAGTTCTAGAGCGGGTTCTGATCCGAGTGAGCTCCAATTATGCCTTAGATATGCATGTGGATACGGACGAAGGCAACGCCTTCGGCTTAAGAAATGGAGATTTATTGGACGTTATCCTCGATTAAGCTTTGCGCATCATAAAATCTTAAAATAAAGTGGACAAGAGCTGCGGTGTTTCACAGGAACACCGTGGTTTTTTTGTACGGATCATATATCAGTTCCGCCCGAGCGCTATAGGCTAAGATAGTCTAGTCGCTAAAAATGGTGTATTATAGTAAGAGACTTACACCGTAAGGGGGATATCAATGCCTAAGGGGAAACAACTCAAAGTCGTCGTGATCGGAGGCGGAGCCGCCGGTTTGTTTGCTGCGGTCATAGCCGGTCGGGATGGAGCGGCGGTTACTATCTTAGAGAGAAATCAGCGGGTCGGCAAGAAAATCTTAGCCACGGGTAATGGGCGTTGTAATTTAACGAATACGGATCTGCAACTAGCGCATTATCATGGTCAGAATCCGCAATTTGCTATGAAGGCTTTGCAAGCCTTTGATAATAATCAAGCGATTGAGTTTTTTGAGGGCCTTGGCATTGCTCATAAAGTGGAAGAGGAAGGTAAAGTGTTTCCTTTTTCCAATCAAGCTTCCAGTGTCTTAGATGTTCTACGCTATGAAGTGGAACGCTTAGGAATTGAAGTAGTATTGGAAGCGGAAGTGAAAGGGCTCCACAAACTGGACAAAGGCTTTGATGTGCAGACGAAGGATGGGAAAAAGTACTTTGCCCATCGTGTCATTCTTGCTACAGGCGGAAAGGCTGCTCCGAATTTAGGTTCTACCGGGAGCGGATACCCTTTGGCTGAAAATATGGGGCATCGTCTTGTGGAGCCGTTCCCGGCTTTAGTGCAGCTTAAGCTGGCGGAACCCTTTCTGAAGCAGATCAAAGGCATCAAATTCGAGGGGTTGGCTGAGATCCTTGTCAAAGGTAAGTCCTTGGCCCAAGCCCAAGGTGAATTGCTATTCACGGAGTATGGAATTTCCGGGCCACCGATTTTTCAATTAAGCCGGACTGCTGCCGAGAAATTAAAGGGTAATCACGAGGTCTGGGTAAAGGTTGCGATGCTTCCTACCTGGACTAAGGATAAGTTGGCCCACTACCTGCACAAGCGCTGGCAAGATCAGCCAGAGAAAAGTGTGCACTTTAGCTTTGTAGGCTTTATTAACAAGCAATTAACACCTGTTGTTTTGAAACAGGCGGGTATTGAAGATATGCATAAACCAGTCAAAGCGCTGACTTCCCGCGAGAAGGAAGATATCCTGCAGATACTGCAGGACTGGCGCTTTCAGGTTACCGGGACGAATACCTGGACGGCAGCTCAGGTCACAGCCGGTGGCATCGACGTTCGCGATATTAACCCGGCAACTATGGAATCCAAGCTTGCGACGGGACTTTACTTTGCTGGAGAAATTATGGATATTGACGGGGACTGCGGTGGCTATAACCTTCAATGGGCCTGGTCTTCTGCCTATTTGGCAGGTAAAAGCGCTGCAGACGATTAAGGAGTTGGGGAATGTTGGTATCAAAATCCATTGCACATCCTGATGTGTTTAAGCACATTAATCCCAATGATAATCAGGTGTCTTATGGTTCCTGTCAAAGATGGTATCCGACGACTTTCCAGCGTCTAGCGGGCTGTGGGCCTTGTGCTGCTTCGAATATTTTTTATTATCTAACCTATGACCAACGCTCTACTGCGGACCGGCTGCAAAGTCAAAAGGACTGGATTGCTCTGATGAAAGAGCTGTGGCACTATGTCACCCCCTCTTTTCGTGGCGTTCATAAGCTTAGCATGTTTTACAAACCGATGCTGGCTTTCGCTCAGACTAAGGGAATCGAGCTTGAATATCATCTTTGCGAAATGCCTGAGGCCGTCTACCGGCGACCGACTTTAGTCAAGGTGATTGATTTTCTAGCTGAGGCATTGGATTGCAATGTGCCGATCGCCTTTTTGAATTGGCACAATGGTGAGGTGAAAAATCTGAGCCGCTGGCACTGGGTCACAATTATTCAACTTGATTATGAGGAGGATAAGAGCAAGGCCAGCGCTACGATTTTGGATGAAGGTATCTTAAAAAAGGTTGATCTGGCCTTGTGGATTAAGACAACGACTCTAGGCGGAGGATTTGTTTACTTTATAAAAAGTAGCGAAGATTAAAGGGAGCCAATGGGCTCCTTGAATTTTTTCCTTTATTGCCGTTGAGGTATTGGTTATAATAAATGATGTTAAGCTTGTCTCAAAGCACAGGTCTGAATAGGATATTAGCCTTTTATCAGGTATAGCAGTATTGTCGATTATTGTAGCTTGTTAAGTATAAATTGACTACGCTTTTTGCATGGTGATGTCTTAAAAGAGGAGAAAGTTATGCATATAGAACACGACGACGCACAGTCAAATAAAAAAAGTTGGAAGATATGGTGGGAGTTAATTCGTCCACATACTTTAACAGCGGCCTTTGTGCCGGTTCTCTTAGGCTCGGTTCTGGCTCTGCTGGAAGGCAAAACAAACGCCCTGCTCTTTGTTGCGATGATGGTGGCAAGTGTGCTTATTCAAGCTGCTACCAATCTATTCAACGAGTATTATGATTATAAGCGGGGGTTGGATACAGAAAAATCAGTAGGTATCGGCGGTGGCATTGTGCGCCATGGGATGTCGCCACGCTTTATTATGACCCTGGCCCTGACGATGTATGGGGTTTCCGTTCTTTTGGGTGTTTATATCTGTGCATCTTCCTCTTGGTGGCTGGCAGTGGTGGGCTCTTTCTGCATGCTCATGGGTTATCTCTACACAGGGGGACCTTACCCTATTTCTTACACCCCTTTAGGAGAACTATTTTCCGGATTGTTCATGGGTTTTTTGATTATATTGATTGCCTTCTTTATCCAAACGGATTATGTTTCTGGTATAGCGGTCTTGGTTGCTGTACCCAGCGGTATTTTAGTAGGTCTGATCAATTTAGGTAATAATCTCCGAGATCATGATGGGGACAAGGCCAATGGGAGAAAGACTATCCCGGTCGTCTTAGGACCAAAAAACGCCGTGAAATTTATGGGTGTGATGTTTGGAGTCGCTTATTTATGGCTGGTGGGACTTGTGGTGACTGGGACGATTACCCCTTGGATTCTTTTGTCCCTGCTGAGCATTACCAAAGCGATACAAGCCACCCGAGGCTTTGTCGGCAAGACCGAGCCTATAACCATGATGCCGGCGATGAAAGCCGCAGGACAAACGAATACCTACTTCGGATTGCTGATGGTTCTTGGACTTTATATCAGCTATTTGGTATCTGTTTGATATCGGACTAACCCCGCCCTATGGCCCCGCTAGACAGTAGACTTCCCTTTAGCTTAGGGGGTGCTTTACCCTGTTTCAACCACAGAGTTTTGAGAAATTCAGTAATAGGATTCTGGGAATTAAAGTGATAAGAATTGAAAAACCGAATGAAAATAGTTAGGGTGCTCCTCTTGCGATAGACAGTTAAGATACGATAACTGTTGGTGACAAAGAGGAGCTCTTTTTTATACTTAACCTTCAGCAAAGCGCGAAATTTAAGACATGGCAAAAGTCGAGTTTTCTTTATCCTTTAAGGGTAAGGATATTTATTTTTCTGCGTGGGAAAACTGAGTTTGAGAATCGTGAGGTGAATGAGTTGACGATCTCAGGCAAAAATGAAAAATTAGTTACTAGTCCAGAACCGGAAATCGATCATGACAAGGCCTTAAGACGGTCTAAAGAAGGACTTCAGTCTGAAGAAGGACCGGAACTAAGAAAACAGGTTCAAGATTTGTCACTTATCTTGGAGAAAATAAACCTGACGGAATATATTACTTATCTGAATAATCCTCGCCGACTGCTCTTGCTTAATTTTGGAGTGGGACTTGTCAGGGGTCTCGGCGGTGCTATAGGGGCGACCATTCTCCTAGGATTACTGGCGATGTTTTTGAAAAATCTGGTACTGTTGAACCTGCCGGTAATCGGTGGGGTCATCGGAGAGCTTGTGGAGCTTGTCAATGCGCATAATGGGTATTAGGAATAAGGAGGAGGCTCATCATGTCAGAAAGCAAATATGCAGGACTTATTGAACAGCTAAAGAAAGATAAAGAAGAAGCGATGGAAATGGCAGCAGAACTGATTACTGGGGATATGAGAGAATCCCTCGGGGAGCTCTCGGTCATCGACAATCATCCTGCGGATATTGCCACGGAAGTGTATGAACGTTCTCGGGACGTAGCAAGTCATGATCGCCTTAAGCATAGGATCAATGCTATCAATTCAGCATTACAGCGTTATGAAGAAGGTGAGTATGGAGTCTGTGAGCATTGTCAAAAGGACATTCCCTTGGAGAGGTTAGAAGCCTTGCCCTATACCACTGTTTGTACCGCCTGCAGTCGTTTAGAGGAAAAAGAAGAGCAGCATTCATTGCATCGTGACCCCGTGGAAGATGAGCTCATCAACAGTCCTTTTTCGAGAACCTTTAATGATGGAACCGACCGCGTTGGCTTTGATGGGGAGGACTCTTGGCAGGCTGTAGCCAGCTTTGGAACCTCTGATTCACCTCAAGATTTAGGAACGAATCGAGATCTGAGTGATCCTAATACCTTTTATGAGGATGGGGATGAAGTTATCGGAGCCGTTCAAGCGGTGGAGACATTGGAAGTTGAAGTGGAACCCGGCTTGGACAACACGGTATATTATGGGAGAAAACACGGCCGAACTTAGCAGGTACAGCATTGCCCGCCCCCACCTTAGTATGTTAAGATAAATGAGCAAATATTGAGTTCGGGGAGGGTAACAGATTGTTGGTATGGCTAACCATTGCGGGGATTTGGATTTTCGACCGTGTTTTGAAGTTCTATATCCAAGGAAATATGGTCCCTGGCGAATCAGTCATTGTGATACCCAAAATTTTTCATTTAACCTATGTCTTAAATCCGGGAGCGGCTTTTGGTTTATTGCCCGGTCAGTCCTGGGTGTTTATCCTTACAGCGGTAGTGGTCCTAGCGGGAATAATCTATGCCCAGTTGAAGGTGTTTCCCCGAGAAGAATGGGTGACGCGTTTGGCCTTGGGGCTCGTCGGCGGCGGAGCTTTAGGTAATCTTTATGATCGAGTTTTTATTGGTAAGGTTGTGGATTACCTTGATTTCCAGATTTGGCCTTTCGTGTTTAATTTCGCCGATAGTGCGATTGTTGTCGGTGTTGGTTTGTTGATGCTGATGATGTTCCTGCAAGATCGTAAGGAACAAAAGGCCGAGTGAGTTTTGGAGAAAAGGGAATAGAATAGGGGACAAGTATGGATTGCGATGGGTTAAATAGGTCAGAAACGAATGAAGAAAGTCTCGAGCCAGAGTTCGAGATCGAAAACTCGGAGACGGTGGGTGTAGGAGAAACATTGGAACTCGAGCTACAAGAAGGAACCCGCTTAGATGTTGGTCTTACTGAAGTAGTCGGCAAGAGCCGCTCCACTGTTCAAGGTCTGATTGGGGACGGTCATGTTCTCGTTAATGGAACTGTAAAAAAATCGAATTATAAAGTTCGCTCAGGAGATAAGATTACGGTTGTGATTCCTCCCCCGCAAGAGCTGAAGGTGGACGCAGAAAATATTCCACTGGATATCGTGTATGAGGATGAGGATTTACTGGTTGTCAATAAACCACAGGGTATGGTGGTTCACCCGGCACCGGGGGCCTGGACAGGGACTTTAGTCAATGCCTTACTTCATCACTGTCGGAATCTCTCCGGCATAAATGGTGTATTACGTCCTGGAATCGTGCATCGTATTGACAAAGATACCTCGGGGCTTCTTGTGGTGGCAAAAAGTGATTTAGCCCATCATGGTTTGGCCGAACAGGTTAAGGCTCATAGCATGACACGCCAATATCAAGCTATTGTGCACGGGGTGTTGTTCGAACCTTCTGGAACGATTGATGCTCCTATTGGTAGGGATCCGGTGGATCGTAAAAAAATGGCGGTGGCTTTTCGTAATTTCAAAGAGGCGATAACTCATTATGAGGTTCTGGAGCGCTTTTTTGATTTTACCTATATTCAGGCTCGCTTGGAAACAGGCAGAACCCATCAGATTCGAGTCCATTTGGCCTACCTTAAGCATCCAGTTTTAGGAGACCCGTTGTATGGACCAAGGAAAAATCCTTTTGCCCTCCAAGGTCAAATGTTGCATGCCCAGCGCTTAGGGTTTATTCACCCAAGGACAGGAGAATATCTTGAGTTTAGTGCTTCGCCACCGGAACGCTTTCAGAAGACTTTACAAGCGATTCGTGAGGGAGAGAGATAGTTATTTTCAGCTCTAGCCTTCTGGATGACAGAATAAGCGCTAGTATACCATGGTGTGAAAAATGCTTGGGAATTCTGATTGACAACAGCTTGTAACTAAGTTAGACTAAAATTGTGATAGCCTTTAAAAAGGTCCTGTGAGACGCAGAAGGCAGAAAGATGTGGGATAGCTGTCTGCTGTGCAAGTAGGCAGTTTTTTTGTACATATTCATAAATATAGGTGTTTCACCCGATGCAGGGTAGCATAAGGGCAAGGGGGCAAAGCTGTGGAAGGGATTGCGAAGAGCAAGATTCTGGATGCTGATGGAATTCGACGGGCAATCACGCGGATTGCTCACGAAATCGTTGAGAAAAATAAAGGAACGGACGGAGTTGTCCTGATTGGAATCCGACGCCGCGGCGTTCCGTTGGCGGAACGAATTCGGCAACGCATCGAAGAATTTGAAGGCGTTAAACTTCCCTTAGGGATATTAGATATTACCCTATATCGAGATGATCTAAGCCGGATTGATGTGCAGCCGGTAGTTCATCAAACCGAGGTGCCCTTTCCAATTGAAGGGAAGACGGTTGTTTTGGTAGATGATGTCTTGTTCACGGGGCGCACTGCTCGAGCGGCTCTCGATGCTACCATGGATTTAGGAAGGGCGGAAAAAATCCAATTAGCTGTCCTTGTAGATCGAGGCCATCGAGAACTCCCCATTCGTGCCGATTATGTGGGGAAAAACCTTCCCACCTCGAGCCGAGAGATTGTATCCGTCTGCATTCAAGAAATTGATGAGGCAGAAGAGGTGCTTTTACTGGAGCGTTCTGAACAAAAGAAATAACCATAAGGTATGAAATCAACGTGACTAACTTAAGATACCCTTTAAGAGCTTTCCTGAGAGTGAGCCAAGGGTAGAGAATACAGGGTACTTGTATCCTTATATCCTCTTACCTTTGGTAAGGGGATTTTTTGTTAAATAATTAGTGAATGACAAAAGAACTGTAAGGGGAGAGAAGTATGGGCTGGACACGCAAAGATATTCTGCATATGGAAGATCTGAAACCAAGTGAGATCCAAATCATAATCAATACGGCAAAACCTATGAAGGAAATCTTGTCAAGGGCCGTAAAGAAGCTGCCAACCTTTCGCGGGAGATCGGTATATAACTTGTTTTTTGAATCCTCTACCCGCACCAGAACCTCCTTTGAGACAGCGGCGAAGATACTTGGTGCCGACACCACCAGCTTGGCAGTGGCTCAGAGCAGCGTCAATAAGGGTGAAAGTTTGCTTGATACCGTAAGAACCCTGCAAGCCATGAAGCCGGATCTTGTGGTCATTCGACACTCCAGTTCGGGAGCGGCACATTTTCTTGCTAAGGAACTGAAAGCAGGTGTGATTAACGCTGGGGATGGACAACATGAGCACCCCACCCAAGCCTTGCTTGATTTATATACCATGCAGGAGCATCTAGGTAGTGTTGAGGGAAAGAAGATTCTCCTCGTCGGAGATATTCTGCACTCCCGCGTTGCCCGTAGCAATGTCTGGGCCCTTAAAGCCTTGGGAGCAGAAGTAGTGCTCGTCGGCCCTCCGACCTTGCTCACTCCTGAAATTAAATCCTGGGGTGTGAAAACAACCTATCATCTCGATGAAGAACTGGCTGGAGCGGATGTCATCATGGCTTTAAGGCTACAGCTCGAGCGGCAAAAGGCAGGGCTACTGCCGAGTCTGCGGGAATACTCGCAACTCTACGGGATTACTGCCGAAAGAGTTCAGAGGACCGGTAAAAAGACCTTGATTATGCATCCTGGACCGGTGAATCGAGGGGTAGAAATTGAGAGTAGTATCGTCAATTCCACCCAGTCGGTTATTGAGGAGCAAGTAACCAACGGCGTCGCCGTCCGCATGGCCATTATGTATCTATTATTGGGAGGGGGAACAAATCATGTGGTGGATTAAGAATGCACAAGTCATTGATCCGGCTCAAAATATCTCGGGCATCTACGATGTTTTGGTAGGTGAAGGTAAAATTATTGAGCTAAAGAAGAACATGACTGCCGAGGAAGTTCGGGAGAAATTAGGAGAGTCCTCGACTTGGGAGGAAATTGACGCCACAGGTAAATACCTCTTTCCGGGCCTGATTGATGTGCATACCCATCTCAGAGAACCGGGTCGAGAGGATAAAGAGGATATTGCTAGCGGTTCTCGGGCAGCAGTCCGAGGGGGCTTTACCACCATCTTAGCGATGCCCAACACAACTCCCGTACTGGATCAAAAGGCCTTGATCGAATATGTAGTAAACCAAGGAAAAAAGGTAGGCTTAGCCAAGATTCATCCCATTGCCGCCATGACGAAGGGACAAGAGGGGAAGGAACTTGTGGAAATGGTTGAGCTGTCTACGGCCGGAGCGGTAGGTTTTTCCGATGATGGCCGGGGGGTTCAGAATGCAGAAATGATGCGTCTGGCTCTGGAATATGCTAAGCTAACCCGCTGCCCCGTCGTCAGTCATTGTGAAGATGAAAGCCTCGCCCATCATGGGGTGATGCATCGGGGACTCGTGAGTACTCACCTGGGCTTGCGGGGAATTCCCAGCAGTTCGGAAAGCGTCATGGTAGCCCGCGATCTTCTCTTGGCAGAAGAAGGGGGCGGAAAGCTGCATTTGGCTCATATCTCAGCTATGGAAAGTGTAGTACTTATTCGGGAAGCCAAAAAGCGAGGGGTGGATGTGACCGCTGAAGTGAATCCTCACCACTTGATCTTCACCGACGAGGCCATCGCCGAGACTCCATATGCTACTTCCTATAAAGTCAATCCTCCTCTTCGCACAGAAGCGGACCGCCAAGCCTTAATTGAGGGATTGCTGGATGGAACCATTGACATGTTAGCCACCGATCACGCCCCTCACACTTGGGAAGAAAAAGCGAATCCTTTTGATGAAGCCCCCTTTGGGATTTCAGGGCTAGAGACGGCTTTGGCCGCAGTATGGCAGCACTTGGTTGTCCCGGGTGTGCTTCCTGTAGAAATACTGGTCCAAGCCTGGAGCATGAACCCTGCTCAGCGCTTTCAGCTGACCGGAGGGTCCTTAAAGCCCGGTGCAGTTGCCGATTTGCTGCTTTTTGATCCTAAGCACTCGGAAACCATCTCAGCCGAATCTCTAGCAACAAAAGGTAAGAACACACCTTTCTTAGACCAAGAACTCCAGGGGTTGCCCATGAAGGTTTGGGTAGAGGGGCGCCTCTGGGAGAGATAAATTTAGAGGTAAGATGAACAGATGTAAGAATGTAAACATGTAACACCGAAACAAAGGTAAGATGTAACAAATGTGAAATGGGACCTATCCCCAGTTCACACTTAAAAGGAGGGCTTAGGATGCCGTTTCTCGTATTGCAAGATGGTACTATGTTTGAAGGAGAAGGGTTTGGAGCATGGCCGGAGGATTTAGAAAAGACGCAGGCTGGGGAAGTGGTTTTTAACACTTCGATGTCAGGGTATCAAGAGATGATCACCGACCTTTCCTATTCGGGTCAGATTCTTGTTCTGACCCATCCGCAGATCGGCAACTATGGCTGGCATGATGAGGAGAATGAAGCGGATAAAATCCTCCTTAGAGGGCTAGTGGTTCGGGAACTTTCCCAAGGGGAAGGCAGTGAGCACGGGGATCGTTCCTTAGAGGAGTTCTGCAAAGTTCAGCACATTTGGGGGCTGAAGGGAATCGATACTCGGGCCCTAACCCGGCATATTCGCAAGCAGGGCACCCTGCCGGGGGTTTTTGCCCATACTTTCCAACAAGGAATGAAGTATTGGGAAGATCACTCTCAAAACCCTATGGACATGGAGAAGACGAAGCACTGGGTCTACAAGGCAACAGTTCAGGAGAGCTACGAGATCCCTGGCAGTGGTCCTTATGTGGCGGTACTCGACTGTGGGGCCAAACGCAATATCCTACGCAGCCTGCAACAACGTGGACTGCGCATTCGCGTGTTTCCTGCATGGAGCAGTGCTGAAGAGATTTTAGCCAGCTCTCCCAAGGGGATCTTTTTGAGCAATGGACCGGGAGATCCCAGTGATCTTCCCTGTTTAGTGAAGACAGTCCAGACCTTGCTTCCCAAACTTCCCATGATGGGAATCTGCTTAGGTCATCAAATTTTAGCCTTAGCAGCTGGAGGTAAAACCTATAAACTACCTTTTGGGCACCGAGGAGGTAACCACCCGGTTCAGGACCTGCGTACAGGCAAAACGACCATGACAGCCCAGAATCACGGGTACGCAGTAGAAGCTGATTCTTTAGCTGGGACAGGCTTTGAAGTGATTTATAAGAATTTGAATGATGGCACAGTAGAAGGGATGGCGCATACTCAATACCCTGTTTTCTCCGTGCAATATCATCCCGAAGGTGCCCCTGGTCCTGACGAGAATATCGAACTTTTTGAACGTTTTTATACGGCGATCGGAGCGTAGGCTCACCTATTTGACGGCACTTTAGCCAAGAGGAGGAAGTTATGAAAAATAAGAAGTGGAATAAGGTGCTCGTGATCGGATCAGGTCCGATTGTGATTGGTCAAGCTGCAGAATTTGATTATGCCGGAACTCAGGCCTGCCGTGCCTTGCGGGAAGAAGGAGTTGAGGTAGTTCTCGTCAACTCTAATCCTGCCACAATTATGACGGATCAGGAGGTCGCTGACCGAGTCTATATCGAGCCTTTGACAGTGGAATTTTTAGAACGGATTATCGAAAGAGAACGGCCCGATGGCCTTATTCCAACAATGGGCGGGCAAACGGGTCTGAACTTAGCCTTTCAATTGGCGGAGCGAGGAATACTGGATCGCTGCGGGGTGCAGCTCATGGGAACCTCTCTCGAAAGCATTACCAAGGCAGAAGATCGGGAACATTTCCGGAGCCTGATGAATTCCCTTGGGGAGCCTGTTCCGCCCAGCGTGATTGTCTCAGAGGTGGAAGAAGCTCTAGACTTTGCGGAGGAAATTGGTTTTCCCGTGATTGTTCGACCGGCCTATACTCTTGGCGGTACCGGGGGCGGAATTGCCCAAGATCGTCAATCTCTTCAGGAAATCTGCAAAAGCGGTTTGCAAGCTAGCCTCATCGGCCAAATTCTGGTGGAGAAAAGTGTGGCGGGTTGGAAGGAAATCGAATACGAAGTGCTCAGGGATGGTGCGGGCAATTGCATCACCATTTGTAATATGGAGAATATGGACCCGGTAGGGGTTCATACCGGTGACAGTATCGTGGTAGCTCCTTGTCAGACTTTAACGGATCGGGAGGTGCAAGCCCTGCGTACCTCATCCCGCAGGATTGTGGAAGCCTTGGGTATTGAAGGTGGGTGTAATGTGCAATATGCCCTGCATCCGGAACGCTTGGATTATGTGGTCATCGAGGTGAACCCGCGTCTGAGTCGCTCCAGTGCCTTGGCTTCCAAGGCCACCGGCTACCCAATCGCTAAAGTAGCTGCAAAAATCGCTTTAGGCTATACCCTTCCGGAGCTGACCAACGCTGTAACCGGAAAAACTTCAGCCTGTTTTGAACCGGCCTTGGATTATGTAGTGGTCAAAATTCCCCGCTGGCCCTTCGATAAATTCTCAGATGCAGATCGGCGCTTAGGAACGCAGATGAAGGCCACAGGGGAAGTGATGGGCTTGGGCAGGAATCTGGAGACCGCCTTGCAGAAAGCTGTACGTTCCTTGGAGATTAAAGCCTACGGACTGCTCCTGCCCGAGTTGGAGGGGCTTTCAGACGAAGAAATTCTTAACCGTTGCCAAAAGCCTGATGATCAGCTGCTTTTTATCTTAGCGGAAGGATTCAGACGAGGCTTTAGTCTAGAGCGGATTCAAAAAGCCAGCCACTGGAATCCTTATTTTTTGCTGGCAATTCAACGCATCGTGAAGTTGAGCTATGAGCTCCAGACTTCTCCTTGGCATCAGGAACTTTTATTGAAAGCGAAAAGAATGGGCTTTGCCGATCGGGAGATTGCTCGTTTATGGAAGACCACAGAAAAAGAGCTCTATGACTATCGTGAGGACAAAGGAATTCATCCGGTCTTCAAAATGGTCGATACCTGTGCCGGGGAATTTGAGGCCCTCACCCCCTATTTTTACTCCAGTTATGATCAAGAAAATGAGGGAATCCCTTCCCCTAAACGTAAAGTGGTGGTTTTAGGTTCCGGGCCGATTCGCATCGGGCAAGGGATTGAATTTGATTATTGCTCAGTCCACTCTGTACTGGCCCTCAAGAAGGCTGGAGTAGAGACCATTATCATCAACAACAATCCGGAGACTGTATCCACAGACTTTGATACAGCAGACCGGCTTTATTTTGAGCCCTTAACTCTTGAAGACGTCTCGGCGGTCTTGGACCTAGAACAGCCCGAAGGAGTTATCGTCCAATTCGGGGGGCAAACGGCCATCGGTCTAGCCAAGCCTTTAGCGGAACGGGGCTATAAAATCCTTGGCACCAGCATTGAGGATATCGACCGGGCGGAAGAGCGTGGCCTCTTCGATGAGGTTCTCAACGCCATCGGTGCTAAACGACCCAAGGGAGGTCAAGCATCTTCTCTGAAAGAAGCACGCGATGTGGCGGCTCAAATTGGCTACCCGCTGATGATTCGTCCTTCCTTTGTCCTAGGTGGACGAGCCATGGAGATTGTCTATGACCCCACCGAACTAGAAAACGTGGTCAACCGAGCGATGGCCGATTTTCCGGGCCAAGAGCTCTGGATGGACCAATATCTGGTCGGAACAGAAGTAGAAGTGGATGCAATCTCCGATGGAGAAAATGTAAGCATTCCGGGAATTATGGAGCATCTAGAAAGGGCGGGAGTACACTCCGGTGACTCCATTGCAGTCTATCCTCCTTTGACCCTGCCCGAGCCGCTAAAAGAACGAATCACACTACTCACCACAGAGATTGCGCGGACCCTCAATGTGTTGGGCCTCTTAAATATCCAGTATGTCATTTACCAAGGCGAGGTTTATGTGATTGAAGTAAACCCACGCTCCAGTCGTACCGTGCCTTTCATCAGCAAGGTCACCGGGCTATCTATTGTGGATTATGCTACGGATGTCATAATGGGGAAAACTCTGCCGGAATTGAACTTACCCTTGGGCTTATGGCCGGTACCGGATCGAGTGGCAGTCAAGGTCCCTGTCTTTTCCTTCTCCAAGCTTCATCGAGTGGAGCCCTCTTTAGGGCCGGAGATGAAATCCACCGGCGAGGTGATGGGGGTAGACCGGACTTATGAAAAAGCTCTCTACAAAGCCCTTCTGGCTGGAGGGTTCAATATGTCTGCTCATGGTAGTTTGTTGGTTACCTTAGCGGATCGGGATAAGCAAGAGGGACTTTCTTTAGTTAAGAAGTTTGTAGACTTAGGATTTCGGATCTTAGCTACGGAAGGAACAGCCAAGGCTCTTCGTGAAGAGGAAATTGAAGTGATTCCGGTGGCAAAGCTACATCAAGGATCCACGGAAATCACAGACGCCATCCGTCAAGGTGTAATTCAATGCGTGCTCAATACCACGACTCATAATAAGAAACAAGCCAGCGATGGTTTTGCGATTCGCCGCACAGCGGTTGAGCAAGGCATCCCTTGCTTTACGAGCCTAGATACAGCCTCGGCCTGGGTTCATGTGCTGATGTCCTTTTTACCCAGCCTGATGCCACTCAGTTGAAAAAAAGGGGTCTGGTACATTATTAAAAAGTACCAAAAGCAAGCTGTACAATGAACCTATTGTGTTATGAAGGATTAGTTGCAGGGTTATAGAATCTAGAACTAGTAATACCATACAGAAGGAAACAAGAAAGGTGGGGTTCTTTTGTTAGGAAAGGCCCAAATTATTGCCCATGATTTCGTGGGTGATCCTCTCTACAAAATCAGGAGACTCGTTCTCCGGACGGAAATTGCTCGAGAGGCTCAACCCGGACAATTTGTCCATGTGCAAGTCACCAAAGGAATAGATCCTTTGCTGCGCCGCCCGATCAGTATCGCGGACATTCAGCGAGAAGCTCAAGAAATCACGCTACTCTACCGCATCAAGGGAAGAGGGACAGAGATATTATCCGAAGCTAAAGTCGGGGAGGAACTGAGCCTGATGGGTCCTCTGGGTCGTGGATTTACCCTGCCTACACAGGGAGAGCTCATCTTGGTAGCCGGTGGGATTGGGGTATTTCCTTTGCTTCCCTTGGCTAAAGCCGCGCAGGAGAAGAGTCTTGCTGTGAGTTTATATTGGGGTGGGGAAAATGAAGGCTTCTTTACCAGTTCTGGACTGGAACTGTGGCAAGAAGCTGGTATCCCTGTTTTCCTTAGCACAATGGATGGTAGCATCGGTGAGAAAGGAAATGTCCTAGATCTTATTCAAAAGCAGGTGGAAAGTCGGGTCAATCATGGTAAGGACGCTGTAGCAGGTGCTTGTAGTGACGATTTATCTGTGGCAGTGTGTGGTCCCCAGGTTATGACTCAGGTCGTCAGTGATTACTTTTTACTAAAAGGAGCTTCGGTGGAGGTTTCCTTAGAGGAGCGGATGGGTTGCGCAGTGGGAGCCTGCTTGGGCTGTGTGTGCACTCTTAGGGATGAAGTGAGCGGTAGAATATACAGGGGTAAAGTGTGTAAGGATGGACCGGTGTTTAAAGGGAAGGAGGTGCTCTGGGATTATGAACAGTAATTCTGTCGAAAATATAGACATGAGAGTAAACCTCGGACCCTTAACCTTGAAAAATCCCGTCCTCACCTGCTCCGGCACCTATGGCTTCGGAGATGAGTATGCCCCCTACTGTCCGGTGGAAAAGCTGGGGGGAATCACTCTCAAAGGGCTTACTCCTGAGCCTCGCTTAGGTAACCCCTTACCACGATTGGCAGAAACCCCTGCGGGAATGCTCAACTCCGTAGGACTGGAGAATCCTGGCCTAGAAGAATTTCTCCAATCCTATCTCCCTAAGGTGCGGGAATTACCGACGACGGTCATTGCTAATATCTCCGGGTTTTCCTTAAGGGACTATGAAATTATGGCCAATGCTTTTCAAGCAGGTTCAGGAATCGATGCTATCGAAGTTAATATTTCCTGCCCAAATGTGAAGCATGGAGGAATGCACTTTGGCACTCATCCGGAGAGTGCTCAGGAAGTCATCGCTTTGGTCAAGGCTAAGACGAATCTTCCTGTGATTGCCAAGCTATCGCCCAATGTTACGAATATTGTGCAGATGGCCAAAGCGGTGGAGCAGGGTGGCGCTGATATTATCTCCATGATCAACACCTTGCTGGGTATGAGTATTGATATTGAACGACGTCAACCCATCTTAGCTAATAAAGTGGGAGGACTTTCCGGACCGGCGATTCGGCCGGTGGCGGTGCGTATGGTTTGGCAAGTCACTCAGGCTGTAAATATCCCAATTATCGGTATGGGAGGAATCCTCACCTGGCAGGACGCGGTGGAATTCATGTTGGCCGGTGCAAAAGCCGTTAGTATCGGTACGGGGAATTTTGTGAATCCGCTAGCGCCGCTCGAGGTGCTTGAAGGAATCGAGGAGTATTGTCGCAGACACGGCTTTGCTTCTGTGAGCGATATTGTAGGGTTAGCACACTAGATTTAGTACACAAGGGTTAGTGTACTATAGTTAGACACAGGGTATGAAGAGTACATTCGGTTTTGAAGCCAAACGGGTTAATAGTTCATCCTATGAAGTGCGATAGATTAGCTAAGCGAAAGGAAGATAAGTATGGAGCAAGAAGGAGCAATTCAGGAGAATGCTACCAAGGTGATGGTAGCCTTGGATGTGGACAGCAGGGAAAAGGCTCTAGCTTTGGCGGACCAACTGCAGGGGAGTGGGTGCTGGCTCAAAGTAGGGATGGAGCTGTATAACGCAACAGGGGCAAGCATAATCAAAGAGTTAAAGGAGAAAGGCTTCTCCGTCTTCTTAGATCTTAAGCTCCATGACATTCCCAATACGGTGGAAAGAGCGGTGCGAGTTTTAGCCGGATATGGTGCAGATATGCTTACAATTCACTGTAGCGGTGGTTATGATATGATGGCACGAGCAGTCCAAGCCACTCATGAGGTCAAGGAGCAAAGAAACGCCGCAAAACGGATGAAAATTATTGGGATTACAGTCTTAACCAGTCTTGACGAAGCGAGACTGCATGAGGAGCTAGGAGTAAGCCGTACCCTGCAAAATCAGGTGGTGGCCTTAGCCGAGCTTGGGCAAAGGGCAGGTATCGATGGGGTCGTTGCTTCCGCACAGGAAAGTCAAATCCTCCGTGAACATTTAGGACCAGATTTCCTGGTCATTACTCCTGGAATCCGTCCCCGAGGAAGCGAGACCCATGATCAAGCCCGTACCCTCACCCCCAAGGAAGCTCTTGGGGCGGGCAGCTCTTATCTGGTGGTAGGTAGACCGATCACACAAGCTGCGAATCCTCGGCAGGCATTAGAACATCTCTGGGATTGAGTAAGCGCTTTGGTTTGAAAGGAGTTAATCACTATGACACTATCCAATAAATCGATAGCCCCTGAAGAGGTTTTAGGTATTTTTAAGGAGAGCGAGGCGTTACTGGAGGGGCATTTCCGGCTGACTTCAGGCAGACACAGCCGTCAATATATGCAATGCGCCAAAGTTCTGCAGTACCCTCATCATGCAGCTCGCTTAGGTGAGGCTCTGGCAGAATCCTTTCAGGGTCATAACATTGACCTAGTCATTGGACCAGCCATGGGCGGAATTTTGGTTGCTCATGAGGTAGGCAAGGCCTTAGGAACGAAAGCCTTGTTTACTGAACGGGAAAACGGAGAAATGAAATTAAGGCGGGGTTTTGAACTCCAACCGGGTCAAAGAGTCTTGGTTGTGGAAGATGTAATCACCACCGGAGGATCAGTCCGGGAGGTTATCGAGGTTGTAAAGGCTTATGGAGCAGAGCCCGTCGGGGTGGGAGTAATCGTGGATCGCAGCTGTGGGAAATCTGAGTTTGGAGTACCTTTAGCCGCTTTGCTAGAGATCGAAATTGAATCCTTCGATCCTGAAGCTTGCCCTCTTTGTGCGGAGGGGATTCCTGCGATTAAACCAGGAAGCCGTGCTGTGCCTACGGGAAAATAGCTTTTAGCTCATTACCCTTAGGTGCCCATTGATTAACTCACCACAAAAAATCCGAACGTATTCTGATGAAAACGTTTGCAGCAGGTGAATGCGCAAACGACGGGACTTGGGGAGCTAACCCGGCCGCCGTCAACGTCGTGTTCGGCCGGATTGCGGGCCAGAACGCTGCTGCTTACATTAAGTAATATCGGAATCAGCTGACTTCAATGGGCAAAGTAAAAAGCAATGGGCAGGTTAGTTGGATAAAGAAATAGCCGGCGCAAAACAAAAATACGAAGTAGAAACTATACTTAACAATAGTTTCTACTTCTTTTTTATGTGCCTAGAAACTGTATTAGGTAAAGTCTTTTTTTGTCACCATAATTAACTCATGCATATCCCAGGAAAATTCGACACACAATAACCTTGCTATGGTCACAGACCTGCTCGAGGTCCCCCCTAGAATGTTTCGATTTCAGAATATGAGGTAGGGAATATGACGAAGAAAAATCAATGGGTAATTAAAGATCTTATTTTCTTTATTGTCTTCAGCTTCTTGTTGCTCTTTGACGGAGCAACAGTATCGGCGCAAGTAGATTGTAATCAGTGTCACGGTAATCAAGTGAACGAACTTAAAGCCTCGATTCATGCCTCCCTGAGCTGCACGAGCTGTCACAGTGAAGTGACTGCCTATCCTCATCCAGAGGGGGTGGAAGTCACAAAGAAGGAGAGTGTTGCAATGTGTAACACCTGCCATACAGGTCGAGTGGCGGAAACCTATCAGCAGAGTTTTCATGGTAAAGGGGTTTTTCTTGGGAGCCAAAGAGCCGCAAGTTGTGTAGACTGCCACAGTGCCCACGAGGTTTTAGGGCAAGATCATCCTAATTCACTGGTAGCTAAGAAAAATATCCCCCAGACCTGTGCCAAGTGCCATGACAATCCCTCCCCAGGCTTTGCCCAAGGGACGGAGCATTTCGAGCTAAATGCAATGGGGCCGGGAAAACCCATGTACTATACAGCTAAGTTCTTTGTTTGGTTGACGATAATTGCTATGACCTTGTTGGTGATTCACATTGAATTGCAGTTGTATCGCGAGCTGCGAACTATATTGCAGACCCGCAACAGGAGGTAATCCTATGGGACAGGATAAAGTGTATGAGCGATTTGATATTCATCAGCGAATTCAACATATGGGTATGTTCACCAGTTTCTTTGTTCTTACCCTTACAGGTCTGCCGATTAAATTTGAACAAAGCAGTTTTGCCCAAGGGGTTGTGTCCACGTTTGGTGGTTTTGATAATCTTTACTATGTCCATCTCCTGGGGGCTGTGCTCATGATTTTCGTAAGTGTTTACCACTTGATATATCTGGTGGTTGTGCCTTTAGGTGGCAAAAGAAAATCCTGGGCGATTATGCCCAATGGAAAAGACTTCAAGGATCTCCTTCAGAACCTAGGTTACTTTTTTGGATTCAGAAAGGAACCTGCCCGTTTCGACCGCTACTCCTATAAAGAGAAATTCGATTACTGGGCAGTATTTTGGGGGATGTTTATCATGGGGGGGTCCGGTCTCATGATGTGGTACCCTCAGTTCGTTACTCAATTCCTACCCCGTTGGGTGATCGATTCATCCCGCTATGCCCATACAGATGAGGCTATCTTGGCTATTAGCGCCATTTTTATCTGGCACTTTTATAATGTCCACTTTAATACCAGATCCTTTCCCATGAGTAAAGTGTGGTATGTGGGGACGATGAATCGAGAGGAGATGGAAGAGGAGCACCCCGTTGAATTAGAAAGAATTAAGAGAGAAAGAAATCGTTAAGGGGTGAAAGTGATGGGAGTACCTCGGTTCAAATATAGTGTGACCCTAATTCTTGTGGAAATGGTTGCCTATGCAGCCGGCCTAGCCGTGATTCTAAATTGGGCCTTTCATTCAGTCCTATAAACGAGCCCGTAGAACTTTAGAGACTAGTTGTAAAGGCTAATTTTACTTGTTAGGCAAGCTCCATCTAAAGCAACCTCCATCTGAGGCCAAGAATCACTTGATAGATAACCCATGTTAAAGAGCAAGCTCTAATTACGCCCCTGTCGAATCAGGTAGGGCATAATAGAGAGCTTGCTCTTTTTCTTGGGTGATCCTTTGCTCTGCTCAGGATCCTTCAATTTGTTGACTTATTCATGTTCTAGGGGGAGGTCTTCCGCCTCACTGGCCAGTAAGCGTTCTACGATCTCTTCTTTAGGAGTTAAATAAAGTGTCCAATTGGTGTCGTAGATCACCATGCCGGGTTTAGCGGCATTGGGTTTTTTAATGTTCTTCACATGCGTATAATCTACCGGAACTAAGGTAGAGCCTTTGGCCTGGCTGAAGTGAATGGCGAGGGCTGCTGCTTCTTCTAAAGTAGCATCATCAGGGAACTCTTCCCCTTCGGTGAGAGGTATGAGGACATGGGAGCCGGGGATGTTTTTGGTATGTAACCAAAGGTCCTGAGGACGGCCCTTCTTGAGGGTAAGCCAATCGTTTTGACGATTATTTTTACCCACGAGAATCGGATGATTTTGACTTGAAAAGTA
The DNA here is from genome assembly GCF_000243135.2 of Desulfitobacterium dichloroeliminans LMG P-21439. Taxonomy (NCBI): domain Bacteria; kingdom Bacillati; phylum Bacillota; class Clostridia; order Eubacteriales; family Desulfitobacteriaceae; genus Desulfitobacterium; species Desulfitobacterium dichloroeliminans. Next base: position 2,807,974 of record NC_019903.1, on the reverse strand, counting down.
AACTTTTGGTTGCGGGGACTCGGGTTTGTTGCTGCTCTTACTCTTTTTGGAATCTTTGCCATGCTTAGGGAGTTTGCCCTTCTTTTTATGGTTTGAGGTATTCTTCTCCTGGGCATGCGAAGATTTACCGTGTTGCTTACCGGATAGATAGTCTTGTTCAATGAGCTCTTTATGAACTTCGTCCAGCTCGGAGGGTGTGGATGCTTGTTCTAAGCTCAGCAGGACTGAGTTGAGATAAATAAGTTCACTTTCTACGGCTTTTTGGAGCGGAGTCGTCTTTTGGATCGTGGCTTTGGCTTTATTGTAAAGGCGGTAATAGCGCTGGGAGTTTTCGATGCCCGTAAGCTGTGCTTCAAGGGGAATGGTGAGCTTAGGGAGAGTTTCTTCATTGTAATCCTCGACGAGGATTTCTTTCATGCCCAATTCAAGGCGGTAGAGGTTAGCGGTAAGCAGCTCACCCCACCGTTGATACTTGAGACCTTTTCCGGCATTAGCGATGGTATCTTCATAGATGCCTCTTTTTTTAGACAAATGCTGCAAATGCTCCTGGGTGATTTTGCGCAAGGATCCCCGTTTGGCTTCCAAGGTATTGTTAGAGGCCTTGGTCTGATAGAAATTTTCCACGGCCTCGGCCAAAGTGGGAAAGTCTTGGCTGGGAAGTCCTTGATAGATTTGAAAAGGCAAAAAAGAAAAGGATGTGGGCAAAGAGTTAGGGCGTGTAGGTTGAACTCCCTTTAGATAGTAAAGAGTTGGCTCTAAATTAGGGGTATAAGCTGGGTTTGCCAATTGGGTATAGGCCTGAAAAATTCGCGAAAGGTCAATATCCCCGCATTGGTCAAGAGAAATGCCCAGTTCCAGTCCGGCCCGGGTCACGATTTCTCTGGCTAGCTCAGGGCTAATCCCGGCATAATGTTTGACCAGCAGATCCACAACCTTTTCGTGGATTTCTTCTTGGAATAGGACTTCGCGCCACTCCTCTTCATGGGTGAGGGGATCCAACTTGCCTTGGGAGGGGGGAGCGATGTATTGGCGACCGGGCAGAACCTCCCGATGGCGGCTTAAGGCATGGGAATATCGCTTAAGCCCATCTAAAATAGCGCCGCTTTGGGGGTCTACCAGAATCAGATTACTATGCTTGCCCATAATCTCCAGATAGAGATGAAGGGTCGCTAAATCACCATATTCGTTATAGTTTTGTACGGAAAGAAGGATGATGCGTTCCAAACCCAGTTGCTCGATCTTAAGAATTTTACCGCCTTCGATATGTTTACGAAGAATCATGCAGAACATGGGGGGAGAAACGGGATTTTTTTTATTTTTTCGGCTGAGATGAAGGCGAGCTGCTGTAGCAGAGATGTTGAGAAGCAGACGATAGGATTGTCCTTGGCTGCGGAGCTGCAGGTGGATTTCTTCCTTCTCCGGCTGAGTAACTTTATCGATGCGAGCCCCCGTAAGTTGGGGCGCTAATTCACGGATGAGATGATGCAAAGTGATGCCGTCTAAGGCCATGAGAAATCTCCTCTCTTAGCTTGAATATCTATTGGATAGGATTAAATACCGAGCCCGAGGATATGTCAGGCTGTGAAACAATTGCATAGTGCTGCAATATATTATAATGCCATGTAAGTGCGAGTGAAGAACCTTGTCCGAAGAAGGTTTTTTCTCTGCCTTCAGAATGGCAATCACTACTTAGGTTGGAATGTCCATAGTATAACACAAATCTTGGGTATTTTTCCTTCTCTACCTGAATAAGCATGTACAAAAAGGTTGGACAGGAGTCCAGAGGAGGACGATAAAGAAATGAGGCAGCAAGCATGGCATGTTTTGCCTTGGCTCGATGTAGTGAAGGCCTTAGGAGTGCACCCCGGCAAGGGGTTGACTCCTAGAGAGGTTAGCCGTCGGTTGGGTGAGGTTGGGACAAATATACTGGAAAGTAAAAAAGGGGTGCATCCCGTTTTCCTCTTTCTCGGTCAATTCAAGGATTTTATGGTCCTCGTTCTTTTGGCGGCTACGATTGTTTCGGCGCTCTTAGGTGAGATTGCTGATGCCGTGACAATTATGGCTATTCTCGTGCTCAATGCAGTCCTAGGATTCATTCAGGAATATCGAGCTGAGCGTTCTATCGAATCGCTCAAATCACTTACCGCTCCAGAGGCTCGTGTCTTGCGGGATGGATTGGAAAGCAGAATTCCTGCTACTGAACTTGTGCCCGGGGATATCGTACTTCTGGAGGCGGGGGATCGCATTCCCGCTGATCTTCGTTGGATTCAAGCTGTGAATGTGGAAGTGGAAGAGTCCGCCCTGACCGGAGAGTCTCATCCCGTAGCTAAAAGAGTAGCTCCCTTGACAGATGAGCTGACTCCCATGGCAGATCGGGCAAATATGGGCTATATGGGGACCGCCTTAGTCGCAGGCCGTGGTGCCGGTGTGATTGTCGCCACGGGCATGGAGACGGAAATGGGCATCATTGCAGGCATGATTCAAAGCGTAGAAGAAGAAGAGACTCCTCTCCAAAAACGCTTAGCCCAATTAGGGAAATACCTTGTCGTTATTAGTATTGCGGTCTGTGGTATTGTGGTTTTGACCGGTATTTTACGGGGTGAAGGCGTCTACAAAATGTTTTTGGCGGGGGTATCCTTGGCTGTAGCGGCTATTCCGGAAGGATTACCGGCTATTGTCACGGTGGCGTTGGCCATTGGTGTGCAACGGATGGTTAAACGTAAGGCTATCATTCGCAAACTACCGGCGGTGGAGACCCTGGGCTGCGCCACCGTGATTTGCTCCGATAAAACCGGTACTTTGACTCAAAATGAGATGACTGTGCGTCAAATCTATACTGATCGCAAAATGATTGTCGTGACAGGACAGGGATATGATCCGAAGGGTGAATTTCATGGGGCTGATCCCCTGAAGGAAAAAGGACCCCTGCAAAATGCTTTGAAGATTGCGTCCTTGTGCAATAATTCTTCCTTAACCCGGAAGGGTGTTCAAGTGGCCGGCATGTTTCGGTCAGCCGGTAAAGAGGCCCCCTGGGGTATAGAAGGAGACCCGACTGAAGGAGCCTTGCTTGTTGCGGCTGCTAAAGCAGGGATTTGGCGGGAGACCTTGGAGCGAAAAGAAGAAAGGGTTGGCGAAATTCCCTTTGATTCGGATCGTAAGCGCATGAGTGTTATTTATAAAGGTAGACGTGAGAAAAACGCTTATGTCAAAGGGGCACCTGATGAAATTTTAAGACGCTGTACCCATGAGCTGACCGGCGATGGGGTGGTTGAACTCAGTGAAATTAGAAGAAGGGCTATTTTTAGAGCCAATGATGAGATGGCTAAAAAAGCACTGAGAGTACTGGCTCTGGCCCAGAAACCCCTGAAAGAATATGAGCGAGTCGATGAGCGGGTGGAAGAGGATCTGGTTTTTGTTAGCTTAATGGGGATGATTGATCCCCCCCGGACTAGTGCCGGCAAAGCAATCGTAGTTTGCCGCAAAGCAGGGATTAAACCTGTTATGATTACCGGAGATCATCGCTTAACTGCTGAGGCTGTAGCCCGCGAATTGGGAATCCTTAAAGGGAACAACGGGGGCATCCTGACCGGAGTCGAATTGGATAAAATGTCCGATGAGGAGCTGGAAAAGGAGGTTATGGATGTTTCTGTGTACGCCCGTGTGACACCGAAGGATAAGCTAAGGATTGTGCGTGCTCTGAAAAAGAACAATCAAATAGTGGCAATGACTGGGGATGGAGTAAACGATGCCCCGGCTGTAAAAGAAGCAGACATTGGCATCTCCATGGGCAAAACAGGAACGGATGTGACCAAAGAGGCTTCAGCCATGGTTCTGGCAGATGATAATTTTGCCACGATCGTCGCCGCCGTTGAAGAGGGTCGGGCCATCTATGATAACATCCGTAAGTTTATTCGCTACTTACTCTCCTGTAATATCGGCGAGGTGCTGGTCATGTTCTTAGCCGCTTTGATAGGATTACCCTTACCCTTGTTGGCCATTCAAATTCTTTGGGTGAATCTCGTGACGGATGGATTGCCGGCGATGGCGCTCGGGGTTGATGGTATGGATAAAGATATTATGAATCGTAAACCGAGAGAGCCGGGAGAAAGTATTTTTGCCCGTGGGTTAGCTCGTAAAATCCTAACCCGCGGTGTCATAATAGGGGTAGGAACTCTCGTAGTCTTTGTAGTTGCCCTCCTTCTAGGGGTCAATATGCTGGTCGCCCGGACCATGGCGTTTACTACTCTGGTCTTCTCGCAGCTCTTCCACGTATTTGACTGCAAATCAGAGACCCGGGGAATTTTCGAGGTCAACTTGTTTTCTAACCCCTATCTCATCGCCGCAGTCGCCGGATCAACGATTATGCAGCTCAGTGTCATTTACTTCCCACCTCTGCAAGCTATTTTCAAGACGACGGCTCTCCTGGGCTGGCAGTGGGGATTGATTCTGCTGGTTGCAGGAGGTCCCTCAATACTCATCGGTCTATATCGCTTAGTAAGAAATACTTGGCATGGTAAAAGAACGATGGTAGGGGCGAAATAAAAACCATAATGAGCTTCTCAGGTCTAGGTTGAGTAATTTACTTGCCTAGACTTTCCTTTTTTAGAACCTTCGCATAAAAGGTTCCACGTTCAATGTCTAAAATAGGTTCGTCTTGGGCAGAAGAAAGTAAGGGCTCATGCCAAAAAAGGATTTTATCTAACGATGAAGAATACCTAGAGGGTACTATTTGCGGTAAGAGGAGGCCAAAATGATTGAGCTATTCGGTGGAGGTATTGTATTAGATAGTATTGATCTGATCACATATGCTGTGGTTGGAATTTTAGCGATTTTTGTTTTTTCCTTAATCATAAAAAAGGTGTTTAAGCTGGCTCTTATTTTTATTATTATCACGATTATAGCCTATTACAACGTTCCAGATCTCATTGCCTCCATAGCCTTTCCCTAAGAGGCTGACAATGGATTAAGGGATAAGGAGTTGAGTATTTATGGAATTTATTAAAATGCATGGCTTGGGCAATGATTTTGTCTTTCTTGATCAGTTTGAGAGTGTTACCGACTTAGGAGATAGGTCGTATCCGGAACTCGCGCTTAAGCTTTGTCACCGTCAATTTGGGGTGGGTGGCGACGGACTTATCGTTGTGCTTCCCTCTGAACAAGCCGATGCTAAGATGCGCATTTTTAATTCAGATGGTTCTGAGCCGGAGATGTGCGGCAATGGCATACGTTGCTTTGCCCGCTATATCTATGATCAAGGATATGTGAAAAAGAACCCACTACAGGTTGAGACCTTGGCCGGTATCCTCACTTTGCAACTTGCTCTCGAAGGCGATCGGGTGACAGGAGTTACAGTGGATATGGGAGAACCCATCTTAAAGCCGGAGTTTATTCCCGTCAGGGCTCAGAGAGAGCCTGTCGTGGCTGAGACTATACAAGTCGAAGGACAAGAATTCAAGTTTACAGCGGTCTCCATGGGAAATCCCCATTGCGTTATTTTTATGGAGAACTATGAAAGTCTCGACTTTGAGCGTTGGGGTCCTGCTATTGAAAAGCATGCTCTTTTCCCCCGCAAAACCAATGTCGAATTCATCGTTGTGAATAATAGAAACGAACTGACTATGAAGGTATGGGAGCGCGGGGCAGGCCCGACCCTTGCCTGTGGAACTGGAGCTTGTGCTTCCGCCGTGGGTGCGGTCTTAAATGGGAAGACAGAAAGAAAGGTCACGGTCCATTTGCCCGGTGGAGATCTCCTGATTGATTGGGGAAGCGATAATCGTGTCTATATGACTGGACCAGCTACCTATGTCTTTAGAGGGATAGTGCTGGAGGATAGCCTTTATTGATTTCTGCCACGAGAGTAATCCGGCAAATGAATTAAATGCTACTAATTAAATTATTGAGTCATAGAAAACAGATATGGACTGCTTCCTTGAGTTGAAGCAGTCCATATTTATATAGGGTACTCAATATCGATGTTAGATGATACACAACTAACACTAAAAAGAAATGGCAATCACGTGAAAATCTCAGCTAATTGGTCACAAAAACGGCTTTCCACCGTCTTATAGTGTGGAGGGAAAACATGAAAGAAGATTTTTTAAGCCTATATAAAAATTCTTTTGACGCAAGGATGAGGTACACTATTGGATTGAGGAAGCTATTTTGCAAGGATGAGTTCGGCTTTTTCCCCTATTTTCAAGGGAATATCCTCGGCAAGGGAGACCTTTATTTTCATACTTTCTTTATTCTTATTGGCCGAGGTTTGCAGGTCCTTGGGTGAATATTGAGCGACGACATCAATAAAGATGACCGTTCCCTTGTATTCTTCTGTTCTGTTCCTTATGAGCATCTCCTGACCGTAACTGATCTTAGACAGATGTTCTTCAGGGATGTAGACGACTAAATGCTTTTCGGTCTCGGAAGCGATATCGGCAATATTATATCCGGGAGAGACCATATTCCCCAACAGATAGTTCTTGCTAATAATTGTACCGTCCTGAAGAGCGGTCAGCTTATATTTTGCTAGGTTCTCTTGAGTCTGGCGAATTTGAATCTCCGTCAAGGCTATGTCGGCTTGGGCGGAGTCAATTTTTTCCTGAGGAGCTCCCTTTTCAACAAGAGCCAGTTTTTGTCTGGCATTGTCTGCTTGTAAAGTCGCAGTAGAAACCGCAGTCTCCGCCAGATCCGCTTGGTATTTGACTTTATCCAGATCAGCTTGGGGCAGGGCACCGCCTTTCCACAAGGCTTGGACGTTTTCATAGTCTTTCTGAACGCGATCTCTGGATAACTGGGCATTAGCCAAGGCGATTTCAGCCAGCGCGACATTGTTCCGGCTCTGTTGGATTTCTTCAGAATCGACACTGGCGGTCAGCTCAGCTAAAGTCGTTTTTTTCTTGGCTAAGGTTGCCTCCAGTTGCTTCAGTGCATCCTTTTCCTTGCGGTCATCGATTACAGCTATCAAATCTCCAGCCTTGACCCCTTGTCCCAGCTCCGGGGACAGCTGAGTAATTTTCCCGGCGACTTCGCTATAATGGGAATAGATTGTCGTCTCCACGATTCCCTCAAATACTAAGTCGGATGAAGAACAGCCGCTCATTGCCAGAATCAGGCAACTTAGCCCCACTGCCCAAAGAATTCTCCTCATGTCCTTGTCTCCTCCCGTAGTGCTATGAATCGAAAATTTGTTTTGTTGTAAAGATACTATCCCAACGAACACTTCATTAAAGTAAAGAAACCGCGACAACTAAGATTTTAAACACACAATCTCTAATAAGATTCGATTAGATCCGGCGGTATTTCTTTAAGAGAATGGTATTGAGAACCATAAAAAGTATCGAGCACGCGAGGATAACCCCTAAGTCCCAGGCGATTGCCATAAGACCGCTTCCTCTGATCATCACTTCTGTCAAGGCATCGGCTATATAGTATAAAGGCATAACCATACCCACCGCCTCCACCCCAGGGGGGAGGTCAAACAGACCGGAGAAAAAGATTTGGGGAACAATAATCAAAGGAATGAATTGAATCATTTGAAATTCGTTATTGGCTAAGGTGGAGGCTAAGATACCCAGGGTAAGGGCGATGATAGCCGAAAGTAAGGTGATAAGGAGTATCAGGACAAAGGAACCGATCATCATGACTTTTAACACATATACGCAATACCAGGAAATTAGGAAAGACTGTAGAACTGTAAAGACACCGAAGCCTAGCACATAGCCGACCACGATCTCCCAGCGTCGAACCGGGGTAGAGAGTAGTTTCTCTAGGGTCCCTGAGGTTCTCTCTTGGAGAAAAGAAATCCCCGAGACCAGAAAAACAAAGAAGAAAATAATAAAGCCGATGAGGGTCGCTCCGAAATTATCGAAGGTGGGCAAATCCTCTTTGCCATAGACATATTTGACATCAGACTTCAGATCAGCCCTAGAATAAAGGGTATTGACCTTGGCTTGTTCCATAGCCGTTAAAGCAGCCTTGGCCTTGCCCGGGTTACTACCGTCTACTTCAATAGAGGATTTACCGTTATTGATGCTAATGGTAGCGATAACGTCTCCCTGCTCTAAGGCCAAGCGAGCGGTAATTTCGTCATAGCGTAAAGCCTTTACATTCAAGTCCTCGAGCCGATTAATGAAACCAACTGGGGCATTGACGACGGCGACTTTTATATTAGGAACTGAATCGGCAAGGATGAAGTAAACTAGAGTCAGCAGAAAAATCGGGGCGACCAGCATGAGAGCCAAGGTGCGCCGGTCATGTCGCAACTGGTTTAGGATTCGCAGGGCCATTGCTCTAACTCTCATCTGCTTGCCCTCCGTAATAAATGAAAGCTTCCTCGAGACTGTTCACACCGATATGCGCCTGTAGTTCCTGGGAGGTCCCTTTGGCAATGAGCCGGCCATTCCTCATCATGGCTAGGTTATGGCACTTGTCTGCTTCATCCATGACATGGGTTGTCACCAGGATGGTGGTACCCTGTTCGGCAAATTTGTTTAATTCCTGCCAGATGTTTTTGCGCAAGAGCGGGTCAATGCCGACCGTTGGTTCATCTAAAACCAATACGGGAGGGCTATGCAAGATGGCCATCGCTAAGGAAAGCCGTCGCTTCATCCCACCAGAAAACGCTTGGACAGGTTTATGGAGATCGGCGGAGAGATTGACTAAGTCCATAACCTCCGCTGACTTTCTCTTAATGTCAGATTTACTCATGCCGTAAATTGCCCCGAAAAAATGCAGGTTCTCCGCAGCGGTCAGAGAAGTATATAAAGCATCGGACTGAGCCATATAGCCAATTTTCGTCATTAGGCTCAGCTTCGGCATCGCTTCATTGAGGACATAGGCTTCACCGGAAGTAGCTTCAAGAATCCCAGCGATTATCTTCACTACTGTCGTTTTTCCACATCCAGAGGGCCCGAGTAAGCCATAGATATGACCATAAGGAATCTCCAGATCAATATCCTTCAGAACATGTTTTTTGCCGAAGAATTTGTTTACTCTGCGGACAACGATGCAATGAGGATATTCCATATTAAGAGAATGCTTAGGTTTGCCCTCTTTAGGAATTACAATTCTCGTAAAGACACCCCCTTAAGTCTAATAGTTTTTAGACAGTGAGTTGATTATTTCTCCAGTTTGATTATAATTCAACTGGATTTATCCTTCAATAAACAAATCGACGAGTGATCCGAACAAAAGCTGCAATTCGCAGCACCTTTTATTTGCATTATGTAGACAAGTTTGACCTCTTTGATCAGACCCTCGAAGGAATAAGTCAAGATCTTCATAAAATACTCACAGAAATCATTTCTCTCAGCCCAGCGAATTTCCAGGATATTACAATGCCCTTTGCCACAATAGTAAAAGTATTTGAATATTTTTTTGCTAATGCACCATCCATTAATCGAGGAGCCCTAGGTGGGTTCCTTTTCTTTTCTAGGCCTTTTCGGTTGCGTAGATTGCATCAATGAATAAGAAGTGCTCATAAATTGTTTTTTCGAACTCCACTAGCTATAATAGAATAAAAGGTTAGAGAAAGTTGGGCTAGACATGGCAAATAGCATGACAGGATTTGGTAGAGGGGAAGCCTCTGGCCACGGCTATCAGTTCACCATCGAATTAAAAGCAGTCAATCACCGGTTCTTTGAAACAGCAGTACGGATGCCCCGCCATCTGAATAGTTTAGAAGATAGAATACGGAAAATCCTGCAAGCAAAAATTAACCGAGGACGTATTGATGTCTTTGTTAATGTTAAGGAAACAGAAGAGAAAAAGAGATTGGTGAAGGTTGACAAAGATTTAGCCCTATCGTATGATAAAACCTTGAAGGAACTAGCTACAGCCCTAAATACGACCTATGAGACAGATATTTATCGCTTAGCGGCTTTGCCGGAGATTTTTTCGGTGGAGGATGCGGAAATTGATCTCGAATTAATCTGGGAACCTTTGGGCCTTGCTGTCTCTGAAGCCTTAGCTGGATTCATCGCCATGCGGCAGGTGGAAGGCGGGCGCTTAGCAGAAGACCTTTTAGAACGCTTACATACCATAAGGACTGCCAAAGATGAGATAGCCGGATATACCGATAGCATCGTGGCAGATTACCAAATCCGCTTACAGGAAAGGATTGAGGTTCTTCTGGGGGATAAGGCTATTCTCGATGAAGCTCGCCTGGCTAACGAAGTGGCTTTTTTTGCAGATCGGGCATCGATTACTGAAGAATTGGTTCGCTTGCAAAGTCATATGGATCAATGCCAAGAAGCTCTTAATAGTTCTGAACCCGTCGGGCGCAAGCTTGATTTTCTGGTTCAAGAGATGAATCGGGAGATTAACACCATTGGCTCGAAGGCTAATAATATCAGTATTACACAGCATGTTGTTCAGATGAAAAGCGAATTAGAGAAAATCAGAGAACAAGTTCAGAATCTAGAATAATTGGAGGGTAAAGTTTTGGACATTAAATTAATTAATATTGGGTTTGGCAATATCGTCTCGGCTAATCGCATCATCTCCATTGTCAGCCCGGAGTCCGCTCCCATTAAGCGGATTATCCAGGAAGCACGAGATGCAGGGATGCTGATTGATGCCACCTATGGTCGCAGAACACGTGCCGTTATTATCTGCGATAGTCATCATGTCATTCTGTCCGCTGTTCAACCAGAAACTGTAGCCCATCGCTTAACTGCAAAAGAAGCTAACAACACTACAGAAGACCCAGCGGATTAAGGGGGAGACATGGTGGAACAGAATCATGGATTGTTGATTGTTCTATCCGGTCCTTCTGGGGCGGGTAAAGGAACCCTTTGCCAGGAACTGTTGAGACAAATGCCTCAGGTAAAGTATTCCGTGTCGGCGACGACGCGCCAGCCTCGTCCGGGTGAAGTAGATGGATTGCATTATTACTTCCGTAGCCGGGAAGAATTTCAAACCATGATCGAGCAGGATCAACTTTTGGAGTGGGCGGAGTTTTGTGGGAACTTCTACGGGACTCCAAAGTTTGCAGTGGAACAAGCCATTCAGGCAGGCAACGATGTCATTCTCGAGATTGAAATTCAAGGAGCTTTACAAGTCAAGAAGGGCTTCTCCCAAGGGGTGTTTATTTTTGTTGTTCCGCCGTCCATGGATGAACTTGCACAACGCATCCATAAGCGTGGAACCGAATCTGAGGAAATCATCCAAAAGAGACTAAAAACTGCAGCTCGTGAACTGGAATATGTTAGTGAGTATGACTATGTGGTCATCAATGATGAAATTCCTGCCGCAGTGGATAAGCTAAAAAGCATACTCGTTGCCGAAAAATGTCGTGTTAAAAGAAAACCATATGTATTTCAGGGGGTGTAAACATGAAACAACCTTCCCTCGATATTCTGCTCAGTAAAGTGGATAGTAAGTATACACTGGTATTGGCAGCAGCTAAGAGAGCTCGTAACCTGATGGAAGAACCGGAATTCGAAGCAAACCATCCGGGAGAAAAGCCGGTCAGCATTGCTTTCGAAGAAATTGCCAAGGGGAAATATCATTTTGAATTGACCACTGAGGGAATCAAATAATGCTGCGGGATAAGAAGATCTTGGTCGGAGTTACCGGTGGTATCGCTGCTTATAAGGCAGCAGATGTCATCAGTAGGCTTCGCAAGCAAGGTGCAGCTGTATATGTGGCAATGACCAAAGGGGCAACAGAATTTATTGCCCCTTTGACCCTAAGGACCCTATCCGCTAACCCAGTCTATGTGGAGATGTTTGAAGAACCCAAGGTATGGAATGTTGAGCATATTGCCTTAGCGGAAGCTGTCGATGCAGTTTTAGTTGCTCCTGCTACGGCTAATATATTAGCCAAAATGGCTGCGGGCATAGCTGATGATTTTCTTTCAACAGTTTTACTAGCCACTCGAGCACCCATCTTCGTGGCACCTGCAATGAATCATAATATGTATCACCATCCGTCGACCCAGGAGAACTTGCAGAAGCTACAACAACATTCCGTGCGCATTCTAGGACCGGCTACTGGTTTTCAGGCTTGTGGCACGTCTGGGGATGGTCGGATGAGTGAGCCTCAGGAGTTAGTCGAAGCATTGCAAGGTTTTTTTGCTGTTTCAAGGCTACTGGCGGGCAAAAAAGCTTTAGTTACTGCAGGTGGAACCCAAGAACCCCTTGATCCTGTTCGCTACCTTGGCAATCGTTCTTCGGGGAAAATGGGCTTTGCTGTTGCTGAGGCATTAAGGGAGGCCGGTGCGCAGACAATCCTAATATCTGCTCCAACCGAATTGTCGACTCCTTATGGCGTAAGGCGAATTCCAATCATGACAGCCCAAGAAATGTACGATGCAGTCATGAGTGAATTTACGGATGTGGATATTGTGGTCAAAGCAGCAGCAGTTGCTGATTATCGTCCCAAAGCAAGTGCTGAACAAAAAATCAAGAAGGATGGGACAAGCCGAACTCTTGAGCTTGTTCCTAACCCTGATATCCTAGCAGAGTTAGGTGAGAAAAAAGAACAACAATTCTTGGTGGGATTTGCCGCTGAGACGGAGAAGCTTTATGAACATGCTCAAGCCAAAATGCAGCGCAAAAATGTAGATATGCTGGTAGCCAACGACGTCACCCAACCCGGTGCCGGATTTGGTAGCCCGACGAATATTGTCAGTTTTCTTTTCCCCGAGGGGACAAGAATAGATCTACCCCAGATGAAAAAGCTGGAAGTGGCCAGACGCTTGGTTCAAGAGATTGCTGAACGACTCAGGGAGAAGGAGTGATTGATATGGTAAAGAAATTGTTTACTTCCGAGTCTGTAACGGAAGGACATCCCGATAAAATCTGTGACCAAATATCCGATGCGATTTTAGATGCGATCTTCGCCAAAGACCCCAATGCTCGGGTAGCCTGTGAAACCTCAGTGACCACAGGATTGGTCTTAGTAAGTGGTGAAATTACGACCAATTGCTATGTGGATATCCCCAGCACGGTTAGGCAGACCATTCGCGAGATTGGTTATACCCGTGCCAAATTTGGCTTTGATGCTGATACCTGCGCAGTTCTCACTTCCATCGGTGAGCAATCGGCGGATATCGCCTTAGGGGTTGACAAAGCTCTGGAAGCCAAAAACGGTGAGATGTCGGACGAGGCTATCGAAGCCATTGGTGCCGGTGACCAAGGTATGATGTTTGGCTACGCCACCAACGAAACGGATAGCTATATGCCCCTTCCTATTGATTTGGCCCATCGCTTAGCACGTCGTTTAAGTGAAGTTCGCAAGACCGATCTTTTAGACTATCTTCGTCCGGATGGCAAGACCCAAGTTACCGTCGAATATGAGGGTAATCGGCCGGTACGAATTGATACCATTGTTATTTCCACACAGCATCATCCGGAATCATCTCAAGAGCGAATCCGCCGTGACCTTCTGGAGCATGTGGTGTTCCCGGTAGTCCCTTCGGAACTGCTGGATGAAAAGACCCGATATTTCATTAACCCCACGGGTCGCTTTGTGATTGGTGGTCCCCAAGGGGATGCCGGCTTAACCGGGCGCAAGATCATCGTCGATACCTATGGTGGTATGGCTCGTCATGGGGGCGGTGCCTTCTCTGGTAAAGATCCTACAAAGGTTGACCGTTCCGCTGCTTATGCTGCTCGTTATGTCGCTAAAAATGTCGTGGCAGCCGGTTTAGCTGATCGCTGCGAAATTCAAATCGCCTACGCTATTGGGGTGGCTCATCCTGTCTCTGTCAACGTGGAGACCTTTGGAACAGCCAAGATTGCCGAAGATAAAATTGTTGAATTGATTCTTGCCAACTTCGATTTGCGTCCAGCAGGAATCATCAAGACCTTGGATCTTCGTCGTCCCATCTATCGTCAGACGGCAGCCTATGGGCATTTTGGTCGCAATGACCTCGATCTCCCTTGGGAAAAGACCGATAAGGCAGCAACCCTAAGGGAACAAGCTGGATTACAGTAAATGCACAATGACATTATTACTTAGATATGGAAGTCGAGCTAATAATGAAGAGTATATACGGGCAGCGGCCTTCTTCTGCGTGAAAAAAGTGTGGATCTTGAAGATCCACACTTTTTTAATTTGAAACTTTTAGCCTTATCGTTCTTTATTGTCCAGTGAGCTTTGGCTTACGCTGGTCCAACCGGTGCGGATTTACCAAGTGGCTACGACGCCATCGGTTCGCTGTTCGGTGGCGCCCATTAACACATCATTTTCATTGCGCCACACAATCTGCCCTCGTCCAAAAAGTCCGGTATTGCCACTCCATTCGATATCATGGCCCATGCGGCATAAAGCATCGGCGATATGATGGGGGAAGGAGCGCTCTACTTGAACATGGCGATCTTTATTCCAAAGAAAACGGGGAGCATCTAAAGCCGCTTGGGGATTTAGATTGAAGTCAATAGCATTCATCAGAACCTGAACATGGCCTTGGGGCTGCATGAAGCCTCCCATAACCCCAAAGGGTCCTAGCGCTTTCCCGGCTTTAGTAAGAAAACCAGGGATGATGGTGTGGTAAGGACGCTTCCTTGGACCTAAGAAATTAACATGTTGAGGATCTAAGGAGAAATTATTGCCGCGATTATGCAGGCTGATGCCCGTTCCGGGAACCACTAGACCTGAACCAAAGTCCATATAGTTGCTCTGAATCATGGAAACCATATTGCCTTCGTTATCAGCGGTAGCCAAATAGACCGTTCCTCCTTTGGGAGGAGTACCCGGTTCAGGGAGAAGCGCTGTTTTACCGATAAGCTTACGGCGTTCCAGAGCATATCCTTCGGAAAGCAGATCATGTACCTTAACTTCCATATCCCGTGGATCAGCGATATATTTGCGTCCGTCCACATAAGCCAGTTTAATGGCCTCTATCTGCTTGTGGTAGGTTTCAATACAGTCCTTGTCGGTGAAATCAAAGCCTTTAAGGATGTTCAGTGCCATAAGAGCCACTAGACCATGGCCGTTGGGGGGAATCTCCCAGACATCATAACCCCGATAATTGATATGGATAGGATCGACCGATAAGGGTTGGTATTCCTCTAAGTCCGCTTTGCGAAGATAGCCGCCATACTTTTGCGAGAAGGCGTCGATCTTTTCGGCCAGTTCTCCCTTGTAAAAGGATTGGGCATTGCTTTCAGCAATTTTCGTTAAGGTCTGAGCATGATCAGGGGAACGCCATATTTCCCCGATCAAGGGAGCCCGCCCTTGGGGAGCAAAGGTTTCAAACCAGGAGGCGTATTCCTCGCCCTTAAGATCTTGGGAAAGTTTTTCATAGGCTATCTGCCAATTGTGCCCGAGAATCGGGGATACGGGGTAGCCTTGTTCTGCATATTCGATGGCAGGCTTTAGAGTCTCGGTTAAAGGTAGTCGGCCAAAACGCTCTGCTAAGGCAGCCCAAGCAGAAGGTGCACCCGGTACCGTCACGGGAATCCAGCCGTATTGCGGCATTTCGTTGTAGCCCTTTTTTATTAAAGCCTGGCCCGAGAGGGAAGCCGGTGCTGTACCGCTGGCGTTAAGTCCGTGCAGTTGTCCTTTGGTCCAGACTAAAGCAAAAGCATCGCCACCAATACCATTAGAGGTGGGCTCCACAACGGTCAGACAAGCGGCGGTAGCAATAGCCGCGTCGATGGCATTTCCTCCTTTCTTGAGGATGTCCAAGCCCGCCTGAGCGGCTAGAGTCTGGGAGGTTGCTACCATCCCACGGCTAGCATAATTAAGTAATCGTTTTGAAGCATAAGGGTAGTACAAGGGATCGAAATTCATGACGATACCTCCTCAAAAATAATGTGTATGTGAATTATTGGCTGTAGGCAATCGTTTCGAGCCACCGTGAAATACTCTCCGATTCAGCGGAGCCATTGATAGCAATTCCGGACAAAAGGGTGGCTTCTGAACACTCCTTAACAATATCATCCTCGATTTGGCAGAATCCTCCGCCACCGTGAGTACAAAAGGGGATGACTGTCTTACCAGTAAAATCAAATTGTTTAAGGAAACTCAAAACCGGTGGAGCTACTGTTTTGAACCAGTTTGGTGTACCGATAAAGATTGTTTGATAATCATCTATTGATTCATTTCCGCGAATGAGCTTCGGACAAAATCCTCGTGAAATTTCATTCCTTACTTCTTTGGCAGCCGTATTATAGTCAAACGAATATTTTTTGTCAGGAACTAGCTCCCTCATCGTGCCACCAGTCTGCTTAGCTATTTCTATGGCTAAGTTCTTTGTGTTGCCAAAAAGTGAGTAATAAACTATCAAAGTATCGTTCACTTACCGTAGTTTCCTTTCGCAAATTGTCGGCGCTAATAGCTGGTTAGGTCATAGCATGTTGTATTATATCATTTTATTATTGGGAAATCCCTATTCTTTAATGCAAGAATAAAGAAGGGGCATCGCTAGCTACTCTAAGTAGTTTCGCGACACCCCCTGTATGCAAGAGATTCAATTCCAAACCTTATCCAAGTCTAAGTTGTTTACTTAAGCTACATCTTTATGTGGCTTAATCCTCTTTTTCTTCCCGAAGGATGAGATTGAGGATAATTCCGGCTAAAGTCGCATAGGCAACACCGTGGCTTTGGACTCCAATTCCGACGGCGAAGATGACCGAGGCGATGATCAGGTTCTTGCTCTTCGAGAAATCCACACGTGCTTCAATCAGAGTACGCAGACCAGTGACCCCAATCATACCGAAGAGATAGAGAGAGACGCCGCCCATGACGGCTGTAGGAATAGACATAATCAAGGCTTGGAGGGGACTGACGAAACTAAGGATGATGGCGATAATAGCGGCTACCCAGATGTTAAAGGTGCTATAGACCCGAGTTACGGCTAGTACACCAATATTTTCGCCATACGTGGTTACCGGAGGGCCGCCCAAGAAGCTAGCGATTCCAGTAGCGAGACCATTGCCCAACAAGACTCGGTTGAAGCCTGGCTTCTCGATGGGATCTGAATGGGTAATATTGCCGAGGACAATCATATGACCTAAGTCTTCAATGATGGTGACAAAAGCTAGAGGGGCAAACATTAGAATTGCAGCTTTATTCAAGCTTGGCATAGCCCAAGTGTCAGCATTGATAGGTGAAGCAAAGATTTTATCCAGAGAAGCTACGGAAGCAGTTACCCCGGTGAAGTCTACTAAACCGGCGAAGGCTGCGACAATATAGCCGATGATAATTCCGGAAAGAATGGGAATGATTTTCAAGAAGCCTTTAGCATAGGTGCTTAGAAAGATGGTCACCCCGAGGGTGAATATGGCGATATACCAATTATTAGCCGACATGCCTGATGCGACGGGCGTTAAACTTAAGCCAATAATGGCGACAACCGGGCCGGCCACAACCGAAGGGACAATCTTATGAATCCAAGCGCTGCCAAAAACACTCATGAGGGCAAAAAGAATGATGTAAATAATACCGATGACGAGGGCCCCGCCCATGGCAGCAGCTAAGTTATTCTGATCTTGCACAAAATAAGTTAAGGCAGCAATGTAAGCAAAGGAAGAACCTAAGTAGGCTGGAATCATGCTTTTGGTCAAGAGTAGGAAAACGATCGTGCCGATTCCCGAGGAAAGAAGGGCGATGGCTGGGCTTAAGCCAGTTAAAAAGGGCACGAGGACTGTGGCTCCGAACATAGCAAAAACATGTTGCAGGCCAAGGGGAATCGTTTGGGCAAGGGAAAGTCTTTCATGAATCTGAACTTCTCTAATCATGGGTTAGCCTCCTTTTCATTCACAACAAAAAACCTCTTCCTTGCCCGCAAGCAAGAAAGAGGTGCCCATGTCAACATTATCATGGTACGCCATTTCCTTCTTAGCCTCACGGGACTAATTTAAAGGTCATAGAATATTTACCTTGTTTAGAGCATAGCATATTAAAAATTAGTTTGGCAAGATATTTTTCATGATATGATGATTAATAATAATATTTAAAGAATTTATACTAAAATGCGTATTCTTTGGAAGAATAAGGAGCGAAAACTTGCAATTAACCTCTAGCATCTAATTCCTTAAAAGCAGGAATCTTTTAAGTTTCAGAGAATTATTTCCTGTTGGATAGGCATATTCAGTTTGCTGGGTTAGTTATAAACAAGGAGGTATAAGTTATGATTATGACGACAACTCCCAATATTGATGGGCGAAAAATCCAGTCCTACCATGGAATTGTAACGGGAGAAGCTATTATGGGTGCCAATGTGATTCGGGACGTATTTGCCAGTATCACTGATATTATTGGCGGTCGTTCGGGGGCCTATGAAGAAAAACTTCAGGATGCTCGACAAATCGCCTTCCAAGAAATGCAACAAAATGCAGCTCAGCTAGGGGCCAATGCTGTAGTAGGGGTAGATATCGATTATGAAGTGGTCGGCCAAAGTGGCAGCATGCTCATGGTCAGTGTCTCGGGGACAGCGGTTACGGTAGTATAAGTTATAAGGTAGCAAAAGGCGGCAAGATAGCCTTAAAACAAGATAGAATCAAGGTTTTCGGGATGTTGGGTAGACCAGCATCCCTTTATTGATTGGCCAGATGTATTTGGAAAGTGGGTCTATACCTACAACTCTTCATCTATGTTAAAATGTAAATCAGGAAAGAAAAAGAGAATGGACAAAAAGGAGGCGATGAAAATGCACTATGCAGAGGTTCTTGTCGATGTAGCAAATCGTCGCCTTGATCAAGTATTTCATTATCAAATTCCTGAGGGAATGGACCTGAAACGAGGTATGCGGGTACTTGTACCCTTGCAATATCGTCAAGTCCAGGGAGTCGCTGTACGGTTTACGAATGAACTACCCCAAGGGGTTTCTGATCGGGCAATCAAACCGATCATAGGTATAGTGGGCACTCTGGAAATCATTCCAGAAGATTTAATCGATCTAGCACTGTGGCTAGCAGAGACCACGATCTGTTCTATTGCACAAAGTCTCCACACAGTTTGGCCCCTTTTAAAAGGGAAGGTAGAGGAGTGGGTTATCCCCGTTGCAGCGAAAGAAGACGAAGATGTTAAGACGCTGCAGATTCTTGATCCCGAGTCCTACCACGCCTTGGCGGTACTCTTTCGCTCACGGAACAAGGCCCTGTCCCTGAGTATTTACCTCAAACGATCAGGATTGACCAAAAATCAAGTTGAACAGTTAGCGAAACAGGGTTGGATCAGGTTGGAATCTCGTTTTACCTCGGGTGTTCCTCAAAGTGTGCGAAAGGCACTTTCGAGCGGAATGTCAGATGAAGGAGTAGAGGTAAACACTGCCGATATTCAGAGATTTTCTTCAGATTATCGTCGGGTACTTACTTCTGAACAATCGAACGTAAGCCAAAAGATTATGGGGGCTTTAGCCAAGCAGCAGTATGAAACCATTCTTTTGCACGGCATAACGGGCAGTGGAAAGACGGAAGTGTACCAAAGAATTATTGGAGAAGTATTAGCTCAGGGAGGCTCGGCTATTTTGCTTGTGCCGGAGATCTCTTTGACTTCTCAGATTGCTAGTTATTTTCGTGAGCACTTCGGAGATCAGCTGATTGTATTGCACTCTGGTTTACAAGTCAGTGAAAAGGCTAAGGCTTGGCAGGATATTTTGCAGGGTAAAATCAGAATTGTCATCGGCGCTCGCTCGGCGGTCTTTGCACCTCTTCCCAATCTGCGCATGATTATCTTGGATGAAGAACATGAGGGAGCTTACCATCAGGAGGAAAACCCCAAATATCATGCTCGAAATGTAGCCCGCAAACGGATGGAACAGCTCCGGGGAGTTGTAGTCTTGGGTAGTGCTACCCCTTCTCTGGAAGCTTATGCCGCAGCCCAGGCAGGGAAAATCTCCTTGCTTTCAATGGAGAATAGAGTCGCTAACCGCCCGCTACCCCCTGTTGAGGTGGTCGATATGCGAGAAGAACTGATTAAAGGCAATCGCAGCATGTTCTCTCTCTCTTTACAAAATAAGCTTAAGGGGACCTTGGAGCGGGGAGAACAGGGGATGCTCTTTTTAAACCGACGGGGCTATTCGACCTTTGTCGCATGCCGAGAGTGCGGTTATGTGGTTCGCTGTAGTGACTGCGACATTGCTCTGACCTACCACACCCAAGGCAATTCCATGCGCTGTCATTATTGTAATCACGAAGAGATTCCCCCGCGCACTTGTCCGGAATGCGGCAGCCGCTATATTCGTTTCTTTGGGCAAGGGACACAGAGAGTTGAAGAAGAGATTAAAGGACTCTATCCGGCAGCCAGAATTCTGCGGTTGGATTTTGATACGACGCGCTCGAAAGAAGGATATGGGGAAATTCTGGGTCGATTTCGCCGTCAAGAAGCAGATATCTTAGTGGGGACTCAGATGATGGCCAAAGGCCTAGATTTCCCTAATGTTACTTTAGTCGGAGTTATCGCGGCTGACCAGATGCTGAATATGCCGGATTTTCGGGCAAGGGAGAGAACCTTCCAACTCCTAACCCAAGTGGCCGGTCGGGCAGGTCGCAGTGATAAACCGGGTCAAGTCGTTATTCAGACCTATGCTCCTGAAGATCGAGCCATTATTAAAGCCTCGCATCATAACTTTAAGGGTTTTTTCTGGGAGGAGATTGCCTATCGCAAGGCAAGAAATTATCCGCCCTACACTCATGTGATTCGAGTCACCCTGACCCACGAAAAAGAAGATCGGGTCATTAAAGGAGCACATAGCTTGGCCCGTGCCTTAAATCAAGGAATAGGTTCTCATGAAAATGGGAATACTTCTTTAGATATTCTTGGCCCGGCTCCAGCCGTGATACCACGCCTAAAAAATCACTATCGCTGGCAGGTATCTCTAAAAGGAAAAAACATCGTGTTCTTGCGTGAATTTATGCATCAAGGGGTACAACGCTTTGCTCATGATTCAAGCAGTTCGGGAGTTCAATTGAATATTGAAGTGGATCCATTAAGTATGTAAGGATACTGTCACAGGAGAGAGACATGTAATATAATGATGATCAGGTAGAATGAGAAAGGGGAAGAGCTAAATGGCGATTTATCAGATTGTGGAAATAGGTTCAGACGTATTAAGGGAAAAGGCAGTCCCGGTTAAAGAGATTACCCCAAATATTGTTAAGCTGTTAGATAATATGCTGGATACACTCTATGATGCTGAAGGAGTAGGCTTGGCCGCTCCTCAAGTCGGAGTTTCCAAACGAGTTGTAGTTGTTGATGTGGGAGATGGCCCTATAGAACTAATCAATCCTGTCTTCCTCGAGACAGAAGGGGAAGATATCGATGATGAAGGTTGCTTAAGCATCCCCGGCGTTACAGGCCAGGTGAAGCGAGCAGCCAAAGTAAAGGTCGAAGCCCTCAACCGCAAAGGAGAACTCCAAGTCATCGAGGGAACAGGCTTGTTAGCTCGTTGCCTTCAGCATGAGGTCGATCACTTAGAAGGAGTCCTTTTCGTCGATAAAGCGGCAAAGACTCATAGACGGTAATCCATCAAACTGAATCTCAAGTAGCTTACTTAGCGAACGGTGTAAAGCAAAATCCTAGAGACAGAAACACAAGCTACATATCCCTCCATATCCTCTCAAAGATACAGAACCATAATCGACGTTAGGAGAATCACTATGCGACTCGTTTTCATGGGAACGCCAGACTTTGCCGTTCCAACCTTACAAGCCCTAGTAGCTCACGGACATGAAGTGGTGGGCGTTTTCACTCAGCCCGATCGTCCGTCCGGACGGGGCAAGGCCCTGAAGCCCAGTCCGGTAAAGGTAGCGGCTCAAGAACTGGGGCTTACGGTTTACCAGCCGCAAAAGGTGAAGAATCGTGAAAGTATACAATGTTTGCAAGAGCTTGCTCCGGAAGCAATCATTGTCGTGGCCTATGGTCAGATATTATCTAAAGAAATTCTAGAATTGCCACCCTCTGGGTGTATCAATGTTCATGCCTCTCTCTTGCCGGATTGGCGTGGAGCAGCCCCGATTCATTGGGCTATCTTGGCTGGTGATCATCAGACCGGGGTGACAACGATGCAGATGGATGTCGGCTTAGATACGGGAGATATGCTCCTTAAAGTCGAGAGCCCGATTGGGGAAGACACCACCACCGGGGAATTGCATGATGATCTAGCTCACAAGGGAGCTGGACTTCTCATTACAACCTTGGAGCAACTTCAAAAGGGTGAGCTAAAGGGCATTCCGCAAAGCGGGCCGACTCGCTATGCTTCCTTACTTACTCGTGAACATGAGAAAATTGATTGGACACGCAGCGCCCAAGAGATTCACAATCAAATTCGTGGGCTACATCCTTGGCCGGGTGCCTATACGACCTTTCGCGAAGAAACGGTCAAAGTTCGTACTGCCAAAAAGAGCTCCGAGGAATCGGTCAAGGAGTCTTTCGTGAAGACACCAAAACCGGGCGAAGTAGTGAACTATCGTCAAGAAGGGTTGCTGGTTCAGACGGGGGAAGGCTTAATCTTGGTGACGGAAGTTCAGCCGGCCGGAAAAAAGACCATGCCTGCACGGGACTTTTTCTTAGGTCGTCATGCCCATGTGGGTGAGGGCTTTGGTGAAGGATGGATCAATCATGAATAAGCTAACCGCAAGAGCTTTAGCTGTCCGGATTCTCAAACGGATTGAAGAGGAAAATGCTTATGCTAACCTGCTGTTACAGAAGGCTCTTCATGACCTTGCCGATCCTCGAGATCGCCAACTGACTACCCTTCTGGTCAATGGCAGCTTAAAGAATCGACTGACCTTGGATTATGCTTTAAGGCGGCATTTGCGCAAGCCCTTATCCCAATTGCCTCATGAGGTGCGCTGGATTCTGAGGGTCAGTACCTTTCAAATTCTTTACCTTTCAAGAATCCCTGCCTCAGCGGCCATCAACGAAGGGGTGGAATTAACCAAACGACGCCAAGGGAAATACACCTCTTTAGTCAATAGTGTTTTGCGGAGGGTCTTGGAAAGCGGTTGGGATATGGAATGGCCGAGTAAGGAAAGAGAACCGAGCCGCTATCTTTCACTGCGCTATTCTCATCCCGAGTGGATGGTGAAGCGCTGGTTAAAACGTTATGGCATGGAGGAAACAGAAGCCCTTTGTCAAGCCAATAATGAACCGGCCCCCACATGGATTCGCACGAATACCCTGAAAATCACTCGGGATGAACTAGTAGAGAGGCTGACTAATGAAGGGGTACAGGTGACTTGGGGAGAACGAGTGCCGGAAAGCCTACTCATCGAAGACTTTGGCTCCATTGAGAGGCTCCCTAGTTTTCAAGAAGGACTCTTCACTGTTCAAGATGAGAGTTCTCAACTGATTGCTCATGTCTTGAATCCGCAAAGGGGTCAAAGGGTTTTAGATGTTTGTGCGGCGCCTGGAGGGAAGACCACTCACTTAGCCCAAAGGATGGAGAATGAAGGCGAGATTCAAGCCTTTGATCTCCACCCCCATAAAGTAAAGATCATTGAAGAGCTGGCCCAGCGTTTGGGAATCACGATCATTCATGCTCAGGCAGGGGATGCGCGAGAACTGCAAGGTATAGGTAATTCAACTTGCCATAAGGTGTTAGTGGATGCCCCGTGCTCCGGGCTCGGTGTGATACGTCGGCGGGCGGATATGCGTTGGCATAAGACAGAAGAAGAAATCAAGTCCTTGCCTGAGCTTCAGTTGGCCTTATTGGAACGGGCCGCTCAATGCGTAGCTTTGGGTGGAGAATTGGTTTATTCGACCTGTACCATAGAACCTGAAGAGAATTTCGAAGTCATTAAAGCTTTTCGAGCCCAACATCCGGAGTTTGCGACTGTGGATCTGGTGGAGGGGCTCCCCTATTCTTTAGACTCTGAACAGGATCGGAAGCAAGCGACGAAGGGTTTTTTGCAGATTTTACCTCATAAACACGGTATGGATGGATTTTTCCTGGCTAAATTTCGCCGGGTTGAAGTTTAGGTGGAAAGATTTGGGTGAATACTATGATGAGAACGGATTGCCGAGATTTAAATCAAGAGGAGTTAATCCGGCTCTGTAGTGAGTTAGGACTACCGAGTTTTCGTGGTCGTCAGGTGTTTCAATGGGTCCAACAGAAAGCTATTCAGGGCTGGGACGAAATGAAAAACATCAGCGTACTCGATCAGAAGAAGTTGCAAACAGGGCTAACTCTACAACCTTTTACGAAAGTCAAAGAACAGGTTTCCCGAGACGGAACTAGGAAGTTTCTTTTCCGTTGCTATGATGGAGAAACCATTGAGTGTGTGCTCATGGACTATGATCGACTTAAAAACCGCGATCGCCATACCGTCTGTGTGTCCACTCAGATTGGCTGCGCAGTAGGCTGTAGTTTTTGTGCTACTGGGTTGGGAGGCTTGCGGAGAAACTTAAGCCCGGGAGAGATTGTGGGTCAGGTTTTGGATATCACCCATATCATGCGTCAAGAAGATCCGGACTTTCAGGTTACCAATATCGTCTTCATGGGAATGGGAGAGCCTTTATTGAACTATGACCCCGTCCTTAAAGCGCTTCATTTACTGAATCACCCGTCGGGCCAAGGCATTGGCATGCGCCGTATGACGATTTCCACGAGTGGGGTGGCTGCGAAAATTCGCAGACTCGCCAGAGATAATCCTCAAGTAGGGTTGGCAGTTTCTTTACATAGTGCCAATAACACGTCCCGTAATCAACTCATTCCGATGAATCGACGTTATCCCTTGGAAGAATTGATGGCAGCTTGTCAGGAATATACGGAATTGACAAACCGCCGGATTACTTTCGAGATTGCTTTAATCTCCGGACAAGCGACTCGGGAAGCCGCCGAAGAAGTAGGACAGCTCTTAAAGGGGCAGTTGTCCCATGTGAATTTGATACCAGTCAATCCTGTCGTAGAGACTGGCATGGCTCGTCCTACGGCACGGGAAATTCAAGAGTTTGCCCAGGTTTTAGAGGCTATGGGAATACCTGTATCTGTTCGTGAAGAGAAGGGAACAGATATCGATGCAGCCTGCGGTCAGTTGAGACGGCAAGTGGAGGGTGAGCAAATATGAATCTAATCGCCCGCTTTGAAGAAGTAGCAGAAAACTTATTTACGGGCATGTTTAAAAAAAATAATAACGCAAAGCTACAACCGGTGGAGCTGGCCAAAGAACTGGTCCGGACAATGCACAAAAACAAGCAGGTAAGCATTTCCCAAGTCTATGTTCCCAATGTGTATCGGGTTTTTCTCCATTCCAGTGATTGGAGCCCCTTCGCCAGCTTCGGAGATGCCTTTCTAGTTGAACTCTCTAAATATCTCCATGCGGAAGGGAAGAAGAGCAGTTTTACCTTTCTGAGTAAACCCTCTATTGAGCTCCATTGCGATGACACAGTAAAGCCTCATGAGATGTTCATTGAAGTGGATTTTGATGATTCCATCGAGGTGCTTTGGGATGAGGATGATGAGTATGAGGAAGAGGGTCAGGAAGTCAATGCCGATGTAGAGTGGCGGGATCACACTAATATTTTTCAGGATGAATTGCCTTCTCATCTGCTAAATTCTCAAATGCAGAGCAGGAAAACCGCCTATGGTCTCGAAATTATTAAAGGACCCGATTCTGGAAAAATTTTCCCCTTAGAAGGAGACGACTACCATGTCGGTCGCCATGCTCAGTGTGAAATTGTCTTACAAGATCCTGAAGTGTCACGAAGGCATCTTAAGCTCAGCCGTGTGGGCGAAGACTGGCTGCTTGATGATTTGGGTAGTACCAATGGAACATGGCTAAATGGTCAAAGGATAGCTAAGCAAAAGATTGCCTTAGGAGATCATATTGAACTGGGGCAAACGGTCTTTGTTTTAAATCATCAGGGATTGTCTAGCGGCTATTAGGAAGGTTCGGATTGGTCAATATAACGCGGAGGTTTCTCTATGCAAGGGATTTTAGTACTGGGAAGGATACTGTTTATTGTCTTGATTTATCTCTTCCTCTTTCGGATACTCACAGCCTTATTAGCAGATTTGCAACTTAAGGGATTGATTCGCAGGGAAGATAAGGATTTTGGGCGTCTAGAAGTGCTCACGGGAGGAGAACTTTTACCCAAAGGTCGGGTTTTTCGGGTAGACCCCAAAGGCCTAAAAATGGGCCGTGGAAAAAACAATGATGTGGTCTTGGCAGATCACTTCGCATCCCAGGATCATGCCTTAGTACGTCATCTGAAAGGCGTAACTACCCTAGAAGATTTAGGTAGCACCAATGGAACATGGGTGAATGGTGAACGAGTTCATTCCTCGGTTCAGTTGGTTGCTGGAGATTATGTGAAAATTGGAAGTATTACTTTCCAATATTCGAGGTGGCAAAATGAGAGTTCTAAGCTTTAGTGAAATGGGCTGTGTGCGCAAAAATAATGAGGATGCCTACCTTGCGCTCCCAGAATATCAGGTCTATGCAGTAGCGGATGGGATGGGTGGACATCTAGCAGGCGAAGTGGCGGCACAGACGGCGATTGAAGAATTAATCAAAAGTGCTCCCGACTTAAGCGCTACCGGCAATGAGGAGTTGGAGAGTGAAGTCAAGGAAATCTTGGTCCGGGCGAATCGAGAAGTATTTATGAGCTCGAATCGTAACCCTGCTACCGAAGGAATGGGCACCACCATGACGGCCGTAGTTTTTCGGGAGAATAAGGTGGTACTTGCCCATGTTGGGGATAGCAGAGCTTATGTATGGCGAAATAATCAACTGATGCAACTGACCAACGATCATTCTTTAGTCAATGAGCTTGTACGTTTAGGTCAGATAACTCTCGAAGAGGCGGACAATCATCCGAAGCGCCATATGTTAGTTCGAGCCGTGGGTGCAGGGTGGGATATTGAGGTTGACGTCCAGCGCTTGGATTTCCAGGCAGGGGATGTATTCTTCCTTTGTACTGATGGTGTCTCGAATGTGTTGAGTGATGGAGAGATAGCGGAGGAGTTCTTACAGGATTGTTCGTGGGAAGAGCATCTTGAACATATGCAAAAGCTAATTATTGAGCGAGGTGCACCCGATAATTTTACAGCCTTATGCTGTATTGCGGAGTGACAGAATGAAAAGGGTTTGGATTTTACGTTTAATAACTCTGAGCGTTCTTTGGGTAGGACTTGGAGTCCTGACCTTAGACGGCAAAACCAATGAACAAATCCTCTGGCAGGCGGGGGTCTTTTCCCTGCTGCTTTTGATCGGAGCTACGGTAGAAAAGCTTGTGGCCTATCGAGGGGACCAGTATTTACTGCCGACCGTACAACTTATTCTCGTGATTGGACTTGTTGTTTTAACACGAATACGCCCTGCCGCTGCCCTCAAGCAATTCTGGTGGGCTTGTCTGGGTTTGTTTGTGTTTTATTTGATTCTTTATGCTCTTCGAGATTATCGTGCGCTAGGGCACTATCGTTATCTTGCAGGGCTAGGGGCAGTGGTGCTGTTGTTCATCACCTTGCTTTTCGGAGTTGCCCAAGGCGGTGCAACCAGCTGGCTTAAGTTTGGTAATCTGAACTTCGAATCGGAAGAGTTAGTTAAAGTGGCTATGCTCATTTTCTTGGCCTCTTACTTAAGTGAATATGAGGAAATACTTAGAATCGGGACAGTGCAGATCGGCCGATTTTCTCTGCCTGATTGGCGTACCTTGGGACCTTTTTTAGCTATGGGAGGATTTTCTCTGCTTCTGCTGGCTGCCCAAAAAAGCCTAGGAACTGCCCTAGTTTTCTTCTCCTTATATGTCTTGGTTCTTTATGTGGTCACAGAACGCTGGATCTATCTTGGTGTTGCGATACCTGTCTTCCTCTGTACGGGGACTTTAGGATACTTTCTTTTCGGCCATGTCCAAGTGCGAATTGCTACCTGGATTAATCCTTGGCTGGATGCCAGCGGGGGAGGGTATCAGATTGCCCAATCCCTCTTCGCCATTGGTGGTGGTAAAATCATCGGCACAGGCCTTGGCAACGGTATCGGAGCTTCTCAGGTGCCTGCTGCCAGTACGGACTTCATCTTCGCCATTATTGCTGAAGAACTTGGATTTGCCGGAGCTATGGCAGTGTTGATGCTGTTTCTGATTGTGGTCTTGCGAGCTTTTCATATCAGTATGAAGGCGACGGATCGCTTCGGGCAGATTTTAGCGGCAGGTATTGGGATACTGGTGGGGACAGAGGCCATTATAATTCTAGCGGGAGTGACCAAACTACTTCCTTTGACAGGGATACCCCTGCCTTGGGTTAGCTATGGCGGCAGCTCCTTGCTCATTCACTTTTTGCTTTTAGGTATTTTAGCTAATATTTCTCATGCCGAAGCTGCCGGACCCATGCATAGCAAGCACAAGGGAAGGGAGTATGCAGCATGAAGAAAGGGCTAAGAAATGTTGCGATTGGCTTCTCCTTAAGCATTATCTGCTTGAGCTTGGGTCTTGTTTACTGGCAAGTGGTTCGTTCTACTGACTTGATAGAGAATCCCGCGAATCGCCGACTTATTCTTCTCGAGCAACGGGTCGTTAGGGGAGGAATTTTCGACAGAAACGGCGAAGTATTGGCACAAACCGACCTGAATGAAGAAAAGAAAACGCGAGTTTACCCTAAAGGGGAGGCCATAGAGCCTCTGATGGGTTATGCTACCCTTCTCCATGGTTCTTCAGGCTTGGAGGCCTACCTTGGGGATTGGCTTTTGGGTATTAAAGATGCCACGCCTACCCAGGCCTTGGAACAGGTTTTTCAGCTACCACGTCGTGGTAATGATGTAGTCCTTACCATAGATTATCGTCTTCAAAAAGTTGCGTATGAAGGTCTAAAAGGAAAGATCGGATCGGCAGTTGCTTTGGACCCGCGCAGTGGGGAGGTTTTGGCTTTAGTCAGTCAACCCAGTTTTGAGGGGAGCAGCATCGATGAGAACTGGGAGAAAATCAGTCAAAAGCCAGGGAGCCCCTTTTTGAATCATGCCTTTGCTCTCTATACCCCAGGATCTACTTTGAAGATTATGACTTCGGGGGCACTACTGCGTGCAGGGCTGAACACCGGTGATCTCTACAATTGTACGGGTACAGCGGTGATCAATGGACAAGTTATCCGTGAACAAAATGATAAGGCACATGGTTGGGTGAATTTTAATCTTGCCTTAGCGGAGTCCTGTAATACCTATTTTGCGACTTTCGGAGTAAAGGCCGGAGATAAGCAATTTCTACAAACTGCTAAAGCCTTCGGGTTTGGCGAAGAGATTCCTTTTGAACTACCGGTGAAGTCCAGTACCTTGACCAACGAAGCGGCTGTCCCCCGCCGCTTAGACGATAATCTACTGGCAGCCAGTGCTTTTGGTCAAGGAGAAGTTTTAGTTTCACCTTTTCATATGGCCTTGATTACGGCGGGGGTAGCCAATCAAGGTGTAATAATGCAGCCATATATTGTAGAGCAGGTCAGGGATGAGAACCAAAATGTACTCTATCATAAGAATCCGGAGCCTTGGTTAACCGCTCTGTCCGCAGATCAAGCAGCAAGAATAAAGAGTGCCATGGTCACGGCAGTTAATGATGGGACAGCTTCCCCAGGTAGAATCGCTGCGTTTCAGGTAGCGGCCAAGACAGGTTCCGCGGAACCGGGAGGGAACGTCCCAACCCATGCTTGGTATATTGCTTTTGCGCCAGCAGATAATCCCCAAATTGCGGTAGCAGTTCTTGTGGAAAATGGGGGTACGGGGGGAGGGGCTTCGGCACCCATCGCCCGGGCCATCATCGAAACCGCATTAAGTCAGAAAGTAGGTGATAACTCGTGAGCAAGATATTTAGCAATCGTTATGAAATAATTGAAAAGATTGGATCCGGAGGCATGGCCATTGTCTATAAGGCCAAGGATCTTTTGTTAAACCGCATCGTCACTATTAAAGTTCTGCGTGAGCAGTTCACCGCGGATGAGGAATTTGTGCGTCGTTTCCGTAGGGAAGCTCAATCGGCGGCCAGTTTATCTCATATGAATATCGTATCGATCTATGATGTCGGCAAGGATGGCGAATCGGAATATATTGTCATGGAGTACGTGGAAGGGCAGAATCTAAAGGAGATTATACGCAGTTATGCCCCCTTATCTACAGAACAAACCTTAGACCTCGGAATTCAGATTGCGGAAGCCATTCACCATGCCCACGAACATCATATTATTCATCGCGATATCAAGCCTCATAACATACTCGTCACCGATGATGGACGGATTAAAGTAACAGATTTTGGGATTGCTCGGGCAGTTTCCGCCGCGACTATGACTCATTCGGGAGATATCGTCGGATCCGTGCATTACTTATCCCCTGAACAGGCCAAGGGAGTTCAGACCAATGAGCAATCCGATGTCTATTCCTTGGGAATTATTCTCTATGAGCTTTTGACCGGCAAGGTGCCCTATGATGGTGAGTCACCCATAGCGATTGCCCTCAAACATTTACAGGAACAAGCTGTTCCACCCAGCAAGCTGAACCCAAGAGTTAGCCCAGCCTTTGAGAATCTGGTGATCCGAGCGATTGCCAAATCCCCAGACCAGCGCTATGCAACAGCCAAGGAATTGATGCAGGATCTCCATAAGGTTCAGGCCGGGCTGCCGGTGGATAAAGTCGACTCAGGGGATCAGGACTTAGATAATACCCGAATTCACCGTTCCTTAAGCAATGGTGTCAATTCTGTTTTAGCTTCCGAAGCCGCAGAAAATGATCGAAAGAAGATCCCTCGCAAACCTCGTAAGCGTTGGCCTTGGGTAGCGCTGGGGATTCTTGTTCTGCTTGTAGGAGGATTATGGATCGGCCTCTCCAACTGGTTTAATGTGGACACTACGACGGTCCCACCCTTAGTCGGCAAATCGATTAATGAAGCTGGTTATTTCGTTGAGCGGGCTAATTTATTTTTAGATCCGGAGACACTAGAGGAGAATAGTGATACCGTGGAAAAGGGGAAGATTACCCGTAGCGAGCCTCAAGAGGGAAGTGCTGTGAAAGAAGGGAAATCAATCAAGATTTGGATGAGCTTAGGCCCTCAACAAGTTAAATTCCCTAATTTTAAGACAGGGGATATTACCCATGAAACGGCTGTCAATAATCTGAAAAGCCTCGGCTTTGTTGAAGAAAACATCACCATCCAAACAGATCAGAATTCTGCCTTGCCGACCGGAATTATAGCTGAGCAAGATCCTGCTCCCGGAATCGATTGGCCTAAAAACGGGTACATCACCTTGTTTGTCAGTGCGGGTAAGGGTAGCCAACCGCAACCTTTACCTAGTGTCATCGGCAAATCACCGGCAGAAGCCCAAGCTATCTTAATACAATACGGCTTAGTGGTCACTCCGGCGACTGAAGACTCCACAGAATTTCCACCTGATGTGGTCATGGATACAATACCCAAACCAGGTACCATGGTCAAAAAAGGAGATAGTGTCAAGATCATCATATCCCGGGGACCGGGACCCATAGCTTTCAATCCGGTCATTTTAGCTAGTGTGGCGAATTCTAGGTAAGACAGTACACTTACAGATATAGGTCTCGGAGAAAGGGTTTATTAAACGCATGATTTCAGGAATACTACTCAAGGGCTATAGTGGATTTTATTATGTGTTTGCGGAAGGCCGAGTATGGGAATGTTCCCTGCGCGGTCGCTTTCGTATTCGCAATCAGGAGTTTCTCCCGGGAGATCGAGTGAAGATTCTACCAGGGACAGGAATAAAAGCGACCATCGAAGAGGTGGAACCACGACGGAATTCTTTGGTCAGGCCGACCATTGCCAATGTGGATCAGGCCTTTCTCGTTTTTGCTTATGTATCGCCTGAGCCCGATTTGAACTTATTGGACCGGCTCATCATTCAAGTTACCGACGCCCAGATAAAGCCCGTGATTATTATGAACAAATTAGACTTAGCAAGCACTCAAGCAGATCCCTCGGGAAAGACCATCGCTGCAGATGGGATGGACTTCTACCGAGAGCTAGGCTATGATCTGATCAAGGTTTCCACGAAAACGAGAGAAGGGCTTGTGGAATTACAGGAACAGATCAATGGGAAAGTGACTGTTTTGGCCGGACCCTCCGGAGTAGGAAAGTCCAGCCTTCTTAATGCTTTATCCCCCGATTTAGAGTTAAAAACAGGGGATGTCAGTCAGAAACTCAAACGGGGCCGCCACACCACCCGCCATGTGGAGCTCATGGTGTGTGGTGAAGGATTGCTGGCAGATACCCCGGGTTTCTCTTCTCTCTATCTTCCCGAGATGAAACGAGAAGAGCTTACGGATTATTTTGTTGAATTTCGGGGGGCAGTAGGGAAATGTCGCTTTGCTAATTGTATGCATCATAAGGAGCCGGATTGTGCGGTGAAAGCCGCAGTGGCTTCTGGGATGATTCATCCCTCCCGCTACGAGCATTATGGTCAGTTTCTAGAGGAAGTTATTGCAGCTGAGAGGAGATATTAACGATGATTAAGATAGCCCCTTCCATTTTGTCGGCAGATTTTGCTCGCCTAGGTGATCAAGTGGCCCTTGTGGAAAAAGCAGGTGCAGATATTTTGCATATTGATGTGATGGATGGACATTTCGTTCCTAATATTACCATTGGCCCGCTTGTCGTCAAGGCTTTGCGCCCCCATTCGAAACTTCGTTTTGATGTCCACTTAATGATTGAACATCCCGAACGCTATATTGATGAATTTGCCAAAGCCGGAGCAGACCATATTACTGTCCATTTAGAAGCGACGCCTCATCTTCATCGGACTATTCAGCAGATCAAGGGTTTAGGTCTTACGGCAGGGGTATCTCTCAATCCGGCAACCCCCTTAGATGGGATCAAATATATTCTGGATGAATTAGATATGGTGTTGATCATGAGCGTCAATCCTGGCTTTGGTGGTCAGAAATTTATCCCGGCTGTGCTTCCTAAGATAGAAGTATTGCATCGCCACTTGGATCAGATGCAATCCTCCTGCGAAATAGAGGTTGACGGTGGAATTAATCCTGAAATTGCTCCGGTAGTTGCCAAGGCCGGTGCCACGATTCTTGTGGCTGGGGCAGCAGTCTTTGCATGCCCGGATCCCGCTCAAGCTATCCAAGAGCTGCGAGCTGCCTGTAATAAGCATCTGGGTGGTCTCAAATGAACATAGCCGTGGTTGCCAACGGAGAGTGGAATCAGG
This sequence comes from Desulfitobacterium dichloroeliminans LMG P-21439, assembly GCF_000243135.2. Classification (NCBI taxonomy): domain Bacteria; kingdom Bacillati; phylum Bacillota; class Clostridia; order Eubacteriales; family Desulfitobacteriaceae; genus Desulfitobacterium; species Desulfitobacterium dichloroeliminans. The sequence goes on along the minus strand of NC_019903.1, from coordinate 2,774,928 downwards.
AATGGGGTAAGCGGGAGTTGTCGACCTATGAGCGATTAATCGCGGCTGATGGTGGCGCTAATCGGATCATCGAGTCGGGGTATCTGCCGGATGCGCTAGTGGGTGACCTTGACTCCATCAAAGAAGAGAACCTGGAAATCTGTCGTCAGCAAGGTATCCGTATTCTAAGCTATCCCTGCGAAAAGGACGAAACAGATTTGGAGTTGGCTTTAGACTATGCGGCTAAAGTCAGCGAAGAAGAGGCAAACGGAGACAGTGACGCTGGCAGAATCAAAGAGATTTTTCTGCTGGGAGCTACAGGAGGAAGAATCGATCATCTATTAGGTAACCTCTCGATCATGTTCGGTTTTTTAAAACGAGGGTTTCAGATTCGCATGAAAGATCCTCATCAAGAGCTCTGGCTCTTGGCGGGGCAAAAGAAGCTCACAGGACTAAAAGGCCAAAAACTATCCATCGTTCCGGTGACGGAAAAGGCAATTGTGAGAACTGAGGGCCTCTATTATCCTCTTCATCAAGAAGTTTTACATCAAGATTCCCCGCGGGGAATCAGCAATGCTTTTTTGGGGGATGAGGCACTAATCGAAGTCTCGTCAGGCACGGTAGCCGTCGTGACCTTACACTCCAATTTTGCGTCTTGACAGGCTAATGATAAAAATAGATTGAGGTTGGATAAAACTATGAGCAATAAATATGCCGATGAATTATGGCTAGGTACATTGGGTAAGGGTGAAGTTCGTTGGGTGGCGATAGGAATGACGAACACGGTGGAAGAGGCGGCCAATCGTCATCAGACGACGCCGGTGGCCACAGCAGCCTTAGGACGACTCATGGGAGCCTCCCTGCTGCTAGCGAGCTCTATGAAGGCGGAAGAAGCCATTACATTACGCTTGCTTGGGGATGGACCCTTAGGGGGTGTTGTCGCCGTTGGCAACGCCCGTGGCGAGGTGCGCGGGTATGTTCATGAGCCCCAGGTCAACCTTCCCTTGAATGAGAAAGGGAAACTGGATGTCGCCGGTGCGGTTGGAGCCGGAGAATTTTGTGTGAGTCGTAGCCTTAGCAATGGCGAGAGCTATACAGGCATGGTTCCCATCGTTAGCGGAGAAATTGCCGATGATTTGGTTCATTATCTCCATACCTCTGAACAGGTCCGCTCTGCTGCTCTATTGGGTGTCCTTGTCGAGAGGGATTTACATGTGGCCGGAGCGGCAGGGATGTTGTTCCAGTTGTTGCCCGGTGCCTCCGAAGAAAGCATTCAGATGCTGGAAAACCGTTTGTCCCAGATTCAGGGGATTAGTCCAATCGCTGTGGACAGTGACAGCATGGAGGATTTGGTACGCAATATCATGGGGGACATGGAATACCGGGTCTTGGAGAAGCGTCCGGTGGGCTTCTGCTGTACCTGCTCGAAAGAGCGAGTGAGCGAGACCTTGATTAGTGTAGGTAAAGAAGGTTTTAAGGACCTGCTCGAGGATCAGCATGCTGAATTAATCTGTCATTTTTGCAATGAGCATTACAACTTTGATGAGGCTGATTTGCGTGAGCTTTATCAGCAAGCAAAATAATCCGGGAAAATCGGCGTAGAAAAGCAATGTCCGTGGTTGCGATAAAACAGAAGAAAGAGCCCGAGTTGCCTCGGGCTCTAAAATTAGAAAACTAAAGCTGGTATCAACTTAAGTTAATACCAGCCAAGCTTACACTCTATGTTAGGAGTTGTTTGTAATTATATTGCACGTTGAACTTTGCCGGACCGTAAGCATCGAGTGCAAACATTAATCCGAGTTGAAGTGCCGTTGATGAGGGCGTGAACCCTTTGCAGGTTAGGTTTCCAAGTCCGCTTTGTCCGGATATGGGAGTGGCTGACCTGAATACCTGTAGCAACCCCTTTTGCGCAAATAGCACATACATTAGCCATGCTCTTACCTCCTTTACACCGGAAATGATACTTATGTATTCTATCAGATGTACAGGATATTAGCAAGGTTTTTCCTGAGCTTTTTCACTAAAGGTTGTTTTTTACCTTGACTGGAGAGTTTTATTGATATTAATTAGACTTTTTAATAATTTTCTTTGAACATTTCGTGAATACTTGGTAAAATAGTGACGATGTGGACACAGCCGAAAAGGAGGTCCTTGAATATGGGTCAAGAGATTAATAATAATTTGGGGAAAATCGATATTTCAGAAGAGGTTATCGCAACCATCGCCGGTGCAGCTGCCGTTGAATGTTACGGTCTAGTGGGAATGGCCTCCCGGAAATCTACCGATAAGTTTTCCGAGCTTCTTGGTCGAGAAAATCTTGCCCGTGGAGTTGTTGTATCTATCGACGATCAGGAGGTCGTCATTGACTTGTATATTATAGTTGGTTATGGCGTCAAGATTTCCGAGGTAGCTACGAATGTCATGGAACGCGTTCGCTATACCACCGAAAATCTAACCGGCCTGAAGGTTGCGCAAGTCAATGTCAACGTCCAGGGAGTTCGCGTCCTGGAATGACCTAGGTTCTGATAGAGTAGGGGGATTATTTTGAAATCAGATGGAGATACAGTCAATATGATTACTGGATTGCAGTGGAAACAGATGATGCGATTCGGTGCCAGGGCGTTGGAACGCAAGAAGCATGATGTGGATGCGTTGAATGTCTTCCCTGTACCCGATGGTGACACTGGAACAAATATGAACTTCACGATTCAATCTGCTGTCAAGGATGCGGAGAAGACTTCGGGAGCATCGGTTGCTGAAGTCGCTACCGCAGTCTCTATGGGATCTTTGATGGGTGCCCGTGGAAACTCAGGGGTGATTTTATCTCAGCTTTTGCGGGGTATAGCTAAAGGCCTGGAAGGCCATAAGGAAGCAAATGGTCTGCAGGTTGCCCAGGCCTTACAGGTAGGAGTAGATACTGCCTATAAAGCAGTGATGAAGCCTGTGGAAGGGACCATTCTAACCGTAGCTCGTGAAGTGGCTAAGGGTGCTCAAAATAGTGCCAAACACGGTGCCCCTCCTTTGCAGATATTAAAGGACGCCTATGTTCGGGGACAGCTGACTCTTGAAAAAACTCCTGATATGCTTCCCGTCTTGAAACAGGCTGGGGTTGTCGATGCCGGGGGACAAGGATTTCTAATCATCTTAAGCGGTTGGATTGCAGCTTTAGAAGGTCAAGAATTTGAAGAAGAGGTCGTTCTTGCTACCCCACAGGCTGAATCGCAAATGATACGAGGAATTACCGCTATTGAAGACTTGGAGTTCCCTTATTGTACGGAGTTTTTGGTCAAAGGTCAGAATCTGCGCGTGGAAAAAATCCGAGAGGATTTAGCGGCAAGTGGCGATTCACTCTTGGTTGTCGGAACTGAAGAAGTCGTCAAAATCCATGTCCATGTCAAGAACCCAGGCAATATTTTGGATTATGCTATCCAATGGGGATCGCTTCATCAAGTAGCTATCCATAATATGCTGGAGCAAAATGAAGCTATGGCTCATGCACAGAAGCATGAGGAGCTGGATGAGAGTTCCTTGCAGGAGACCCCCTCAGAGGAGAAAGAGCATGGTATTGTTGCCGTAGCCATGGGGGAAGGAATTGCCGATGTCTTTAGAAGTCTGGGCGTGGATGAGGTTATCTTTGGTGGGCAAACCATGAATCCTAGCACAGAGAATATCGTCGAGGCTGTACGCAAGGTACAGGCCAAGAACGTTTATATTCTTCCTAATAACGGAAATATCGTGATGGCCGCTCGTCAAGTTAAAGAACTTGTGACCGACCGCAATGTGTATATTATCCCAACTAAATCAATTCCCCAAGGCATTTCGGCCTTAGTGAATTATAATCCTCAAGGTGATGCAGCTGAAAATGCCAAAAATATGGAGGATGGGCTATCCCTGATCAAATCAGGAGAAGTCACCTACGCAGTTCGTGATTCCCAATTTGGGGATTTGGAAATCAGTGAAGGTGATATCTTGGGACTGATTGAGGATGTCATTCAAGTCACAGGAAAAGACCGTCTGCAGGTTGCTAAAGAAACCCTTGATACCATGAAGTGGAAGGATCATGATTTGGTGACGATTTTCTACGGAGAGGATGTTTCCGAAGAGCAAGCGGAAGAACTGAGGACTTGGATTGCCGCAGAGGCTCCCCATATCGAGTTAGAGCTGTACCCCGGTTACCAACCCCTATATTATTATATTTTTGGGGTAGAATAATAAGCGATAATGAATGACAAGAAATACCCTCCGGAGCGATCCGGAGGGGTTTTTATAGGTTAGTTGAGCGGAGTATTCGGAAGAATAAGGAGAGAAGGTTATGGGACGGAGTACCGTTTTTGATTTGATTGGCCCGATCATGGTGGGGCCTTCCAGTTCACATACTGCAGGGGCAGTGCGCTTAGGTGCTATGGCCAGAAAGATATATGGAGGTCAACCCCAGGAAGCGGTGTTGACGCTGCATGGCTCCTTTGCGGAGACAGGTAAAGGCCACGGTACAAATCTTGCCTTAATAGCCGGGCTATTGGGGATGCGTACAGACGACGAGAGGATTCCGCAGGCTCAAGACATTGCTGATGAGCAAGGCCTATCCATTCGCTTTAGGACAGAAGATTTAGGGGATGTTCACCCGAACACGGTGAAAATCAGTCTGAAGGCTGGGGAGGGGCATGAGGTTGTCGTCATGGGCTCTTCCATCGGCGGCGGGCGAATTAAGATTCAAGGCATTAATGAGTTTAAGGTTGAAATCATGGGAGATTATCATACCTTAGTCGTTCTGCAAAATGATCTGCCGGGAGTGGTAGCCCAAGTCACCTCCTTAATTGCCACGACTCAAATCAATATCGCCCAAATGAGAGTTTCCAGAGAGAAAAAAGGGGCTCATGCCTTGATGATCATCGAGACCGATCAGGCTATCGACCCAGCTGCATTAGCTTTGATCAATAAGCTTCCAGCAGTAAACGAGGCCATGGCTATAGAACCTTTAGAATAAGGAGGGAAGTTCATGCGTTCCACCATGGATTATGTATCCCTTGCCGAGCAAGAAGGGAAGAAAATTGGCGAGATCGTCCTTGTCGAGCAAGCCGAAGAAGCAGAAAAAAGCCGGGACGAGCTAAGTCGTCGAATGGCCCAAAGCCTTCAAGTCATGAGGGAGGCTGTCCAAAGCGGACTGACCGGAGAGAGAAAATCTTTATCTGGGTTGGTGGGCGGTGAGGCTCTTAAAGTAAACCAATGGCGAAGCTCACAGAAGAGCTTAATCGGGGACCGAATGAATGGTGCCATAGCTCGAGCCTTAGCGGTTGTGGAAGTCAATGCCAGCATGGGTAAAATCGTCGCCGCCCCCACCGCTGGGTCCTGTGGTGTGCTACCGGCAGTATTGCTGACTGCTGAAGAGGCTCTCCAGTCTTCTGAAGAAGAAGTAGTGACGGCCCTGTTTTGTGCTGCGGGTATCGGCATGATCATTGCCGACCGAGCCAATGTCTCGGGGGCTGAAGGTGGATGTCAAGCTGAAATTGGGTCTGCCGCAGGAATGGCAGCCGCAGCCGCCGTAGAGTTGGCAGGCGGAAGCCCTGCCGCATGTGCTCATGCAGCCGCTATAGCTATGAAATCCTTCCTGGGCTTGGTGTGTGACCCTGTGGCCGGACTTGTAGAGGTGCCATGTGTTAAGCGTAATGCTACTGCTTCTACGGTTGCTCTGGCAGCAGCCGAGATGGCTTTGGCTGGTATAGAAAGTGCTATCCCTTTAGACGAAGTGATTGATGCCATGAACGAAATCGGTAAAAGCATGCCCTGCTCACTTCGGGAAACGGCTCAAGGGGGATTGGCTATTACTCCCACTGGTCAAAGGATTCAGGCGGATTTTTTATGATCGGTAATCAGGGTAAAATAGTCTTGAATCATCTCCAACGCGCGATGGTGGCAGAAGAAAAGCAGGGCTGCTGTAATACGGGAGTCGTGGGCGGTTTCCATTTGTTTTTAAAAGGTATTCTCAGCCGTTTAGGGCAATTGGAGCAGGATGGGGATTTCAGTGTCCTTAAGGATATAACCCATCACTATAAGGATTGGAGTCCTTTACAACGCCGTCAAGCTCTCGCCCACCTACGCCGTTTTCTCGAAGAACAAAAGGAACCGGCATTATCCTCACAGATCGATCTGAAACAAGATGAAAGAGAGCCCAAAGAGCCTGTAGAGACTACAGATTTTCATGGCCCAGACTCACATGCTGAAGATTCCCATGACAAAGAGAGAACCGTTAGGTCTAATCCCTCGCGCGCCTTGCAATATCTGAAGGGAGTAGGACCGGAGCGTGCAAAGTTCCTTGCCCAGCTTGGTTTACATAATGTTAAGGATCTTTTCTTTTATTTTCCTCGCCGCTATGAGGATAGGAGTTTGCGCGGGATTGGTGAGCTAAAAGATGGAGAAGTTGCGACCATCGCCGGCAAAGTCGTTGCCAGCCAACTTTCTCGAGGCAAGATTAAGGTCGTTAAGCTGAGCATCGAACAAGAGGGGCGCTTAATCTACGGAGTTTGGTTTAATCAAACCTTTATACTTAAGCAGTTTCCTGTGGGTACATCAGTAATTGTGACGGGAAAGGTACGGTGGCAGCAACGGGTTCCGGAAATCCAAGCCACTGATATTCAGAAGTCCGGGGCAGCAAAACTTGCCGAGATCATTCCGGTTTATTCGGAAACTGCACGGCTTTCCTCGAAAGTCCTGCGCGGTATTATTCAGGGGGTTATGGATCAGGCTTCAGAGATCTTCCCCGAATTTCTACCCTCGGAGGAGGGAGGAAGATGGTATTCCCGTGCCCAAGCCTATCAAGAAATTCACTTCCCCCAATCCTTTCATAGCCTAGGTCAAGCTCGAGAGCGCTTAGTTTTTGAAGAAGTGCTATTCCTACAGTTAGCAGTAGCTCGCTTACGAGCAGGGGTGCAAAAGGATGATAGTCCTCAACTGAAGGACGGGGAACAGCTGGTCAAACGCTTCTATGACCAGCTACCTTTTGAACTAACCCATGCGCAAAAACGAGTAATACAGGAAATCTTTCGTGATATGGCCGAGACCAAAGGCATGGCTCGCTTGGTTCAAGGGGATGTGGGTTCAGGAAAGACAGCGGTGGCTATGGCGGCATTGTTGATGGCTGTGGGCTCAGGGTATCAGGGTGCCATGATGGCTCCCACAGAAATCTTGGCCTTGCAGCATTATCAATCCTTAGAAGCGGCCTTTAGGCCCCTCGGATTAAATGTTGTATGTCTTTTAGGTAGTCAGACGAAGAGTGAGCGGGATAAGATTCTCTCGGAAATCGCCTACGGAAAAGCTCAGGTCATCGTCGGAACCCATGCCTTGATCCAGGAAAGTGTGCAATTTCACTCCCTTGGGCTAGCCATAACTGACGAACAGCATCGCTTTGGTGTCAAGCAGAGAACTTCTCTCCAAACTAAAGGGGAGAACCCCCACGTCCTGGTCCTTACAGCGACTCCTATTCCCCGCACCTTGGCCTTAACCCTCTATGGGGATCTCCAACTTTCAGCTCTCGACGAAATGCCCGCCGGTCGCAAGCCCATCATCACCCGTAAGCTCACGGAACGCGGCAGGCTGAGCCTGGAAAAGTTTATGGATGAGCAGATGGACAAGGGGAGGCAGGTCTATGTGGTATGCCCTCTCGTGGAGGAATCGGAAAGCTTGGACTTAATTTCGGCAACGGAGCGCTTTGAGTCCTTGCAGGAACGGTTTCCCCACCGTCAGGTCCGTTTGCTTCACGGTCGCATGAAGGGGGCACAAAAGGAAGAAGTAATGGAAGCTTTTCAGAAAGGTGAAACCCATATTCTCGTCTCTACCACAGTCATTGAAGTAGGGGTCGACGTTCCTAATGCGACCGTTATGGTGATTGAAGGGGCAGAACGTTTTGGTCTAGCTCAACTGCATCAGCTCAGAGGTCGAGTGGGAAGGGGAAGTGAGCAGTCCTATTGTTTCCTCTTATCCGATACGAAAAATAGTCGCCGTCTCGATGTTCTGTGTGAGACCCAGGATGGTTTTAAAATAGCTGAGGAGGACTTAAAGCTTCGGGGAGCCGGAGAGCTATTAGGGACAAGACAACATGGTCTTATGGAATTGCGTCTGGCAGATTTGTCCCGGGATGGCCGACTGGTGGAACAAGCCTACCAATTCACCCAAAAAGTTCTCGCCCACCCTGAGCACTATGTTAGAGTGTGGCAAGAATGTGATCAATTTTTTTCCATAGAAAATGTGGGTCTTCATTAAATTCCAACTTCACCATCTATTGTCGGGAATGATTAGGGCAGTCTTAGAAGATAATAATAGCGAAGTGAAATGAAGTAATAAATCGTTATAGCAGCGATGTAGGTCTGCCGAAAGATTTGCAAAAGAAAGAGGAGGGCTTACGTATGGCAGATACCAAACAAACGAATCAACCCGTTTTAAATGCTGCGTTAGAGCAATTCAAGTATGAAGTCGCGCAGGAAATCGGCATCGCAAATCGTAAGCACAAAAAGACCCCTAATACCTAATCTACAATTCAATCCATAAAAAGAGAGCGAAAGCCGCTCTCTTTTTATTATTGCATATACATCTGATATTCTTCTGTACTGATGCCGGGATGGAGACTCATACCTAAAGCCCCGGCGATGATGCGAGCGGTGGTCTGAATTAGAGAATCGACCTCTTTAGGGGTGACCATGAGATTGTTGTGATAAGGATACAAGGCCTTTTCTAAAATCTGTTCAAAGACTTTGGGGCTGAACTCCTTGTAAAGACGGAAAAGGGCTGGACTGGTCTTTAGCTCATCCAATAAGGAATCGAGACAGTTATTGGCAATAATGGCGGCATTCATAACTGTGGGCAGACCGATGGCGATGACTCGGCAACCCAGTGTTTCCTCATTGATTCCTGTGCGCCGATTGCCCACACCCGATCCCGGAGAGATTCCCGTATCGGAGATTTGAATGCTTGTGCCGATGCGTTCGAGCGAACCGGCTGCTAAGGCATCGATTGCTATGACCAGATCCGGCTTCACATGCTCAACGATGCCACGGATGATTTCTGCAGTTTCGATACCGGTTATACCTAGAACGCCGGGTGCTATGGCGCTGACTTTGCGCAGCTTACCTTGTAGTTCGACGGGAGTATAGTTGAATAAATGGCGAGTTACTAAGCTTTTATCAATGACCTGGGGACCCAGAGCATCAGGAGTCGCATTCCAGTTGCCCAATCCCACAAGGAGAATGCTGGCGTCTTCGGATAAACTCATCAACTCAGTCAGCTCATCGGATAAGGTTTTAGTGATATCTTGGTGGGTCAAGTAATTGTTATCATGTACTTCTGGAACATCGATGGTGATATAGGTCCCTTGGGGGCGTCCCATCTCCTGAACGCCTTGTTCATTTAAGATTTTAATCGTCGTCACTGTGGCATGATCGAGGTTATCTACCTCCATACTCACCCCGGGGACTTCGGTGTCTGCATCTCCCCTTAATAATTCATGGGCTTCGACTGCCAGATCAATATTCACATTAAAGGCGCGCAACAAATCTGTTTTTTTCAAGGGATAGACCTCCTTAAAATGCCAGTTTTAGATAATTAAAAAAAATCACTGGCCCTCGCGACCAGTGACCAAGTGAAAAACGAAAGGAAGAACTGGATGGGGGAAAGGTCTTCGATGAGAAATTTTCGATGACCTATTTTAGTATTCTCTGAGAAAATACTTTTATTCAAGAATTTTAGGGAAGAATTTTGAAGATTGTGTTATACTTATGCTGATATAAAATAGAGATTTGCTGAAGTAAAATAGATGGTATCAGCACTAGCCCACTCGAAGGTCGTGAAATTTGATGCGAATTATTGCTGGAGATTATCGCGGACAGCGTCTAAAAGCTGTACCAGGGATAAACACTCGTCCTACCGCGGATAAGATTAAAGGAGCCATATTCAATGTACTGCGAGAAAAAGTCGTTGACGCTAAAGTATTGGATATGTTCTCAGGTACGGGAAATTTAGCTCTTGAGGCCCTGTCGCGAGGAGCAAAAGAAGCAATACTTATTGAAAAAAGCCGAATAGCACAACGGGTGATTCAAGAGAATCTTGAACATTTGGGGGTACAGAATGCCAAGCTTATGGAGATGGATGCCTTTGACTATCTTGCGCGGCATCAGGAAGAGATTTTTGATCTTATATTTATTGACCCGCCCTATCATTTGGGCCTAGCCGAAAAGTCCCTAAAGTATTTGCTGGATCCATGTCGCCTTACATATTCCGGAGTCATTATTGTGGAAACAGCGAAGGATGAAAACCTTACGAATGTAGCTCCCTTTGAAATAAGAAAAACGGGAGAATACGGGGATACAAAGATTTGGTATCTGCAAAGAATCGATTAAAAGATTGGAGAGGATCCTATTGGAAAACGAAGTATTAGCATTACTTGATGAATTAGAAGAAATTGTGGATCGCGGAACCAAGATCCCGATGACGGGGAAAGTTTTAGTGGATGATAATGTTATTTTTGACTTGCTCGATCGGGTGAGAACAGCACTTCCAGAGGAACTTCAAAATGCAAAATGGGTACTAGCGGAAAGACAAAAGATTATGGATGAAGCGCAAGCGGAAGCCGGACGATTGGTTGAGCGGGGCAAAAGCTACATCGAAAAGATGGCCGAAGAGAGCGAGGTTGTGAAGCAGGCTCAGGGCTATGCTGAAGATATTGCTCGCCAAGCTCAGGCTTATGCCAAAGAGGTTAAATTGGGAGCGATCCAGTACACAGATGAGATGCTGCTCCAAGTAGAGCAAAGTGTGGCGGAAACCTTGCAGTCGGTACGCCGCAACCGTGAGGATTTGCGAAACTTGGCCAAACGGGATCAGAGAGAAAAGCCTAGTGATAAAGGAAATTCGCAGCAGCAGGAGTCTTAGAGGCGGTTAGCAATGGACAAAGCAAGCGCTGTAAAAGAATAAGGGATACCTCCGGGTAGCCCTTAAGACTATAGTCTATTGTGATTTTTATTACAAATTATTATGCTTCCCTAAGCGATTATTTACGGGAGTAGAAAACACGCATTCCGAAGCTGATTCCTAGGAAAATAAGCATTGTAGAACAGAAGAACCATGAACTTAGACGCCAAGTTTCCATGAAACTAAAGGGGCCTGGGGTAAGCCGGAGAGCGAAGACGGGGAATTTCATAAGGCTCAGAAAGATCTGGCTGAGGACTAAGGCGAAAATCATGTGAAGTCCTCTTCCCACGACAAAGGGCAGAAAACGCAAATCTGTCGTACTGGTGAAAGTGGCAACTTGGGCAAAAGAGGAAAGCCCTCCCCAACCTAAGACGGCAGCCAGGAGCCCAATCTGGAGATGAAGGCTAGAAAAGGTGTCAATAACCGACCGACAGCCTAAGGTTGTCTCAAGGAAAGCGGTCATTAGAGCATCGACGGCTTGAGTGGTAATCAGCCCGCCGGTAAGTCTGGATAAAAGACTACCCATGGCCTGGGTGACATGGATTGACTCCAGTAAATTGACTAATACGGAGAAAAAAACGATGAAGCCACCCACTAAGAGAAGGGTATTGATACCCTGTCGAATAGCATCGCCAAGCTGTTGGGCAAATGGCCTGGGGTCTACTCTCTGGGCATTCTGTAGCTCTTGGAAGGCTTTACGTAAAGAAGGCGGGGAAGGAGGATACTTTGTAGATTCACTAGCCCGATAAAAGCGGAAAAGGATTCCGACTAAGAGATTCCCCAGATAAACGGATCCGACAAGGACAATGCCAAGCTCAGGCCTTAATAGCATGCTGGAAGCGACTGCTCCGAACATGAACCCCGGGCTGGGATTGCAGGTAAAGGCTAAGAGTCGTTCTCCTTCTACACGAGTAAGAACTTTATTTTGACGTAGCTTGGTGGTCAGTACAGCACCAATCGGGATACCTGAGGTATAGCTCATCGCCACCACAAAGGAAGCTTGCCCCGGGAGACGGAAGATGGGGCGCATTAAGGGTTCTACTAATACTCCCATAAAGTGAACAAAGCCTGAGGCAAGTAAGAGTTCGGAAAGTATGAAAAATGGCAGGAGCGCCGGAAGTACATAACGCCACCATAGGGAAAGGCCATCTGCAGCCGACCGAACAACCTCTTGGGGAAAATAAAACATGACTAAACCTAAAAGAAAAAATGGGATGATGCGAAAAATTGCAGCCATATCTCACCCGTCCTTCCACATAAATATATATGGAGAAAGAGGGCTGGCTAGAAGAGTTTTGGTCGTCAGGAGGTCGAATTATGAAAAAAGGATTAGTTCTGGGGTCGGGCGGAGCGCGGGGTTTGGCTCATTTGGGTTTTTTGCAGGTGCTCGAAGAAGAGAAGATTGAGGTCGATTGTATCGTCGGTTGTAGCATCGGGGCCGTCTTTGGTGCACTCTGGGCAGCGGGAGTAGATCTCTATCGTTTAGAACGATTGATTACCTACCAAGGATTTAGCAAGAGGCTCATCGATCTCTCCGTTTCTAGAGACGGCTTTGTCAAAGGGGAAAAGTTCTTAGAAGCTATGCGACTTCTCACTAAGGATTTAACCTTTGCTGAACTACGGATCCCCTTAGCTATCGTGGCAACAGATATTGAAACAGGAAATAGGGTTGTTTTCCGAGAAGGCAGCGTGGCCCACGCAGTTCGTGCCAGCGTTTCCATTCCCGGGGTATTTAAGCCCTATAGTTATCAAGGTCATCTCCTGGTGGATGGGGCTGTGAAGAATCGTTTGCCTATCATGGTAGCCAAGGAATTGGGCGCGGATAGAATTTTAGCAGTAGATGTAAAAAAGGGATTGTCAGCCAAGCTCAACACGGCCATGGATGTGATGATGCAATCGCTAGGGATACTGGAAGAAGAAGTCTTTCAGACCCAAAAGGATAAAGCTGATGTGCTCATTCAGCCTGAGGTGGGTCATATTGGTATTTTACAATTTGATCAGGCTGAAGAAGCCATTGCCTTGGGAAGAACCGCAGCAAATTCTAAACTTTCCGACATTGTTCGCATTTTTGGTTAACACTTGAAATGTAAATGATTTGTGTTAAACTAAAAAAGTGTTTTCCACGCTGTGGACATCAGAAACTAGATTGCTTTGCAAGTTTTAGTTGGCTTGTGCTCAGCGAGGCTAAGTCCATCTTCAGGGGAAGTGAAGCTCCACTGAAGTAGGTACCCTTTATCGTGTGAAGAGAGAGATAAATTCACACGTATTTGTGTTATTTCTTTATAGATATCTTTAAAAGAGGTAAGAGAATGTCTCATTCTGGGCAAAATGATAAGAGATCATCTTTTGCGTTCTTAGAGAAGAAACTAGAAATAAGAAAAAAAGAAAAATGGGTGGAAAAGAAAAATAGGGGGTAATTTATTGTGAAGGTTCTTGTGATTAACTGTGGGAGTTCCTCGCTGAAGTATCAATTGCTTGATATGAATACCAAGACTCCTATCGCCAAAGGTTTAGTAGAACGGATTGGTCTTCCTGGTGCAGTCCTAACCCATCGTCCGGCTGCCGGAGAAAAGGAGATTATTACTGCGGAAATACCCAATCATACTGTAGCCATTCAATTGGTATTAGATGCTTTAGTTAATCCTGAATATGGAGTACTAAAAGGCCTTGAAGAAATCGGTGCTGTGGGTCATCGTGTGGTCCATGGAGGCGAGAAATTTGCTAGTTCCGTCCTGATTGACGATGAAGTTATGCAAGCCATTGAGGAGTGCATTGAATTAGCACCTCTTCATAATCCTCCTAATATCGCAGGCATTGAAGCGTGTCAAAAACTCATGCCTGGTGTACCTCAAGTCGCTGTTTTTGATACAGCCTTTCATCAAACCATGCCTGCCCATGCCTATCTCTATGGATTGCCCTATGAACTTTATGAAAAATATAAAATCAGGAAATATGGTTTTCATGGGACTTCTCATAAATATGTAAGTCAACGTGCTGCGGAGCTCTTGGGTCGCCCTGTAGAAGGCTTGAAGCTGATTAGCTGCCATTTAGGCAATGGCTCTTCCATCACAGCTATTAAAGATGGAAAATCCCTCGAAACCTCCATGGGTTTTACTCCCTTAGAAGGACTTATGATGGGGACTCGCTCAGGTGACTTAGACCCTTCAATCGTATCGTTCATTCAACAGAAGGAAAATCTGACCTCCGATGAAGTGAATGACTTCCTTAATAAAAAGAGCGGAGTCTTAGGACTTTCCGGGGTGAGCAGCGATTTCCGTGATATTGAGCAAGCTCGTGATCAAGGAAATTACCGTGCCGGTCTAGCGCTACAAGTGTTTGCCCATGATGTAAAGAAATACATTGGCTCCTATGCTGCGGTTTTAGACGGCGCAGATGCCATTATCTTTACAGCTGGCTTAGGCGAAAACTCTGCCGAAATGCGGGAGACTGTTGTGCAGGGACTGGATTACCTTGGTACTAAACTTGATCTGGAAAAGAACAAAACACGCGGTCAAGAGATTGACATTTCGGTTCCTGAAGCGACCTGTCGAGTTCTCGTTATTCCTACTAATGAAGAATTGATGATTGCTTTGGATACTTTAGATATTGTAAGTAAGGGTTAAGGAGTTTTCCTTGACAAAGAAAATCTAGCCAACTATAATAATGGTTGTGTATTGGAGTGGTCATTGTGATAATTAATGTCGCTCAAATTCGCCGCGATGAAATTGGTACTGCTCATTTTGATTTAAAAGACGACTTTTCCGCCTTTGAATCAGAACTTGAGGGGATTACTTTTGTCGCTCCTGTACACGTTCAACTTCAGGTGAACAATACGGGGGATTCCTTGCTTGTCCAGGGTACGATCGATGCTGAGATTAAAACTCAATGTGGTCGTTGCCTAGAACCTTTTCATTATACAATTCATCAGGATTATGAAGATGAGTGGGTATATGCTCCCCAAGCAACGGAAGAACAAATAGAGACTGTGCTGGTGTTCGAAAAGGATGAAATTGAACTCAGTGACCGCATTCTTGAGCAAATCGTGTTGGCCTTACCGATGAGGTTTATCTGTTCTTCTGAGTGTAAAGGGTTGTGCCCTGTTTGCGGTGTGAATCACAATGTTGAATCTTGTGACTGTGTCCAAGATCAAGTGGATCCCCGTCTTGCAGCGTTAGCCAACTGGCCTCGTGAAGATTAATTATTCGAAAGTTTAAAGGGGGTGTAATCCATGGGTGTTGGTCAACATCGCCAATCCAAATCCAGAGTTCGTAAACGTCGGGCAATGTGGAAGTTAACAGCTCCAAACCACATTGAATGCCCCCAATGTCATAAGCCTACATTGCCACATCATATTTGCCCAAGCTGCGGCTTTTATAAAGCCAAGGAAGTAGTATCGATGGGTGAGTAATCGCAAAGAGAGAGAAGCCGCAAGGCTTCTTTTTTTGTGCGTATCCGAATATAAGCTTTATCCACTTCGTGGATGCGTCAACTAAATGCGCTCAAAAAAGCAACGTATTAACCATTGTTGAGGCTAATACGTTGCTTTAATTTTAATAATTAGGAGAAGACAAGAGTCGGCGATGAGTATAACTTCGTCTGACGCAAGTCTCGTTTATCTAGTGCTTACTCGACCCAAATGATAGCTCCTGCACCCTGTGTCAGACCGCCGCAAATCGCACAAGCTGCATACCCGCCGCCGGTTTCTTTGAGATGATAGGCAGCCGTCATCATAATGCGTGCTCCACTTGCGGTGTTAGGATGTCCGACAGCAATTGCGCTTCCATTTGGGTTAAGTTTTTCCTTAAGCTTTTGATAGCTGGCAGGATCATAATCCAAGATGGGTTGAGTTGAGGCCTCTTTGACCATCACCTGATAGTCACTGTTTAAGAAGCGTTCATTAGCTAAGAGTTTCAAGGAAACCAACGGAACACAAGCAAAGGCTTCATTAATTTCAATCGTTTGTATGTCAGCCATGGTCAATTCTGCTTCATCCAGGCATTTCTTAATGGCGAAAGCTGGGGAAACCGGCATAATCCTTGGCTGCAGGGCGATGGCGGAAATACTGACCAGGGTATAAAGAATAGGCAAACCCAATTGCTCAGCATTTTTTCTGGTGGTGATGATTTGAGCGGTGGCACCATCATTCATTCCTGGAGCATTGCCGGCTGTACAAGTCGGGTTGTCGAAAATCGGTTTCAGTTTTGCCAGACTCTCTATAGTAATATTCGGACGAAATTGCTCATCGATATCTAAAAGTTTGGAAGTGAGGGTTTTTCCTTTGCGATCTTTTTGCATGATCTCAAGGGGCTGCAGTTCATTGTTGAAAAATCCGCGTTCCCGGGCCTGGCCGTATTTAAGGTGACTGGCCAGGGCCAATTCATCCTGTTCTTCACGTAATACTCCGTACTCTATGGCGACATTACCTGAATCTACTGCTACAGGGGCATAATCTTTGTATCCCAGAGGGATAATTGGGTCTTCAACCATAAAGGAAGAATGTTTTTTTCCTTCCCATCGAATATCCCGGAGTAAAAAGGGAATAGTGCTAAAACTGGTCGCCCCTCCAGTCATAACGATTTTTGCTTCCCCTAGTTTAATGCTCCGAGCACCATATTTTATGGTACTTAAGGCGGAGGTGCAGGCTTGGTCGAAAGCAACCGACGGGGTTTCGGGTGGAATCCCGGCTTTAAGCATGGTTTGGCGAGCTACAACGGGTGTGAACGGATCCTTCGTGCTGCTAGTATCCCCATTGCCCCACCATACTTCATCGATGAGAGCCGGGTCAAGGTCAATTTTGGCCATCGCATTTCTCATGGCAATAGCACCAAGTTCGTAGATATCGATGTCTTTCAACGAACCACCGAATTTACCAAAGGGCGTTCTGGTTGCACTAATACAAACAATATCATCTTCACTTTTGCGGAAACTCATAATCACATCACCTCGTTTATTTATAGTGTTCGGCCATAGATTTCACGATACTCCTGTCGGAGCTGCTCTCGGAAATTGGGATGGGCGATACTGATTAGCGCCGCGGCTCGTTCGCTTTCCGATTTGCAGTATAGATTGACAGCACCATACTCTGTCACAACCCAACGAACATCGTTTCGCGTTGTGGTTACAGGAGTTCCGGGCTTTAACTGACAGGAAATTCGGGAGATTGTTCCGTTTTTAGCTGAGGATTGGAGAACGATAATTGCTCGACCATTCTTGGCAGCCCCAGCTCCGCGGATAAAATCCAACTGTCCGCCGATGCCGCTGTACTGCTTTGTACCGATGGCTTCAGCGCAAACTTGACCGCCTAAGTCAATTTCCAAGGCAGAATTGATGGCGACCATATTATCGTGTTGGGCGATGATGCAAGGATTATTAACATAATCGACCGGGCGAAACTCAAAGAGAGGGTTATTGTGGATGTATTCATAAACTTTCTTTGTTCCTTGGGCAAAGGCGACCACAATTTTTCCAGGGTTGATAGTTTTCTTCGAGCCATTCACGATTCCGGCTTCAATCAATTCAATTAAGCCATCAGAGAACATTTCCGTGTGAATGCCTAGATCATTTTTATCCTTAAGGTAATTAAGAATGGCATCAGGAATCGTCCCAGCACCCATTTGGAGTGTGTCGCCGTCTTTAATCAGCGCCGCTACGTGGCGGCCGATGGCTTGTGTAACTTCATCCATAGCGGCAAAACGGGTAAGCTCGAGAATCGGACCATCGTTTTCAACTATATAATCGAGATCATTGACATGAACGAGTGTATCGCCATAGGTTCGAGGAACATTGGGATTAACCTCAGCGATGACAATCTTAGCACAATTCACCAGTTCCTTGGAGTGATCGACCGACATGCCCAGACTACAGTACCCATGCTCATCCGGCGGGCTAACCATTGTAATAAAGACATCGGAGCCTAAATGACCCTCTCGAAAAGCTCGTGGGAACTCATTGAACATCAACGTGAAAAAAGTCCCACGGTTATCCCACACTGATTTTCTGGTATTGGCACCGAGGAACATGGATTTCAAGATAAAATGACCTTCCATTTCAGGTTTGCAGTAAGGCGAACTGCCAAGGGACACCCCTTGAATAATGGTGACATTCTCCAATTCGTTGTAACGTTTGGCGAGAGCATTGACAAGTAGTTCCGATTCACTTGCAGCATGGCCGGGTATAACAAAGTCGCCTGATTTTACAACTTTTACAGCTTCATCAGCGGTTGTTAAGCGGCTCTTGTACGTTTCTCTCCAATCCATTAGGAAGACGCTCCTTTCCAGCTATAAATTATTTGAACGTTTTTATTTATAGCAAGAACCATGCCATCCACCTCGATACCAAAAACAAACACGGCAGAGGGGGATTTCCGGCGATTAGCAAAGGGCGTCGGCTGTGCGGTCAGTGAAACATATTGTATTACTACAACGGACGATGTTGAAATTTAGCGACATGTGTGATAAATACGACACATTGAGCTTGTAAACAGAGTTTTATAGATCTATAATTATTTTAATGATTTATATCTAAATTCTTAAACGCAGTCATGAGAATTACCAGAAGGGGTGAATCATCAATGATTGAGCCGAATAATTCTATACAAATCAACGCTTATTCCCTTGAAGAAGTCATGGATAATTCTTATGATTCTATTTTTGTTACCGATGCTGAGGGGAATATCATAATGGCGAATCCTACGGCCGAACGGTTATTGAATTTGTCGATAGGGCAAATGGTCGGTAAAAATATTCAGGAACTTGTGGAAGAGGGCTATTGGGATAAATCAATAGCTTTGGAAGCTATAGAAAAGAGAGCTAGCGTGACCGGCACAATCAAAACCAGGGATGGAGTCAATCTGATGTGCACCAGTCGGCCCTTATTCGATTCCCAAGGCAATATTACCATGGTCATCAGCAATAGCCGGGAAAAGGACACCCTTGTAAAATTGGCACAGAGTTTAGATAAAGAGCGGGAGCTCGTGCAGCGTTATAAAGAGGAGGTCCAGTACTTAAGAGAGCAAGGGGTTAAGAACCAACAGCTGGTTGCTGAAAGTGCAGCTATGAAGAATTTACTGATGGAAGTTAATTGGGTAGGACCGACTGAGTCATCGGTTCTTTTGTATGGCGAATCCGGTACGGGAAAAGAAGTACTGGCCAAGTATATCTATAGCATCAGCCGCCGGGCCAAGGAAGCCTTCATTACCGTGAATTGTTCGGCCATTCCTGAAAACCTGATTGAAGCTGAACTGTTTGGTTATGAAAAAGGATCGTTTACCGGTGCGGATGCCAAAGGAAAACCCGGATTATTTGAGCTGGCAGATAAGGGAACAATCTTCCTGGATGAGATAGGTGAGATGCCGCTTGTCCTCCAGGCGAAATTATTGCGAGTCTTGGAGAATGGCGACGTGAGAAGAATAGGAGGGGTAAGTTCTAAAAAAGTTGACTTTCGACTGATTTGTGCCACAAACCGCGATTTAAAAAAGATGGTTGAGAATAAGGCTTTTCGAGAGGATCTTTTTTATCGCATTAATGTTGTCCCTCTTCAGCTGGCTCCTCTACGCGACCGACCAGAGGATATCATAGCGATGAGCAACATCTTTTTGAAGGAATTAAATAAGAAAAACGGCTATAACAAGGTTTTTTCAACCGAAACCCTTAAGGGATTTCTGAACTATAGTTGGCCCGGGAATGTTCGCGAACTGCGCAATTTAATTGAACGCTTGGCTATCACAACCAGGGATAGGGTGATAGATTATCAAGTTGAGGAAATTTCCAATCTGCCGGGAAATCGTGTATCAGGTCTGAAGCATGATCAAATGGATACCTTTCGCATCACGGTAAGTTCTAAAGCTCCGCTCAAGAAGGTCATGAATCAAATCGAGCAGGAATATATTCGGAATATCTTACAGGAATGTAATGGATGCGTTAGTGAAGCTGCAAGAATTTTAGATGTTGACCGTTCAGCGATCTACCGAAAGGTTCAGGTCGTCAAAGTGAGGGAGCGGGAATAATAACGTATTAATAAATATGAAAGAAAGTCTCTCCAATGCTGGAGAGGCTTTCTTTTACTCTTGTGCTTACGTCGTTTCCATTCGTCATTACCATTCGTGGTAATAATAAGATATGTTGTAAACAAACTACACGCCTTGTTGCATATTTACCACAGACTAGGCCGGTAATTCACGAGTGAAATTAGGGAATTCCCAAAAAACCCCTGATAAATCAGTTTGGTAAAAAGAAGTTTTTAATCTGGCATGCTTCTTGCTTGTATTTAATATGACTCTAGATTTTATGAGATCCTGCTCGAATTTTCCGAGAGGTATTCTCAAAGACAAAAAGTAGAAGAGGAAGGTGTTATTTATGGCAAAGTTTGATGGAAGAATTGCAGTAATAACCGGTGGAGCCAAAGGGATCGGGGAAGCGATAGTCAGAAAGTTTTATGCAGAGGGAGCGAAGGTTGCGATTCTGGATGTGGATGCTGTAGGAGCCCAGCAATTGGCCGAGAATCTTGATCCCAGCGGCGAAAAGGTTATGGGTGTTGGCTGTAATGTCGTCAAGCGTGATGATGTAAAGGCTGCTTTTGCAGCGATTATGAAGAAGTTTGGAACGGTGGATATCCTTGTTAATAATGCAGGGATTACACGGGACGTGATTTTCCACAAAATGACGGAAGAGCAATGGGATGCTGTGATGGCCGTGAATGGCAAAGGCTTGTTTAACTGCACTCAGGAAGCCTGGCTAATCATGAGGGAGAAGAAATACGGTAAAATTTGCAACTTGTCTTCCACAAATTCTAGCGGCGAAGCCGGGCAGGCTAATTATTCTTTCACCAAAGCGGGTACCATCGGATTTACCAAGAGTCTGGCCAGAGAAGGAGGAAGATATAATATCAATGTCAATTGTGTACGCCCTGGGGTGATTGATACGGAGATGATGCGCGCTGTACCGGAGAAGGCACTGGAAGATTACATTGATAAGACCGCATTTAAGCGCATGGGGCAACCATCCGAAGTAGCTGACGTTATCGCATATTTGTGCAGTGAAGAGTCTTCCTTTGTTACCGGTGAGGAAATTTTGGTAGCCGGGGGCTATATATACAGATAATACGAAAATCTGGGAGGGCAAACATTAATATAGGAACAGCAGGGAGGGATAGATTTGCAGGACGTAGTCATCGTCAGTGCGGTTCGTACGCCCATCGCCTCCTTCGGAGGCGCCTTGAAAGGGTACGGGGCCATCGATTTAGGAGCACTGGTTATCAAGGAAGCGGTGCATAGAGCAGGTATTCAGGGAGAGCAAGTGGATGAAGTCATCATGGGCAATGTTCTGCAAGCCGGACTGGGGCAGAATCCTGCCCGCCAGGCAGCCTTGAAAGCAGGGTTACCTGTAGAAACGACAGCGCAAACCATCAATGTGGTTTGTGGTTCGGGACTTAAATCCATTGCTTTAGCAGCACAGGCTATTATGGCTGGAGATGCCGAAATTGTTGTAGCAGGTGGTATGGAAAGCATGTCTGATGCGCCCTTTCTCTTGGAGCAGGCGAGATGGGGCCAACGCATGGGCAATGGAGCCATCGTCGACAGCATGATTAAGGATGGTCTTTGGTGCGCCCTCAACGATTATCATATGGGCATAACCGCCGAAAATGTGGCTGAACAATTCGGAATCAGCCGCGCCGAGCAGGATGAGTTTGCGGCTTGGAGCCAGGAAAAGGCAGTAGCGGCCATCGAAAGAGGTAGATTTAAAGACGAGATCGTTCCAGTGGTGATTCCACAGAGACAAGGAGAACCGCTTATTTTCGATACTGATGAATATCCTCGGGCTGGTACAACCGTGGAAACCTTAGGGAAGCTAAGATCCGCCTTTAAACCGGACGGTACAGTAACCGCCGGTAATGCTTCCGGCATTAATGATGCTGCTGCAGCTTGTGTGCTGATGCTTAAAGAGAAGGCTGATTCCTTGGGGCTAACTTATCTGGCGAAGATTAAAGGCTATGCCATGGCAGGAGTGGACCCGGCGATCATGGGTGTCGGGCCGGTCACTGCGGTAAAAAAAGCCTTAAAGAAGGCAAAAATTGCGTTGGCTGAGCTTGATCTCATCGAAGCCAATGAAGCCTTTGCCTCCCAAACCCTAGCCGTGGCCAAGGAATTGGATTTTCCCACGGACAAGGTGAACGTCAATGGAGGGGCCATTGCCCTGGGACATCCCATCGGTGCCAGCGGCACACGGATCCTTGTGACACTACTTCATGAAATGGAGAAAAGAAATGATAAACTCGGCCTGGCCACCCTTTGTATCGGCGGCGGGCAGGGTATCGCTCTTGTCGTTGAGCGCTAACCCTTGAGGAGCTCCCCATTCGGCAGCTTCGCATTTTGTTCTTACTTGTGCAGATTCAAAATAGCGAAGCTGCTTATTTTTTAACCACTTCGTTTACTATAGATAGATATCGCTTACTTAAAAGTTCTATAGTCACCTCAGTTCAACCAGTGTAGATTAGACGCAGTTTATCTCCTTAGAGTTTCATCCATTTAAGTACCTTCAGTACAGGGAAAGGAATGATACTTAAGATGTCGACTACCTTGGTAAAAACCCGCTTCGGTATGGTGGAAGGTAGAAGAGAAGGAAGGGTTAGCATTTGGCGGGGCATACCTTATGCAGCACCTCCCCTTAACTCTCGCCGCTTTCGTCCACCACAAGAACCAGAATCATGGGCAGGGGTGAGAGAAGCCAAAGAGTTTGGGCCGGCTTCACTTCAAGGGGAAAGCCCTTCCATGATATTTTTGAGTGACTCGCCAGTACATAAAAATGAAGATTGCTTATATCTCAACATTTGGTCCCCAGGTGCCGATGATAAACGACGACCGGTGATGGTTTGGATTCATGGGGGTTCCTTCATGTATGGCTCGGGTTCAAGCCATTTATATGACGGGAAATCCTTTGCGGAACAAGGAGATGTGGTTATTGTAACGCTCAACTATCGCTTGGGTGTTTTTGGTTTTCTTCATTTAAGTGATATTGGAGATGAGGAATATCGAGGTTCAGGCAATTGCGGACTCCTGGATCAAGTAGCAGCCTTAAAATGGGTTAAGGAAAATATTGAGGGATTTGGTGGAGATCCGAATAATATCACGATTTTTGGTGAATCAGCAGGAGCTGTCAGTGTGGGCAATTTATTATCTATGCCCATGGCCAAAGGTCTTTTTCAGAAAGCAATTCTGCAAAGCGGAACGGCCCGCTGTAAAGTAGCCCTTGCGACAGCAACGAAAATGACAGAACAACTCCTTAGCGAGCTCCAGGCTGATAAGCAAAATTTAACGGCATTACAAACCATTCCGGCCGAGAAAATCTTAAAGGCCATCGAGATTTTCCCCCGTCGGGCTTTGGGTCCGGTTGGGGATGGAATTATCATTTCGGAACAACCGGAAAAAGTTCTATATGAAGGTTTTGCCAAAGATATTCCGGTACTAGTTGGCACGAACGCCGATGAAAATGCACTTTTCTCTTATTTCGATCCGGCCTGGAAACAGATGGATGAACATAAGATAAAGCTGTTTTTTGAGCAAACATTTGGCTCAAGCTGGACGAATATTTCCCAATATTTTGCCCAGGAAGAAGCCTTAACCAAAGCCAGCTATGAAGATGCCATGACTCATTATGTCTTTACCTATCCGGCCATTTACTTTAGCGAAGGTCAAGCAAGGCACGGCGCCCCGGTGTGGATGTACCGGTTTGACTATGGAAGTAGGGCCTTAGGAGGGGAATTAAAGGCTTTTCATGGCCTGGAAATTCCTTTTGTATGGAATACCCTACTCAATCCGGCTACGGAAAAGATAACAGGGAAGGATGCCGATCGTTACCGCTTAGCCGAACTGATGCATCGAGCCTGGATCGCTTTTGCTCATCAGGGTGATCCGAACAACACGACATTACCTAATTGGCCGCTATACGATGAGGAGAACAGGGCCACAATGCTTTTCAACACTAACAATGAAGTTATAAATGATCCTAATGGTCAGAAACGTTTGAGTTGGAAAGAAATCTTTGCTTAGTAAAAGAGGAGGGATGGATTGCCGAGACATGAATTGGGAACAAGTCTTTGATAATCTCTGCTAACAAGAAGGAGGAAAAGAAATGTCAAAACCAAAAAAAAGTGTAGCTATCCTAACGTTTTTAGTTGTTTTGATGATGGTCCTATCGGGATGTGGTTCACAATCTAGTTCAGCAGACAAACAAAATACTCCAGATACGAATCAAGCCAGCCAGTCACCGGGGACCCCCCAACAGGGTGGATCCTTGACGGTGGCTTATGTGGCCGATGTAACTAATTTTGATCCAATAAAAGGTACGACAGGTAATGATCATGCCTTGCTATGGCCCATTTATGATACCTTGGTTAAATTTACAACGGATATGAAACCAGAACCAGGTTTAGCCGAATCCTGGGAATTTACGGATAGCAAGACCATCGTGCTCCATCTTCGCGAGGGTGTAAAGTTCTCCGATGGTACCCCCTTCAATGCTGAAGCCGTGAAATTCAACCTCGATCGTGTTAATTCCAAGGATTCGCAGATTAGTGATCTAAAAAATATTCAAAGTGTAGAAGTTGTTGACGACAAAACGGTGAAGCTTCTTTTGTCCCAGCCTGATTCTTCAATCATCTTAGCCTTATCTGATCGCGGGGGCATGATGGTTTCGCCTACGGCAATCAACACCCTTGGCGCAGATTATTCGCAACATCCTGTAGGTGCCGGTCCCTTCATAGTGAGCAATCATATCCCTAATGGAGAGATTGGCTATGAAGCCAATAAAGATTATTGGCAAAAGGGCTTGCCCTATCTTGATAAACTGATTGTCAAAGTGATTCCTGATGCCAATTCCCAAATCAATGCCCTCAAAACCAGCCAAGTTGATTTTCTTGCTAATGTTCAACCGCAGATGGTTGCTACATTAAAGGCTGATCCTAATATTGTCTTAAAGCCTACGAACACCTTAGCTTTAAATATGCTTTATCTGAGAACGGATGCATCGCCCTTCAATAATAAGGCTGCAAGGTTAGCAGTATTATATGGAATTAATCGTCAGCAATTGATTGAGGCCATTAACTTTGGTCAAGGGACAGTGGCTGTTCAACCCTTCCCTAAAGATTACTGGGCACATGACGATAGTATCGACGTACCCTATGACCCCGAAAAATCCAAGCAGTTGCTGAAGGATGCCGGTCTGAGTAATGTTTCTTTCACCTTAACAACCTATCCTATTGAGTGGTGGACAAGGCTGGCTAATGGAATTAAAGGACAGCTTGAAGAGGTAGGAATCACCGTAAATATTGAAACTTTAGAACCCAATGCAGCGGTTAAGAGCTTTCTTGGTGATAAAGAGACCAATGCCCTGACAGGCAATTGGTCTGGACGGCCTGATCCCCAGATGACCATTAACAGTCTTTATGGAAAAGACAGTTATTATAATCCGGGAAGAGCTACTACTGAAGAACTTGAGGCACTGATCAAAGAGGCTGCTGCTACCACGGATCAGAATCAACGTGCCGAACTGTATAAGAAAATAGTGAATACGTCAGTAGTCGAAAATGCCTTCTCCATTCCCACCTTCTCCCAACCGATGACGGCAGCTATGAACAAGAAGGTCCAAGGTTTTGAGCCAAACATGTTAGGAAAGGCGATCTTTTCATCTCTTTGGGTAGAACAAAAATAAATTGTTCTGGCTATATCTGCTTCGGAAAAAAGTGAAGTGGGATTTCGATCCTGCTTCACTCAATTTTAAAGGAGGGTAATAATGTTTTTGAAATTCATGCTGCGACGCTTAGTATACGTCATCCCCATGCTGTTCATTACAACCCTCGTCGTCTTTTCTTTAATACTACTCATCCCGGGTGATCCTGTCCTGGCCATTCTCGGTGAAAATGCTACCTATGAAAAAGTTGCCGAATTACGTCACCAATTAGGCCTTGATCAATCTGTGCTTATGCAATATATCCATTGGTTAAATAATGCTCTTCACGGCGATTTAGGGAGATCGATCTTTACCGGGCAGCTTGTCGGGCAAGCCATAGGGCAGCACCTTTCGGTCACGATCCAGCTGGTGGTGGTGGGGATGACTTTTTCGATTGTCGGTGGAATGTTTTTTGCCATTACCTCCATTTACTATCCTAAGAGCTGGATGGATTATGTTGCCCGCTTTTTAGGAACTTTAGGCACAGCCATCCCGAATTTCTTGTGTGCCATGATCCTGATTATCATTTTTAGTTTAAAGCTGAATTGGCTTCCAGCGACCGGATTTATAAGCATTACCGATGGAGCCGGATCTTTTGCGAAATTTATTTTGTTGCCGGGCTTTTCCTTGAGTTTAGCCGGAATAGCCGTCATTACACGCCAGTTGCGCTCCTCATTAATGGAAACCATGGATGCGGAGTATATACGTACAGCCTATGCCAAGGGTGCAGGTCGCTACCGAGCTATTTTTAAGCATGGCCTCCAAAACGCTATGCTGCCTGTTGTCACGACTATTGGTCTCTTAATGGGAACCATGTTAGGGGCCACGGTCGTTGTGGAAAATATTTTTGCCATTCCGGGTATGGGACAACTGGTGATTAACGCCATTGGCCAGCGTGATTTCACTGTGGTGCAGGGTGTGGTACTGGTGATGATTCTGATGGTCGTTGTGATTAACTTCATTACAGACATTGTGTATGCCTTATTGGATCCACGAATCGAGTATTAGAGGGGAGCCGGGAGAATGAGTTTTAAAACAATCTTCAAACGCTTAATGGCGGAAAGACTCGCCTTTATCAGCTTTATTTTTCTCGCCATTCTCGTCATAATTGCCCTACTTGCTCCTCATATTCAACCTTATGACCCATTCAAGCAAGATTTAACAAAGGTCATGCAGCTCCCCAGTGCCGAACATTGGCTGGGTACAGATGGGTTAGGTTGTGATGTTTTGAGCAAAATGCTTATGGGATCACAGACTGCCATTAAATCATCCTTGTTTGCTATTATGATTCCACTCTTTATCGGGGTGCCATTAGGGGTTTTGAGCGGTTATTTGGGCGGCGTTATCGATGATATTTTTATGCGCATCGTCGATGCCATCATTGCCATTCCCGCCCTCATTCTGGCCTTAGGAATCACCAGCGCTTTAGGCGTTAACCTCTGGAATGCCATGATGGCTATTGGAATAGTCTTTACCCCCAAATTTGCCCGTTTGGCCAGAGGTCAAACTCTGCAAGTACGCTTAGAACCTTATGTCGAGGCTTCGAAAATTTCCGGAGCGGGTTTTCTTTGGATTATGATCAGACATATCCTTCCCAATATCTCGCCGCCCATCGTTGTTCAGGCTTCCTTTAATCTCAGTATTGCCATCCTAACGGAAACTACCCTTAGCTTTCTGGGGATGGGTGCCCAGCCTCCTGATGTCAGCTGGGGGAACTTGATCCAGCAAGGATACAGTTTGATCTATATTAATCCCTGGATGATCGTCTATCCCGGTATTGCCATTATGCTGACCATTCTGGCCGGGAACTTTCTGGGTGATGGTCTGAGGGTCGCGCTTGATCCTAAACAACAAAAGATACTGTAAAAGGGGGGAGATACTTGCATACAGAAACACCCATACTGGAAGTCAATCATTTAAAAACCTACATCCCGACCCCCAAAGGTGAGATTAAGCCTGTGGATGATATTTCATTTTCAATTCAGAAAGGTGAGATTGTAGCATTAGTCGGCGAATCAGGAAGTGGGAAAAGTGTTTCTTCTCTTTCCATCATGAGATTGAACGCAAGCGCCATCAAATATCGCCCG
The DNA here is from genome assembly GCF_000243135.2 of Desulfitobacterium dichloroeliminans LMG P-21439. Lineage (NCBI taxonomy): Bacteria > Bacillati > Bacillota > Clostridia > Eubacteriales > Desulfitobacteriaceae > Desulfitobacterium > Desulfitobacterium dichloroeliminans. Next base: position 2,747,192 of record NC_019903.1, on the reverse strand, counting down.
GATAGCTCCATCCTGTTTGAAGGACGCGACTTATTAAAACTAAAGGAAAAGGAATTAAGGAAAATTCGAGGCAATGATATTGCGATGATTTTCCAGGATCCCATGTCAGCGCTAAACCCGGTCCATCCCATTGGCAGGCAAATCGCCGAAGCAATCCTGCTTCATAAAAAGGTCAGCTACAAGGAAGCGCAGCAAACTGCCCTGGATTTGCTGAATAAAGTCGGCATTCCTGACGCCCAAAGGCGTCTTAGTGATTACCCCCATCAATTATCCGGCGGGATGAGGCAAAGAGCGATGATTGCCATAGCCCTGGCCTGTAATCCGAAGCTGCTGATTGCGGATGAACCCACAACTGCCCTTGATGTTACCATTCAGTCTCAGATCTTATATCTCTTGCGCGATTTGCAGAAGAAGTTTGGTATATCTATCCTCTTGATCACCCATGACCTCGGCGTTGTCGCAGAGACGGCAGACCGCGTCCTTGTTATGTATTGCGGAAAAATCGTCGAAGAAGGCAATGTGGAAGGGATCTTTGCCAACCCTCAACATCCTTATACTAAGGGGCTGATGGATAGTATTCCCTCATTAGCCGGACCTTCAAAGGAAACTTTGGACGCGATTCCAGGGGTAGTACCCAATCCCCTTGAATTGCCCAAGGGCTGTAATTTCGTGACACGCTGTAGCTTCGGCATGGATAAATGTCACGAGGTCGCTCCTGAATTGGCGCAACAACCCTCAGGAAATCGTGTGTCCTGCTGGATCCACTCATCAGGGAAGGGGTATGAGGAAGATGACAGAGAATCAACCGCTATTGTCACTTAAAGGGGTAAAGAAATACTTTCCGGTGGGAAGTGGACTTTTCGGTAAAAAGAATAATTTTGTCAAAGCTGTGGATGGTGTCAGTCTGGATATTTATCCCGGTCAAACCATGGGTCTGGTCGGGGAGTCCGGCTGCGGAAAGTCAACCATAGGCAGAATGGTGGTGGGGCTTACCAACCCCACCGCTGGGGAAATCTACTTCGAAGGAAAAAAGCTCTCTGAATACAAGAGCAAAAAAGAAATGGGCAAGAATCTCCAGATGATCTTCCAGGATTCCTATTCTTCCCTAAATCCCAGAATGTCCGTTGCCGACATTATTGCTGAACCTCTGGTTCTGCATAAAGTGGGGACCAGTAAAGAGCGTAGAAAAAGAGTGGATGAACTACTGGAAAGAGTAGGGCTGGCTACCTATCATGGCAGCAGGTATCCCATTGAATTTTCAGGAGGACAAAGACAAAGAATAGGAATTGCCCGAGCCCTGGCCTTACAGCCCAAACTGATTGTCTGTGATGAGCCTGTTTCAGCGTTAGATGTGTCCATTCAAGCCCAAATCCTCAATCTCTTGAAAGAAATCCAAAGAGATATGGGGCTGTCCTATCTGTTTATCGCTCACGGTATTCAAGTGGTGAAGCACATCAGTGATAAAATCGCCGTCATGTATTTAGGTAAAATATCCGAATTCGCCGAGAAAGAGGAGCTGTTTGCCAACCCTCATCATCCTTATACCAAGGCCTTATTAGCGGCCGTCCCCTTACCTGATCCCAAGCTTCGGGATCGCGAACGGATTATCTTAAAAGGAGATCTACCAAGCCCGGCAAACCCTCCTACAGGCTGTCGTTTCCATACACGCTGTCCGGTGGCCATGGAAAAATGTAAGGAAACTGATCCGACGCTCATTCGAACCTCTAAAGATAGTCTGACAGCTTGTTTATTATATGATAGCTCCACTGTCCCAGAGTGTGTGACCTTAAACTAGTAATTACAAAGCAAAAAACTAGCCCCGCGCAACCGCGGGGCTAGTTTTTTTCATACGTGTCAGATATTCTTGCCTCTATGAGCCATCACTGATGAATGGAAAAAATGTCTTCGGGCGCAAGCCACGTTTTCTTTAAGTTAATATAGTGGTGCTCTACTTAGACTCATTATAAAACTTGATAAATTGTTGAATCATCGGATTATCTTTATTTTCCTTATGAATCAAGATGCCGATTCGGCAGTTGATTTTATCCCGAATGGGGGTCGTAATCATGCCGTCTAAAACCTTCGGGAAGAACTTCGCCTGTCTGGCAGCACCGAGGGTGATGTGCTGGCCTTTCTGTAAGATATCATAAAAAGTAAATAAGTTGCTGACAGAGAACTTGATATTGTCTAAACCATACTTGGCAAATAGGTCTTCAAAAGGGGAAGGGGAATGGCTTGTCGGTTTATAGACGATCAACTGTTCCTTGCTTAAGGCTTTAAGGGAGATGCTTTTAAAGCCTTGCTGGGCAAAGCGACTGTCCTTATGAGAATAGACCACGAATTTGATATTGCGCATGGGGTAATAGCACAGCTCATCTGTGATTAACTCATTATATAAATCATCAATCAACATGATAATTCCTACATAGTCTTTGCTTTCATGGACCTGATGGATTATTTCCGGCACACCCATTTCTTGATAACTGAGCTTAATGTTTGGATATTCGCTGGTAAATTTATTAATGACAGTGGAATTGCTATCGCCGGCAATATTGGCCGGACAAAGAATGGTTAGATTTCCTTGCCTGTATGGCCGTGTTTTATTGTCATCGGCAAAAGCTCGGATCATCTTCTTTTGTTCATTCATGGCGTTTTGAGCCCATGCCAATACTTGTTTCCCATGTTCGGTTAGGGTAATACCACGATTAGTCCTTATAAATAGCTCCGTGTCAAAATACCGTTCAGTTGTTGCCATCATCTTGCTCAAATTTGCTTGGGTAAGGTGAAGGTTTTTACTGGCCTTGTTGATCGACTGACAGCGAGCGACCTCGACGAAATACTTCAAGTATTCAACTCTCATCTAAAGACCTCCAATTACGCCAAATAGATGGTGCTTTCCGCCTTCTACCCTTATTCTATCAGAATGTGCTCGTTATAACAATTTAAATATAACAAAACCAATTTTCACAACATATTCATGTCTACACGTCAAGCAAGCTGTGTAATATAGTTACCTTAAAGGGACGAATCATAATATTCAACCATAAGCTAAGGAGGTTTATCATGAAACAAAAAGCATTAACTGAGAAAGTAATTGTTCTCGGTGTCGATGGCTTTGACCCTAGATTAGCCAAGAAATTCATGGATCAGGGAAAAATGCCTGCCTTGAAAGAATTCACACGCAAAGGGTCAGCCAGAGAAGATTTAGTACTCTTAGGAGCAATGCCAACAGTAACTCCACCCCTCTGGACAACTTTGGCCACGGGTGCGAATCCCGGAACCCATGGCATTACTTGTTTCTTTGCATCCGATCCTGTGAATATTGACACAATGTACTATAATTTAGATTCCCGTAAATCAAAAGCTGAGCCTTTGTGGAATGTCTTTGCTGAAGAAGCTGGGAAGAAGACCTTAGTCTGGCACTGGCCTGGATCTTCTTGGCCTCCGACCTCAGATAGCCCGAACCTTCATGTCGTTGACGGCACCCAGCCTTCAGGGATCAACAATGGAATCCCCTTTTTGGATATCCTGAAAGTAATCACCGGCTCTGAGAAAATTGCTTCCAGCCAATACCTGCCCAATACCTCCCATGTCGCCCCGGGCCAAGGCTGCATTATTGACAATGCTGCAGACTTGATGGAAGAAGGAGCACAGGCAGAGACATCTGTATTTCGTAAAGTAATTGCGGCCGGTAATAATGCCAAAGGTTTTCAATTTAGTATTACGGAGCAAGACGAATGCGAAATTGAAGCCCTGGGTAATATGATTTGCGATACCATTAAAGCGGCGATTAAACCTGCCGAAGGCTGGGCTCAGGCACCGGCACAGGCCAAGGAATTTACTTTCTTTGTATCTAATGGTTTAGAACGACGCCCTGGCCTAATCGTGCCAAACGAGCTAGGAGTCTATGATACGATTCAACTCTATAAATCCAAAAAGGCAAGTGCTTCTTACCTGACCCTGAAAAAAGGAGAGATCTGCTTTGATGTCAGCGACACGGTCAAAAATGATGAGGGAGCTGATGTTCCCTGCAACCGTAATTATCAGTTGCTGGATCTAGCCGAGGACGGTTCAAAATTCAATATCATTATCAATAATGCTTCTCAGGTTGGGCGTGATGATTACTTCCATCCCAAAAGCTTATATAAGGAAGTCGTGGAGAACATCGGCAATGTTCCGGTGAATTTCCGGGTCAACGGTTCCAACGAAGTACTGGTGCGTGAGACCATGCTCCCCTCTTGGGACAATTACTGTGCTTGGCAGGCAGCGTGTCTGACCTATTTTATGAAGCATGACAAGTATGATATTATCTTCTCTCACCTTCATAACCTGGACGGAGTAGGACATTATTTCTGGCATTACGCTTGTAAGCAGGAAGAATGGAAGGACAATAATGAGCTTGCTTACCAGCAATTCCAGGAAGAAGCATACTGCCAGACAGATCGCTATCTAAGCCAATTTTTGCCCTTCCTTGATCAGGGCTGGACCATTATCATTACCTCCGATCATGGTTTGCTTACCCAAGAATATCACGGGGTAATTCTCGGTGAGATTCACGGGGTTAATGTTCCTGTAATGGCTGAATTAGGGTATACCGTCATGGTTAAGGATGAAAACGGTAACGATACCAAAGAAATTGACTGGACCAAAACCAGAGCCATCGCGATCCGCGGCGATCATATCTATATCAACCTCAAGGGAAGAAACCCTCATGGTATTGTGGACCCCGCCGACAAGTATGAACTGGAAACTCAGATTATTTCAGATCTGTATAACTACCGCGATCCCCATAGTGGCCGCCGGGTTATCTCGGTAGCAGTACGCAATAAAGATGCAGTACACTTTGGCATGGGTGGTGAACAATGCGGCGATATCGTTTATTTCACGGAAGAAGGCTTCAATAAAATTCACGCTGATTCACTTTCCACCCAATGGGGATATGCCGATACTTCCGTTTCCCCAATCTTTGTGGCTGCCGGCCGCGGCATCAAAGAAAATTGTGTCACGGAACGTGTGATCAGACAGGCTGATGTGGCCCCCACCATTGCCCTGCTCACCGGCGTGAGAGTACCGGCTCAGTGTGAAGGTGCACCGATCTACCAAATCATTTCCGAATAAGCTAAAAGAATTGATCAAAAAGTCATGTCTCAGTGATATATAGCCAGTGTTAAGTAAAGCACGGCTATATATTGCTGAAACATGGATATAAGTTTACAAATGTCCCTGAGGAAAATAATGAATTCAACACCATGAAGGAGTCAGAAAAATGCCATTAAATCAATTGAATTCTACTTCTTTCGACGAAATGATTTATAATAAAGGTCAAGCCTGTTTGGTTATTTTCTCAAGAAAAACCTGTCATGTTTGTCAAAAGGTCGTCCCCGTCCTGGAAGAATTGCAGCAGAAATACGAAGGCAAATTTGCTTTTAGTTATGTTGATTCTGAAGAAAACACCGCCCTTTTTCAACGATTCTCTTTAAAAGGTGTGCCCCAAATCCTCTATTTTAGTGAAGGCGAATATCGAGGGAAGCAAACCGGTCTTGTTGATGAGGAACTAATCGAGGAAAAAATCGCAACGATCCTGGAAGCAAATCCACTCTAACTGTAGTAAGAGATTGCTAAAATCTTATTTTAAAGGAGGGAATCAAAGCGCATGGGTAGGGATGAAAAAAACGTAGAATCTATCAATGAGGAAGAACTAGAATCTCTATCTGAAGATGGTGGTAAACGCAGACCGTTGACTGGCGGAGTGGCCTTATTTGTCAGTGCCCTGGCAGTCATCTGGACCCTATACACCATTTATTCCACAATTTTTGGCGTGCTGAATGTACTGGTTTACCGTGGAATTCATTTGACCTTCGCACTGGCACTAGGCTTTATATTATTTCCGCCAGCAAAAAAGCTTGCAAGTAATAAGGTGGCATATGCCATCGACATCGTATTGGCACTGACCAGTGTATCTTTAGGTATTTATGTCCTAAATAGCGCAAGTAGTTTTGCGGATCGGATTGGAATTCCCAATCAAGCAGACTTTATCTTTGGGGCCATTGCCGTGGTGCTGATTTTAGAATTAACCAGACGGGTTGTCGGAAAATCCATGACCATCGTGGCTACTGTGTTCTTAGTTTATGCCTTATTTGGCAAACACTTACCATCGTTTCTCGCTCATCCGGGTGTGGACGTAAAGATGCTTACAAGTACCTTGCTCATTTCCCTAGAGGGTATTTTCGGGGTAGCCTTGGGTGTTTCCGCCAATCTGCTTCTGATATTTATTGTAGTTGCCCAGTTTTTAGTGGGCACAGGGACTGGACAATTTATTATGGATCTATCGAGTTCCTTGATAGGCTGGGCGAGGGGAGGACCGGCCAAGATCGCCATCATCAGTAGTGGCTTATTTGGCAGCATATCCGGCAGTGCGGTAGCCAATGTACTCAGTACCGGAGCTGTGACCATACCGATGATGAAGAAACTCGGCTATAAGCCTCATTTCGCAGGTGCGGTCGAAGCTGCAGCCTCAACCGGAGGACAAATCATGCCACCCGTCATGGGTGCGGCGGCCTTTGTCATGGCGGAGGTCTTGGGGGTACCCTATGCTAAAGTTTGTGTTTCCGCTGCCCTGCCTGCTATTCTCTACTATATCGCCTTGTTGATCATGGTAGATTTAGAAGCAGCCAAAACCCGTTTGACCGGGATTCCCAAAGAAAACCTGGTTCCGGTGAAAAAGACCCTAAAAGAAGGTTGGTTCTATATCATCCCCCTAGTTATTTTGATTTATTTAATCATGACGGGCAGTTCTCCCCAAAGAGCTGGGGTCATTACCATTGCTGCCAGCATTATCATCAACCTTCTAAATTGGAAAAACCGCTTATCAATCAAACAATATCTTGATTTATTAAAAGAAGGAAGTCTGGGTTGTATTTTAATCGCCATGGCCTGTGCTACAGCTGGGATCATCATGGGCTGTGTTAATCTCACCGGGCTTGGCCCCAATTTCTCAGGTGTTCTGGTATCTTTAGCTTCAGGTAATCAATTGGCGTTACTTCTATTGACTATGGTGTCTTCCATCATTCTGGGTATGGCTTTACCGACCTTGATTTGCTACATGATTTTAGCTGTTCTCATCGCCCCGGCTTTAGTCAGCATGGGAGTAGAGCCTATGGCCGCCCACCTTTTCGTCTTATATTTTGGGGTAGTAAGCTTTGTGACCCCTCCGGTGGCTTTGGCAGCCTATGCCGGTGCAGCCATCGCCAATTCCAATGCTATGAAAACAGGCTGGGCGGCTGCTAAAATTGCGACATCTATGTTTGTGCTACCATTCATGTTCGTATACAATCCGGAGCTCATCTTGATTAACGGCATAGGTCTAGGTACACTACCCATTATCGTTACATCTGTGATTGGTATAACCGCGATTTGTATGGCCATCCAAGGGTATATATTTACTCCAATTAAAAATTGGTTGATAAGGTTAATCCTGTTTGTCGGAGGCTTAAGCCTAATTTACCCCGGAATATATACGGATCTATTTGGAATAACATGTTTTGTGCTGATAGTTATCACAAACTATAGGTTTAAGAAAAGAGTCCAGGTTGCATTAAGTGAATAATTTAAGGTTTGCAGTGTCCAATGTCATTTAAATCTCATCTTTTCAAGGATATCTTTCAGGATTATCTATGTTATCTTAGGTCTCAATTTGGAAAATCTCCAATAAATTTAATTTAGGAGGGCTTATCCAATGAAAAAATTTAATAAGGTAGTGTCTGTTTTCGTGATGTTTGCAATGGTGTTAATGCTCGTTTCCGGTTGCAGTAGTGCAAGTAAGAGTAATGGTGGTAATGATCAGGCTCAGGACAAGGAAAAACCGGTTGCCAAGACACAATTACGGATCATGTCGACATCCGGTGGCGACAAGTACTTCTTGACCACAGGAATTTGTAAAATCAGTGATGATTCCAGCTTGCCAATTAAAGTAGTGCATCAAACAGTAGCCGGTGACGCCGAAGCAGTCCGCAGATTAAAAGCGGAAACAGCGGATATCGGCATGGCTAATGTATTTGTAGCCTCCATGTTTTACAACGGTACGTATACCTTTGAAAAAGATGGTGCCTTCAAGGATATGAGAGCTCTATTCGCTGGCCCCTCCGCTGTAGCTCAATATGCAGTCAGAGCAGATTCCAATATCAAATCATTCGAAGACATTAGTAACAAAACCCGGATGGCCACCTTCATGGGAGCATCCCAAGTGTACACAAAATTGATTTTAGACGCCTACGGTAAACAAGAAAACGTGGATTATGTATTTATCTCTTCTAACTATGCGGATATGGCTGACCAAATCAAGGATAAGACGGTGGATGTAATTCAATTCTGGTCGGGAGCTCCCTGTCCACAAGGTGAAAACATCGAAGCTGACGTACCAATCCGCTTATTGCCAGTCAATGATAAGGCGATGGAAAGCATTAAAAAAGAGATTGACCCCTCTGTGTATCCTGCAGTAGTTAAAGCAGGCACCTATAAAGGTCAAGCGGAAGATGTGACTGTACCTGCAACTCCGACGTATTTCATCATGCGTGCCAATACAGATGAAGAGGTCGCCTATAATGTAACAAAACTTGTTCTGGAGAACTTGGCTGAGTTGGAAAAGATTCATCCACTGGCGAAGGAAATAGACATAGACAATCCGACCAAAGGGTTGCCATTTCCTTTACATCCAGGTGCAGAAAAGTATCTCAAAGAAAAGGGATATGTCAAATAATAATTACTTTTCAGATTTCAAACAACTCAATAAAGAATAATATGAAATTTGCCGGAAGCACTTTTGCTTCCGGCAAATTATTTGCACCTGTTCTAACTGCAGAAAGTCCAATATCAATCGGTGATATCCGTAAATATCTGCATGAAGTTTGTGAGGTATAGAGGATAATAATTTCGCTTTTTGTGAATAAAGCATATATCTAATGAGACTTGGAAATCGTCCAACGGAATTACCTTGATTTTAGAGCTTTCTTTTAACCCAGAGGCACTAATAAAAGTTTCAGGCATTATGGCAATTCCAAGATTTGATTCTACTAATTTTATAGAGGTCTCATAGGTGTCGGTAGAATAAATCCCATCATTTTTTACCAAATCTCCTAAAAAGCTATCAATTTCTTCTCGATAAATCCCTTGACGTCGTAAAATTATTCTAACATCCATTAGTTGGCTGAAAGAAATTTTATCATATTTTGCCAACGGATGATTATAGGATGCAATTGCCACTGAATTAGCATTGTATAATACTTGATATTTAATACCTGATAATTCCATTAGTGATTTTATTCTGCTGTTTGCCGCAATTAAAGCCACATCCATGGTATCGTCAAGAAGCCTCTCGATAATTTCCAAGGTTCCGCTTTCAATAAGTTCAACACAAATATCAGGATAAATTTTTACGAATTCCGTTAGCTTTTTCGGAACAAAGTCAAGCCTCGTGATCGGAATTACCCCAAGTTTTATTAGCCCAGATCCGGGATTAAGTATCTCCGAAATGCCGACTTCAAGCTCTGAGACGGCTTCAAGAATTGCTTGGACTAATGGTAAAAGCTGCTTACCTTCCGGAGTTAAAACGATTTTTCTTCCTTGCTTTTCAAATAATGGTAATCCAATCTCTTTTTGCAATTCATGAATTTGTTGGCTAATTGAAGGTTCACTTATAAAAAGCTTTGCAGCTGCCTCTCTCATTGTCCCATACTTAACTATAGAGTCAAAATAGCGGAACTGGCGCATTTCCATCAAATCACCTCGCTTGATTGATAGAAATAACCTATCAATCATTCATATTAGTTAATTATCACCACAGGGTAATTATAGTATAATTCAGATGAAGATAACAGAAAAGATGTTTGTGAATGTAATCCTTTGGATTAATGAGGCTTAGTAAACCATGGGAAGGTGATATGACTGCTGGTATTGAGCCAATGATCAGAGCAATTACTAAATGTTGAGGAGGTAGTTTATGAACTCAAAAACTCGTAATATAGCTGTAGCACAGATTTTCTCAACACCTCGCAGAGGAGGTGTGAAGCTGTGAAGACTTTGCAGGCGGATCGGATAGCCGGTGTGTTCTTCCTTGTTATTGGCGGGTTGGCTATTTCTGAGGCGATACGTTTGTATCCTATGCATATTGGAAGATCCCTAGTCGGCGACGAATCATTTATTGGTTTTTTAGGGGTGGCACTTATAATTCTCGGGGGACTGTTTATCTTTGTGCTCAAGCCAAAAGAAGACAAACAGGCGGAGTTCCCTACCGGTCCGTTGCGTAAAAAGATGCTGTTCGTTATGGGTTTAGTTTTTGCTTATTGGGGGTTATTGCATGTCATAGGCTACCCAGTCAGTACCTTTATTATTGCGATGGGTTTATTCCGAGCCATCGGTGATTATGGGTGGCTGCGATGTACAGTGTTTGCAGCCATACTTATTATTGTCTTTTACGGAATATTTGTAATGTGGCTAAAGACCCCATTTCCACAGCCACTCTTCACAATTTTATAACGGGGGTAAATTAGAATGGAAGCATTACAAATGTTGTTCTCCGGATTTGCATTAGCACTGGAACCCACCAATATACTAATGGCTGCCCTCGGTGCTTTGGTCGGTACGATGGTCGGCGTTTTGCCCGGTTTAGGACCAACCTCGGCAATTGCCATTTTGTTGCCTCTTACTGCTATTTTACCACCGACACAGGCTATTATTATGTTGGCAGGAATCTACTATGGAGCGATGTATGGTGGCTCCTCGACGGCGATCTTGTTAAACATCCCCGGAGAAGTTGCTTCAGTGCCTACCTGTCTCGATGGTTACCCCATGGCTCAGCAGGGACGGGGGGGACCGGCGCTGGGAATTGCTGCGATTGGCTCGTTTATTGCCGGGATTATGGGGATCATAGCCTTGACTTTTTTTGCTCCCCTTTTTGCCGAGCAAGCACTTAAATTCGGTCCTCCGGAGTATTTTGCCCTAATGCTGTTAGCACTGACCATCGTCGTAAGTTTAGGTGGAGCATCCATAAGCAAAGCTTTGGCTATGGGGTTTTTCGGATACCTACTGTCATTAATCGGCCTAGGAACGATGACAAATATGCCGCGCTTAACCTTTGGCTATACACCCTTATGGGGTGGCCTGGATGTGATCAGTGTCGTTATCGGCTTGTTTGCTATCAGTGAAGTATTAAACGGGATCGAGGAGAAGAAAATCGCTATCTCGATGGGTAATATCGGTTCGGTTTTCCCAGGGCTTAAAGATTTACGGCAAAGTTTCAAAGCGATCTTCCGCGGAGGTGCACTAGGGTTCTTTATGGGATTATTACCTGGGTGCTCCCCGGCAGTAACCACTTTTCTTGCTTATGATCTAGAAAAAAAGTGTTCGAAAACACCGGAACGGTTTGGCAAGGGGGCAATTGAGGGTGTAGCTGCCCCTGAGGCTGCCAATAATGCCACAAGCTCAGCCGGTTTTATTCCCTTGTTTGCTCTCGGTATTCCAGCTTCCCCACCGCTAGCTGTTCTTCTAGGTGGACTGATGATTTACGGCCTTACACCCGGACCTTTGCTGTTCGAGCAGAATGGTGATTTTGTCTGGGCAGTTATCGCCAGCATGTTTATCGGGAATGTGATGTGTCTGATTCTCAATCTCCCTCTGGTTGGACTTTGGGCAAAGTTAACCCAAATACCCTATGGTATCTTGGCTCCGATTATTTTACTGATATCCATCGTAGGAGCGTATACAGTCCGTAACGATATGTTCGATGTTTTGGTTGCTCTTATCTTTGGGGTTTTGGGATATTTTATGAACAAATTCGGTTGGCCCGTGATCCCGTTCATCATCTGTTTCATCCTTGGCCCTATGTTGGAAACGTCCCTTTTACAGTCCTTCGGGATGGCGTTTGAAAACCCCTTCATCTTCTTTCAGCGCCCAATCTCCTTGACGCTCCTTGTTGCAACCGGTATCTTTTTGCTTGTCTCCATTAAGCTCAGGCGGCGGACTCAAAGCAGAATTGATAACTCTGGTTTTGAAGTAAATTAAAAAATAGTAATGGGGGATTTATCAATGAAAAAGAAAATGGTTTGGATCATTGGCATCGTTCTTTTGACAGCTATCCTTGCCGGGTGCTCGTCACAATCTGCCCAGGGGCCATCACAAGCTAAACAGGAGGATGCGACTTATCCGACACGGCAAATTGAGATGGTGGTTCCGGCCGGTCCTGGGGGCCTCACAGATCTGACAGCTCGTGCTGCAGCCGATTACTTAAGCAAAAAGTGGAGTCAGCCTATTCTAGTCGTTAACAAACCCGGTGCTGGTAACGTAACTGGATTGCAATATGGTTTAATGCAGGGTAAACCGGACGGATATACCGTAGTGGCGGATAATATTGCCGCTTCCGTATTGATGAATGCCGGAATGAAAAACCCACCAATCAAGCTTGAGGATAGAGTTTTTATCTCGAAATTTGTGGAAAACCCCATGTGTTTTTCTGTTGCAGCCGATTCTCAATTTAAGGATATGAATGAACTCGTCGAATGGATTAAGCAAAATCCAGATAAATTGACCCATACTTCTTTAAGTGCCACAAGTATGAATGCACTAACTGCAGCTGAATTGTGTAAAGCCATCGGTGTGGATTACACAAAAACTCAACCCGTTCTGGTTAAGAGTGGGAGTGAAGGAATTACCATGATCGCTGGCGGTCATGCCATTTTAGGTGATCAATCCGTACAGGAAACCTATCCTCTTGCTGCAGGCGGTAAATTGAAAGTTCTGGCTGTCGCCGCCAAAGAGAGAAGCCCATTATTTCCAGATGTACCTACTTGTCAAGAACTGGGCATAGATATTGACGTTACTTGGTATGGTGGTATAAGTGCACCCAAAGGTACCCCAGAGTATATTGTAAAAAAATGGGATGAGGCCATGGCTGAAATGGTAAAGGATCAAGAATTTATGGACAAAATGAAAGAGCTTCATGCCAATATCAGCTACATGAATACAGCAGATTATAATAATACAATTCAAGAACAGGTTGGACACTATACTGAGTTGTTTGATTCAATCGGCGTTCGCCAGTAATCCTTAGTAGATCCTACAACGACATAATTGTCAGTGAGAATGGGTTTTGTGCAAAATCCATTCTCATTCTTTTAATATCCATACTCTATTTCAAAAAGAAAGGGAGGGATCAGTAGAAATGGGATGGTTTATTAATTTAAAAACCAGTAGAAAACTCTTTCTAGGTTTTTTAATAATGGCCTTATTAATCCTGCTGGTTGGTATAACCGGGTTGCTTAACCTGGGCCGGGTCAATGCTAACATCAAAAAGATTAACCAAGATGGCATCCAGCCAATTCTCATTTTGGAAGACTTGACTAAGAGTTTCGGAAAAGGAGCTGCTGAGATGGTCGGCGTAGTCTGGAAGAGCCAGGTTTCTGAAGATCCTACCCTGATTGGCGATTCCCGGAGGGTTATTGCCCAGTCGATCGAGGATTACGACCTGTTAATCCAGCAGTATCAAATGCTCAACTTGGCCGAAGAAGAAAAAGAGCTGTTAGCAGAATTTAAAAGCGAGGTGGCTGTTTACAGCGACTTGAGAGAAAAGGCTATTACAGCAGTTGAATTGAAAAGCTATGACTTAGCCGGTGACTTTAGTCAGCAAGCCGCTTTGCAGCAGGCTAAAGTAGAAGGAATAATCGAAAGCATGGTTAGTTGTGCCTTAGCATACAACGAAGAGCTTCAGCTCGCTTCGGAAGAGGAATTTACCAAGGCCAGAATGATTATCATGATTCTGACGGCTTGTGGGTTTGCCTTGGCCCTGTTACTGAGCTTGCTTATCGGCAGGATTATCAGTCGTCCGATTTTAGCTGCTGTGGAGCAAGCCAAGCTATTCGCCCAGGGTGATTTCTCTACGGATCAGCAAAAAGGTTCTATCAAGAGGAAGGACGAAATCGGCCAATTAGCCCGAGCCTATGATGAAATAGACAGCAACATGAGCCGCCTTCTGGAAAATGTTATAGCGGCTGCCGAAGCGCTGAAGACAGTGGGGGCAGAGCTATCTGTTTCAGCTGAGGAACTGAACGAGCAGGGTCAAAACATTAATGCCGGAACAGAACAGATTGCAGCAGGAATGGAGGAGACAGCGGCTTCCACGGAAGAAATGCTGGCCTCGGGGGAGGAGATCAGCAATGGTGCCGCGCAACTGGCCAAAAAGGCTTCTGTGGGCAGCAAGATTGTCAAGGAAATCGAGGAGAAGGCTCAGATGATGCGTGTAAAAGCTGAGGCCTCAAGGGGAGAGACCCAAACTATCTATCTGCAAAAACAAGAAAAAATTATCGCAGCGATTAAAAACGGTGAAGTGGTTCAGGAAATCGGGATCATGGCTCAAACCATCGACGGTATAGCTGAACAAACAAATTTATTGGCGTTGAACGCCGCTATTGAAGCAGCTCGGGCAGGAGAGCAGGGGAGAGGCTTTGCAGTGGTCGCTGAGGAGGTACGCAAGCTGGCTGAACAATCAGCAGAGACTGTGGCTGGTATTCATGAAGTAATCAAGAAAGTAACGGAAGCATTTGGCGATCTTTCGCAAAACTCCTCCGAAGTCTTACAGTTCATCGAAAATAAGGTTATTCCTGATTATGAGATGCTTGTGGAGGCGGAAGAAGAATATGCTGAGGGTGCCCATAGGGTAGGAACGCTGGTGAATGACTTTGCTGTGACTTCAGGTCAGATGCTTACTACCATTGAACAAGTAAATAACGCCATCCAAACTGTTTCGGCTTCAGTTGAGGAAACCACCGGCAGTTCCCAGGAAATCGCCGAAAATATGGACCGGATGGCCAAGGTCATGGAGCATGTGGACAAGGTTGCCCAGATTCAGGCCGAACACGCTATGAGGTTGAATACCCTGGTAGAGAAGTTTAAGATTTAATCGTTTAGTTCATAAATTATTTCTATCAGCTTGCTTTCAATTGATAACCTTAGCCTATCAGTTGTTCTTAATCGTTAATTATCACCCCAGATTAACTATAGTATAATTTTTTTAGAGATAACTTCCGAGGACATGGGCTATGAACTCTGGATAGGTTGAAATTCGCATTGTATATGTGACGAAAGGATGATATGAAAATGAAGAGGAAAGCTTTAACAGAAAAGATCGCAGTTATTGGAGTAGATGGTTTTGAGCCAAGGCTGGCGAAGAAATATTTGGACCAAGGCAAAATGCCCAATCTGCAAAAGTTCATAGAAAGGGGTTCTAGCCGCGAAGATATGGTTTTATTGGGGGCAATGCCAACTGTGACTCCAACCCTATGGACGACCTTAGCTACCGGTGCCTACCCAGGAACTCATGGTATTACCTGCTTCTTTGGACACAATCATGGCCATTTAGATAGTTTGGTCTATAACTTGGACTCTAGACGATCCAAAGCCGAACCCCTGTGGAATATTTACGCTGAAGAGGCGAACAAAAAGACATTAGTATGGCATTGGCCGGGGAGCTCATGGCCAGCCACTTCAGATAGCCCCAATCTTCATGTGGTTGATGGTACTCAGCCCCAGACCATTAATACTGGAATTGCCGGGGTAGATATTTCCAAAATAGTAATTGCTTCAGATAAATTTGCTGAGGCACAATTCTTGCCCAATACTTCTACGATTACGCCTGGCGCCGGTTGTATTATTGAGAATGTGGAAGAATTACTTGAAGATGACGGGGAAGTTAGCTATCTAAGAGCAGCCATATCAAGCGGTGCAAAAGTGATCAAAAATATTGTTACTTGTGAAGGAGAAAATGAAATCAATGTTTTGGCCAAAATGATTGCGGATACAGTAAAGTCTCCAATCAAAGAAGCCACAGGTTGGGCAAACGCACCTGAGGGTGCTAAGGAATTTACGATTACCTTGGGAAAAGGCTTGGATCGCCGCCCAGTGTTGCTTTTGAAAAACGAACAAGGTATTTATGATACGGTTGAAGTTTATAAATCAAAGAAAGACTCAAAACCTATTGCGACCATTGAAGTAGGAAAATCGGTTTATGACGTAGTGGATACCATCAAGAATGATGAAGGGGAAAATATCCATTGTAACAGAAACTACCATCTTTTAACGATTAAGCCTGACGGTTCAGAAGTCACGATGCTGATTGGCATGGCATTAGATATAAGCCGGGATGATTTATTCCACCCGAAGAGTCTGTATAAGGAAGTTATCGATAATATCGGGTTTGTTCCCAACAGGCCGGTCGTCAATGGCGCTAACGAAATCCTTGTAGACAAAGTATTTATTCCAACTTGGGACCACTATAGTCAGTGGCAGGCCGATTGTTTGACCTATTTTATGAAGAAGAATACGTACGACGTCATTTATTCTCATTTGCATAATGTTGATAATGGCGGCCATTTGTTCTGGCATTTTGCTAAGCACCAGGAGACGTGGCAAAATAATGAAGAAGCTTATAAGGCATTTATTGAGAGAATGTATATTCAAACGGATAACTATCTCGGAAGATTCCTGCCCTATCTAGATGAAGGTTGGACCATTATTGTCACTTCGGATCATGGCTTGAGTTGTCAGGAAAACCATGGTGTGGAATTGGGTGAGGCAGGTGGAATCACTACACAGGTAATGGAGGAACTTGGTTATAGCAAAATCATTACGGATGAGAACGGCAATCACGAATTTGATTGGGCGAATACAAAAGCCGTGGCCAGTCGTGGCAATCATATTTATCTCAATTTGATCGGTCGGGATGAGCACGGAATCGTTGACCCTAAAGACCAATACGATTTGGAAACCCAGATTATCTCTGATTTATATCAATACCGTGATCACAAAACCGGCAAACGAGTTGTGGCACTGGCCATGCGTAATAAGGATGCTGTAATTATTGGTCTTAGTGGACCTGAGTGTGGCGATATTATCTATTTTAAAGAAGAGTCTTTCAATGTTATTCACGCGGACTCTTTATCAACCCAAAATGGATATGCGGATTCCTCTCTTTCACCAATTTTTGTTGCGGCCGGACCGGGGATTAAAAAGGGTTATCAAACTGAACGGGTTATTCGTCAGGTGGATATTGCGCCGACAATGGCCTTTCTGAGCGGCGTTCGCTTACCGGCTCAGTCTGAGGGATCTCCTGTACATCAAATTCTTACAGAAGAGATATAAAGGACGCTCAAAGAGGTTTCTTGGCTTCTTAATTTAAGATGGAAAACATATTTACCCTCGATATTAGTTCATGGGAACATATCGAGGGTATTTTTTGGAGAAAATTAATTTAATTGATTAAAATCAATTTTTATTTCTTATATCGTTGATACAATTAAATCAGAATTCAAGGAAAATATTTTAAAGATAATAACCAACAAGAAAGAAGGAATGGATATGTCAAAGCAATTAACTTTTAATCAAGCAAAGGAAAAACATTTTAAAACCTTAGAACAATATGTACCCATCGTGGACAGAGTTCATGGCGGTAGTCACCCAGAGTTTCATGAAGTTCGTGAACTTTTTGAAGCACTCATTAAAAAAAGTAAGGCAGCGGGAACAGAAAAACCTAATTTGGATGAGGAATTAGTCAAATTACGTGAAGTTACCAATAACTTCACCGTGCCAGGTGATGTTTGCGAAAGCTATGAAGCTGTGTATAACATGTTAGCCGAAGTAGATAAAGCCTATCAGGCTTAACAGAAGGGGCTATAATCCAGAAAGCATTTTTAATAGATGCTTTCTGGAAATACGCGGGGAGGAGAATTGAGATGCAAAAGTTTATCTTAGGTAAGAAAAATCATATAACATGGATCAGCGCAGTTTTAATTGTCATTGCCTTTATGAGCAAACTTGCTTTTGAAAATATAGAGATATTCATTGGGTCCTTGGCTATCGCCTCGATTTTAGGGGTTGCACCCATTGCCATCCAAGCCTATCAAGCATTAAGGGTGAAGGTTGTCAGTATCGATGTGTTAGTAACTATCGCCGTTCTCGGAGCATTTTTAATTCAGAACTTTGAAGAATCTGCTATCGTCACTTTTTTATTCTTATTTGGTGCTTTTCTAGAGCAGCGTACCTTGAATAAAACGCGTTCGGCTATCAAAGAATTAACTGAAATGGCACCGGAAAGTGCTTTGAAACAAATGGAAAATGGCGAATTCGAAGAAGTAGAGGTAGATGAGGTTGACGTAGGCGATATATTACTGGTTAAAACCGGTGCCAAAGTTCCTGTCGACGGTACAGTGTTAACGGGAGAAGGGCATATCAATGAAGCAAGTATTACCGGTGAATCTGTGCCGGTGAGTAAAAAGAAGGATACCCAAGTCTATGCCGGAACGATTTTGGAGAATGGAACCCTGCAAATTGTCGCTGATCGTGTTGGTGAAGATACTACTTTTGGTAGGATTATTGAGTTAGTTGAAGAAGCACAGGATTCAAAATCAGAAGCGGAACGGTTCATTGATCGATTCTCCAAATACTACACCCCGGCCGTTTTAGTTCTCTCGATTATCGTATGGTTAATTTCTCGAAATATTGAACTGGCCATTACCATATTAGTTCTGGGATGCCCAGGAGCCTTGGTCATCGGGGTGCCTGTATCCAATGTTGCAGGGATTGGTAATGGGGCACGGCACGGTGTTCTTCTCAAAGGTAGTGAAGTAATTAATGATTTTAGTAGGGTTGATACAGTAGTTTTTGACAAAACGGGTACCTTAACCATAGGGAATCCAAAAGTAGCTGAGCAGCAAATTTATACAGATAACGTCGATGAAGTATTAGGTTACCTTGCCAGTGTGGAAAATGAATCAGATCATCCCTTAGCTAAAGCAGTTGTAGAATATATTGGCGATACAAAAGCATATCCAGTTGAAAAAACAGATGTTGTAAAAGGTGGCGGGATTGTCGCTCAGGTTGATGGACATCGTGTTGCTGTCGGTAATGTTGCCCTCATGGAACAAGAGAAGGTGGATATAACGGGAAAAGCTCGTGCAGATATTGCAAGATTTGAAGAGAATGGAAACTCACTTGTACTGACAGCAGTGGATGGTGAATTAAAAGCACTGATGGGGATTCGCGACCAAATTCGTCCCGGTGTAAAAGAAAATCTGCAAAAGCTGAAAAGATTAGGGGTCAAAAATCTCGTCGTGCTTTCCGGAGATAACCAAGGGACAGTTGATTTAGTAGCACGTGAACTTGGGCTTACAGAAGCACATGGACACATGTTGCCGGAAGATAAATCAGGATATATTGGGGAGTTACAAGCAAAAGGTCGAATTGTCGCCTTCGTCGGTGATGGAGTAAACGATAGTCCTTCCCTAGCTCTGGCCCAGATTGGAATTGCTATGGGAAGCGGCACAGATGTAGCGATTGAAACTTCAGATGTGGTCTTGATGAATTCGGATTTTAGTCGCTTGCCCCATGCCTTAGGCTTAACCAAAGCAACAGCGAATAACATGCGCCAAAATATTCTTATCGCAGTGGGAGTTGTATTAATTCTACTAGCCAGTCTCGTTTTCAGTGAATGGATGAGCATGTCAATCGGTATGTTGGTCCACGAAGCAAGTATATTAGTCGTAATTTTAAACGGCATGAGACTACTTCGTTACAAATTAAGATATTGAAAAAGAATAAGCTGCAAAACTTGATGTAAATCAATTTATAATAACCATAACTAATGTAAAATAGAGTTATAGAAAACTTAAGGGAGCGATGAAAATGCAAAAAGCAACCATTCAATTAGGGCCCCTAACCTGTCCATCATGTTTACAAAAAATTGACAATGCAGTAAGATCTTTAGAAGGTGTAGATAAAGAAAGTGTCAATGTGTTATTTAACTCAAGCAAAGTAAAGCTAAACTTTGATGATGGGAAAATATCGATAAAGGATATCGAAAATGCTATCGATAAACTAGGATATGAAGTTAAGAAATCACAAGTAAAAGCAATATAAAAGCACCGGTCCTCATGAGTTAGAACTATGATCTAGCCAAGGGGGCCGGCTTTTAGTTTGAAGCTTAATTATAAATTTACGTAGAATTATGCACATTATGAGTATACTCATTACTCCTTATAGGAAAAATAGATAAGACAGAGGATTCTCTGAATTGGCAAACATGTATGAGCGTTAGAACCATGGAGGGAGTCCATGGTCTGGAGGTGTATCCATCATGATCTCGCGTAAATCAGTAATCACATTCGGCATGGTCGCGATTCCCATCGCCATGTACACAGCTACCCAAGACAATGATATTCATTTTAATCAACTACATAAGGAAGACAAAAGTCGTATACGGTATAAAAAAACCTGCGCTCATTGCGACAAGGAAATAACCGCGAAAGACATTGTCAAAGGGTACGAGTATGATGATGGTAAGTATGTTGTCGTTACCGAAGAAGAAATCGAAAAGATTAAGACTGAAAAAGAAAAATCTATCCAGATTCTGCATTTTGCCGAATTGAACCAGATTTCTCCCGTCTATTATAATAAAACCTATCAGGCTGCACCTGAGGCAGGGGGTGAAAAAGCCTTCGAGCTGTTACGTGCCGCGCTGATGAACGAACAGAAAATTGCCATTGGGAAAACTGTCATGGGCACAAAGGATACTTTGATGGCGATTATCCCCCGGGAAGATGGAATCCTCATTGCCACGATGTTCTATGCTGAAGATATTAAAGAGTTGCAAAAACAGTATTCGAAACCGGATATATCGGAGCAGGAACTCACTATGGCAAAAATGCTGATCAATGCCATGGACACACCCTTTGACCCCACCCAATATAAGGATGAATACCAAGAAAAACTTCGCATGCTCATCGAGTCAAAAATCTCCGGCAAGGAGGTCGTTGCAGCGGAGGCTGGCAACACCGGAAAAGTCATCGACCTGATGGAAGCCCTCAGGGCCAGCGTCGATAAAGCCCAAAAAGTCAAGGAATTAGCGTAAGTTTATGACGGGGCGGCTAAGTGAATACAACGAAAAAAGAAATTTTACTAAAACGCTGGAGCCTGAAGGGAAAATAGATTCTGATGAGCAGTTAAGATTTGTTGTCCAACACCATCTAGCCCGCAATGACCACTATGATTTGCGCTTGGAATGGCAGGGGGCTCTTTTGAGTTGGGCTGTACCTAAGGGTCCTTCCTATAATACACATGACAAGAGGCTTGCTGTCCAAGTGGAGGATCACCCTCTTGAATACAGGAACTTTGAGGGGATGATTCCCAAGGGCGAATATGGTGGCGGCGTGGTCATGCTCTGGGATGAGGGCTTATGGGAGCCTCGTGGCAATGTGGATGAAGGGCTGATTGAAGGTAGCCTGAAGTTCGTTCTGCACGGAAGACGGCTTAAGGGAAAATGGGCCTTGGTCCGGCTGAAATCGAAGGACGGAGAGACGAGGGATAACTGGCTTTTGTTGAAAGAAAAAGATGAACATGCCAAAAACGAAGTAGGGATTGCCACATTTACCACCAGCATCCGGACCGACCGCTCCATGTCAGAAATCGCAGCCGGTGCCGAGACAAAAATCACAAGGAACCCCTTTGACAGAGCGGATGTACAACTGGCCAAGCTGATAACCAAGGTTCCTGTGGGTGAGGATTGGCTTTATGAGTTGAAGTATGACGGCTATCGGATTTTGGCGTTTGTGGAAGGCAATAGCGTCCGGTTGATGACTAGGAACGACAATGATTATACTAGACGGTTTTCAGGGGTGGCTACTGCCCTCATCACTATGGCTGCCGGAAGGGCAATGATTCTCGATGGGGAAATGACCATCACGAATCCTGAGGGCAAGACAGATTTCCAGGCGCTGCAAAACTATCTGAAGAACCCCCAGGAGCAAAGCTTAACCTATATCGTCTTTGATCTTCTGGCGTTAGATGGTATGGATCTGCGAGGACGGCCCCTTATCGACAGAAAAGCTGCCCTTGAAGCTTTGCTAAAGGATGCGCCCGGAAGCATTTACTACAGCCGACATGTTATCGGCAAGGGAAAGGAGAGCTTTCTTGCTGCCTGTGAGGCAGGTCTGGAGGGAATCATCGGTAAAAGAATGGATTCCTTATACAGGTCAACGAGAAACGGGGACTGGATCAAACTGAAATGTGAGCAAAGGCGGAATTTTGTCATTGGGGGATATACGCTATCCGACAAAAAAACCAGCGGAGTAAGCTCGCTTCTGCTTGGAATCTATGAAGGCGAGGATTTCATCTATTGCGGACGCGCCGGAACGGGGTTCAGTGAACGTGAAAGAAAGAAGCTGGCGGAACATTTCAGAAGCCTACACAAGGCGGAGCCGTCTTTCAAAGAAGCACCCCAGGCAAGATCTAATGAAAGAATTACTTGGCTTGAACCTCAACTGGTCGCGGAAATTAAATTTGCTGAATGGACAGAAGATCAGCGGTTGAGGCAAGCAAGCTTTAAAGGCTTGCAGGCAGATAAGCATCCTCGGGATATCCAAAAAGAAACGACCATCAATGAATTAGATAGTCCCCAAGAAGCGGAGAATCCAAAAGAATTGGAGAGCAAAATGGTAACAAAGGACAACAGTATCGTCATCGCTGGAATAAAAATTACCAATCCGGATAAGGTGATGTTTGAAGAACCTAAAATTTCAAAAGCGGATGTGGTCCGCTATTACGAAATGGTGTCGGAACGTATGCTGCCCCATGTAAGTTACCGAGTCCTTAGTATTGTACGCTGTCCCAAGGGCATCTCGCAGACTTGCTTCTATAAAAAGCATCCCGGTCCGGACAGCAAGGGAATCATCACTCTTCCGATCACCACCGGCAGTGGGGAAATTGAAGATTATTTCTATATTGAGAACAAACTGGGACTTATTTCAGAAGCACAGATGGGGACGCTAGAATTTCATACATGGGGAAGCCGTATCGAGGTACTGGAAAAACCTGATCTGATGGTATTCGATCTAGATCCGGATGAAGGAATGGATCTAAGCAGGGTGCGTCAGGGGGTGCGGGATGTTAAAAGTATTCTTAGTGAGCTTTCCCTGAACGCCTATCTTAAGACCAGCGGCGGCAAAGGTTATCATGTGGTTGTTCCTTTAGAACCCTCCGTTTCCTGGGAAGTGTTTTATAGCTTTGCTCGGGGTGTTGCCGAGGTGATGGAGCAAAAATGGCCTGACCGATATACAAGCAATGTTAGAAAGGCAAAGCGAGCAGGCAAAATATTTATCGACTGGATTCGCAACGGCAGAGGGGCTACCAGCATTGCCCCCTATTCCTTAAGAACAAGAAAAGGAGCTAAGGTATCGATGCCTATCGACTGGGATGAACTTGACACGATTGCCCCAGACGGTATCGATATGGCGGAGGCGCTCGCGAGGATGGCCGGCGCTGACCCTTGGCAAGATTTCTTTCGAGCTCAGCAGAAGCTAAAATGATTCTTGTAAATCTTTATCTCTCCAATCACCTGAATATGTGGTTGGAGATTGTTGTATTTTGAGGTATTCTAACCTATCGTTGCTTTGTTGCTTGTCAGCCGAAACATCCTAAGTTATAATATTAGTACCAGGTCGTAAAATGATAAGAGTGGTGGTATTATGACAAGACATCATAAACATGAACGCCATCAAGCGTTACGAGAGGAAATCGAAAATAATCCGTTTTCTACAGATGAAGAGCTTGCGAAGCATTTCGGGGTAAGCGTCTCAACCATTCGCCTAGACCGGACTGAATTATGTATCCCAGAGCTTCGGGAACGCACCCGAGCTGTTGCCCATGGAGCTTATGATGCTCTTAAGTCCCTAGGGGAAGCGGAGCTTGTCGGTGAGTTGCGCGAGCTGCGCGTTGGCGATTCGGGATCGACCCTGCTAAAAATCGATGAGACAATGGTTTTAAGCAAGGCCCGAGTGACGCGAGGACATCATCTATTTGCCCAAGCTAATTCCTTAGCCATCGCCCTTGTGGATGCGGAGATGGTCGTCACGGGGAGCGTCGATATGAAGTTTTTGCGCCCTGCCCGTTATGGAGAAGTGGTATTAGCAGAAGGGAAAGTATTGAGCCGTAAAGACAATAAGTACCAGGTTGAAATTAAGTCTTACGTTGACCAAGAGGTGGTATTATTCGGGACTTGGGTTGTCTTCTCTATTGAAAAGCCCTTGGAAGAGTAAGAAGGGAGAGTAGCGAAATGAGAATCGCTGTGGATGCTATGGGAGGGGATCATGCCCCGGTCGAGATTGTCAAAGGCGCACTCCGAAGCGTAGAACATTTTGACATTGAAGTTGTTCTCGTTGGACAGACTGAACGTATCAAGGAATGCTTGCCACAGGGTGAATTGCCGAAAAGAATACACATTCAGGAGGCCTCTGAGATCATAGAGATGGATGAGCATCCTGCGCAAGCCGTTCGCAAGAAAAAAGACTCATCTATTGTGGTGGCTACACGCATGGTCAAGGAAGGAACGGCGGATGCCTTGGTAAGTGCGGGAAGCACTGGAGCGCAGATGGCAGCGTCCTTGCTAGGTTTAGGCCGTATCAAAGGGATTGACCGCCCGGCTATCGTTACTGTGCTTCCTACCTTAGAGGGAGGAAAGCTCATCCTTGATGTGGGGGCAAATCCGGATGCCAAGCCGGAACATCTTGTTCAATATGCCATGATGGGTAGTATCTATGCCGAGAGCATCCTCGGGATTGAGAACCCCAAAGTAGGGCTTCTCAATATCGGGACTGAGGAAACGAAAGGGAATGAATTGACGATAGCTACCTATCCACTTCTCCAAAAGTCTCCCTTGAATTTCATCGGAAACGTGGAAGGCCGAGCTGTTCCTTATGGACACGATGCGGATGTGGTGGTCTGTGATGGCTTTGTGGGCAATGTGGTTTTGAAGACCACAGAGGGATTGGCTGGGGCACTGTTTCAGTTGATTAAGGAGAAGATTACCTCCACAACAGTTCGCAAGCTAGGAGCCCTTGCTATTAAACCGGGCTTAAAGGAAATCGCGAAGATGCTGGACTATGCAGAGTATGGAGGGGCTCCCTTGCTGGGAGTTAACGGGATCAGTATTATTTCTCATGGAAGTTCCAATGAAAAGGCTATCTTTAATGCCATCCGAGTGGCCAAGGAATGTGTAGAGAGCGGTTTTATTGAGGAGATTAAGCAGGAACTTCCACGATTTGCGTCCGCACAAGAGTGAACGAGACAGATAGAACATAATTGTACGCGAGAAAGAAGGATACATCATGGTAAGTGTAGGAATCGTGGGCACCGGCTCATATGTACCGGAGAAGGTGTTAACGAATTTTGATATGGAGAAAATTGTCGACACAAATGATGAGTGGATTGTCTCCAGAACAGGAATTAGGGAACGGCATATCGCTGATGCAGAGACACCTGTCTCAGAACTATGCTATCAGGCTGCTTTGCGAGCTTTAGAGGATGCTAACCTTGCGCCGGAAGAGCTGGATCTGATTATTGTGGCTACCCTTACCCCTGATTTTGTTTTTCCGGCCACAGCTTGTTTGATAGCCGAAAGACTAGGGGCTAGAAAGGCCGCGGGCTTCGATCTCCAAGCTGCCTGTACCGGTTTTCTATATGGGGTTGCAACAGCATCCCAGTTTATTGCGACCGGCATGTATAAAAATGCTTTAGTAATCGGTGGCGAAACCTTAAGCAAGCTCTTAAATTGGGAAGATCGAGGGACCTGCATTTTATTTGGGGACGGAGCAGGGGCGGCAGTTTTACAGCAGGTCGAAGATGGCTATGGATTTTTAAGCTTTGACCTGGGTATGGATGGCTCAGGCGGACATCTATTGCATGTGCCAGCGGGTGGATCCATGTATCCGGCTACCGCTGAAACCGTAGAGAAGAAGATGCACACCATTCATATGGCGGGTAGTGAAGTTTTCAAATTTGCAGTTCGCATCATGGGAGAGACGGCATTAAAGGCTCTAGCCAAAGCAGGTTTAAATAAAGAGGATATCGACTGTCTTGTACCTCATCAGGCCAATACGCGCATTGTTGATTCAGCTGTTAAACGCTTGGGCATTGATCCTGAGAAAGTGATTGTCAATCTTGATCGCTATGGGAATATGTCAGCGGCTTCGATTCCGGTGGCTTTAGATGAGGCCTCACGTAGTGGTCGCTTAAAGTATGGGGACATCATGGTTATGGTAGGGTTTGGCGGAGGATTAACATGGGGAGCCGCCGTAGTAAAGTGGTCCAAGAGAGGGGTTTAATCAGTGATAAAAACAAAGATTTGTGATCTCATAGGTATTGAGCATCCGATTTTTCAGGGGGGTATGGCTTGGACCGCTACTGGAGAACTCGCTGCCGCGGTATCCGAAGCGGGAGGCTTAGGAATTATCGGTGCTGGGCAGGCCCCTGCCGATTGGCTGAGACAAGAAATTCATAAGATCAAAAAAATTACAAGCAAACCCTATGGGGTCAATGTGATGCTTATGTCTCCTTTTGTTGAGGACGTCATGCAAGTCATTGTCGAGGAACGCGTTCCGGTCATCACGACAGGAGCAGGGAACCCCGGTAAATATATCCCGATGCTTAAAGAAATCGGCACCAAAATAATTCCGGTGGTAGCTTCGGTGGCCTTAGCCAAGCGTTTAGAAAAGGCAGGGGTCGATGCGCTGATTGCCGAAGGCATGGAATCCGGTGGTCATATCGGTGAAATTTGCACTTTACCCCTTGTTCCACAGGTTGTTGATGCGGTAAGTATCCCTGTCATTGCTGCGGGTGGAATCTATGATGGACGAGGGATGATTGCTGCCTTAGCTCTAGGGGCTGAGGGGGTCCAGATGGGGACTCGCTTTATGTGTGCGACCGAGTGCACCATTTCCCCGAAGGTTAAAGAGATGGTGATCAAAGCTAAGGATCGGGATACTGTCGTAACCGGACGTTCCACAGGTCATCCCGTTCGTTGCCTAGGCAATAAATTAACCCGTGAATTTGATCAGCTGGAAAAGGCGGGAACTCCGCCGGAAGAGCTGGAAAAGATGGGGGCCGGAAAACTGCGCTTGGCCATGGTTGAAGGAGATACCCAGAATGGGTCGGTGATGTCCGGGCAGATTGCCGGGGCGGTTGAGAAGATTGAGTCGGCGGCTGAGATCGTTCGAGATGTGATGGAGGGGGCTGAGCGGGAGCTGGCGCGGCTTCGAGAGCGGTTTGGGAAGTAGCTTGGCCTTCGGTTCGAGTAGATTTTTTTGGGACTTTGCTGTATTTGAGTAAGGTTCTCTAGGACTTTGTTTTACGCGTTCACTCTGTAAGTTGCGCGCACCCGTTCTAACGCTCAAGCTTACCGCTCCGTCGGGACCTGCGCCACTATGTTTTCGTCTGTGGTGCTGTGGCTTGGGCGAAAGCCTCATCCGGCTTTCGTCCCGCTAAATCGCCATCCTTGGCTCTCTAGCGGGTTAGAAACGTCCTGTTTCCAACCCGACTCCGCTGCAAGCTTTTCGCGAAGAACGGGTAGCTGCTCGCTTAGAAGCCGTTCTCTGCTGTAAAGCAAAGTCCTTGGGCCGCTTCTTCAGAATTAGTATTCTCTCGGGTCAGAGAGTGCCTATTTTTTTGTTTCAAAAGACCTGCAAGCGTAGCTTTTCGCACAGGAGTCGTGAGCTCCGAAAAAGAAAGCCTCCAGTGGAGGGTTTCAGGAGTTCACGCCCGAAGGTAGCGATTTTAGCGGAGGGGTGTTCAGGCGAACGATGCT
Organism: Desulfitobacterium dichloroeliminans LMG P-21439; assembly: GCF_000243135.2. Lineage (NCBI taxonomy): Bacteria > Bacillati > Bacillota > Clostridia > Eubacteriales > Desulfitobacteriaceae > Desulfitobacterium > Desulfitobacterium dichloroeliminans. The sequence continues at coordinate 2,719,525 of NC_019903.1, read as the reverse complement.
TTCGGGGGGGTAGCGGCGCCACTGGTTCACATGCTGTAAGCAGAAGGGTTTGGCATAGCTCCCCCGAAAGCGAGAGCGCCAGCCCCGGAGCTACTGAGTACGTGAGATCCGATGAAGAAAGCCTCCGGTGGAGGGTTTCAGGGGCTCACGCCCGAAGGTCCGATGTGCGAAAAGCTACACGACCCGAGCAATGACTCGAAAATACGACCTGATATATGACCCCAAAAAAGAGCCGAAAGGAGCAACCGATTTGACGAAAATAGCCTGTATCTTCCCCGGTCAGGGCTCCCAATATGTAGGGATGGGCAAAGATCTCTTCGCTACCTCTTGGGGAAATGAAGTGTTAGAGACTGGCAAGCGAATTCTTGGGGAAGAATTTATACGGGTTCTCTTTGAAGGGCCCGATGAGGAATTGAAAAAAACCGCGAATACCCAGCCGGCAATCTTGCTGGCCAGTGTGGCAGCCTGGCGGGGGATTCAAGAGTCAGGGCTGAGACCTGATTATTTTGCCGGTCATAGTCTTGGGGAGTATTCTGCTTATGTGGCAGCCGGAAGTATTTCCTTGGCGGATGCCTTAAGGGTAGTGCGTCGACGGGGTGAATTGATGCAAGCGGCTGTTCCCGAGGGTCAGGGGGCTATGGCGGCTATCCTTGGCTTAGAGGGCCTTAAGGTGGAAGAAGCCTGCCAAAGGGCCGGGTCGGAAGCCGATGGAGTTGTGGGACCGGCCAATTATAATTCGCCCGGTCAGATTGTTATCTCCGGAGAGACAGACGCGGTTCAAATAGCATGTCAATATGCCAAAGAACTAGGGGCGAAACGAGCCATACCCCTAGCTGTCAGTGGCCCCTTTCACTCACCTTTAATGAAGGGAGTAGGAAGGGATTTGCGCCCAGTGCTCGAATCTATACAATGGCAACAGCCCAGTGCCCCGGTTATCTCCAATATCGATGCGGCTGAAGTTACCGATCAGGGAGTTATTGTGGAAAGCTTAGTTGGCCAAGTGAGTGGAGCGGTGCTCTGGGAGCAAACCATCCGCTACCTTGGAGAGCAAGGGGTGGATACCTTTATTGAGCTGGGGCCGGGGAAGGTTTTAACAGGTTTAGTTAAGAAAATTCTCCCCGGAGTAACGCTGCTGAATGCAGAGGATTTAACTTCTCTTGAAAAGCTACTTGCATATTTAAAGGAGAGTAGATAAAATGTTGCTTGATAATAGCGTAGCCATCGTGACTGGTGGAGGGCGTGGTATCGGACGTGCCATCGCCTTGGAGCTGGCTCGTGCGGGAGCTAAGGTCGTGGTGAATTATGCAGGACATGCGGAAAAAGCCGAGGAAACCGTGCGCTTCATTCAGGAGTTGGGTGGAGACGCTTGCGCAGTTCAGGCAGATGTCAGCCAAAGTGAAGATGTGGAACGATTGATTGAGACCACACTTAAAACTTTTGGTAAGATAGATATCCTAATCAATAATGCGGGTATCACACGCGATACATTATTGCTCCGCATGAAGGAAGTGGATTGGGATGCTGTATTGGATACGAATCTCAAAGGAGTATTCTTATGCACCAAGGCTGTCAGCAAATCAATGATGAAGCAGCGTTCAGGAGTTATCGTCAATATCACTTCTGTAGTGGGAATTAGCGGTAATGCCGGGCAAGCTAATTACTCGGCAGCTAAAGCAGGAATTATCGGCTTTACAAAGTCCGTGGCTAAGGAGCTGGCATCCCGAGGAATTCGAGTGAATGCAGTTGCTCCGGGGTATATTTCTACGGATATGACGGAATCCTTAGCAGAAGGAGTCAAGGATCAAGTGCTGGGGCAAATCCCCTTAAACAGAATGGGTAAACCCGAGGACGTGGCCCAAGCCGTGGTCTTTTTGTCCTCACCCTTAGCATCCTATGTGACCGGACAAATTCTTTCCGTCGATGGCGGAATGGCTATGTAGACCATCCCCATCCAGTATTGAGAGGAGGTGAACAGGAAGAATGAGCGCATTTGACAAAGTGAAATCGATCGTGGTGGATCAACTTGGGGTAGAAGAAGATGAAATTTCATTAGAAACAACCTTCGCAGATCTGAATGCGGATTCCTTGGATATCGTTGAACTTATTATGGCTCTTGAAGAGGAATTTGATCTCGATATTCCAGATGAGGATGCAGAGAAAATCCGCACTGTGGGGGATGCTGTAAACTACATCAAGGAAAATAAGTAACCTAGAAGCACATAGAGAGTCCCGTAGAATGCTGCGGGGCTTTCTTGTAAAGCGTTTTTTCTTTGAGTTCCGAGGTAGTTTCTAAGCTAAATTTAGGAGCAGGTCTTAGTTTTATCCTGATGAGGATGGATTATTAAGTGATTGGAACTGAAAGATTCATATAGATTCGTATCAAGGAATGAAAAAAGTTAAGTAAGAAATCAAAGTGAAAAATATCGTATCAACCTTTTTGATTTGAATGGAGGAACTTAAGTGAAAATACCAGAACTCCACCTAGCCCATCATGTTGCCAAAATGCCTGTTATCCAAGGGGGTATGGCTGTACGCATATCGATGGCTCCCTTAGCAGCAGCTGTTGCAGAGGAAGGTGGCATCGGCATCATTGCCGGGAGTGGTTTAACTGTTGAGGAATTAAAACAAGAAATTCGTGAAGCGAGAAAACGCACGTCGGGAATTATCGGGGTCAATGTTATGTTTGCCGTTCGAGAATTCGCCCAGCTCGTTAAAGCAGCTTTCGATGAGAAGATTGATCTGCTCATCTCCGGAGCAGGCTTTTCTCGAGATATGTTTACCTGGGGAAAAGAAGCGGGAATTCCTGTACTACCCATTGTATCTTCGGCGAAGCTTGCGCATTTATCGGAAAAGCTGGGGGCTGCTGCTATCATTGTAGAAGGAGCAGAAGCTGGCGGACACCTAGGCACAGACCGATCCATGCGGGAGATTCTTCCGGAGGTTAAAGAAGCCGTTAAAATCCCAGTCATTGGTGCCGGCGGGGTCATGGATGGCAAGGATGTTGCAGACGTGCTTCGTTTAGGAGCTGACGGAGTGCAGATGGGCACTCGATTTGCCCTAAGTACGGAGAGCAGTGCTGCACCGGAGTGGAAGCAGCATTTGATTCAGGCTCAGGATGAGGATATGGTCATTGTTCATAGCCCGGTCGGGTTACCGGGACGGGGAGTTCGTAATCCTTTTACCGATGCTTTAACCGAAGGCAAAGACATGAGGCGGATCGGATGCGACCAATGTCTTAAGCATTGTGAACGTAATTTTTGCATTATGGATCGTTTAATCAAGGCTCAACAAGGAGATATAAAAGAAGGTCTGGTGTTCTCGGGGGCTCATTTCACTCGAGTTAAAGAGGTTCTATCTGTCCATGAAATATTTGAAAATATTCGTGAAGAGATCCTCAGGGCTTAATCGTAGATAGAGTAAAAAGGAGGACAAAAATGAATAAGAAGCGAGCGGTAATAACGGGAATGGGAGTCGTTTCCCCTGTGGGCAGTACTTTAGAAAAGTTCTGGGAAAGTTTGATTAAGGGACAATCTGGAATTGATTTAGTGACTCGATTTGATGTCAGTGAGATGCCTACTAAAGTAGCAGCCGAAGTCAAAGACTTTGAACCTACCGATTGGTTGGATCGTAAAGAAAGCCGGCATATGGACCGCTTCACCCAACTAGCAATGGCAGCAGCGAAAATGGCCGTTAAAGATTCAGATCTTGACTTAGATCAGCTGGATAAGGCAAGAGCAAGTGTCATTGTTGGAACGGGTGTCGGCGGGGTGACTACTCTTGAGCAACAGAAGGAAGTCCTTATGGCCAAAGGCCCAGGAAGAATTAGTCCCTTCTTTATCCCCATGCTGATTTCCAACATGGCGGCGGGTCATATTTCTATCGAGTTTGGCTTCCAAGGCTCCAGCTTAAGCGTGGCTACGGCCTGCGCTTCGGCGACGAACGCCATTGGCGAAGGGATGCGGCTGATTGAAAATGGCTATGCGGATTTAGTGGTTTGTGGTGGAACTGAAGCACCGATCATTCCGCTGGCTTTTGCTGGCTTCTGTGCCATGAAGGCCATGTCTACAGAGAAGGACCTTCCTCAAGAGGCCTGTCGCCCCTTTGATGCCAGACGGTCAGGATTCGTCATGGGTGAAGGGGCCGGTATTCTCGTTCTGGAATCCGAAGAGCATGCGCAAAAGCGCCAAGCTAGGATTTATGCTGAGCTTTCCGGCTATGGCAGCACCTGTGATGCATACCATATTACCTCCCCGGCGCCGGGTGGAATCGGAGCCATTCAGTCCATGAAGGTGGCCATGGAAGGGGCTCAAGTCCTTCCGGAAGCTGTTGATTATATTAATGCCCATGGAACAGGTACCAACGCTAATGATGCGGCAGAAACTGCGGCCATTAAGACCCTTTTCGGAGAAGCCGCTCAAAAGGTTGCGATTAGCTCCACTAAATCGATGACGGGGCATCTACTTGGTGCTGCAGGAGCTATCGAGGCTATCGCCTGCGTTTTAACAATTCAAAATGGGGTGATTCCACCGACCATGAGCTATGGAGAGCCGGACCCTGAATGCGATTTGGATTATGTCCCGAATAAAGCAAGGCAGAAAGATGTTAAAGTAGCTTTATCAAATACCTTTGGTTTTGGTGGACATAATGCTACAATTGTAGTGAAGAAGTTCTAGGTGAGTAAGGAGTTATGAGCGGTGGATAAGAAACAACACGGCACGGGAAAAGTGTCAATGCACAATCTCCATGGGAATATACGCCATAAGTATCATGCAGATTCCGTGAAGCGTATTCCCACTGGCGTTGATTTGGCAAAACGGTTGGAGTTGGATACACCTCCTAACCGTTTGTTAACTACCGCTTTGACCCATCCTTCGTACTTGTTTGAAAATCCACAATCCGGTCTGGACAATAATCAAAGGCTGGAGTTTCTGGGTGATGCGATCCTAGATTTTGTGGTAGCAGAGTATCTTTACCTGAGTTATCCGGAACGACCCGAAGGGGAGTTAACCAAGATGCGGGCTGCGGTGGTCAATGAGAGCACTTTAGCCCGCACGGCTAAAAAGATCCAGCTTGGAAAAGAACTGCTTTTAGGTAAAGGTGAACAAGTCTCAGGCGGTAGGGAAAGACCTTCCATCTTAGCAGATGCGTGGGAGGCAGTGGTAGGAGCTATTTATCTACAATATGGTTTTCAGGAAGCAAGACGGGTCATCCTGACGCAGTTGAAGGATGAAATCACTGAAGTGGCACAAGGGAATTATGGAGATTATAAGACCATGCTTCAGGAAAAGGCCCAACGGGAAGAAACAGAAGTCAGTTATCGCATCCTAGCCGAAGAAGGTCCCGACCATAATAAACGCTTTACAGCAGGAGTCTACCTGCAAGGGAGCCTGCGCGGAAAAGGTAGCGGACGCACCAAAAAGGAAGCGGAGCAACGTGCTGCTCAACAAGTGCTAGATGAAATGGGAGGAGAGAATAATGGCTAAGGCCGCAGCTCTCCCTGTTTTCTTGAAATCCATTACGATCCAAGGGTTTAAGTCCTTTGCGGACAGAGTGAAGTTAGAATTAGGTCATGGTTTGAGTGTCGTCGTCGGACCCAATGGAAGCGGCAAGAGCAATGTAGCGGATGCGATTCGCTGGGTGCTCGGGGAACAGAGCGCCAAGAACCTGCGCGGCAGCAAGATGGAAGATGTCATTTTTGCGGGAAGCAACGCGAGACGTCCCGTCGGTATGGCGGAAGTGTCTTTGGTTTTTGATAATACCACAGGAATATTTCCTCTGGATTACCAGGAAGTCGTCATTACGCGAAGAGTCTATCGTGATGGCGAAGGACAGTATTTTATTAATCGCTCCTCTTGCCGGCTAAAAGATATCCATGAGCTTTTTATGGATACGGGTGCTGGAAAAGAAGGCTTCTCCATCATTGGTCAAGGCCGTGTAGAGGAGTTGCTAAACCAAAAGTCCGAAGATCGACGAACCATGCTAGAAGAAGCCTCAGGAATCACCAAATACAGAATGCGCAAACGGGAAGCACTTAAACGTTTGGATGAAACAGAACGTAACTTGGAACGGATCAGGGATATCTTAGTAGAAATCGAAGGACAACTAGGCCCCTTAGAAGAACAAGCGGCCATCGCTAAAGAAGCAGTTGAATTAACTACAGAACAGAAAGCTCTCGAGATTGAGATCGTTACGCATGATCTTAAAGAGGTGCGGACCAGGCTCACCTCTTCAGCCCAAGAGACAGAGGAGCTCCAGGCGGCGATTGCTGCAACGGTGGCTGCCTTGAGCCAAAAGGAAAGCGAAATCCTCTATAGCAAGGTTAATCTCAATCAAGCTGATGAGAAAATTCAAAAGCAACAGGAAAATACCTATGCCATCGATCAGTCCATAAATGAAATCATCCAGGAGATACGCCTTCGTCAGGAACGAGAAGGTTATCTCGGTGAGCAGATTTCCCGTGTTACAACGGAAGTTAAGGATAACGAAGAGAAGGTTCATAGCAGCTCAGAACAACTAAGATCTGTAGAGGGTAGAAAATCCCTTCTCATCAAGACCATCCAAGAGTCCAATCAGACTTTACAAGAGGATGAGCAGCGGTATGCCGAGGCGAAAGCGAAGAATGGGCTAGATGAGTTGGAAACTTTAAGGGAAAATCTAGCCTTAGTTCAGAAAGAGCTTGCGGAATCAGCAGCAGAATTAAGCCGGGTAACGCACCAATTTGAGGCTCTCACCGTAAGTCAAAATCAATGGGTTGGAGAAAAAAGGGATAAAGAATCAAGTCAAGCTACTTATGAGCAAGAGGAAGAGGTTATCCTAGGTCAGATCAAGGTCCAAGAGGATCGGCACCGAGCCAGTCAACAAGAGCTAGAGAAAATCCAGCGGGATTTGGCACAACTCCGTGAGCAGAACAGGGTAAAGCAAATTGAGCTTCGCCAGTGGAGTGGCGAGTTAGAAAAGAAATCGGCCCGCTACCATGCTCTGAAGAATCTTGAAGATTCCTTGGAAGGGTATCAACGGGGCGTTCGAGAGCTCATGCAAGCAAAGAAGAAAGGGGTGGCAGCCTGTCAACAGCTTTGTGGGACCTTGGCCGATTTGCTACAGGTGGAAGAACAACACGAGGTGGCTATTGAGGTCGCCTTAGGTGGGGGAATCCAGAACATTGTCACCGAAACGGAAAAAGGTGCTAAAGAAGCTGTTCACTATCTAAAAACCCATAATTTGGGTCGTGCGACGTTTTTGCCCCTCGATGTCATTCAAGGCGGGCAAACGAACGTAGCGAAAGAGGTTGCTAACGATCCTGGATTTATCGGGTTAGCAGTAAATCTCATCACATTTCAGGAGAAATATCGTAAGGCTTTCGAATCCCAACTGGGGAGAATCGTCATTGTTAGCGATATGGAGGCAGCGACCCGCGTGGCACGCGCTTCTGGGTATCGGGCTCGGATCGTCACCTTAGAAGGTGATCAGGTTCATCCGGGTGGCTCTTTGACCGGTGGTAGTTACCAGAGAAAAGGTGCCAATATTTTGGGACGATCTCGAGAGCTCCAGGAGCTACAGCAGGAATGCGAAGCTCGACGTCGGCAGCTGCGAGAACTTGAAGAGAAAATTAATCTACTCAATACCCAGATCCAGAAGCAAGAGGAAGGCCTCAAAGCCCTTGCCGCTGAAGAGCAAGAATTAAAATCCGGCTTAGCTGTATTAAGAACCCACCAGCTTAATCTTCATGAACAAATTCAGCGCCTTAAGGCTGAAATCGCGGACCTTAACCATCGTCTGGATGGAATGAATCAAGAGGGTGAGGAACTGCTCCGACGGAAAACAAGGAGAGAAGAGGAGCAGCTTCAACTTAAAGCACGCCTGCATGAAGCACAAGGGGCCTTAAGCCTTCAAGAGGAGCAGAATCAAAAGGCAAGTCGCGAGCTAGAGGTGCTTCAAGAGAGTTTAACCCAAGCGAAGGTTCAAGCGGCCAAGTGGGAGCAAGAGCTTAAGCAAGCCACAGAGCGCATCGAAGAAGTACAAGCCCTTCTCTTGGAGAACAACCTTCTCCTCGAGCAAAAACGCCAGGATCTCATGGAATTAGAAGTAGGGAAAGCCCGTATAGTCCAAGAGCAAAGGGAATGGGATGCCCAACGCCAAGAAACGGCAGAGAGGCAGCGGCAAGCTCAGGAAAGGCTGGTTGCCTTGCGTCAAGAGCGTGAGATTCTATCCAAGGAGCTCATGGAACAGGAACGCCTAGCTCAAAACCAAAGGCAAGAACAGCAAGGCTTGGAGCAAAAGCTCCATAATTTAGAGGTGCGGCTGGCACGCTGGGATGCAGAGTGGGAAACCGGTTATAAGCGCTTACAAGAGGAATTTGCTTTAACTTGGGAAGAAGCCCAAGCCTACGAGACTGAACGAAGCCAAGGGGGGATGACTGCCAGGGTTCAAGAAATCAAACAGCGGCTCGAATCGCTGGGTCCTGTGAACCAGGCGGCCATCGAAGAGTTCCCCAAGCTGCAAGAACGCTTCGTATTTTTATCTGTGCAAAAACAAGATCTCGAAGAGGCGAATGACTCTCTCCACGACTTGATTGGTGAATTGGATAAAACCATGTCCGAGCGCTTTCAAGAAGGGTTTACGGCAGTCAATGAGGCCTTTCAAGTGGTCTTTAAGGAGTTGTTCAACGGCGGCTTTGCCGAACTACGGTTAGTCGATCCAGACAATCTTTTGGAGACCGGGGTAGAGATTATCGCACAGCCACCCGGTAAAAAAGCCCAGCTTCTTTCCCTGTTGTCCGGGGGAGAACGGGCTCTCACAGCTATTGGCTTGCTCTTTGCCTTGCTCAAAGTGAAGCCTAGCCCCTTCTGTATTCTTGATGAGATTGAAGCTTCCTTGGATGATGCCAACGTAACCCGCTTCGCTCAATATGTCCATCGTTTAGCTAATTCGACTCAATTCTTGGTCATCTCCCACCGTAAGGGAACCATGGAAGCAGCCGATGTGCTCTATGGTATTTCCATGGAGGAGTCCGGTGTATCCAAGCTTCTTTCTGTAAAATTAGCAGAACAAGATAAGGATATCCAAACGGCGTGATGGATTTACGTAAGTTTGGATGGGTCTTAAATAGCCTAATGAATAGATGAATTAGAAAAGGATACCTCTTTTAGGGAGGTATCCTTTGTTTTTCACACAACCTAGAAATCAACTATTTGCGTTTTTTCGCTTGTTGTTTCACTTGTTGTTTCACTTGTTGTTTCCCAATCTCATCTTTCCTTTTACAAATATGCCCTTTAATAATTTCTCTACCTATTAAGCCTATAAAAAACAAAGTTTGCATCACCGAAACATATTGGCTATTATTATCGAGCACTTCAAGATTGGATTCACCAAACGCCTTATACGAGAACCAAGAAAATAAAACTAAGGATATGATACACATAACATTCGCAAGTACAATAAACCAGGAGTTAGTATACTCATTTTTCGATATTACCCTAAATAAATCGATTGTTAGGATTGCAACTCCAAGAAAACAGATAGATATTACTATTACCTAGATTCTACGTCAGTACTTCAAAAAGCATAATCAAAGCCTTGATAAATATGCGTTCCTTCGAAATTCAGCTTTCACCCATTGGGTGAAAGAAAAGTGCTCAAAAATATGTTAAATTATCAGCTTTTATGACTCGATATATGGTAAAATAATAGTAAGAAAAGTAGTAAAAAGGGGTTCTAATTATGATTAATAAAATTGATTTCAAAGCTAAGAATCTAACATCAAATGCAGGTCTTTTTCTGCTCCTTGAGAATGCAAAAAGCAATGGGATTTTTGATTTTATTGAAAATGACCTCGTATTTGATAATGACTCAACAAATAAAATCAAGATGAATCATATAAAGACCATGCTCTGCGGTCACTTCATTGGCATTGATAAGTTAGAACGTCTAAAGCTACTTCAAAATGATCCCCTCGTCAACGAGTTTGATATTTCCGTAAAAGAACCTGAAACAGTGTCACGGTTTCTAGGAAACTTCAACTTCAAGACAACCCAAATGTTTAGAGACATTAATTTTAAAGTCTTTAAAAAACTGCTCACTAAAAGTAAATTGACATCCATTACGATTGATATTGATAGTAGTGTAATTAACGTAGAAGGTCATCAAGAAGGTGCGTCAAAAGGATATAATCCTAAGAAACTGGGAAACCGATGCTACAATATCCAATTTGCATTTTGCGACGAATTAAAAGCATATGTTACCGGATTTGTAAGAAGTGGCAATACTTACACTGCAAACGGTGCTGCGGAAATGATCAAAGAAATTGTTGCTAACATCAAATCAGACGATTTAGAAATTTTATTTCGAATGGATAGTGGCTACTTTGATGAAAAAATTATCGAAACGATAGAATCTCTTGGATGCAAATATTTAATTAAAGCCAAAAGTTATTCTACACTCACCTCACAAGCAACGAATTCATCAATTGTATTCGTTAAAGGAGAAGAAGGTAGAGAAACTACAGAACTGTATACAAAATTAGTTAAATGGGAAAAAGACAGAAGATTTGTCGTATCTCGCGTACTGAAACCAGAAAAAGAAAGAGCACAATTATCACTTTTAGAAGGTTCCGAATACGACTACTTTTTCTTTGTAACAAATACTACCTTGCTTTCTGAAAAAGTAGTTATATACTATGAAAAGCGTGGTAATGCTGAAAACTATATCAAAGAAGCCAAATACGACATGGCGGTGGGTCATCTCTTGCTAAAGTCATTTTGGGCGAATGAAGCCGTGTTTCAAATGATGATGCTTTCATATAACCTATTTTTGTTGTTCAAGTTTGATTCCTTGGACTCTTCAGAATACAGACAGCAAATAAAGACCTTTCGTTTGAAGTATGTATTTCTTGCAGCAAAAATAATCAAAACCGCAAGATATGTAATCATGAAGTTGTCGGAAAACTATCCGTACAAGGGAGTGTATGAAAAATGTCTGGTATAATAAGAATATCATCAATAAAATTGAGTGTTGCTCTGTGGATAACTTGCAGAGTTTATTAAGTATCATTGCAGCAAAGATGAAATCAATGATTTATCAAAATGATTGAAAGGTGGTTGTAAATAATGTTACAATGTGTGAGAAGCAGTCTAAATTCTTCGTGAAATAGTGATTTTTGAAGCTAATAAAAAACACACGTGGAATTTAGGTTTTCTTTATAAACATAGGGGGAATTGCATGAAACGTTGCCTCATCTGCCTAGAAGAATTGGATCTGTTTCGGGGTCTGGAAAAAGAACAGATTACAAACTTGTGTCAATGTACAAATAAAAAACGGCTGTCCAAAGGACACTATCTTTTTTATCAAGGGGATATTACAAGTACTATATTTCTTGTGAAATCAGGAAAACTTAAACTTGTGCAAAGTGCTGAAGATGGACATGAAACAATTCTGGATATCTGTGGTCCCGGTGAGGTACTAGGTGAGTTGTCGCTATATCAAGAACAAAAGGAATGTTCTAGCGCGTTAGCCATGGAAGAGGCTTGCATCTGTTGCTTTAGTAAAATGCAATTTGAAATGTTAATTAAGAAAGATCCTTCTTTTGCCTTAAGGATAATTGATTACCTTGGGCAAAAGCGTTATGCCAATATGAATTCAGATAAGGAAACTAGACGAACTGTAAAAGAAAGATTATTAGGTCTATTTTATAACCTTGCCAACCAATATGGGAAAAAGCTGCCAAACGCGACAATGATCGATTTAATAATTACGCAGCAGGAATTAGCTGATATGATTGGTTCTTCACGGGTAATGGTCATTCAGGCCCTTAATGAGTTAAAAGAAGCCAAAATAGTCGACCGCACTAACAGATATTACATATTAAAAGATGACCCTTGTCTTAGTACGCACATATTTAAATAATAGGGTCAAGCAGCTACTTCTCTGATTTTTAGGTATGGAAATTCAACTTTTCAAATTTTTTTATTAATTGTTAAATACTTAACAGTATTAGAAACATAAATCACCTTATAATAAATCATAATTATATTCTAGGAGGGATTTTCTTTGATAGCTTTAGGTCCTATAGAAATAATGAATCATACTCCCTGGCATTTTCTGGCTGCATGTGTGCTCCTGGTCTTATTTTTTATCGCTACTTTTAGTGATGACCAAAACCTAAAAACAAAACTCCGTAAAATCATGTATGTTGTCTTTGGCTTCGCAGTATTAACAGGATGCTATGTTTGGACACTTGTTGATTTTAGCCTTCCATTGTTAATCAAGAGCATTGGAGGTTTCGCACTCTTTTGGGTGATGATCCAACTCACAAAGAACCGATTCAATAAACTTTATTGGGGGTTATTTATTTTAATTGCCGCTGTAGGTTTGACATTGGCTTTCGTCTACATTTAATTGAATTAATTAACCTGTTATAAGACTAATTATCCGAAACAATATCAGGCCGCTTCTAACGGAGTAAAGGGTTGAACAAAGGGAAATACAAACGCTGTCAAGTAGTAAAATATACTATAGAAATTGATTAAAATGGGGGGCTGTAACGAAACTTAGCCCCAAGCGAAAGACGTCAATTATGGCGTCTATTCTTTTTGGGGTGTTGCAGGGTTGCATAGATTTTCCGTATTATAGTTTTTGCTTCTACAGAAATGTTCAAAGTGCCAATATATTTAAGAAAGAAAACAGGGAACATAAGAGCAACCAAAAGAGCAGTCTCAATTATTTTTTTGAAATTTAATTTTTTACCAAACATCATTGTTTATTCCCTTCTTGAACAGATTCAGTTTACTCATATTAATGGTCTAAAACATACGGCCTATAATACAATCTATATTAGCATAATTCAACCAAGAAAGTAACTTTAAAGCTATTTCTATGAAATCCGCGCAGGACGCGCGGTAATTTTGTGGCATTGCATATAACGTCCTGAGGAGTCCAGCAGCGTCACAACCGCATGCATCATCCTCTAGTTGCTAGACTCCTCTGTTATCTGGTGGTCGGCGCCCCATAGGAATACCCGATTAATTTCGCTAATTTGCATTACTACGTAATTACGCATATACTGTAATTAGAAAGAGCCGAAAGGGTGATATTCATGGCCGCTATCTCCCGTAGAGTCTTCGTTCAAAAACGAAACCTTATAAGCCTACCAAGGGATATAAGAGAGAAACTCAATATTTCTGAAGGTGATGTTCTCGACATTAGGATGGATGACAATAAAATTATCATTGAACCTATGAAACTAGTCCCCTCCGATCAAGCATACTTTTGGTCTGACAGAGTCCAAAAAGATATGCTCGAAGCCAAAAATGACGTTGAATCAGGTAATGTTCGTGAGTTTAGTGCAATTCGCGAATTTCTTGACGGTATCGAGCAATGACTAGGCGCTTTAGATCTACTCGAAAGTTTGATAAGCAATTTAAGCAACTTACCTCGAAAACATTTAAGCAAGCTCAAAAAACCATTGAGATATTCATGTCTGACCCAACTCATCCATCGCTGCGATACAAAAAAATTCAAGGGACAGATAACTTCTATGAGATCAGTGTCAATATGTCGATACGCATTATCATTGAAATAACTATAGAAGCGAGCGATCAAATCAATACACTATATATCATCGGTACTCACGATGATGTATTCCCACCAAAGTAGCCTTAACTGGCTACTTTTTTGTTCGCCGACTTTCATATAACGTCCTGAGAAATCCCGCAGCGTCATATTACATTCATATTTTCTAAGTTGCGGGAATGGACGTGTTATGTGACGTATTGTGCCCCCAGATTCAGACAGCGCCATGGACGGCGCTGCCTTAAACATAAGCTAAGACTTCTGCATCATAAAATAGGATGAATGCGACGTAATTTACAAGTTGTGAGTGGTAAAATAAATTGATCGGTTTTCAGACATCAAAACTGATCGGAATTTGGCCACAAATTGATCGGTATCATCTTGAAAAAATACACCCTGACCAATCCAAAGGCTGCAGCTGTAATCACTCAAAAGCGGTCAATTAAGGAGTATGAACGGGTTGGTGGGCTATCATGAGGACAAAAACCAAGGAATCTATTGAATCAATGCTGACAGCACTCCATCTTGAAAAAGTAGAATTCGAGAATCTTTTCCAAGGAGAACACAGTCCGCTGGAAAGCCTAAGCCTTTTCCTGTCCGAGCAGATTCGGCTTAAAGATCAAAAGGCTACTGAGAGCAGAATCAAGCGATCAGGTATGCCACAACTTAAGACCCTAGAAGAATTCGACTTTGGCTTTCAACAAAGTATAATCAAGGAACAAATGCTCAGGTTATCCGACTTTACATGGGTTGAACAGGCTTATAACATTATGTTTTTGGACCACCAAGCGTTGGGAAGTCGCATTTGGCCAGTGCCCTCGGTTATCTAGCCCTTCAGAAAGGGTATACCGTATCGTTTTTATGCTTGGATGAATTGATCAAAATCCTTAAAACGGCCGAAATTACGGCGTCATCAAGGAGAAAGCTGATTTTTGATCAATGGCTTTTTCTGTGTCTAGGAACATCATGAATCTCTAATTAGTTAGGGGAAGTGTCCAGCTTCGAAGGATAAACTTGCAGGTAATTCTCCACAAGTATATACATTATTATCCACACGAACGATTATCCCCTTCTAAATTGGCAAAACTAGACATAGAGTCTTGTAACCGAACTATGGAGGTGGTAAGATATGGACAAGAATAATCCTCAAGAGGCGGGTGGACAAATGCCTTCATTAGCAAAAAAAGAAGCAAACACAACATACAAAGGCTTGTCTTTATCTGACAAAAAACTGAAGGAAATAACTATAAGCCCTAAAATTAAAGATGGTAAAATACTGTTAGACAAAAATAATCCCGCTCATCGTTATATCTATGAGGATTGATTGATAAGAATGGACTTTAATGTTGGAGATATTTTTTGGTTAGATGTTGAATTTGAAGATGATCCAGATAGTAGCAAAAGAAGACCAGCAATAATTGTTGGTGGTAACGCAGATGAATTATTTATTTTAGTATCAACAACTTCTCAACCTCCAAGCAATCCCCCCTCCTATCATGATCAATTCAAGATCCCAATTTTGAATTGGCGCAATAATGGTTTTACTAAGCCATCGTGGGTAAAAGGTCTATTTTTATTGAGATATTCTAATGAGTATCTAGTGAGTGTAGTTAAACCAGACGATTACATTATAAAGATGGATGAAAACAGCTTTAATTACTTAGTAAGTGAACTTGAATTAATATATGGAAGAAATGACTAGGTCCTCTAATTAGGGGGCCTTTTATCATTCATAATCCTCATACACCATAGGCACAAAAAAATGCATGCACAAGTAAGACGGAAAACAATGCTTGGGAATGGACATTTCGCCTAACGTTCTGGGGAGTCCCGCAGCGTCCCAACCACATTCATCATCCTCAAGTTGCGGGACTCCTCTGTTATACGCCGTACCATGTCCCCATAGAATTTCAGGAATTAAATATTCGCCTTCTTTTGCTCAAATAACCTCCATGTGTACTCCAAATACTTCCGGTCAAATACATGACCATCAATCATCTCTAAATTAACTAAATGGTTACGATCCTCTTCAAAAAGACAATGTACTTTTAATGTATCTGGATCAATCGCATAATACAATTGATCAAACTGAGCGTGGCAATTAGGACATAAGGTTATGAGATTTCTAAATGTATCATCGCCCTTATGGGTTCGATTATATGGTTGTATATGGTGGGCCTCAGACATAAAACTTCCATTTGCACTTCTTAGTTTATTGCTACATAGCTGGCATTTATTATCATATAGCCTTTTTAATTTCCTAGAAATAGTTGTGTCTCTCACAAGGCGATTTATGTTTATTTCACTATCTTCTAAGTTACTATTACTCATAGAGTCAAAATCAATTAAGTCATTCAATCCGATGTCACCTTCTTCAGAGTATAATAATAAATCAATAAATAAATTAGACTCAACCTCCCCAGGATCTTCTTCTGGTTCTTCATCGAATCTTGATTCCTCTTTCGAATGTTTAATCTCTATCACATTGAAATCATCGATGTTCATTACACCTTCAGAATTATCCAATGAAGCATAGTTTTCCATATAGTATCTAAATGCTTTTTTCCATTGTTGATTGCCGGCTTCAATTATTTGAAGTATTTTCGAGAGTGCCTTTCCTTGAGTAGACGTTAGCCAATATAATAAAGTACTGGAATAGAGTAATTGAACATGTACTTTCTTAACCTTGTCTCTATTTACCTTTCTTTCATAAGGCGCTAAGAAGGAATTAATTCCATTTGCATTATTGCTTAATGGTTTATCTTGGTATATAAAAAAGTCTTGTTGATCTGTTTTAAGTAAGAGGCGATAATTTTTGAGATAATCATTTATGCACTTTTGTGATACATCATTTAAACGTAACCACTTTAGTAAATGAGCCGTTGAATCATTGTCATCATCAGTCGCTCTAAGATTTCTGACAAGCCCACTTTCAACTAGGACATCGTTAAGTTGTAATGCGTTGATATGTTTTTGTTCGAAGAAACAAAAGCAAGCCAATGCGCATATAGCGCGCGAAATAAGCTTTTCCTCTCTACTTTCAAATTCTGCATCATTAAATATATACTTAATTTCTTCTAAAGTGAGAAATTCGTTATTGATTTTCTCCTTTATAGTATTTGGAAATTCAAACTCGAATCCTTTATTAATTTTTCCTTCCGAGATTAAATAAGCTAAGAATTTATTTAATGCAGATCGTACAATAATGCTCTTTCTTAACTTACGAAAGCGAGAAATATTATCTTCACTAAAAAACGATTCGTAGTTATATTTCTCTATCTTGTTTAGGACAATACTACGAAGAAAATCACCAATAATATCACGATATTGATTAAAAGTAACTGACTTTAGACTAATTATTTTCTTCTCATACCCAATTAGTAAGTTTGAGATGTCCGCCTCATTGAAATATTCAGCCATTTCTTCACCTGAATAATCCGGGCTAAAATGAGCCACTGTTCCGGAATATGAGAGCCAGGTCTCTGGAATTTTTGAGCCACTCCTCCGGATGGTGAGCCACTTGGTTAGACTTCTTGGTAGAATGTAGCAAACACTCAAGAGAGGAGTGTTAATACATTCAATGGGAGGTCTATGGATGACCAATTACAGAGAGATTCTACGGCTCATCAGCCAAGGAATCAGCCAACGGAGCATTGCGGTAAGCTGCGAATGCTCACGAAACACCGTCGCAAAGGTGGTAAATCGGGCAGTAGAGCTTAATTTAAAATGGCCACTGACCCCAGATATGACCAACGGTGAACTACAAAAACTTCTCTTCCCCGAATCGTCATTACCATCAACCCGCAAGCGTCCGGACTGCGAATACCTTCATAAGGAGATGGCTAAAAGCGGAGTAACACTTAGCCTGCTCTGGAATGAATACTGTGAATCTTGCCGGTTAAGTAATGAGATCCCACTCATGTATTCCCAATTCTGTTACTACTATCAGCAGTATGTCACGAAAACCAAAGCAACCATGCATATTAGCCACAAGCCTGGTGAGCAAATGGAAGTCGACTGGGCTGGTCAAACAGCTGGAATCATCGATAGCGATACAGGCGAAATCATCACGGCCTATGTTTTTGTAGCTGTTCTCTCATGCAGTCAATATGCCTATGTAGAAGCCTTTCTATCACAGAATCAAGAATCTTGGATTGCAGCCCATGTTAATGCTTTCAAGTACTTTGGCGGTGTCACGCGAATATTAGTGCCAGACAACCTTAAAACAGGCGTAGATCGGGTGTCCTGGTATACCCCGGTGATCAACAAAACTTATCATGAATTAGCTGAGCACTATGGCACAGCGGTTATACCTGCACGAGTAAGAAAGCCGAAAGACAAACCCAGTGTTGAAGGCGCTGTAGGAGTTATCTCAACATGGATTCTAGCTGCACTAAGAAGACAACAGTTCTTTTCCTTAGGAGAGCTCAATGAAGCGATTCAGGGCAAACTTGAGGAATTTAACCGAAAGCCCTTTCAAAAGAAGCCAGGGAGCCGGTTGAGTGTCTTTCGGGAGGAAGAAAAAGCAATGCTCTTGCCCCTTCCACCTACTCCTTATGAATTAGCGGTTTGGAAGGTCGCAACAGTGCAATTTAACTATCACGTTGCGGTAGATAAGAGGTACTACAGCGTTCCTTATGAATACATCAAGCACAAGGTGGATGTTCGTGTTACCAGCCATGTCGTGGAGGTTTTCTTCAATGGGAATCGGATTTGTTCCCATCCCAGATTACGCGGACGTGAAGGTCTATACAACACAGTCACGGAACATATGCCCGAGGACCATCAAAAGTATATAGCATGGAACGCAGAGCGATTCGTGTCTTGGGCGAAAAGTATTGGTGAGCATACTGAGGTTGTTGTGAAGGCAATCTTAGCTTCTTATCGAGTTGAACAACAAGGTTACAAAAGCTGCATGGGCCTACTCAAACTGGCGGACAAGTATTCCATCAATCGTTTAGAAGCAGCCTGCCAGAAAGCTCTTTCTTACACTCCAAATCCTAGTTTTAAGAGCATCCAGACCATCCTCCAGACGGGACAAGACAAAATCCTTAGAGAAGAGCCGGTTAACGTTCCAGATTCCTCCTCCTTTGGATTTACCAGAGGCGCAGACTATTACAGGAGGAACTCATAATGCTAAACGAAACAACCATTAGTAAACTCAATGAGATGCGGTTATCCTCGATGGTGGGATCTTTTCGCCAACAAATACAAGATCCGGCCTATAATGAGTTATCTTTTGAAGAACGGTTTGGGATAATGGTCGACATCGAATGGGCAAGGCGTAAAAACAATAAGCTCGCTAAATTGATTCGAAAAGCTGAACTGAATTTGCCCGAAGCCTGCATAGAGAATATTGAGTATCATGCCGATCGAAAACTGGACAAGGCACAAATCACCCGACTTTCTACATGTTCATACATTCAAGACAAACACAATATTATTGTTCTCGGAGCTTCTGGCGCCGGGAAGACTTATCTAAGCTGTGCTTTTGGAATAGCTGCCTGCCGCAACTTCTACACTGTAAAGTACATTCGGCTCCCAGACTTATTAAATGAGTTAGCCATTGCACGGGGCGAAGGAATTTACAAGAAGGTCATGAACCAGTACAAAAAGGTGAGTCTTCTCATTTTGGATGAATGGTTACTAGTACCTTTAGCCAACAGTGAAGCTAGGGATCTCCTAGAGATCATTGAAGGAAGGCATAAAAAAGGTTCGACCATTTTTAGCTCCCAATTTTCCCCCGCAGGCTGGCATGGCAAAATTGGCGAAGGCACCTTGGCGGATGCAATTTTAGACCGAATTGTTCATGATTCCTATACGATCATGATTGATGGAGATGATTCCATGCGCAAACGTAAAGGAATACTTGAATAACGAAAAAACATAAACTGTGATGTTGTGGAGGGTATACATATACTCTCCACGCATCAAACCTAGAGAAGCAAAGAAGCAGGAAGACTTCCCCTCCCTTGGCTACGCCAAGTACGGGACTTTGCTACCATTTCGTTAGGGCGGATATTGGGGTCTTTATGCCGTATTGCATGATTGGCTCCGTAAGCGGAACGGTGGCTCAATTTTTCTGGAGAGGTGGCTCAACTACCTTCGGAATAGCGGCTCTCGTGAACCGTAATATTCATTCACCTCACCCTAATAATGCAAGAATACATAAAATATTGCCCTAAACAACCCTATACGCATGGTATGGCGTATAACATCTCTTTACCGCAACATCAATGCGCTTTTTTGTTATCGTTAGTAGGATTACCGCATGTCATTGCGGTAATCCTACCTCTATCAACAGTCCTGAATCTGATTGTTTTTCCATATAGAAGCTAAAGGATTTTGCATTCTTCCCAAATGCCTTCTTTCCTTCTATAGGGAAAAGAAGTGAAAGAGTACCCTTTTGTCAATGAACGCAAATTTATGATTTGGATTGCTCCTTAGAAAAGATAACTTCTATCAAACATTCAAACATTCTCCGCGCTCTACCTATTTCCTCTTTGTTATCCTGATTTTTACAGAAAAATGACCCCTATGAATATTCAAATTTTGCACCAGTGCTAATTTTGACGTACACACACGTCCTTCTCCAGTTAGCTAATGGAAGGGGAGAGAGGAAGCACAATGATTCCTTGTGTGGCAGGAATTACCAGACCCCCTTGTTAACGGAGTAGCTTACAATCTTTGGCAGTATGATATAATGTGATGTAAATAGTGGAAAAGGCGCAACTGACATGCCTTTTATTGAGTGAAGTGAGGTAGGGCTATTATGAATATGGAAAAGCATATTAAGAGATTGCTATGCCTCGGACTAATTCTCGTTATAGTATCTACCACTGCAGGCTGCACCCGACAGACTGCAGAAAACAGCGGTAGCCAAATTGTGCCCACAGATAATCTACCGATAGGCAGTGAAGTTACCGATCCTGAGTTGGAGCGTCTCTGGCAAGAATATATTTATGATGCAATTTATACTATCGGCAATACTTGGGAGTTTCATTCAGCGGAGGAGATCGACCCGGCAGCCGTAGCTCGGTTTTGTTGGCAGAAATATCAGGAAGAAAACGGCACAGATAAGCTCCAGAAAGTGAGTGAAGAGGATTTGTCCCTTCTTTTTCCGTTAGCCGATGCCCAGAAGTATGCTGAGCGCTATTTTAACCTAACCGCTCTGGATGTAAGTAAAATAACGGATTACTATAAACCTGAAAAACAGGCCTTTGTCTTCTCGCCCCATATAGAAAAATGCAAGCCTCGACATACCACGGCGAATGCTTGGGGTACCAAGCTGGATAAAGTGATGAAGACCAATGACGGGACACTTACTGTTGCAATAGAATATTATTCTGACAGCCGTGTTGACAGCAGGCAGACGTTTAGCTTGAAAGAGCGTGCCGACGGTAGCTTTTATTTTGTCGATGGCCGCAGAGAGTTTATCGATAATCATTTGGTAACCTTGACGGGGAATGTGAAGGAATTTCGGGAAATTGAGGGTTTTAGCGGTGATTTGCAAGAGATTTCCATGGTGGGAGAGGCTGAAGGAAAACTGCTGCTTGTCTATACTCCTTATAATGAGAGCCAAAGTGGTGCGTTGATGCTCTTGAATCCCAATGAGATGCGGATAGAGAAGAGCGTGTCTCTAAGCAGCAGGATTGAAAGTACAGATGTGAGGTTTACAGACAATAGACTGATTGTGCGCTCAAAAGATAAAGTGCTGGTCTACAGCAGGGACTTAGAGGTGCAATCGGAAATCTCCTTGCCCAACGTTATCACGGAAAAAATGGTGAGGGAACAGAAATATGATCAGATGGGTTTGACGGATGTCTTTTTTGGCGGTTACGATATATCTTCCGACTTGTGCCAGATTGTCTACACAGATGAAATAGGTGTCAAGCTTGTCACGCTTCAAGATGGAAAGGAAAAGCTCCTAGCGAAAACCATTGCACCTAAGGTATCCGAGCCCTCCCGTGGTGCACCTATTACCCCTTCTTATCACTTTTCTCCCAGATTTGTCGCTGATGACAAGAAAGTTATCACTACGCTATCGGCTTATGAATGGACTGCGGGTTTTACGCTCTGTGATCTGGATAAAGGCACAAACACAAAGTATGAGATCATTACCGAAGGATCACTGGCTACCGGAGGTATCCGTTATGATACCGGTCTACTGTTCGTTAATCAGTATTGGTATGATGAAAGAGGCGCGGAAAAAAACCGGAATACGGATGGATATATAACTACATTTCTAGATTTTCATTCGGGCCAAGTATCGGAGATAGAGCTCAGCGAACCGGGGGACACCGGTTACATCCGATTTGATGATCAAAGTTATATCGGACAGAATTATGCGGCATTTGCCACGAGCAAAAGATCCGACGGTGGCAGAGCAAATGACAGGCATTACTTGAATCGGATTAATCTGCAGACACTCAGGCTCGAGCAGGAGATTGTCTCAATCGCAGCTACAGATATCCATATTCTCGGGGTTCTGGAAGATGGGCGAATTATTTTCTGGTATCAGTACAATCCGGCTGAAAAAGGGATTGGACTGACTGCAGAACGATAAGAAGAATCTATAAACCCAAGGTATAATGCAAAACAGCCGAGGCATATAGTAGTAGAGATTGATTATATAGTCTTGGGGGTGAGAAGGGTGCTTTCACCAAGTCTGGAGGACTATTTAGAGGAAATTTATCGGTTCTCCTTGGCGAGCGGTGTCGTTCGAGTTACCGATATCAGTAAAAAGCTCGGTGTTTCTCTTCCTTCGGTGTCTAAAGCTCTGCAAAAGCTCAATAATCAAGGCTATATCAATTATCGACCCTATGAGGAAATCCTCTTAACAGACCAAGGCTGTCAGAAGGGGAGCTATCTGGTGGAGAGAAACCAGATGCTGCAAGAGTTTTTGTTTCTCATTCAGAGTCAATGCGATGTCTCAGCTGAGACAGAAGCCATCGAGCATTATATCTCCGATTCCACAATCCAGGCCTTGCACCAATTAGTTGGTTTCTTTAAAGAAAACCCGACCTGTTATGATAACTTTCTTTGCTTCAAAGAAGTAAAGGACGAAGCGAAGGACCTAATTAATATTTGAAATTGTCCTGTTAAAATACCTGATGAGGTTTCAGAATTCTGAAACCTTTTTTGTATTGTAGGGGGCATTTTTTTTATATGTAGTAACACTTCATTTTAAAATTTAATACAGTATTAA
Source organism: Desulfitobacterium dichloroeliminans LMG P-21439 (assembly GCF_000243135.2). Taxonomy (NCBI): domain Bacteria; kingdom Bacillati; phylum Bacillota; class Clostridia; order Eubacteriales; family Desulfitobacteriaceae; genus Desulfitobacterium; species Desulfitobacterium dichloroeliminans. Next base: position 2,696,754 of record NC_019903.1, on the reverse strand, counting down.
AAACATAGTTCACATTGAAAATGAAATCGGTGTAAAAGTTAACTTAGTCTAACAATGAAGGGAGAGTCATAGAATGGATTCACAATCGCTTGTTCCCTTATCGACCCTTAAGCGAGGGGAAAAGGCTTATGTTGTTGATCTGGCCTTGAACGGATTATTTCGGCGTAGACTTCTTGATTTAGGTATCGTTCCCGGAACCTCTCTTAAATGTTTAGGCTCGGCACCGGCGGGGGATCCCATTGCTTACTTAGTTCGTGGAACAGTAATTGCTCTAAGAAGTGAAGATGCACAAGCTATTCGAGTGAATTCGACTTTAGTATAGAGCTTGTTCTTTACGGAATATGAATACCTTGGAGAGTGACTGATATGAATTTGAAAATTGCCGAAGACCAATGGGTCATTGCTCTGGCAGGAAACCCAAATGTGGGAAAAAGCACCGTATTCAATGCTCTAACCGGGCTCCGCCAACACACAGGTAACTGGCCGGGAAAAACAGTGAATAATGCCCAGGGGTATTTCGCTTATCATCATCAAAAATTCATGCTGGTGGATTTACCGGGTACTTATTCCTTGCTTGCGCATAGTGTCGAAGAAGAAATCGCTAGAGATTTTATTTGCTTTGGTCAACCGGATGCCACGGTGGTGGTTTTAGATGCCACATCTCTGGAACGCAATCTTAATCTAGCCTTGCAGATTATGGAGATTACCCCTCGTATTGTCGTGTGTGTCAATCTCATGGATGAAGCCAGCAAGCGCGGTATCCATATTGATATTGCTGCCCTGCAACAGGAACTTGGCGTGCCGGTAGTAGCCACTGCAGCTCGCCACAATCAAGGACTTCAGGAGTTGCAAAGGTCCATCTATGAGATTGCTGTAGAAAAACAAGCGACTCAGCCCAAGCAAATCGTTTACTCTGAGGATGTGGAAAAGGCTATCCGGATGCTACAGCCCAAGATTGAGAAGGTAGGAATGGGAAGCATTCTGAGCCCGCGCTGGCTGGCTTTGCGACTCTTGGATAGCAATCCTGCATTTATCGAGGAGATTGGCCGTTTTGTGTCCTTGCATAGGGAAGGCGAGGGCCAGCCTAAAAACGAGGAGGGAAGAATGGCATTATGAGCAGTATCAATCCGGCAGATCCATTCTTAAAACTCTATAAGGATAGCGAAGGGATTCGGGATACTTATGGACACTCTCTAGGGGATCGAGTCGTCACCGATATATTTTCTTATTCGGAAAAGTTGGCTAATCAAGTGGTCTGTCGTGAAGGAAAGAAGGAAAGTGAATGGCGAGCGCGCATTGACCGGATTGTTATTTCAAGGGCGTTTGGTTATCCGATTATGCTTGGTTTGCTAGGTCTGATTTTTTGGATTACGATTGTGGGTGCTAATCTCCCATCCCAGCTGCTTGCAACGGTGCTATTTGGTTTTCAGGATGTTCTTAGTCAAGGGTTTCATGCTGTGGGGGCCCCTGCCTGGCTCCATGGGGTAATCGTTCTGGGTGCGTATCGCACCTTAGCTTGGGTTGTTGCGGTGATGCTACCCCCTATGGCAATTTTCTTTCCGCTTTTCACTATTTTAGAGGATTTGGGCTATCTGCCTAGAGTTGCTTTTAACATGGATCATATGTTTAAGAAGGCCAAGGCCTGTGGCAAGCAATGCCTAACTATGTGTATGGGCTTCGGCTGTAATGCTGCCGGGGTCGTATCTGCCCGGATCATCGACTCACCAAGGGAGCGATTGCTCGCTATCTTAACCAATAATTTTGTGCCCTGTAATGGCCGTTTTCCGACCCTGATCGCTATTGCGACGATTTTCGTGACGGGCATGGCTGCTTTATCTCAGTCGATCTTGGCAGTGGGGTCGGTTGTCTTAATTGTGCTTGTAGGCATTTTTATGACCTTTGCTGTTTCTTGGGCACTCTCCATGACCCTCTTGAAAGGGGAACCCTCCTCACTGGTTTTGGAATTGCCTCCTTATCGGCGGCCGAAAATCCGAGCGGTACTTTATCGTTCCATGCTAGATCGGACTCTTTTCGTCCTGCGCAGAGCCATCGTCGTCGCCGCACCGGCTGGGGCTGTGACCTGGATCCTGGCCAATATCACTGTAGGTGATGCCAGTATTATCGGTCATATGGCGGCTTTTCTTGATCCCTTGGCCAAGGCCATCGGCTTGGATGGATTCATTCTGTTGGCGTTTATCTTAGGAATACCTGCTAACGAAATTGTGATTCCGATTCTCCTCATGAGCTATTTGGCTACCGGACAGCTGACCGAATTTAATAGTTTGATGGAGCTGAAGGAAGTGCTCCTTGCTCATGGCTGGACCTGGCTTACTGCTTTAAACGTCATGCTCTTCTCGCTCCTACATTGGCCCTGTGCCACGACTTTGATCAGCATGTATAAAGAAACAGGGAGTAAAAAATGGACCGCTCTGGGCTTTTTTCTCCCGACCATAATTGCTTTTATAGTGTGCTTTGCTGTCGCTCAAATTGTATATGGATTAGGGTTAGTCTAATAAGATTATTGGTGATATATGAATATAAAACATAGACAGGTTGTTAGAATACACGCATTAGTGCGAATAACAATCTGTGTTTGTTTTTTTGTTTATAGCCCAACTCCTAGGGATGTTCAATTAGTTCTAAAAGAGTCGGGACTGAGCCTATATTCCAAGAGATGGAATATAGGCTTTTTCAATTCGACGAATTCAGTTTGAGAGCCTGACCATAGTGTGGTACAATAGCATCGAAGGTGTGCCTACATAAGGAGGAAGTCCAGTTGGCAGGTTTTTTTTCGAAATTGAAACAAGGATTATCAAAAACCCGTGATCAATTCGTGGGTAAAGTTGAAGAGATTTTAACGGGAAGACGCAAAATCGATGATGAACTTTATGAAGAGCTTGAGGAAGTTTTGATTCGTTCAGATGTGGGAGTGAATACTTCCTTAGAGCTGGTTGAGAGGCTACGTAAAGAAGTAAAGAAAAGAAAGCTTCAAGAGGCGGAAGAGCTCAGGGAAGTTCTGCAAGAACTTATGGCTGATTTACTGGGAACAGAGGAGGCTATGAATTTTGCCGAGCAGGGACCAAGTATCTTCCTAGTAGTTGGTGTAAATGGCGTGGGGAAAACGACGACCATTGGCAAGTTAGCCCACTATTTCCGCACGGATGGGAAGAAGGTCATTTTAGCTGCCGGAGATACTTTTCGGGCGGCGGCTATTGATCAGCTTGAGGTCTGGGGACAGCGAGCTGAAGTGGAGGTTATTAAGCAGAAAGAGGGCGCAGACCCTGCTGCAGTTGCCTATGATGCACTTCAAGCTGCGAAATCCCGGGGAGCGGATCTGGTCATTATGGATACGGCCGGACGGCTCCACAATAAAGTGAATTTAATGGAAGAATTACGCAAGGTCAAACGGGTGATTGAACGTGAGGTTCCCGGAGCACCCCATGAAGTGTTGTTGGTTCTAGACGCTACAACCGGGCAGAACGCACTTCAACAAGCTAAGCTTTTTCAGGAAGTAGCGGGTGTAACTGGAATTGTGCTCACGAAGTTGGATGGAACGGCAAAAGGCGGCGTCGTCTTAGGTATTCAAGGAGAGATTAATATTCCGGTGAAATGGATTGGTGTTGGGGAAGGGATGGAAGATTTGCGTCCCTTTAATCCTCAGGACTTTGCGGGGGCTCTTTTTGACCGTTCGCCAGAAGGGGTTGAAGAGGGCTGAATACCTATGCGCTCATCGGCGGAACAGGCCTAGAAAATTTAATACTCCAAGATGCTCGCACAGAAACAATAACGACTCCTTATGGGGTGGTTACGGTCGATATAGGACATTTTGGGGGGCAGAATGCTCCGCTTGTTTTTATGAGTCGCCATGGTAAAGGACATACCTTGCCGCCCCATCTGGTGAATTATCGGGCTAACATATGGGCTCTGCAAGAATTAGGTGTCCGTAAAATCATCGCGACAGCAGCTGTGGGATCCCTTGCTTCTCGTTTGCAATTGGGAGATATCGTACTTATGGATCAGTTTCTTGACTTTACGAAGAGTCGTCCGCATACCTTTTATGAAGGGGGAGAACAGGGTGTTCTCCATGTAGATATGACCGAGCCCTATTGTAAATCCCTTCAAGCAGTCATTCGAGTAGCAGGAGAAGCCGTGGGTGTTCCTTTGGAAGAGGGTGCGACCTATGTATGTACAGAGGGTCCACGCTTTGAGACTCCGGCCGAGATTAGAATGTACCAGATGCTTGGTGGAGAATGTGTGGGAATGACCAGTGTTCCTGAAGTTGTTCTTGCTAAAGAATGTGGAATGTGCTATGCCACGATTGGGATGATTACTAATGAAGCGGCAGGGATTGCCGATCATCCCTTGACCCATGAAGAAGTTATAGTGAGCATGAAAGCCACAGGAAAAACAGTGGCCCAATTGATTCAAGAAACATTTCGGATACTTCGCCCCGAACAGGATTGCCGGTGTCAGTTGGGTAATTCAGAGGTCGGTAAGTTTTAGAAAGGCGGTACGAATGTGAAAGCACTAGAATGGATGGGGAATTCTCTACGAATATTAGATCAGACACGCCTGCCCGTTGAGATAAATTATCAGCTGGCTACGACCTATGAAGATGTAGCTAAAGCCATTGAAACGATGGCAGTTCGGGGCGCACCGGCAATCGGTTCTGCCGCTGCTTATGGCTATGCTCTCGGTGCTCTGCAATACTCAGGTGAATTTGAGGGCGTACATGATCATATGGAGCAGGTGAAAAACCGTCTGGCAGAGACTCGCCCTACCGCTGTAAATCTTTTTTGGGCGCTGCGCCGTATGGAAGATCGCTTGCGGGAACAACATGGGGAAACAGATCTGGCAAAAATTCGTCAAGCTCTGCTCGATGAAGCAGAGACTATAGCAGAGGATGATCGGCGCGTCAATCGCTTGATCGGTGAACATGGTAATCCCATCGTTTCCGAAGAAGCCAATATTCTCACCCACTGCAATGCAGGATCCTTGGCTACGGTCGAGTATGGTACTGCCCTTGGGGTAATTCGTGCTGCCCATGATACAGGTAAGAAGGTTCATGTTTATGCTGATGAGACTCGACCCTTTTTGCAGGGGGCTCGTCTGACGACTTTGGAATTGATGAACGATAAGATACCGGTGACTTTGATCGCCGATAATATGGCTGGGTTTTTAATGCAGCAAGGGAAAATTGATTTGGTGATCGTCGGTGCTGACCGTATCGCTGCCAACGGAGATACTGCCAATAAGATCGGCACTTATTCCTTGGCGGTATTGGCTCAGGCCCATGGCATTCCTTTCTATGTGGCAGCTCCCACTTCGACCATTGATTTGAAAGTTCCCAGCGGACAAGATATTCCCATCGAGGAAAGAAATCCTCAAGAAATGCGAGAAGTGTTTGGGGTGCAGGTAGCACCGGCTGATGTACCCGTGTATAATCCGGCCTTTGATGTGACTCCCTCCAAATTGATTACAGGGATTATTACGGAAAAAGGAATTGTTTCGTCCCCTTACTCTGTGAATCTCTTAAAAATGATGGTGCGCTCTTAATGGAGAAAAGGGATATCATCGCGGCGGGTCGTAAAATTGCTGAGAGCGGAATGGTTGCCGGAACTTGGGGTAACATTTCGGCTTGGGACTCATCCCGGGAGGGGTATTGGATTACTCCCAGTGGGATGGATTACTTTACCCTAGGGGAAGAGGATCTCGTCCTTTTGAGCATCGGCAATGTAGTGTTAGAGGGATGCCGCAAGCCTTCTTCAGAGTTGCTGCTCCACACTGAAATTTATAAGCAACGTCCTGATGTGAAGGGGATTGTCCATACTCATTCCCCCTATGCAACAGCCCATGCGGTCGCCCGAGCTCCTCTGCCCGGAATCGTCGAGGATATGGTGATGATTGTGGGTGGTCAAGTGGAAGTGGCGCCATACTGTCTACCCGGCACCTTAGAATTAGCTCAAGGAGCGGTGAATGCTCTGCAGGAGAGAAGTGCTGTGCTGCTGGCTAACCATGGGTTGGTCGGGGTGGGCTGTTCTGTAGAAGAAGCCTTAAAGGTATGCCAAGTAGTAGAAAAAAGTGCTCAAATCCATATAATGTCTCGCCTCTTAGGTGGACCGGCCTTATTGAGTCAAGAGGATATCCAATTGATGTGCCGTTCTTATCGACAAAGCTATGGACAGTGAAGTAAGTCGATGAGACCCCCAATTCCTTGGGGGTCTTTTATAAGCAAGGAGTGAAGTATATGGCCAAGATACTGATACGAGCCATGGTTCTACCCATGACTGGACCCGAAGATTTTTATCCTGAGGGAGAAATCGCTATTGAAAATGACCGAATTCTTTTCGTAGGCGAGAAAGGATCGACGCCGGACAGTTTTGTTCCTGAGCGCATTATCGACTTGCCTGATGATGTGGTCATGCCGGGGTTAATCAATACTCATACTCATGCTGCGATGACGATGTTGAGAAGTTATGCTGATGACTTGCCGTTGATGCCTTGGTTGCAAACGAAGATTTGGCCCTTTGAAGATAAGCTGTCTGATGAAGATATTTATTGGGGGACCTTACTTGCTCTGGGGGAAATGATCCAATCAGGGACCACCACTATGCTGGACATGTATGCCTCCATGAGCCATGTAGCCAAAGCTGTTTTGGAAGCCGGAACCCGCGGTGTGCTGGCGCGCGGTTTGATCGGGAACGCACCTAACGGCGAAAAAGCCCTTGCTGAAAACATTGAATTGGTTCGGGAATATCATGGGGCTGGCAAGGGGAGAATTCAGATCATGTTCGGGCCCCATGCACCTTATACCTGCTCGGGAGAGTTCCTCCAACGAGTCAAGCAGGAAGCTGACCGGCTTGGGGTAGGGATACACATTCATGTGGCTGAGACCGAGGATGAGATCGGGACGATCAAGGAGCAATATGGGAAGACACCGGTGCAATGGCTGGATGAACTTGGATTATTCGGTGGGCATGTGGTTGCCGCCCATTGTGTGCATCTCACCGAGGAAGATCGAGATATTTTGGCGCAAAGAAAGGTCTGTGTAGCTCATAACCCCGAAAGCAATATGAAATTGAACAGCGGTACTGCTCCTGTTCCTGAATTACGCTCTCGTGGAGTCTTGGTCGGTCTGGGAACTGACGGAGCGTCCAGCAACAATAATTTAGATATGTTCGGGGAAATGCGTTCGGCTGCCTTGCAACAGAAACTTACTAAGGGAGCCACAACTCTACCGGCCTATGAAGTGTTGCAGATGGCAACGGTGGATGGGGCGCGCAGCTTAGGGTTAAAAGATGTAGGGATGCTTGTTCCTGGCTATAAGGCTGACCTGATATCGATTGATTTTGATCAGCCGCATTTTTATCCGAGATTCTCAGTGCCAGCTCATTTGGTGTATGTAGCCCATGCCGGTGATGTGCGGACTGTCATGGTAGATGGGGAACTATTGATGGAAGAGCGGCAATTAAAGACCATCGATATTAAGCGCGTGTGCCACGAGGTCGAAAAGCGGGCAAAGGCGATTGCGGAAAGCTTTTAAGGTTTTTTGAATTCTATAAACTAAAATTTTCCTTCATATAATATATCGCATTATTCTTGAAATGAGATATCCAAACAAAACTTAAGAAAATGCTAGCTCCAAGACTTAGAATTCGCATATATTTTAACAACAGGAAAGCAAAATTACTTGACAAGGTCTTGAAGATAGCCTAGAATAGCACAGTAAAGTAAAAATCCTTGACGGGAGGGTTTTTCCCGTGGAAAGATTTGCAAAAATGGCATTGCTGGCAGATTTTTATGGGCCGCTGTTGACTTCTAAGCAAGGGAGGATATGGGACCTCCACTATGAGCAGGATTTCTCCTTAGTAGAAATAGCTGAATCAGAGAATATCAGTCGGCAAGCAGTTTACGATTTGCTTAAAAGAACAGAAAAAATCTTACATGGATATGAGGATAAGCTGGGACTCGTACGCCGTTTTGTGGTCGAGCACAATAAGTTATCCGAAGTCCATCAATTGATGCAGGAATTCGAAGAAAAGGATTTTGCCAACGGAAATGCCTGGGAACGTCATCAATCCATCAAGCAGAAGATTGATGAAATCTATCGGGATATTGAAGCTTCCTAGTCTTAGAATGAGTCCGGAAAGTGAGGGCTTGTATGTTTCAAGGTCTAAGTGAAAAATTGCAAGAAACCTTTAAACGCTTAAAAAGCAAAGGCAAACTCACAGAAGCGGATGTCAATGAAGCGATGCGCGAAGTTCGCATGGCTTTATTGGAAGCTGATGTGAACTTTAAAGTTGTTAAGGATTTTGTCGCTAAAGTCAAGGAGCGTTCGATCGGTCAAGAGGTTCTTGAATCCCTCTCTCCTGGGCAACAGGTGATTAAGATTGTTAACGAGGAAATGGTTGCCTTAATGGGCGGCGTTTCCAGTAAAATAAATATTTCCTCAAAGCCACCGACGGTCATTATGTTGGTGGGCTTGCAAGGGGCCGGTAAAACAACTCATGGAGCTAAGCTCGCCAATATGTTGAAAAAGCAGGGCAAGCATCCCCTCCTGGTCGCCTGTGATATCTATCGTCCTGCGGCAATCAAGCAGCTCGAGGTTTTAGGGGACCAAATCAAGGTCCCGGTGTTTTCATTAGGGCAGGAAAATCCGGTAAAGATCGCTTTGGCCAGCCTAGAGCATGCTCTTAGTCAAGGCTTAGATGTGGTCATTATTGATACGGCAGGACGTCTGCACATCAATGAAGAATTGATGGGGGAGCTCAAGGATATCAAAGCCGCTGTTAAGCCTCATGAAATCCTGCTGGTCGTGGATGCCATGACAGGGCAAGATGCAGTGAATGTGGCAGAAAGCTTCCATGGTGATCTCGGGATTGACGGAATCATTATGACCAAGCTTGATGGCGATACCCGAGGTGGGGCTGCTCTCTCTGTTAAAGCCGTCACCGGCTGTCCCATTAAGTTTGCCGGCATAGGGGAGAAGCTGGACGCTATAGAGCCGTTTTTTCCGGACCGGATGGCCTCCCGTATTTTGGGAATGGGCGATGTCCTAACCCTGATTGAAAAGGCTCAAGAAGCTTTCGATGAAAAGCAGGCTCGGGAGATGGAGCAAAAACTTCGCAAGCAGGAATTCACTCTCGATGATTTCCTCGATCAGATGCAGCAGATTAAAAAAATGGGGCCCTTAGGCTCGCTGCTCGAAATGATTCCCGGTGCCGGGAAACAACTGAAAGATGCCCAGATCGATGAAAAAGATATGTCCCATGTGGAAGCGATCATTCATTCCATGACCCAGGAGGAACGCAGAAAGCCAGCCTTGATTAAAGATTCAAGAAAGCGCCGCATTGCCAAAGGAAGCGGTACCAGCGTTCAAGAAGTGGGTCGGTTGCTTAAACAATTTGAGCAGATGCAAAAAATGATGAAGCAATTTGCGGGTGCGCCGGGTATGGGCATGATGGGTAAAGGTAAAAAGGGTAAAAAAGGCAAGAAATTAGGTTTGCCGTTCCCCTTTAAATAATCACGATACATTAAATTCGGCTAGCGGATAAAAGTATCCTGATGAGGAGGTGAAAAACATGGCAACAAAAATTCGTCTTCGCCGCTTAGGTGCCAAGAAGAATCCCTTCTATCGCTTAATCGTTGCGGATTCCGATTCGCCACGCGATGGTCGTTTTATCGAAGAGATCGGTTACTACGATCCTACGAAACAACCAGCAGTCTTGAACATTGATGAGGAAAAAGCATTGAAATGGTTAGCAACTGGTGCTCAACCTTCAGATACAGCGAAGTCTTTGCTTCGCAAAGCTGGAGTTTTGGCTAAGTACCATGAGTCCAAGAAGTAATTGGATTATTGGGGGTGTTCCTGTGAAGGAACTCGTTGAAGTGCTGGCAAAAGCTTTGGTCGATCACCCGGATCAAGTACTTGTAGCTCAATCCGAAACGGAGAGATCCGTTCATCTGCAACTCACTGTAGCGGCGGAGGATATGGGCAAAGTCATTGGTAAACAGGGTAGAATCGCTAACGCAATTCGCACGTTAGTTAAAGCTGCTGCGGTCAAAGATGGGCGCAGAGTGCATGTTGACATTGATCAGTGATGTTGAGAAGGGCCTTGTGCCCTTTTTGACGTTCAGCTCAAAGAAGGAGCAATAATCTTATGGACAAGGTTCTAATCGGTGAAGTCATTAAGCCCCACGGTGTGCAGGGCGAAATAAAGGTGCATCCCCTTACGGGTAATCCCAAGCGCTTTAAAAAGCTTCAGGAAGTCATACTCGTGCGGAATCAGCTGCAACGCCGTTTGAAGGTGCTGAATGCTAAGGTTCAAGAATCTGAGATATACCTGACTTTAGAAGGAGTAAATTCTAGGGACGAGGCCGATAAATTACGGGGCTGGGCAATTAAGGTGGATCGCTCGGAGGTACCGCCTCTTGAAGAAGGCTGGTATTACTTTGAACTTGAGGGTATGCAGGTATATGAGGGTGAGACTTTATTGGGGACTTTGACTCGAGTGATTGAGACGGGCGCCAATGATGTTTACCTTGTGAAGGGAAATGAGAGGGAAGTCTGCGTGCCGGCTCTGAAGACTGTGGTGAAGCGTGTTGATGTACCCGGCCGACGGATGGAAGTGGAGCTACCCCTTGGACTGCTGGATGGAGAAGAGTAAAATGATGCAGTTTACTATTCTGACCCTTTTTCCAGAAATGTTTGCACCCTTACAGGAGAGTATCCTGAAGCGTGCCCAGGCGGCCAACCTAATGGGTGTTAAGCTGATTAATTTTCGCGATTATGCTCTCAGTAAGCATAAGAATGTGGATGATGTGCCATATGGTGGCGGAGCAGGAATGGTCCTCAAGCCTGAACCTATCTACGCTGCGATACAGGATTTGCCTTCCCCCCGGGGACAGAGGCGGGTTATTTTGCTTACTCCTCAGGGTGAAGTCTTTCAGCAACGGAAGGCTAAAGAATGGAGTAAACTTGATGAGCTGGTCTTTATTTGCGGGCACTATGAAGGATTTGATGAGCGTATTCGCGGCCTTGCTGATGAAGAGGTATCCTTAGGAGACTTTGTCCTTACAGGTGGAGAGCTGGCGGCCATGGTGATGATCGATTCTGTGGCCCGTTTATTGCCTGGAGTGTTGGGAGAAAAAGCATCTGCAGAGGAAGATAGTCACAGTGAAGGGCTTTTGGAGTACCCTCAGTATACTCGCCCACCGGTTTTTAACGGATTAGCGGTTCCGGAGGTTCTTTTGTCTGGACATCATCGTCATATTGAGGGGTGGCGACGCAAGGAATCTTTAAGACGTACTTTTTTAAAGCGTCCCGATTTATTCCTACATACCGAGTTCCAAGGGAGTGACTACACTCTTCTCGAGGAATTGTGCCAAGAAATTCCTAACCTCGCAGCGGAACGATTCCGCTGGCAACACCTTAAGCCAAAGCCGAAAAGGTCGAGAATAAAACCTCAGGCTCCGTTGAACGATTAGGAGGTAAAATCATGGGCGACTTATATATCGCTTTAATTCATGCACCTGTATACAATAAGAACATGGAAACGATCGCAACCTCGATTACGAACTTGGATATTCACGATATCGCTCGGAGTTCGACTACCTACGGGGTTAAGCGTTACTATATCGTTCATCCTGCACAAGCCCAACAAGCATTAGCCCAGCGAATTATGGGTTACTGGCAGGAGGGTTTTGGTGCGGAATACAATCCCAATCGCCAGGAAGCCTTCTCCCGGGTCAAGTTACTTAGTGAGCTTGCTGAGGTTGAGGAAGAAATTTATCAAGAGCAAGGGCTTAAGCCCCTGAGGATTGCCACGGATGCCCGAAGGTATCCCAATACCTTAGATTATGCGGCGGTTCGCGCTAAAATCGAAGAGGGTGAGGAGCCATTGCTTTTGCTCTTCGGAACAGGATGGGGGCTGCACAAAGACGTCATGGCAAGCTGTGATATCATTTTGGAGCCGATTTATGGTCCGGGAGAATGGAATCATCTTTCGGTTCGTTCGGCAGCAGCGATTATTTTAGATCGCTTAAGAGGACATTAGTCACATTGTTTTCTGCAAACAGCTGCTTTATTATTTTAAAAAATTTAAAGTTGCGTCCAAACTTTAATTATGATATGATATCACGGTAAAACGGATGGTCCTCTCACTTTGAAAAGCTTGTTTTTTATGGCAAGCTCAGTGTATGAACATCTATGCAAGGAAGGGGGGAATCAATAATGGATTTTATTCGCATGATTGAAGAAGAACAGATGAAAAAAGATCTTCCTGCCTTCCGTCCTGGAGATACTGTACGCGTACATGTAAAAGTTGTCGAGGGTACTCGGGAACGTATCCAGGCTTTTGAAGGAGTTGTCATCAAGACGAAAGGCGGCGGTTTGCGCCGGACTTTCACTGTTCGTCGGGTGACTTATGGTGTAGGAGTTGAACGGACATTCCCACTCCATTCTCCTCGAATCGACCATATTGAGGTTGTACGTCGTGGTGTTGTGCGCCGTGCTAAACTCTACTACCTACGTGAACTTTCAGGTAAAGCTGCGCGGATTCGCGACCATCGCTAGCAATGAGATGGGCCGGAGCAATCCGGCTCTTTTTGTTATTCATTTTTATACAACTATTTGCTTTTACTGAACAAAATTGGCGAATAGCGTTGACTACTATGGATGGATATTTTTAGATGCTTTTAGACAATCGATACACTGTATGCTCCTCAAAATTTCTGCTCATACTAGTGAAGAATTTGAAACGGAGAGGAGAAAATACAGTGATGCATAAGACAAGATTCGGGTGGGTAATCTGGTTTCTGGCAGCAGTTGTGGTAATTGCTGCGCTTTTGCGTTTATTTGTGCTACAACCTTATGCGATTTCTTCAAATTCCATGGAACCTACACTGGTTAATGGCGATAGGATTCTCGTCAATCGCTTAGCCTATCAAAGCGGAGCCCCGGCGCGGGGAGATATTGTGGTCTTTGCTTATCCAAAGGATACCAGTCGTACTTTTGTCAAACGAGTAATCGCAGTAGAAGGCGAGAGTGTGGAACTCAAAGGAAATCAAGTCTACGTCAATGGGGCCCTTGTTCAAGAGCCTTATCTGAAGCAGGGAGATTATTCACCCTTTGAACCAGAGACTATTCCGGCTGAGAACATTTTTGTTTTAGGTGATAATCGCCGGGAAAGCGGTGACTCTCGCGAATGGGGAGTTTTACCCCAAAGCTATATCATAGGAAAAGCATGGTTGGTTTATAATCCGCTCCAAAGAATAAAGTTCTTTTGGTAGCGATAGTTGAGGATTAAGAAGGTGTTTCCTTGAGTATTCAATGGTTTCCAGGTCATATGACGAAAGCAAAGCGGCTGTTGTTGGATCAACTCCGTTGGGTCGATGTGGTCATCGAGTTAGGCGATGCTCGTTTGCCAGAAAGTAGTAGAAACCCTCTTCTACAAGAGATGTTAGGTGATAAACCCAAAATCGTCATCTTAAACAAATCAGACTTGGCTGATCCTATCCAGACAGAACTCTGGATTAAGGAGCTGCGCAAGGTGAGTCCTGTTTTAGCTGTTAGTGCGGCGACCGGAGCTGGGGTTGGCAAAATCGTACCTACCCTAGAGCGTCTTATGGCGGATAAGATTGAGAAATGGGCAGCCAAAGGAATCCGGGCCCGTGCCATTCGTGTCATGGTTGTCGGTATACCCAATTGCGGAAAGTCGTCTTTAGTGAATAATTTGATTGGTAGTGCAAAAGCTAAAACAGGTAACAAACCTGGTGTAACCCGAGGAAACCAATGGATTCGCATTCATGACAAAGTGGAGCTGATGGATACTCCGGGTTTACTTTGGCCTAAGTTTGAAGATACTGAAGTGGGTATCAAGCTGGGAGCAGCAGGAGCAATTCGCGATGAAGTACTGAATCTGGAAGAATTATCGATTTGGCTATTAGCTTGGTTGAAGCAAAGCTATCCTGATTCATTGCAACGCTATACAGAAAATGTCCAAGACTTAGATCTGGAAGGAATTGGACGTAAAAGGGGCTGTCTTGTGAAAGGAGGTCAAGTGGACATTTTTAAGGCGGCTCAGATCTTTATTAGAGAATTTCGGGCGGGCTCCTTAGGAAGGTTTACCTTGGATCGTATAGAAGAGAAGAGTAGGAAAGAAGAGGATAATAGTTTTGAAAGCGATATCACAAATGAGCATTCGGGAATTGAGCGAGATGCTCAAAACTGAACCCTCGGGTGAATTTCTTAAGGCGTGTGCACAAGACTCGCGTCAGGGAGTTCGACAGCTGATGAACCGCTATCAAAAGGACTGTGAAGCCCGAAAAGCTGAGGCTGCACGGATCCAGCATTTGTTAGTAGAAGAAAAGCAATTATGGCAAGCTGGGTATCTCCACATCGCTGGGATGGATGAAGCGGGACGAGGTCCTCTAGCGGGACCGGTGGTGGCAGCCGCCTGTATCCTGCCGGCAAAATTCAATTTGCCGGGACTTAATGATTCGAAGAAGTTGTCAGAGAGTAAGCGGGAAAGACTGTTTCAAGAGATTAAGGAGCAAGCCTTAGGCTATGCGGTGGGCAGTGCCGAATCCGCTGAGATTGATGCTCTGAATATTCTCCAGGCCACTAAATTGGCTATGAAACGAGCAGTTGAGAATTTAAAGATTCGCCCCCATTTTTTGCTCATCGATGCCTTGGAAATACCCCTCAAAATCCCCCAAAAAGGAATCATCGATGGAGACGCACTCAGCGCAAGTATTGCGGCAGCTTCCATACTTGCTAAAGTCTCACGAGATCATCTGATGAATGAGCTGGATACGCTCTATCCAGCCTATGGATTTAGGAAAAATAAAGGCTATGGTACACGCGAACATCTTACCGCTCTATGTCGCTATGGAGTATGCCCAATCCATCGCCGAACCTTTGCTCCTGTTAAAAATCAGCTGAATATTGTTTGAATAAACTTATAATTTACATTTAGGAGATAAAGCGTACATAATTGTTGACTATTCCTGAACAAATATGGCACAATGAGTTTGGTTTATGGGAATAAAATATTTTTATTATGAAGGGGGGTAAGGAGATGTCAGATAACTTTGCTGCTGTTGGGATAGCACTTGTGGTGGCAATTGCCATTAACATGATTATGATGTTGATGCCCAAGCTCTTAGCTCCAAAAAAACCAGTTCCCGAGAAGTTAACACCGTATGAAGGTGGTAACAAAACGATTGGACGTACCTGGTTAGGGTTCAAAAGCAATTATTTTCTTTATGCCCTTGTTTTTACGGCATTTGACGTAGAAACTGTTTTCCTGTTTCCTTGGGCGTTATCGTTCCGACAACTTGGAACCTTCGCTTTTATTGAAATGTTTGTCTTCATCATCATTCTCTTAGTTGGATTCTGGTATGCTTGGAAAGAAGGTGCATTAGAGTGGATGTAGCAAAAGAGAAAGAACTCCGCGAAGCCGAAGCGCTCATGGAAAAGAATGTTCTACTAACTAGTATTGATAAGATATTGAATTGGGGTCGTGGACATTCCTTTTGGCCTGTAACCTTCGGTTTAGCATGCTGTGCCATCGAAATGATGGCGGCAGGTGGTCCGCGTGTTGACATCTCTCGCTTTGGGTATGAAGTCTTCCGGGCTTCACCGCGTCATGCCGATGTTATGGTTGTCGCTGGAACATGTACTCGCAAAATGGCCCCCCTATTACGGATGATTTATGACCAAATGGCTGAACCTAAATGGGTTATTGCTATGGGGAGCTGTGCCAGCGCAGGTGGTCCCTTTGCGGATTCCTATTCCATGTTGACAGGTGTAGACAAAATTGTCCCTGTCGATGTCTATATTCCGGGTTGTCCTCCGCGGCCGGAGTCCTTAGTATATGGGTTGCTTCAACTTCAATATAAAGTGAACCACCCAGACAAGGTGAGGTTATTGAAACATGGGAAATAATGAAGTATTAAGAAAACGCGTGGATGAGTTAGCGGCGCGTGTCAATGGCAAAGTGGAAGAGATGATTGATACTTTAGTACTTACTGTACAGAGCGCTTACATCACGGAAACTCTAACCGCAGTGAAGAGCTTTGCGGAAGTACCATGTGACTTTCTCCACGACATCGCTGGAGTGGATAAACTTACCCATTTCGAAGTTGTTTATCAGATGACAAGCCTTCGTGGGCCCCAAAAGCTGCGCGTTAAGGCAATTGTCGATCGCGAGAAACCGGTGATTGACTCCGTGACCCGAATCTGGGCAGGTGCCAATTTCATGGAGCGAGAAGCTTATGATATGTTTGGTATCCAATTCACAGGTCACCCGAATCTGAAACGGATTTATATGTGGGATGATTTTGAAGGATTCCCATTACGTAAGGATTATGTTACAGAGCCTGTGGAAGTTCGTAATACTATGCGTGTACGCAGAGATGATGAGTAAGGGGGTAAAACCATGTCAGATTTATACCAAGAAGGAACAGAAGAACTTCTTTTAAACATGGGCCCCCAGCATCCGAGTATGCACGGTGTATTTCGGATGATCGTTCATTTACAGGGGGAAACAGTAACTGCAATTGAACCAAAGATTGGCTATCTCCATCGTGGGTTAGAGAAAATCGCTGAAAGTCGGACGTACACCCAGTTCATTCCGTATACCGACCGTTTAGATTATCTGGCTTCACCCCACAATAATTTGGCTTATGTTCAGGCTGTAGAAAAGTTAATGGGAATTGAGATTCCCGAAAGAGCAGAATATTTACGTATCATTTTTGCTGAGCTAGCACGAATTGCCAGCCACCAAGTGTTTGTAGCCAGTGGGGCCTTAGATATCGCGGGCTGGACCGCCTGGGGATATCCCTTCCGTGATCGGGAGAGAATCCTTGATTTATTTGAGATGACATCAGGTAGCCGACTAACTGTCAACGCAATGCGGATCGGTGGTATGAACTTTGATCCAACGCCAGAATTTTGGGCTGCCTTAGAATCATTCTTGGATGATATGCCGGAAAAAATTGAAGAATATTATAATATCTATCTTGGCAATGAAATCACCCAAGGCAGATTGAAGAATGTCGGAATTCTTTCTAAGGAAAAGGCAGAGAATCTTTGCATTACCGGCCCAGCCCTTCGTGCGTCAGGAGTACAATACGATGTGCGTAAGGCAGAACCTTATGGAATCTATGATCGTTTTGATTTTGAAGTCCCGGTACTTTATGGCTGCGATTCATTCGACCGAAACATGATTCGTTTCTTGGAGATGAACGAGAGCCTCAAAATTATTCGTCAAGCTATGCGGGATATCCCTGAAGGTCCGACTATGGCGAAAGTGCCCAAAATCATCAAACCTCCTGTTGGGGAAGTATATCACCGGGTGGAAAATCCCAAGGGTGAACTCGGTTTCTATATTGTTAGCAATGGAACACCGAAGCCTGAACGGGTGAAGATTCGGGCGGGTGCCTTTGTTAATCTTCAGTGTTTAGAGGAAATAAGTGTTGGAACCTATATTCAAGATTTGATCTGTAGCTTTGCGTCGTTGGATGCAGTGCTTGGTGAAGTGGATAAGTAAAACTCTCAACGAGGGGAGAATAAGATGGACGCTTTTATTCAATCGTTAAATCAATTGCCACTCAATATTGCGGATATGATCCGCGGTTTGTTCGCAGATCCTCACTCCATCTGGGCCGACCTCACTATGACTTTAATCGGCATGATTTTAGTTATCGTGGTCATCGTAGTGGCAGCACTTTTTCTCGTTATCTTAGAGAGAAAAGTTGCCGGATGGGCTTCGCAACGCCCTGGTCCAAATCGTTTGGGTCCTCGCGGATGGTTTCAGACCATAGCTGATGCTCTGAAACTTTTGGGGAAAGAGGATATTACACCAGCGAATGCTGATAAAGTAATGTATAAAATTGCCCCCATGTTTGTTTTTGGTATTCCAATCTTAACTCTAGCCATTATACCTATGGGCTATGGAATGGCAGCTATCGACTTAGAACTGGGGATATTCTACTATCTGGGGATTACTTCAGTTGCTACCTTGGCTTTCTTGATGGCTGGTTGGAGTTCCAATAATAAGTATTCTTTAGTTGGAGGTATGCGTGCAGTTGCGCAAATGATCAGTTATGAAATTCCCTTGATTTTCTCACTTTTGGGTGTTGTCATGCTGACCCAGACGTTCAACTTAACGAAAATCGTCGAGGCTCAAGCTACAATTCCGTTTATTTTCTTACAACCCATAGGATTTATTATCTTTTTGATTTGCGGACAAGCGGAAGTCAACAGAGCGCCGTTCGACCTTGTCGAAGCTGACCAGGAAATTATCGCCGGACCCTTTACCGAATATACAGGTCTGCGTTGGGGATTATTCTACCTCGGTGAATACGCAAACCTAGTTGCTATGTGTGCCTTAGCAACAACAGTCTTCTTAGGGGGTTGGCAAGGGCCAGCGATCTTACCAGGCTGGGCTTGGTTCTGGCTTAAAGTAGGTCTTTTGATTTTTGTTTCTATGTGGGTGCGTTGGACATTTCCACGGATTCGGATCGACCACTTGATGCATTTTGCCTGGAAGGTCTTGTTACCGCTCGCGCTTCTCAACATTTTGTTGACGGGTTTGGGGATTTATATCTATCAACTCGTGATTGGAGGGTGACAGAGTGTTAGGTAAAGGGTTATTTAAAGGTATGGGCATCACCATCAAAAAGATGCTCGGGCCAAACATCACAGAGTTCTATCCAGAGGTTATGCCGAATCTTCCTAAGACGGTTAGAAGCTCCATGGGACTGGAACCGGAGAAATGCATTTCTTGTTCCTTATGTGCTATGGCCTGTCCAAACGAAGTTATTACCTTAACCAGTGAAAAGAATGAGAACAATAAAAAAGTTCTTCAAACTTACCACATGGATGTTGGACGGTGTTTATTCTGCGGCTTATGCACAGAAGCATGTCCGACAAATGCACTTACTGTGACCCAGGAGTTTGAGAATTCGGTCTTCTATCCTGAGGATTTGGATTGGGATATGATCGAGCGTTCCAAACGCAATCGGAAGGAGGGCAACGAATGAGTACTATGGCGACCGTTGTGTTCTTCATTTTCGCCATAATCGCCGTGGCTTCGGCTTGGGGAGTTGTCACCTCGAAAAACATTGTACACAGTGCCTTTTTCTTGGCACTTTCCTTTGCGGGAGTAGCCGTCCTGTATATTTTGTTAAACGCTGAGTATCTTGCAGCAGTTCAATTACTTGTTTATGCAGGTGCTATTTCGATTATGGTGATTTTTGCAGTGATGTTAACCTTAAGGGGAGATGTTGCTGATAGTAGTCCGGTGACCAAAAAGTGGGCTTCCGGTGCTTTGGTCGGCTCCCTTGTGTTTATTCTATTAGCTTTGGTGATTTTGACTCACAGTGATTGGCGTATTCTGGCCATGCCAGCTCTTGCCGGAGGGACGACGGTTGAGCTCTCCAAACTGCTTTTGACATGGTATATGGTACCCTTTGAAGCAGCAGCCATCCTGCTGACACTTGCTCTCATCGGGGCAGTGATTATCGCGAAAGGAGGGCATGAAAGCAGATGAGTATAAGCGTTGGGCTTGGATCCTATTTATTAGTTGGAGCGATGCTTTTTTGCCTAGGACTCTACGGAGTTTTCGTGAAACGGAATATCATTGCTATTCTTATGTCTATTGAATTAATGCTTAATGCAGTCAATATTAATTTTGTGGCTTTTAGCCGGTTTGCCCCCTGGGCTGATCCTGGGACAAATCCACTGATTGGACAGGTTGCTGCAATCTTCGTGATTGTTGTAGCGGCAGCTGAAATTGCCGTGGGCTTGGCATTAGTTATTGCCATTTACCGTAATCGCCGCACCACAAATGTGGATGAGTTCAATTGGTTGAAGTGGTAGAGAGTCAATGGAGAGGTAGGTGTTCAAGGAAATGAATGATCTTTTTCAATGGGCATGGTTAATCCCGTTTTTGCCCTTTCTGTCGTTTCTGCTCATCGTCTTTGTCACGAAGCGATCCAAAAGACTGTCCTCCACCATTTCAATATTGGCGATTCTTACTTCGTTGGGATTGGCCATTGGTATCGGTATTGGTGTAATTCAGTCCGGTTCGCAAGTCATTGAAAACCCTGTGCTGAACACTGCGAATTGGATCAGCATTGCTGGTCTTCAAATCGACTTTGGCACACTCATTGATCCAATGAGTGCGATGATGCTTTTTGTTGTTACTTTGGTAGCATCTATGGTTCAGATCTATTCGATCGGTTACATGCATGGAGACCCTGGGTTTTCACGTTATTATGCATTCCAATCCTTATTTGCGGCTTCCATGCTGGGCATGGTCTTAGCAACAAATTTGTTACAACTGTTTATTTTCTGGGAATTGGTAGGACTATGTTCTTATCTACTCATCGGCTTCTGGTTCTTTAAGGTGTCTGCTCGCGAAGCTGCGAAGAAGGCCTTTATTACCACCCGGGTGGGAGACTTTGGTTTACTCTTAGGAATCCTGTTCCTTTACAACCAATTTGGTACTTTAGATTTCTATGGTCCTGGTTCCTTATCCGTTCAAATGGCCACGAGCTTCCATGATTTTGCCTTGATTGGCGGAGTAAGCTATCTTACTGTCATGGCAGTCTTAGTCTTCATTGGACCGATTGGGAAATCCGGTCAGTTTCCTTTACACGTCTGGTTACCGGATGCCATGGAAGGTCCTACACCCGTCAGTGCCTTGATCCACGCTGCTACCATGGTCGTCGCCGGTGTGTACTTGGTTGCTCGGATGTTCTTCCTGTTTGATAACGCATCACCTTTTGCCCTGCAGCTAGTGGCAGGCATGGGAGCCTTTACGGCGATCTTTGCCGCGACGATAGCCATTGCTCAGGATGACATCAAACGTATTTTGGCTTATTCAACCTTAAGCCAATTAGGTTATATGATGTTCGCTCTGGGGGTTGGCTCTTTAACAGCTTCTATGTTCCACTTAATGACTCATGCCTTCTTCAAGGCTTTGATGTTCTTAGGAGCAGGTTCTGTGATTCATGCCCTTCATGAGAAGCAAAACATCTGGGATATGGGTGGACTTTGGAAGAAGATGCCGATTACCGGTACCACCTTCTTCATCGGTGTATTAGCGATCTCAGGTATTCCACCTTTTGCTGGATTCTTCTCTAAAGACGAGATTTTGGCCGCAGCGCTGCATAATGGTCATCCCGTGATTTTTGCTGTGGGCTTGTTTACCGCATTTTTGACAGCCTTCTATATGAGCCGTCTTTTCTTCGTGGCCTTCATGGGCAAGGAAAAGCCGGAGAATCATCCCCACGAATCTCCTTGGGTAATGACTTTACCGCTGATCATTTTAGCTTTCTTCAGCATCGTCGGCGGATGGGTTGCTTTACCTGAGCACAATTTTGGTTACTTTGTCCATTATGGTGAATTCCACCATGAAGGGATCGATTGGGCGATAGCTTCTATATCTATCCTTGTCGGAGTTCTTGGTATCGGCTTAGCTTATATCACTTACGTGACCCGAGCTATCAAAGCTGAGAATGTAGTAGCACGTTTTCCTGGAGTCTATAAACTCCTCAAGAATAAGTATTATATCGACGAAATCTACCTCTGGTTCATCCATAAGGTTATGGATGGTATCGTTGCTAAAGTTCTTTACTGGTTTGACCTGTATATTATTGATGGCATTGTCAATGGGTTGGCATTCCTCACTCGCGGTTCTGGTCGTGTACTTCGCAAGACCACAACAGGACAGCTACAAACTTATGCCTTAGTCTTCTTCTTTGCGGTCGTCGTCATCTATATTGTCTTTGCTCTAGGAGAAGGACAGCTTTCGACGCTTAATCCCGCAGCTATGCTAGGAGGTGTTAAGTAATGTCGACATTGGCACTTCAGCCCGAAGTGGGCTCTTTGATTCTGCCATTGGCACTGTTAGCACCCATTCTAGCAGCACTCGTAATTGTCTTCCTTCCTAAGGAAGAAGGGAAAACGATTAAATTAGTGGCAGCATTAGGTACTCTCACTTCCTTGTTGCTTTCGCTCTATGTATTCTTTGCATACGACCGCTCCTTGGCAGGTATGCAATTTAATCTAACGATTCCGCTCATTCCTGATATCGGTGTTAACCTAGCGTTCGGAGTTGACGGTATCAGTATTCCTATGCTCCTACTCACGAACTTAATCGCGTTTACAGCAGTGTATTCCTCTTGGAATATTGACAATCGTGTCAAAGAATTTTTCGTTCTACTTTTAATATTGGTTGCTGGGGTTATGGGAACCTTTATTGCTCGCGACTTGTTTATCTTCTTCCTTTTCTATGAAATCGTGGTTATCCCTATCTACATCATGGTTATCATCTGGGGAAGTACGAAACGAGTGTCCAAAGAATATGCGGGTATGAAATTGACCATTTACCTTTTGATTGGATCTGCCTTCTTGCTCGTAGCGATGGTTTCTATTTGGGTTAATGCTACGAATCAGTTTGCGGCTATGGGTCAAGGACCAACCTTCATGTTTGATCAACTGGCAAGGCTCCAGTATGATGAGACCTTCCAGATTATCATCTTTGGTCTCT
Source organism: Desulfitobacterium dichloroeliminans LMG P-21439 (assembly GCF_000243135.2). Lineage (NCBI taxonomy): Bacteria > Bacillati > Bacillota > Clostridia > Eubacteriales > Desulfitobacteriaceae > Desulfitobacterium > Desulfitobacterium dichloroeliminans. The sequence goes on along the minus strand of NC_019903.1, from coordinate 2,674,189 downwards.
TAACCTTTGGTTTTGGATCATTGATCTCCATGTTCCCCTTCCACTCTTGGTCTCCCGACGGTTATGCTGGCGCTCCTACAGCAGTCAGTATGATCCACGCTGGGGTCTTGAAGAAAATCGGGGGCTACGGCTTAATTCGTCTAGGACTGTTGTGCTTCCCTATCGGAGCCAAGTTCTGGGCGCCAGTGATTGCGGTTTTAGCTCTTGTTAACGTTCTTTATGCCGCGTTCATTGCATTAGCACAAAAAGACCTCAAGTATGTTGTCGGATACTCATCCGTCAGTCACATGGGATATGTCCTGATCGCCATTGCGGCTTTGAACGTCACCAGTGTTACTGGTGCAGTAGCCATGATGTTTGCCCACGGTGTCATGTCAGCCCTCTTCTTCTCCATGATTGGCTTTATCTATGAGAAGACCCATACCCGCAATGTTGTTGAACTCGGCGGACTGGCCCATCAGATGCCACGTCTGGCTGTTGGGTTCTTGATTGCAGGTATGGCTGGTCTTGGCTTGCCAGGAACTGTGAACTTTATTGGAGAGTTTACCATTTTCATTGGTACAGTTAAGACTTTACCGGTCCATGCGATTGTCGGGGTTGCCGGGATTATCATCACTGCAGTTTATTCCCTTCGCCTTATTGCCAATGTCCTATTTGGACCACGTCGTAAGGAATGGGATCATTTGAAAGACCTCCACGGTCCCGAGTTAGTTCCGTTGGTCATCTTGGTCTTTGTCATTATCATAACGGGTGTATTCCCGAACACCGTACTGCAACTGATCGACACCGGGGTCCATTCCTCAGGATTAGCCAAGGTGCTTGAAGTCGTGACTCAGGCGAAGATTGGAGGGTTGTTCTAATGGTGACTTTTGAATTATCTTTACTCACAACAGAAATCATTATGGCAGTCCTTAGCCTTGGCTTATTTGCAGTAGGGCTCATCCTCCCACGTGGTTCAAGAAAAGGCATGTTTCCTCTCACGATATTTGCCATATTGGGGACCCTTGCTTATGCCCTCTATGATTTCTTCTATGGGGGGAATGCAGCATTCCTCAACGGAATGTATATGCATGATCAATTTGCAGGTTTCTTCAAGATTCTCTTCTTAGTGGCGGCTCTGCTTGTTGTACTTTCAACAAAATCCTATGTTGCCAAATTTCAAGCGTATCGCGGAGAGTTTTATCCCTTACTGCTGATTGCTACTTTGGGCATGATGCTTATGTCTGGAGCAGGGGATCTAATCACGATGTATGTGGGCTTGGAGCTCATGACCATCACCTTCTATATTCTTGTAGCTTATCATCCCAATGATCCAAAATCCTCTGAGGCAGGAATTAAGTATTTAGTCTTGGGAGCTACTTCCTCGGCAGTGCTTCTCTACGGCATCAGCCTCATCTATGGATTGACAGGATCCACGCAGATGTTTGCAGTGGCTATGGCTCTAGGAACAGATGTCAACGCGGTGACAATTCTTGCAACCGTGATGCTGCTCGCTGGATTCGGCTTTAAGATTAGTTTAGTTCCTTTCCATATGTGGGCACCGGATATTTACGAAGGAGCTCCTTCCCCGGTAACTGCCTTCTTAGCAACAGCTTCCAAAGCAGCCGCTTTCGCAGCCTTGGTGAGATTCTACCTCTTGATGATGTATGGTCAATCCTTCGCTGAAACTGGGCTGGTTCTACTCCTTATTTTGGCTGCTTTGACTATGATTATCGGTAACTTGATGGCTTTCCCTCAAAAGAATATCCAACGCTTGATGGCGTATTCGGGGATTGCTCAAGCGGGTTACATCATGGTCGGTATCATTGCCGTTGCCATTCCGGCGGTCTCAGTCTTTGTGGATGGTATCAAGGGCGTGCTCTTCTACCTGATGATTTATGTCGTCGCCAACTTGGGTGCCTTTGCAGTTATTACCCATGTGGCTCAAAGTCAGGGCAGCACTGAGATTAAAGACTACAGCGGTCTTGCCAGACGCTCGCCTCTCGCAGCGGCTGTGCTCACTATATCTTTCCTTTCCTTGGCTGGTATTCCGCCACTTGCTGGGTTTGTCGCTAAATTCTATCTCTTCTCGGCAGTGGTCAATCAAGGTTTTGTTTGGATAGCAGTGATTGGTTTTGTGATGAGTATGATCTCAGTCTACTACTACTTGTCCGTCGTTAAGGTCATGTATTTGGGAGACGGTGAAGGATTGCCGGAGGCACCTGTACATGGTGCCGCTAAGTTTGGCATGTTGTTGTCCATGATTGTAACCGTCATTTTGGGAATCTATCCTACACCGCTTGCTCAAATGGCTATTACGGCGGCAGCAAGTTTGGTAAAATAGATTCTTATAAGTGGGATAGTTTGCAGGAGCCTCAGCATTTGCTGAGGCTCTTTTTTTGCTGTCAGATCTTCAAGAACTGCAGGACAGGAAGGGAATGGAGGCGAGCTTATAGAAGGTAAGCTAAACAGATGAAAGAAGGCAGGACAACATGTAAGAGGCAAAGTGGGGTAAGATAGACAAAGAAAAGAGGAGTCGCAGGTGAGTGAGCAGAGAAGGAACCTAGGGATGCTTGGCGAACAACTTGCTGTTAATCATATTAAGCAAGCCGGACTTACTATTCTTGATCGAAACTATCGTTGTCCTTTGGGAGAAATGGATATCATCGCCCGTGAAGGGGAGACCATCATTTTTATTGAGGTTCGGACACGCTCCACCGGCAAACGTGGCTGGGGTGAAGAGAGTATCACTCCGCAGAAACGGGCCAGATTGAATCGCATTGGAATCCATTTTATAAAATTCCACAACTATAAAGGCTGGCCTCCCCTGCGCTTTGACCTAATCGCCATACGCATACCGGATCAACTGGACAATCCTGCGGAAATATTGTGGATCCGCGGCATTTAAGGATAATTATCGTATTTGTAAGACTATTGAGGTATGATAAAATGCATATAGAGGACTATTTATAGAGGAGGACAACTATGAATCCGATATTAGTAATCGATGACGAAGATCGTATTCGCCATTTAGTGCGTATGTACCTCGAAAGAGAAGGATATAGCGTTGATGAGGCTGACAACGGCCGAGAGGCTCTAGAGAAAATTCAAAAAAAGGAGTATGCCTTGCTCATTATTGATCTCATGATGCCCGAAGTCGACGGTTGGAAAGTATGCCGAGATGTTCGGGAGAAATCCGATATCCCCATCATTATGTTGACAGCACGTGGGGAAGAGTTTGACCGGGTTTTGGGATTTGAATTAGGCGCAGATGATTACCTGGTCAAGCCCTTTAGTACTAAAGAGCTTGTAGCGCGAGTTAAAGCCCTTTTGAGGCGTTCCGGAGGGAATTTAACAGCAAATTCTTCTGATTTAGCCTATGGACCTTTGAAGATTGAGAAAGATAAGCATCGTGTATCCGTCGATGAAGAACAAATCACGTTTACTCCTCGGGAATTTGAACTACTTTACTTTCTAGCCAAAAATCCCAGCCGCGTATTTTCCAGAGAACAGCTTATGGAGACAGTATGGGGATATGATTTCTACGGTGATGCTCGAACGGTGGATACCCATGTTAAGAAAATCCGTGAAAAACTAGCCGATCCTAAGATAAGAAGCATGCTTGCCACAGTGTGGGGTGTAGGTTATAAATTTGACCCCGAAGCAATTAATGGATAGGTGAATAATGAACTCGGAAAGAGGAGAAAAGTTGAAGTTTAACCTTCGTCCACGTAGCATCAGTATGAAATTATGGGCTGCCATTACCGCATTGATTCTCGTAGTATTAGGCGGTCTAGGGGTAACCATTACTTTGCTATTCGGTGATTTTTATTTCCAGCAAACTTTAGATACTTTAGGTGACGAAGTCAAGGAGATATCCCATTATCTTGAGGAGCAGCCCAATTGGGCACAACGCTTATTTGCTATCGATGAAATCCGCTTATCCTCAGATACACAGATGGTTGTCATTGACCGCTATAGTGAAATTATTGCAATCAAAGGGGAGAATGTCGGAGCGAGTTTTGGGACGAATGACCGTATTGGTTGGGGTGATGCCTCAGGTGAAATGAGCTGGTTGATTCGTTCTTTATATCCTTCTGATTTTTTAACCCAATCCGATATTGCCGAAGTTTTGAGCGGAGAAGTTATTACCATCAAGGCCATTCCTCGGAATCAGACGGGCCAAGCTATGCTGATTGCTGCTGCCCCCATCGGTGATCCCAGCGAAGCAATTGTGGTATTGGGAACCTCGCCGGCCCCGGTTCAAGCAAGTATTGATGCTTTTCGCCGGATGACCCTCTATGTTTCACTAGGGGCAGTTGTTTTAGCGACCCTTGTCAGCTTGATTTTTGCACGGCAATTTACGCGTCCCTTAGCCCTCATGCAAAAAGGAGCGAGTCAAATGGCTAACGGTGACTTCCAACCGATTAGTGGAGTCCGAAGTCGTGATGAGTTGGGTGAACTCGCCAATGCTTTAAATTCCATGGGCGAAAGCCTGAAAAATCATATGACCTGGCTTTCAGAGGAGAGAAACCTCTTGCTGGGGATTGTGGAAGGGATTAGCGACGGGGTAATTATGCTGGATGCTGAAGGTGGAATTCTCTATTGTAATGAACCAGCGAAGGCCATTTGGCAGGGGACAGGTCAAGAAGAAGAGTCATCGGCACGAAAAGTGCAACTGATGGTATTTTTACGTGAGTTTATGGATAACATCGACTTAGAGCAAAAAATGCATTTCAACTTAGGAACCCAAGTTCTTCAGGTGGGCATGGCCACCACTCAATCTGAAGATGGTATGCAAGGCTATGTGGCAGTGCTACGAGATGTTACTGCATCCTTACGCGCTGAAAAGGAACGGCGTGATTTCATGGCCAGTGTCACCCACGAATTAAGAACTCCCCTTCATCTCATCCAAGGATACTTAGAGGCTATTCAAGATGAGGTCATCCCCAAGGAAGAGCAGCCGGAGCATATCGATTTGGTGCTGGAGGAGGCAAAGCGTTTAGCCAAGCTGGTCATGGAGCTTCAGGAACTGGATCGTTTTGACAACTGGAGAAACTTTGATAAGAAAGAGATTGATTTGGCTAACTTTCTTCAAGAGCTACGCTATCGATTCCAAGGACGAGCGGATGATTTAGGTATCCACTTAGAGATTGAGAACGGCTCAGGAGCCATCTTTGCTAATCGAGACCGGTTGCTACAAGTATTCATTAATCTGATTGAGAATGCTTTCCGTCATACCCCTGCTGGCAAAAGGGTGCAGATTAAGATTAAGGAATGTTCTGATTGGATTCAGTTCAGCGTCGAAGATGAGGGCGAAGGTATTCCTATTTCGGCTCTGCCGCACATTTTTGAGCGATTTTATAGGGTAGATAAATCACGATCGCGTAAAGAGGGCGGCATGGGCTTAGGATTATCCATTGTGGGACTCATCGTTGAAGCCCATGATGGCGAGATTAAGGTTGAAAGTGAAGTCGGTAACGGAACCATCTTTAAAGTTATCCTCCCTAAGTAAAATGATTTGTAATGGAGGTAGTATTGTGCGTATTGAGCAGCTACAGCATATTATCGAGATTAATAATAAGAAGTCTATCTCTGAAGCGGCGAAAACATTCTTTATGGGTCAGCCTCAGCTTAGCCATTCTGTGAAAAATCTCGAAGATGAGCTGGGCTACAAAATATTTCGGCGCAATCGAGCGGGCTTAATTCCAACTTGCCTAGGGCAAGAAGTCATTAGCATGGCCCGAGAAATCACTAATAGTATTGAAGTACTTAAGTCTCTGGCAGGTGGTGAAGCCAATCTTACCGGAAATTTCAGTCTGATTCTTGCCCCGGGTGTATTCAATTCTTTTGCCGGGCTTCTAATTTCGCGATTTCATGAAAAATACCCTAATGTTAATCTTGTGCTTACAGAGGACATAGGGATTGGCTTAGTCGACAAGGTATCCACAGGGGCATGTTTGATGGGGGTCACAGTTTGGACCAGTAATTATGATGAGACAATGCGCAAGCTACTTGATGAAATGGACATAGCCTATGAAAAAATAATGCAGGATGATATGTGCTTGATTATTGGTTCGAATCACCCTTTAGCAGCTAAGGAGACCATTAGCTTGGCAGAATTAGAAGGAATGACTATCGTGGATTATCGCGGCAGGTATCGTAATTCACTAAGACACTGCGGAATTGATACCACTAAGAGTGAATTGTTGATTGTTTCTAATCGTGAAGTCATGAAGGCAATCATTGCTAAGAATCAGGCTGTTGCTGTCTTTCCACGTTGCTTTTTTTATAATGATCAATTTTTCGAGCAAGGGTTACTCAAATATTGTGCCCTTGAAAAGATAACCGATCAAATTAAAATGGAGATGTACCTTATCTATTCGAAAACTGAATCCTTGTCCCATTCTGCAAAACAACTTAAGAAGATACTTATCGATACAATTGTCGACAACTGTAATTAAAGGAGAAGCCCTTATGCGTATTGAACAGCTTGAACAGATCATAAAAATTGATGAATTTAGATCGATGTCTAAGGCTGCGAATGCTCTTTTCCTTAGTCAACCTTCTTTAAGTGTATCTGTTAGTCGACTGGAAGAAGAGCTGGGCTTAAAGATCTTTGAACGCAGCAGCACTGGCGTTGTCCCGTCAGAACAGGGGAAAGCTGTGCTGGAATTGGCAAAATACATCTTAAGCTTGAGCGAAAAGATCAAAGGAATCATGGACGAAAAAAACGTCCCAATCCATAATCTTCAAATGGCAGTTCCTGGAGCCCTTGCCAATGCTATAGTCCCTGATTTGCTTATGAAATTCCATACTCTTTATCCAAAATTTTGCCTGCATATTCATGAGGCACCTTATTATGAAATCGTGGAGAACATGGATAAAGGTGCTTATTCCATCGGGGTAATAACCTGCGATCCAGAGGGTAAAGACAATTTGCTCAAACAGTTAAAAGATTTGGATATTGAATATGAGATTGTTTTCGGAGGTCAGACTAGATTGTTGGTTTTTTTAAGCAGTAAGAACCCTCTGTCCGATAGAGAATGGCTCAGCTCCTCCGATCTCAAGTCCATGAAGATGGTTTCCTATAAAGAAAACTATGTCCAGACTTCCAAAACCTTAAAGTATCATCTTGATAAACCAATTATTGTTGAAGATATTGAATTGCTTAAAAAACTCATCAGCGATGACTTTGGATTCTCAATTTTTCCCGAGATTTTATCCATTAATGACCTCTATATGAACAGAGGGATGATTAAAGCCATACCGATACAAGAGTTCAGTGAACAGTGGGATATTTTTATCTTATACACTCACTACGAATCCTTATCATTTATGGAAAGGGAGTTACTTACCCTAGTCAAAGAATTGATTCAGGATAATATGGTTAAAAAACAGATTCAATAAGGAAGCTAAAATATAGACGAAAAAATATATATGCACTACAATTAGTGCATATATATTTTTTCACATGTCCAGCATACCAAAACCTGTATTATACAAAGCTTAAGGTGTCAACTAGAATAAAATTAATCTATAGATTCTATTTGATTTAGTTATCTTAAAAGATTCTAACGAACTATTAAAGGAGGAATTGTGAAAGTGCACATAAACATCATGGCCTAGGTTCCTGCTAATAATTATTCCTACGCAAAAGGACATGAAGAAGTTATTGTAAATCCTGCTATGCTACGTGTCGATGTAGTTAATGGAACTAGGATTCTATCTGCGAGAAACCAGCTGTGAAAATGGAAAATAATAAGTATCGAGGAGAGTGGAAAACTATGGAACCTGCTACTGGAGCTGACAACGTTACTTCTGTTAAAAAAACACTATCCCCTATTGATAAAAAAATGTATATCCATAGCTTTATTGGATTAGCAATTATAGTAATTTTTTGGTTTATGTCGCCGATTGAACCGATTACCCCAGTGGGAATGAAGGTCGTTGGTGCTTTTCTGGGTATGGTGTATTTGTGGTCGACCGTTGGTAGTCTGTGGCCAAGCTTGCTGGGCCTAACGGGCATTGCTTTATCCGGCTATGCGGGACAAGGCGCTATCGGCTTTAAATCCGTTTTTCTCAATGCCTTTGGCGCGGACACGGTTTTGCTGACATTGTTTGCTATGGTCTTGTTTGGCGCTATGGACGAAGCAGGATGCACCAAATATATTGCGCGCTGGCTGCTGACTAGAAAAATTATTAATGGCCGACCCTACGCTTTTATGGGTGTAGTTTGGTTTACCTGCTTTGTTATTTCCACCTTGGTATCACCGATCACTGGTTTGATCCTGATGTGGCCGATTACCTTGCGCATTATGGACACAATGGGAGTAAAACGCAGTGATAAAATCTGGCCCTATTTCTTTGTGGGTATGTTTGCCGTTATGACTTTGGGTCAACCCTTGTTCCCCTTTACCGGTGCTCAACTGATTGTTGTAAGTGCGTTTGGTAATATGACGGGTGTTCCCGCTGATATGACACCGGTGCCGTATGCGCCTTATATGGCCTTAAACTTTATAAGTACGATGCTACTTTTGGCCGTGTATATCCTCGTTTTGAAATTTATCGTGCGTCCAGATATCAGCAAGCTCAAGGGCGTCGATGCAGACCAGTTGGCCAGAGAACAGGCGCTGCCCCCGATGGTTTGGCCACAGGTGTTAATGATGATTATGATCCCTATATACATCATCATGCTGCTGGTGCCGAGCTTCTTGGATAGAAGTATTCCGGTGGTAAGTTTTTTAGCAACTCTAGGGCCTTTGGGCGTGACCGTAGCCTGGGTTGTCTTTTTCTGCCTCATTCGTTATCAGGGCAGAGAAGTATTGGATTTTAAAGTGGTTGCCTATAGGCAATTCAATTGGGGTATTTTCTTCATGATCGCTGCCGCAGTTTATGGAGCTAATGCCTTGTCAAATGATGCTACCGGTATTAAAGATTTCTTGCTGAACGCGTTGAACCCAATTCTGGGCGGACAATCAGAGATGGGCTTTGTAGCCATCATGTTTACAGTGGCATTGATCATTACCAATTTTGCCAACAACGCTGCTATGGCAGTAGTACTGATGCCGGTAATCCTGGCTTTCTGCGGTCAGATGGGCCTAGATCCGATGCCGGTGGCCATGGGAGTGACCATGATGGTTTTTGTGGCTATGTTGACTCCTGCCGCTTCTCCTCATGCCGGCATGATGCATGGTCGAACGGATGTCTATAACACCGGTGAAATTATGCGTTTGGGTTTTCCGATCTGCGTTGTCACTCTGGTATATTACATCTTCATTGGTTATCCGTTGGCTAAGTTGCTGTTTTAAAAACAAGACAACACCGTATCGGAAAGCTTGCAGTATTCTCAGGATTATTCTTTCTTACCATTGGATCACATACGGGCGAAATATAGATGAAAAAAGTGTTTAATAATATTTCTGAATAGGATTAAAAAATAATATTAGGAGTGTTGCATAATGAGTCCGATTAAAAGTGAACAAATTCCTCATATTATCCATCAGCAAAGTGAGTTAGAAAAGGGATTTTTAGCAGAATTCGCAGCCGACAACTATACCCTTGCAAATCCCCTAGTCAAGCTTAATCCATATGGAACTTCTCCCTTGACGGCCATGGTATTATTTGAAACACCGGCAGCCACAGAAGCGACAATTATCGTACGTGGTAAAGAGCATCTCGGGGATATCCGCCATACCTTCCCGGCAGGTAAGCGTCATATTTTGCCCGTCTATGGCCTCTATGCTGATTACGAAAACAAAGTGGATATCGTCATGGCTAATGGCCAAAAAAACACCATAACCATCAAGACCGAACCTCTTCATCCCGATGTCCCGGTTGCTACCTCCATCAAGACGACACCTGAATACATGGGGAACAATCTGATGTTCCTGACTGCCGCTATGAGAGCGATGCCAGTCGGCTATGACTATGCAGGGGATATCCGTTGGTATGCCACGAGGAATTTTGCTTTTGATCTCAAGCGTTTACCCAACGGTCATATTCTCGTAGGTACTGAACGTTTAGTAAAAATGCCTTATTTCACCACAGGTCTCTACGAGATGGCTTTTAGTGGCAAGATTTTTAAAGAGTACGTTCTGCCCAGCGGCTATCATCATGATCAATTCGCCATGGAAGACGGCAATATCCTGGTGCTCACCTTTGATTTTTACTCAGGTACAGTAGAAGATATGTGTGTATTGTTGGATGCTAAGACAGGAGAAATTCTGAAGTCCTGGGATTACAAGAAAGTATTACCACAGAATGTGGCTGGTTCAGGAAGTCAAGATGAGCATGACTGGTTCCACAACAACGCCGTTTGGTACGATAAAAAGACCAACAGCTTAAGCTTATCTGGCCGTCACCAAGACGCTGTGATCAATCTTGACTATGAGACAGGAGAATTAAACTGGATTATCGGCGACCCGGAAGGCTGGCCTCAAGAGATGGTGGAAAAATACTTCTTCACCCCAGTTGGGGACGGAGAATTTGACTGGCAGTATGAGCAACACGCTTGTGTTGTGTTACCTGACGGGGATATCATGATGTTTGATAACGGTCACTACAGAGCAAAGAACAAAGAGAATTACTGGCCTAATAGCAAAAACTTCAGTCGTGGGGTCAGATACCGCATTGATACCGAAAAGATGACTATCGAGCAAGTATGGCAGTATGGCAAAGAACGGGGTGCTGAATATTTCTCACCTTACATTTGCAATGTCGAGTATTATAATGAAGGTCACTACTTGGTTCACTCCGGTGGAATCGGCTGTGAAAATGGCAAAACCTGCGAAGGTATGGCGGTCATGAAAACTATGCAACCGGAGTTTAAGGATAATGTCTATACCTTCAATTCCATCACCTGTGAGATCAAAGACGATGTGTTAATGTATGAATTGCAAGTGCCGGCCAACTGTTACCGCGCTGAAAAATTGCCGCTCTACTATGCTCACGAAACTGTCGAATTGGGCGAGGGTGAAATCCTTGGCCATCTAATTCAAACCGAAGAAACAAAAATGAAGATCAAAGCTGAAGTGACAGGTACACTGGTGCCGGAGCATTATCTAGCATCTATCACTGAAGAAGAAGATCGTATTCTCTTTAATGCTATCTTTGATGCCGGTGAGCTGGCTCAATTGCTCCTAGTGGATGAAGCCGGTGGGGTAAAACGTTATCCGATCAATACCGTACCCCAGGCCTTCCAAGCAATGTGCGTAGGAACCTTCCAAAAGGCTGATCCACGCAATATTGATACCTATATTAACAAGACTGGATTATCCGGGAAGTATAATGTCCAACTCGTGGCGGAAGAAAAACTCTATGAGACCGGAGTTAGCATCAAGGCTTAAGCACAATAAGAACTTTCAAAAAGAGGAAACGGCTGGAGAGTAGTGGTAACACCATACTCTCCAGCCGTTTGCTTTAATTTTTTTTACACAGGGGATATTGACCAAGCTTTCTAAGAAGATGAGTTTCCTATATTCCGTATGTATCCTTAGTGAAGGGTCGAATCCAGGCGTTTTTATACCTAGGACAATGTCACACAAGAAATTACTCAAGTGTTAGTATGTAACAGTACGGTCCAGGGCCCTATATTGAAGCGCCTCGGCGAGATGACGAGGAAGGATATGGTTCTCGCTATCTAAATCAGCAATCGTGCGGGCAACCCGGAGAATTCGATCATGGCTGCGGGCGCTCAGGTGTTGTCGCTCAAAGACATTGCGCAGCAGCTGCTCACCTGTGGAATCTAGGCCACAGTAGGCTGATGTTTCCACCGCACTCATTTCAGCATTAGTCTTACTTTCGCCCAGACGAGTCCATTGGCGCTGGCGAGCCTGAAGAACACGGGCTTGCACAGTTGGGGAGGACTCACTTTCCGGATGGCTATGTAGCTCGTCAAATTCCACTCGTGGAACTTCAATATGTAGATCAAAGCGGTCAAGTAAAGGTCCAGATATGCGCCCCCGATAATTATCGATTTGCCGTGGTGAACAGATGCAGGAACGCTTCGGATCTCCGTACCAACCGCAGGGACAGGGATTCATGCTAGCGACGATGCTCAGTCGAGCTGGGTATTTGACACTGCCTCGTTGGCGGGTAAGGGTCAACTCTCGATCTTCTAAGGGTTGGCGTAGAGATTCTAGCACTTCCCGGGAAAACTCCGGCAATTCATCGAGAAACAGCACCCCATGATTAGCAAGAATAAGCTCTCCGGGTTTCATATCGCGCCCGCCCCCCAGAATACCGGCCGCTGTTGCCGAATGGTGAGGTTGGCGAAAAGGCCGTGCCTGAATAAGCTGGCCCATGTGACCGAGCAACCCGGCCACACTATATATTTTGGTGACTTCCAAGCTCTCCACCCGTGTTAGAGGAGGGAGGATCCCAGCATAGGCTTTGGCAAGCATAGTCTTTCCAGAGCCGGGAGGCCCAAGCAAGAGGAGATTGTGACCACCGGCAGCGGCAATCTCTAAAGCTCTTTTCGCTTGCTGTTGCCCACGTACCGTGCTTAAATTGATGGTATTATCCGAAGGTATCTCTTCGGGGGAAGGTTCTGCTTGGGGTTGGGCAAGGAATAGATCCTTCTCTAAAGAAGAGGCGAGCTGTGCCAGATTATCCGCGGATCCACTCGCGATTTCTTCAATTAGGTTGGCTTCCTGTATGTTCTCGGGAGGGACGATCAAGCTATAGGTAGAGTGCTGTGCTAGAGATACAGCCATAGCAAGGACTCCGGGTACCGGACGCAGATGCCCCTCTAGGGATAATTCACCGACAAAGACTCTATTGGTAAGGCTCTTGGCCGAACATTGTCCAGTAGCCGCCAAGATACCGATGGCAATCGGCAGATCCAGACCAGAGCCGTTCTTTTTCAGATCAGCCGGAGCCAAATTGACCGTGATGCGCTGTAAAGGGAAATCAAACCCAGAATTCTTAATGGCCGAACGAACTCTCTCGCGTGACTCCCTTACTGCTGTGTTCGGAAGCCCAACAATGTCAAACACAGGTAAACCATTCGAGACATCCACCTCTACCTGTATTAAGTGAGCCTGAATCCCGAAAACCGCCATACCATGCACAGATGCAAACAAGCTAATCCCTCCCATAGAAGGAAGAATTCGACAGAAATAGGCAGTTTCCTTCCAGCACTATCTGGAGATTAATGTTGTACGATGACAAAATGAGTCTATAAATGTTCTATCTTAGTTTGACTTCAATCTTCTTATAGTGATAAGGTTAATATAGCGACAAGTTAATTAATAGTAAGAAATAGTGCTAGAATTATAGTGTTAAGGGGATATGATTATAATGGACGAGAAAAAAAGCGAATGTAAAATTAAGATCATCAAGGATGGCCCCTATATTGTGACTGGGAATGTTCCCTTGCAGGAAAGCATCATCACCCCTAAGGGCAAAGCCTACGAATACCAACCAGGACGCGAGTTACCGCAAGCTGAAACATATGCCTTATGTCGTTGCGGTAAGTCAAAGAATCCACCCTTCTGTGATGGCTCTCATGTCGATTGTAATTTTGATGGTACAGAGACGGCTTCACGAGACAGATTTGAAGATAGGGCTGAATTATTTAAAGGACCCGAATTAGATCTTTTGGATGACAATCGCTGCGCCTTTGCGCGTTTTTGTCACAGTGAGAAGGGGAATGTCTGGCAGCTAATCGAAGAGTCCGACAAAGAAGGGTTCCGGGAGCTGGCGATTAAAACGGCTGTCGAATGTCCGGCCGGAAGATTGCAGGTTATGGATAAAACCGGCAAGGTCATTGAACCGGAATACGAGCCGTCCATCGAGATACTTCAAGACCCTGAGAGGAGAGTCAGTGGCGGGATATTTGTCAAAGGCATGATTCCCCTAGAATCAGAAGACGGATATATATATGAGCTTAGAAACAGATATGTCTTGTGCCGTTGCGGAAAGTCGAGGAAAAAACCCTTCTGTGATGCGACACATGTACCGATGAAATACAAAGACGAACAATAATACGCGGGGCTGTCACCAAATGTTTATCAGTAAATGTTGGCGACAGTCATTTTTTTTGAAAAAGATTGCCCGTTCAAAATCAGATTCCTGTCTGATTTTGAACGGGCGGTAAGTGAAGGAGATCCGCATACTTGAAAATTAAATTACTGCGGAACGTAAGGGAGAAGGATTTTTAGTGGAGAGGGTCTAATTTTAAAGGTAAGAGTTCTTAAATTGCTGACGATTGAAGGGGGGATAGGGTTGAGGAATATAATGCCAAAAGGCACTGAGGCACTCCTACAACGCCCCCATTTGTTGGATAAGATTGGTCTCCCCGGCACTCAGCTTACCTACATACATGCTGATGCAGGCTATGGTAAGACCACCCTCTTGATGCAATACGCAAGAGGACGTGAAGATGTTGTGTGGATGGCTCTGGATGGTAAGGATCGTGAGCCGTTATTCTTTTTACAGCACCTGGAATTTTCGCTTAGGGAGAGACTGGTCGAGTTTGAGTTTCATGCCACAGACTATATTCCCTTTACGGGGAGTGATACCTTTGTGCCGGTTGTTCTTTCTGCGTTGTTAAAAGCAATGGGTAGCAATAGGCTGACCCTTATCATGGATGATGTGCATGTGATTGCCAATCCACAGTTAACAGATCTTCTTGCAGAAATGATCAAAGGCTGTCCTCCTCAGATTACTCTGATCATGGCTAGTCGTCATGAATTATGGAGTGGTCTTTTTCGCTTAAAAATGGCTGGTGGAGTGACTGAGCTCACCAAAAATGATTTGAGCTTCAGCCAGGAGGAAGCGACAAGACTATGGGGATTTTCAGATGAGGCCGCCTTTTCAGCCACTGAGGGATGGACTTTAGCCATTCAATCCTATCGTTTGGCGGCAGAGGGCAATAAAGAGCTCTCTTTAGCGAAGCTTGAGGCTGAGCGAGATATTAGCCGCTATCTGTTTAATGAAATATTCATGGGGCTAACGGAGGAAATCCGAGATTTCTTGAAAGCCACTTCTCGGCTCCCGGAGCTGGAGGTTGTAACCTGTAATCGTTTGTTAGATATCGACCATTCCCAGAAAATCCTCGAAGAACTTGTGCACAGAAACCTCTTTACCTTGAGAACGTCTACTACCTCTTATCGCTACCACACCTTATTCCGTACTTTTTTACAACAAAATGATGAGGGTACGGGATGGAGAATCTTGCAGAAGGCCAAGGATAGCTACTACGCAAGCGGAGATTATGGGCGGGCAGCTGAGTACGCCTTCTTAGTTGAGGATACGATAATTATTCATGACTGTATCAGTGCAATGGCAGGAGAACTCATTGCCAAAGGGTGCAACAGAGATTTAAAAAGGTACTTTGATTTTCTTGAGGTTCGCCACGCTGAGCTAACCCCAAGGGTTCAACTAATCAAAGGGATTTACCTTTCTGATCACGGCGACTTTTACCAGGCAGAAAAATACCTCAGAGTAGCAACCCCCCAGTTAATAAGTGAAGACAAGGACTTTTATATACTGGCTATGACCCATTCGGCAAGAGTACTGCGCAACAGGTCTTCCTTCGCGGAGAGCAATGCGTGCCTAGATTGTCTGCTACCCCTTCTGGAAGGTACACCCATGTCAGTCTGGTACGGAGTTCTCATTGAAAAGATTCACAACCTGACGCTCATCTCCCAGCTATCCGAGGCCATGGATTTAACAATGGCTATGATGAATAAATGCTTAGTGAATGGAGATTTAAGAATTAAAGGCTGGTTTGAGCGCTATCTCACGGTCATCTATTTTTATAAAGGAGATTATAAAAATTGTTTGAAGGCTTATGAAAAGTCTCTGACCATTCCTCAAGAAGAGCAGGATCAGCTGATGCGCCATGGGGTGGGAGTCTATGCCGCTAAAGCTTACCAGATTGCCGGGCAGGAAGAAAAGGCGCTGCCCTTGCTAGATGCGGAGCTTTATCGGATGCGCCAATTGGGTCTTCATGAAGAGTTCAGCATCAATTATCTCTTGTATGCCGAAACTCTTAATACCGCTGAGCAGCTAAAATATTACTTGGGAGAAGCTGCTGATTTTTCAGTCTCTGATCGTTATCTGAACATGGCGGAAGAATATGCTATTTTAAATCGCAGCACCCGCGAGCACTGGTTATTTGTGAAGATATGGAAGGCTTGTGCGGAAATCTTAGAACATCGGGATAAAGCTGAGCAGATTATTGCCGAGATACTTTTGCTTATCGAAGATACCACCCCCTTCTTTCAGACCGTGGCCTTTGGGCGGATGGCCAATGCCCTGCAAGTGATGAAGAAGAATAAGGAACAGTATATAGAATACTATAAAAAGTCGATCACTATCGGCGAGGGAATTGGCTGCTATGCCTATGCAACCCTTGCTTATGGCAAGCTGGCGGCCATTTATTTGGAAGAGGGTGATGCGGAGCAGGCTCAGAGTTATATCTGCCGCTTTCTGGAACTTTCCCGTCAAAATGATCACCGCTACTACATTCGCTTTAAGCCGCTTTTTGCTGCTGTCTTGAAGCAGGCAGCAGATGAAGGGATTATGCCGGACTATACCCGCGAGCTTTTCAGGTACGGAGAGTATACTTGTGCTCGGATTTATATCAAAACCCTGGGAACCTTTTACATGGCTCCTGCCCATGAGCTGAAAAACCCGATTAAGATCCGCACTCAGAAAGCTCGTGAGCTTTTAGCTTATCTACTAGAGCATCGTGAAGGGGTCAGTAAAGAAAATATCTTGAACGACCTGTGGTGGGACAGCGAGGCAAATGTGACCAGTTTATTTCATACCCGCCGCGGTGAGATACGACGGGCTTTTGAGAGTGTAGGGGCCGGTAACCCTATCGTATATGAGGGTGGTATGTACCGTCTAAAGATGGCTGAAATTAGCTGTGATCTCGATGCTTTCCAGCAAGCTGTAGCAGTGTTCGCACAGCAGCCAAGCTTTGGGAACGCCCAAAAGGTTGTGGAACACTACACTGGACGCTATCTGAATGACTTGGAGGCACTGTGGGCTGAAAGTACAAGAATCCACCTTGAGGAACTCTTTCTTAGAGCTGCGGCGGTCCTGCTGGAGGGGTGCGCGGAAGCGGGAGAAAAGTCCAAGGCCAGGGAATTGATACGGCGGTGTGCGAAGATGGGACATTCCATCGCGAGCATCGAGAACTAATGATTAACGCCAAGAGTAACTCAAAAAGTAACTCAAAAAGTAACTTAAAAAGTAACTCAAAGTGCAATATAAAAAGAGGAAGACCAAAAAATGGTTTTCCTCTTTTATATTGCACTCCGACAACTGTTTTTTTTTACTAGGGTAATCTGCAAAAGTATGGTGGCACTTTTGGTGGTAGTTGGATTTTTATAATGAGGCTACGGGCAGAAGTTTTCAGATCGAGGGGGGATCGGCCATATTAACTCAGGGGTCAGGAAGAGCACTGATTGAACTTGTGCAAGAGGATGAGAACTCCTTTACAGAGTCCTACAATTATTACTTTCCTCGGATTAATAATTATGTGCATTATCGGGTGGCCGATTATCATGATGCCGAAGATCTGGTCAGCCAAATCGTTGAGAAAGTATTTACCAAAAATCACTATTACCAGAAAGACAAAGCCCCTTTTTCTGTCTGGCTTTTTCGCATTGCCCGGAATACCATCACTGATTACTATCGAAGCCGAAAGGGAGTACATGTTATTTCCCTTGATGAATATACCAAAAACATTGTAGCTCGTGAGCCCGATCCGGCAACTATAGTGGAATTAAATGAGATCCAACATCACCTCCTCAAGGCCATTGCTTGCTTAAGTCAACGTGAACAAGAGATTATTGCTTTGAAGTTCTGGAGTGGCTTAAGCAATCGTGAGATCGCCAAGCTCGTTGACATCAGCGAAAGTAATACAGGGGTTATCCTCTTTCGGGCTATGCGACAGTTGCGCATAGTTTTGGCAAGACAAGGGATGTGTGTCTATGAATGAGAAGCAAAAGGCAGATGCTTATTTGACGTATCTGGAGCAGATCATTGCCGGGGAAAAAGATCTGGGAGCGGTGGAGGATCCAGAAATTAGAAAACTTTTGTTCTTAGCTCAGACGATGCTCACCAATGACTTAAGCTCGAACAGTAAGATACGCGATATCTTAAAGGAAAAGATTTTAGCCCAATTAGATCAGGTCAATCCGGTTGGCTTAAGGGAATTCAGTGGAGATGAGGAGTTAGGTGAAGAGGATTTGGACTATGTTGCAGCAGGTTTTTCTCAACAGAGCGGGTGGCAAGAATGCCCGAGATGCGGTTCAAGGTCAAGGAATATTACTGTGGATGGGAGATGTCCATACTGCAAACTGTGATGGCAAAAATCAAAAAGTTTTGTAGTGATCTCTTGTAATACTATCCAGAGAAAATCGTATTAACAGTTGAAGAGGTTAATCTGTGTACAGGGTACACAAATAATAGGAGGGAATATTTAATGAGTATCGAATCCGCAAAAGCATTCATGGAGAAAATGAAAACTGATCAGGACTTTGCCAAGAAAGTTATGGCAGCCAAAGACGCAGAAGAGCGCCGGGTACTAGTAAAAGAGGATGGCTTCGATTTTAGCCCTGCAGAACTAAAGGATCTTGGCGATGAAATGAGTGACAGCGAGTTAGATGCTGTTGCCGGTGGCGGTTGCGTATTAGATTCCTGTGGCTTAAGAGAATTATTCTAAGACTCTTCAGCGGCATCCAATTGGACTTAGTCGATTAATCCAAGGTCAGTTATGCTAGTCAACGCTAAAGGAAACTAAAACAAGGGGAGCATATCAAAATGATATGCTCCCATCCTTTATGTCTGACAAGGCTCGGATTAAGTTTAATACACCCCTCGCAAGTGCCAAGCCAGAGTGTAATAATTTTTTAAAAATCAAGAGGGCAGGGTTTGGGAGGAATAATTTGTTCATTGACTAAAAAGGCTTGATCATCAGGGCTGAGGTTTGACACGATGACTGAGGCCAGTTCAAGTTCACGGTGCCTGAGGCGGCAGATCTCTTCTGAGGGAATGTCTAGGGAGCCGCTAGAGCTAAGATTATCATGCAGGCAGCCACCCGCACAATAATAGCGAGCAAAGCACGAGGCACAGTTTGCCTGAGTGTAAACAGGGCTTTGTAGATAATCATCTCGGTTAAATTTTTCATTGTCAACATGACCTAATTTATAGTCATCGTTGCCTACAAAGCGGTGACAGGGATAGAGGTCTCCTGTTACTGATACACCGACCATCTTGCGACCGACACCACAAAAATGGTATTTATGGCGATTGTGCAGCAAGGTTATCATACCGGGGTAAACCCCATATCCTGCACTACATGCGATTAAGCCACGGAGGCTATCTATGTCTCTGCATCGGAGATGATGCAACCAGGTTTTCGCTTCTTGTTCTAAAGCTTGGAGTTGTACGTGGGTTTTGCGGAGGCTGTTTTTTTCAGATTCATCAGCGAAGAGGGAATGGGAGGCCGGGGAAAGGGAGATGGAGGTAAATCCTAGGTCTTGCAGGTTAGCCTTAACAAGTTGAGGATCAGTATCACCCCAAAGAACCGCATGTCCGGAAACTGTAGGAGCAAGGGCGAGTAATTTTTGGATTTTTGGCACAATCGAGTCATAAGAGCCCTGACCGTTGGCATAGGGACGTTGGGCATCTTGGACTTCCTTTGGACCATCAAAGCTAATCTGTACAGAAATGTGATGTTCTTTAATAAAAGCGATTTTTTCGTCATCTAATAATGTAGCGTTAGTCGTCACATAAAAGGCAACTTCTTTATGGGCTTCTTGAGCTTTGCATTTGGCATATTCCACTGTGGTTTTCATCAGTGCAAAATTAATAAAAGGTTCGCCACCAAAAAATCCTAAGTAGATTTTTTTCATTTTCCCCGACTTGGCGATAAGCCAATCCACAGCTTGCCTAGCCGTGGTAATGTCCATACTGCCGCCGGTTCCGTACTCGCCGCCGTCGCCATAACAGTAAATACAGCGAAGATTACAAGATTGGGTGAGGAAAAGGTACATATAAGTGATGGGGACAGGCTCTATCTTCGCGACTGATATGTCTTTCTCCGTGCCTTCCCTAATTAGATCCCATGACTTGAGCAGTTGTTCTTGCCTCGCAGGAAGTGTTGCTTGCGGCTCCCGGAGCCTATGCAAGATTGGCAAAAGTTCCGCGCTCACTCGATGGGCGGACATCTTTTCGATATTTAGCAGATAATGATCGCCTTGGTATTCAAACAGGTGAAAGGGACCCACTTCCTTTTTGTACATGTACTTCTCTCCCTAATGTCCATTTATTAGTTTATACGTAAAAAGCTTTAGAGCATTACAGAAAGATTGTAATGAATAATCAATTATCACGTATTAACTAGATGAGGATAAGTCTGTGGTTAGCGTAGGCTTGATAATCTTTAACTTGATAAGTTAAATCCTTCTGAACCTTTTAGGCGAATCCAGGGAGAGAGAATAATTCGGAGAGCAAGGTGTAGATATGCTGCAAAGTAGGATGATTAAAAAATCAATAGTTATTATGCTCTTTTTAGGGCTCAGCCTATGGCCTCTGGGATGTACCCAGGTCAACCCAAGTGAAGAAATCCTCATTGGTGTTGCCTGGCCCTTTGCCTCCCCAGATGATTTATTTGAAGAAGGCCTTGATCTGGCCGTTCAAGAGATTAACGATCAGGGCGGTATACAAGGTCGCAAGCTGAGCCTGCTTAAAGCTGATGACGAGGCAGAGCTGGAGAAGGGATTGGCCACCGCTCAGTCCTTCGCGGACCATAAAGGGATGCAGGCTGTCATCGGTCATCGCAATTCCTTTATCTCGATACCGGCATCCTCTATTTATGATCAGGCCGGATTGGCGATGGTATCTCCGGCTTCGACTTCACCGGAACTCACTCAGCATGAGTACACCCATGTCTTTCGCAATATTCCCTCCGATGCAGAGATCGCTCGGCAATTGGCGATTTACCTTGCGGAACAAGGCCATGAGCGGATGGTTATCTATTATACCGATGACTCGTACGGCAATGGTTTGGCCAATGCTTTTGAAGACTATGCCGGTGCCCAGGGAATAACAATCGTGGATCGTTTTAATTACTATAGCAATCTAGAGGATTTAGAACGTTTGCATGATAAATGGCAGGCTTTTGGTTTTGATGGAATTTTTATTGCCAAGATTGCGGCGGAAGGTGGGGCTCAATTTTTGATGGATGCCAGAGCGGTAAACATTGAGGAGCCCTTAGCTGCCGGAAATTCATGGGACTCACTTTCCCTGACCGGGGCTACCGGGGCTGCTGCAGAAGGGCTGCTGGTAGGTTCCTTCTTTAATCCCCAGCGTCCCAGTTCCGAGACCCAAGACTTTATCGAAGCTTTCCGACAGAAATATCAGCAACCACCTACCTCTTATGCAGCTACAGGGTATGATGCGGTCAACTTGCTGGCAGCTGCCTTGGAAAAATCTGATTTGGCTAATCCTACTACAGTTGCCCAAGGATTAAGGGACTTGGGAGCATGGGAGGGAGTGATAGGGGTGCACCGGTTCGATGAGCAGGGTGATGACATCGGCGACCTGATAGTGTTGAAGAAGGTCAAGGACGGACGATTTGAGTATCTTAAGCAGTAGCGGGGGGGTACAGATATGAAGAAAGGATTATTTCGTGAAGTTTCTTTGACGAGACTGTCCTCTCCGGAGCAGCTTGATCAACGGATTCAGGTGACTTCACCTAAGGCCTGGCTAGCCCTAGTGGCAATAGGGCTGATTCTAATAAGTGGGGTCGCTTGGGGACTATTAGGGAGCATTCCCACGAAGGTTCAGGGACAAGGGATTCTTCTGAATAATGGCGGGGTGTTTTCTCTGCAGCATCACGTTACCGGTCAGATCAGTGATATTCGCGTGAAGGTGGGGCAAGAGGTAAGGCAAGGGGATGTCATCGCAAGAATTGAGCAACCGGAGTTAGTCGCTCAAATCAATGAACTATTAAGCAGACAAGACGCCGTGGAAAACAATGGACAAGGAGAAGATCCGGCTAATGCCAAAATCGAGGAACAGATACAGCAGCTCCGCAGTGAATTAGTCTACCAAACTCAAGTTGTGTCAGAAATTGATGGCCGCATATTAGAGTTGAATATTAGCAAAGGAAGTATCATCAAACCGGGTGATACACTGGCGACCCTTGAGCAGTATGGTGATACAGTCAAGCTGGAAGCGGTAGTTTATGTTCCAGCCGAACAAGGTGGTCTGCTCCGTCCCGGCATGGAATGCCAAATCTCCCCGACCACAGTCAACAAAGAAGAGTATGGTTACTTGATAGGGCGGGTGAATGCTGTAGCGGAGTATCCGGCGACCGCGCAAAGTATGTTGCAAACTTTGGGCAATGAAAATTTGGTCGACTTACTAGCAGGGCAAGGTGCTCCCTTATTAGTTAAGATCGACTTGATTCCTGACAATGCAACAGAAAGTGGCTATCGCTGGTCATCTCCCCTAGGACCCCCCATGTCTTTTCAGAGTGGGACCATCATTAGCTCGGAGATTATCACCCTGCGGGAGAAGCCCATTCAGAAAGTCATACCCTTTTAAATTAAGGGGGCCGGAAGGGAGGGAGAAATTAGGTGGTAAAACAGAAAATCGTCAAGGTTCCCACAGTGCTGCAGATGGAAGCGGTGGAGTGCGGAGCGGCGTCTTTGGCTATGATTCTAGCATATTATGGGAAATATATTACCTTGGAGGAATTGAGAATTGATTGTGGTGTTTCCCGGGATGGGAGTAAAGCCAGTAATCTCCTGAAGGCTGCCCGGGGTCATGGTCTGGAAGCGAAGGGTTACCGAAAAGAACCGGATGCTTTGCGTGGGATGCCCCTGCCCCTGGTCATCCACTGGAATTTTAGCCACTTCCTCGTTCTGGAAGGCTTTCATAAAGGAAAAGTATACTTGAATGATCCGGCAGCAGGCAGGAGGGTCGTATCCGAAGAAGAATTTAACCAATCCTTTACGGGCATTGTCCTCTCCTTCACACCAACCCCTGAATTTCAAAAGGATAATAAGAAACCAAATATAAGCACTGCCTTAAAGAAAAGGCTTAAAGGTTCGGAGAAAGCTTTAACCTATATCATTCTGCTGGGTCTGGCCCTAGTTATTCCCGGCTTAGTAATACCCGTGTTTTCCAGAGTATTTGTCGATGATATTTTGTTGGGCGGTCTCGATTCTTGGATGCTACCCTTGTTGCTGGGCATGGGCATTACGGCAATGCTCAGAGGAGTTCTGACTTGGATGCAGCAGTATTATTTGCTTAGATTAGAAACGAAGATTGCCTTAGCCACCTCCGGTCAGTTTCTGTGGCACATTTTTCGTCTACCCAGTGAATTCTTTTCCCAGCGCGCCGCCGGTGATATCACTTCCAGGATACAAAGCAATGATAAGGTAGCGAAGCTCTTGTCAGGGAAACTAGCCACTACGGCACTGAATGTCCTCATGATTATCTTTTACTTTGCGTTAATGCTCAGCTATAGCTGGATTTTAGCCTTAGTAGGTTTGGCAATTGCTTTGATTAATGTATTCTATTTGATTGCGGTATCTGCCCGAAGGGTCGATCTGAACCGCAAATTACTGCAAGATGAGGGAAAACTGCTCGGCTCAAGTATGGCGGGTCTGCAAATTATCGAGACCCTCAAAGCCACAGGCTCGGAAGCTAACTTCTTTGCCCAATGGTCGGGATATCAGGCAAAATTGCTCAATGCAGAACAGGAGCTAGGGGTTTCTTCTCAGTTTCTATCTGTATTCCCCAGTTTTTTAACTGGCATCAATAACGCCCTCGTCTTAGTGATTGGTGGCTTTTTGATTCTCGATGGCCAAATGACCATCGGCATGCTGGTGGCTTTCCAAAGCTTGATGAGTAGCTTTATGATGCCCGTCACCGGACTGGTGGGACTCGGAGCTGAGCTTCAGGAAATGGAAGGCGAGATGAATCGCTTAGACGATGTTTTAAAATATCCACTCGATCGGGAGCAAAGCGTCCACGAGAGTCACGAAGGAGAAGCTAGCGCGAACGCGCCGCTTTCGATGGGGCATAAGCTCTCAGGCTATGTGGAGCTTAAGAACATTACCTTTGGCTATAGTATTTTGGAACCGCCCTTAATTGAAGATTTCAGTTTAAGTCTAAGACCCGGGTCGCGGGTAGCTTTAGTCGGCGGCTCCGGTAGCGGCAAATCGACCATCGCCAAAATCATCGCCGGTATCCACAATCCTTGGTCCGGTGAGATTCTTTTTGATGGGCAACCCCGTTCCTCTTTCCCCAAGGAAGTGATTAGCAATTCTTTAGCGATGGTGGATCAAGAGATTTGTATGTTTCATGGAACAGTCAAGGAAAACATTACCCTCTGGGATGGAACCCTTTCAGAGTTCGAGATGATCCGGGCTGCTAAGGATGCCTGTATTCATGATGATATTACTGCTCGGTCAGGGGGCTATGAGCAAATAGTGGAAGAGGGCGGTAAAAATTATAGCGGAGGTCAAAGGCAGAGGCTGGAGATTGCCAGAGCTTTAGCCGGAAATCCAGTTATTCTAATTATGGATGAAGCTACCAGTGCCCTAGATCCAATAACGGAGAAAAACGTAGATGAACATATTCGTTACCGGGGGTGCACTTGTATCATTGTTGCTCATCGCCTTAGTACGATACGGGATTGTGACGAGATCATTGTGCTGGAAAAGGGGAAGATTATTGAGCGAGGAAACCATGAGTCGCTATATGAGGCCGCAGGGACTTATGCCAAACTGATCGCCACAGGTTAAAGTGGGGACGAAGAAAAATAAACAGTCGTGATCGGCAGGTGAGTGAGATGAATAACTGGGATTTCTTTAAACAAGAGGGTGTGAGAATACCTCTGGATGGCCAAAAATCACTGTTTCTTCATGAAGACCACTATATTTGGATAGTGGAGCAGGGGAAGGCGGCTGTCTTTTTATCGACTATGGATGAAGAGCTACAGACAGGGACCAAAACCTTCTTATTTGAAGCCTGTCCTGGCGATTGGCTTTTTGGAATAACTCCTGAAGGTACCCCTCACAAAAAAGGCTTGTTGGTCTCAGGGCTATTGGGTTCGAGTCTACTGAGATTTGACATCAGGCAACTAACAGGGCTACTTATGGACAGCGAAGAAGCTGACGAGGAAGCCCATAAGAAATTCCAGGGAACAGCTCATGAAGAACTACAAGGTCTAGCCCTTAGTGAACAACGAGGAGCGGACAAAGAAATCTCAGAGATGATTAACAAGGCTATAGGCCAATGGCTTCATAGTTTAGCTCAGATTAGTGGACGCGAAGACATCTCTCAGAAGGCAAAGACTGCTTTCGATCTCGGATCTTCTCAGGATGAGGTCGCTTCTACAGCTGAAGGATTCATATCTGTGTATGAGTATTTAATCAAGGATTCACTTCGTGCAGGATACCATTCGCAAGTTGTGCAAGCAGCAAGCAATCTCTGGGACAAAAAAAGGGAATCTGAGGAAAAGCGGCTGGAGGAGAAAAGTAAATCCGATCGACGATTGATGGATACCGCCATCTCGAAGTTAGCGGCAATTACTGAAAAAGTGGAAACCAAGGCTTTAACAGATCAGACAGGAGATGTCTTGCTGGATGCTTGTCGCCTAGTGGGTCAAACGATGCAGATGAAGATTGTCGCCCCCCCAGAAGTCCTAGGGAGCCGAAGAGAACTGCATCTGGATGATATCGCTCGGGCCTCACGGGTGCGGGTGAGGGAAGTCGCCTTACACGGTGATTGGTATACAAAAGATAGCGGTCCTCTCCTGGGTTATATGAAAAAAGACCATCGACCGATTGCCTTAATTCCTTCCGCACCGACAAAATATTTCCTTCATGATTATACACAAGGGGTCACCAGAACTGTTGATCGCGATACAGCACAGGAGATCGATGCCTTTGGCTTTGTCTTCTATCGTCCCTTTGCTGAAAAGAAAATCACCGCCCGCGACCTGCTAAACTTAGGGTGGGAAAATAGCTGGCGCAGGGACTTCCTGATGATTTTCTTGATGGGTATCTTGGGTGGGATCTTAGGGACAGCTATCCCTCTAGCCACAGGAATCATCTTTAATACCATTATTCCTGAAGGAGAGAGGGGGCACTTAGTCCAAATCGCCTTTTTTTTGGGAGCTAGTGCCTTGGCAACGATGATTTTTCAGTTTGTACGCAGCATGGCGACCTTGCGGATAGAGGGAAAAATGGAGGGAGCAATTCAGGCAGCTATTTGGGATCGCTTGCTGAGTTTACCAGTGCCGTTTTTCAAGCAGTTTCCAGCGGGTGAATTGGCAATGCGGGCAATGGGCATCAGTCAGATTCGCAAAATTCTCTCGGGTGTCACCTTAAATACTGTTCTGTCTAGTATCTTTTCAGTTTTTACTCTGGTCTTAATGTTTTATTATGACCGCAAGCTCGCCGGTGTGGCCACGATCTTAGTGGCCGTAGCACTGCTCATCATGTTTTTTTTGGGGTACCGGCAAGTGGGCTATGAGCGAAAAATATTAGATATCTCGAATCGAATTTCAGGAATGATGCTGCAGTTGATCGGCGGTATCACGAAGTTTCGTGTTGCAGGTGCTGAGGTTAGAGCCTTTTACCGATGGGCTGAGAGGTTCAGTGAACAACGTCAATTCGTCTATAAAAGGAGGATTCTAGGGAATTGGCTGACGACCTTTCATGATGTTTTCCCCCTCCTTGCCAGTATGATCATTTTTTATGCTCTCACTGCAGGCCATAGTCAGTTATCACCGGGGGAGTTCATCGGCTTCAATGCAGCTTTTATCTCCTTTACCCTTTCTATGTCTTCCTTGGCGGAATCAATTATTGGTTCTTATATTGTGATTCCTCTCTATCAACGGGCTAAACCGATTCTAGACACCCTACCGGAGTATGATGAGACGAAGATCACCCCTGTCCCTCTGCGAGGCTCGATCGAGATGGATCACATTTCTTTTCGTTATAAAGAAGATGGGCCTCTGGTGTTGAAAGACATATCTCTCCAGATTAAGGAAGGGGATTATGTCGCTTTAGTGGGTACTTCCGGCTGTGGAAAGTCGACGTTGCTAAGAATCTTGTTGGGCTTCGAAAAGCCAGAGACCGGAAATATATATTACGATGGCCAGGACCTGGAGAAAGTAGATATACGGTCGATCCGGAAGCAGCTGGGTGTTGTACTGCAAAATGGTCAGCTCATGTCTGGGAATATCTTCACAAATATTGTGGGTGCTAATCCTTATCTGACGATCGACGATGCCTGGGCAGCAGCCAGAATGGCCGGAATTGAAGAGGATATTCAGGCCATGCCCATGGGAATGCATACCATGATTAGTGAGGGAGCTTCGACTATCTCCGGCGGGCAAAAGCAACGTTTGATGATTGCCCGGGCCATAGTCAATCAGCCGAAAATTCTCTTCTTTGATGAAGCTACCAGTGCCCTAGATAATCGAACTCAAGCCATTGTCAGTCAAAGCCTTGACCGGATGAAGGTCACCCGGATTGTCATTGCTCACCGCTTAAGTACGATTATTAACTGTAATATGATTATCGTTATGGATCAGGGAAGAATCGTTGAGAGTGGTACCTATGATGAGCTGATGAGCAATAGCGGAGTTTTCGCAAACCTCGTACACAGACAACTCGCTTAAATCCAGCATAAAAGTATATTGCAAAAAGAGGAAGACTCAAGTCAAATAATGCTTGGGTCTTCCTTTTGGCTTTTGAGATATATTTGATTACCGTGTTGTAGCGCATTATTCGATGATTACCCTTGATGAGAATATGGATAATTCTGTAAACCTAATGAACATGTGCAAGAATATAGGGGTGCACTTCATCCGGCGAAATATTTAAGGCTAAAGCAAACTCTTCATGCAGATTTTTTTCAGCAGCTTTCATAATGTCATCATCGGCTTTTGCTAGTTTCTTACCCACTTCAAGACGTTGTTGTTGCTCGATATATAAGGCTTTAATTATTTTTACCCATTCTTCGCTTTGACCTGTTTTAAGTGCCGCTTTGTAGCTTTCGTTTTTATGCCGATCGTCGCTAGCTAAGATGGGTTCCAGTTCCGGCATAGTCGCAATTAATGATAAGACATCCTCTTTGGTCATGATGGGTCTCATCAAGACCTTAGGATTGTTCACGGGGGTCTTAATCGTTATATTGTTGTCATAAGCCGGTTGTAAAACATAGTATTCTGTATCATTATTGCTTATATCCTTTTCCATGACAATATCTACGATTTCACATGATCCGGTTGAGCCGTATACTACATAATCATTAATTTTATACATTTGTTAATCCTCCTTCTCGGCAATTTAGTATTATACTTGTCCATCGCTGACCGCCACTAATGCTTTTGCTAATTAAAATAGATAAGTGGTGATAAGCTGTTTATGCATAGAACCAGAGTTCTGCAACTGTTATTTAACAATTAAGTATAGCAGAAAATCTCCCACCACGTAATTGCCAATTGTTTACATTGGGTTTAATGCTTCAGAAATCTCATTATTTTCTGGGTATGATATTATTAGGAATTGCCATACTAGATTTGAGTTGATTTGCCCAGAATTTAAATAATTAGAGAGGTGAAAACAATGCCATTAGTCCCATATGGATCTTTTCGGATATTCGACCAGTATTGGGATGATATAAATAGCAATCTCCTAAGAGGAAGAGGGAAAGAGGACCTTGCTCAATTTTTGTATCGAGTCGATGTGGAAGAAACCTCTTCGCAAATTTATGTCACTGCCGAAATACCAGGGCTTGATAAGAAAGAAGACCTTTGTATTGAAATTGACGAAAATCAGCTGACCATCAGTGGAGAAATTAAGCGAACAAATTCGGGAGAAGAACGTTCTACTCATCGTGTAGAACGGTATTATGGGAGATTTAGCCGCACCCTAACCCTTCCGGCAGTGGTTAAAGCCGATGGGGCGCATGCTAGTTATAAAAATGGGGTATTAGAGTTGTCCTTTCTTAAGGATCGCCATCCTGCAGCCCGTACGATTGAAGTGGATTTTCATTAGCCTAAAAGGAGATGAAACTACTGAGAAGGGATTAACTCTATAATGCGAGTTAATCCCTTTCGCTTACTTACCTTCTATAACAATCAGGACATACGACCGGACATATTGCGCTCGGCAATCTCAATCGCTTTTTTTACCATGTTACCACAATTTTTGGAAGAAACTCCGCTGAAACCCTCTTGTTTTAAGGTATCCGAAAATCCAAGCTCTTGAGCGATTTGTTGTTTAAGGTTATCGGACATAGTACTGCGGCGTCTGGACATCTAGATTCCTCCTTTCATCTCGGGGCAAAAAAAGATGTCTTGCACTTCAGCAAGTAACTCTAGTTTGTGTCATTAGAGCAAATTTTATGTGAAGCTAAATGTTGTTTTCATCATATATGAATTATCAAAAATTTGGCTGCATTGGTTAGAACATGGTATCCTAGGGGAAACCTAAGCGATTGAAATAGGAAACGAATGAGGGGGGGATATTTGTGCCATTGTTATTTGGGACGGCCGGCGTTCCTATATCGGCCCGGGTACGTTCGACGGAAGCAGGGGTGAAGAGAGTCCGAGAGCTTAAACTGGATGCCATGGAAATAGAATTTGTTCATGGTGTCCGGATGGGAGAAGAGAAGGCTAGCAAAATTGCCAAGATAGCGCTTGAAGAGAATGTTGCTTTAAGCTGCCATGGTCCATACTGGATTAACTTCAATTCACGAGAACCGGAAAAGGTAAAGGCCAGCCGCGATCGCCTTCTGCATAGTGCACGGATTAGTAAGATCCTAGGCGTAAGAAGCGTGGTTTTTCATCCAGCTTTTTACCATGATGATGATCCCCAGGTGGTTTTAGAGCGAACAGCAGGCGAACTCATGAAAGTTCGTGAGATTCTAGATGTTGAGGGTAACGAAATTATATTAAGACCGGAGACGACAGGGAAACCCTCACAGCTAGGTACCCTTCGGGAAGTTTTGAACTTGGCCCAAGAGGTGCCCGGAGTACTCCCTTGTATTGATATCAGCCATCTCTATGCACGCAGCAATGGAAAGATTAATACTTATGATGAGTTTTGTCAGGTTCTCGAAGAAACCGCTCAAGCTCTTGGCGACCAATGGGTGAAGAATGCGCATTTTCATGTTTCGGGTATCGATTACGGACTAAAGGGCGAAAAGAAGCATTTAGTCTTGGCTGAAGCGGATTTTCGCTATCCGGAATTGATAAAAGCACTTCACACCTTCGGGGTAGAAGGATTAGTGATTTGTGAAAGCCCCAACCTTGAAGTCGATGCTTTATTGATGCAAACTACGTATCGTAGCTTAGGGTGAAGTAAGATAGAAACGCCTAAATTATTTAGAAGGAAAAACGCTAGGTGTGCAAGAATTAGAGAGTTAATAAAAATTAACACTCTATGATGCCATAAGAAAAAGGCAAACGAGTGTCCGAAGGAGGAAAGGGAATGGATTATACAGCTGCCCATGATGTTGCTTTAGCCAAATTCCACGAGATAACCCTTGAGGATATAGCGGAGTACTCGGGTTATCCAATCGATGGGAATAGGATAAAGATCGATTTTCTTGGCCGGAAATTCTCTGTAGACTATCCATCAGGTCAGTTTTTCGCAAACACATCAGGGGAGGGAGAAATATCCGTACCTGCTCAAATCCTTATCCTTCATTATTTGGTAAATCGCTCGCTTGCCATGCAAACTGGCCAATATATAACCTATAAAGAGCTTCCGGGTGGAAGTATCTATACTCAGCCCTTTACCAACCGAGCGATTAATCCCTTAGTAAAGTCCTTCGGTCACCGTCCCAAAAGCTTAGTGGAAGCTGCGTGCAAAATAGGCGGAGTACCTGTCTCGTTGGGAGATGTTGCAGTCTCTGTTGAAGTATTCCCTAAGGTTCCCGTTACCATGGTCCTATGGGAAGGGGATGAGGAGTTTTCGGCCTCAGGTAATATTCTCTTTGATCGATCGGCGGGATCGATTCTGCCCACAGAGGATTATGCTGTTTTAGCAAGCATGGTTGTGTTGGCATTGCACAAATTAGCTACAACCTAGATTAGGCTACACATAAGTGTTATCAGTACCCATTGAGCAAATCTATCAACTTTAGAAAATTTTGCTAGTAAATGAGAATTATTTTTATTTAAATTCAGAAATAGTATTGACATAGAGAAGTACGATATTTTATAATGCAAAAGTACTCGATAAAGATAGTCCTTACAATGTGCTTGTGGGGGTATAATTATGCCAAACAAGTCATTTTTTTAAGTGATACTTGTTGGCGACAATTATTGTGTGCGCAATTTGATACGCGAGAGTAAAGATGTGTGTCTTTTCACGGGTCAAAAGCTACTTGGTAAAATTTTAGCTATTAAGCTAAAAATATAAAACTGTACTCAAGAATTGGGAGGAAAAGAAATGAAAAAGGTTTTGGGTGTTGTACTTTCATTAGGTTTATTGGTCGGACTTGCAGGTTGTTCCCAAGCTCCTTCAGCTACCGCTACTAACCCGCCAGCTGCCGTAGAG
Organism: Desulfitobacterium dichloroeliminans LMG P-21439; assembly: GCF_000243135.2. Classification (NCBI taxonomy): domain Bacteria; kingdom Bacillati; phylum Bacillota; class Clostridia; order Eubacteriales; family Desulfitobacteriaceae; genus Desulfitobacterium; species Desulfitobacterium dichloroeliminans. The sequence goes on along the minus strand of NC_019903.1, from coordinate 2,642,642 downwards.
CCTATTAAAATGGGACGTGTGGATGCTGCTGCTCATGGTTCCAATGCAGTAACTATTGCTGTTGTTGCTGTTCAAGGTGATAAAATCGTTGGGGTTTCCCTTGACGAGTATCAATTCATGCCTGCTGATAAGGCTACAGGTCTTGCTAATAGCGAAGGCCTCGCAGCTAAAAACTACAAAGATCCTGCTCAAGTGCTGGCTTCTAAAATTGTCAACAATGACTACTATAGCAACAACATGAAAGAAAAAGCTGGATCTACTGTTGCCTATGCTGATAACTTCAATGCCATTGTAGAATTCTGCGAAGGAAAAACCATCACTGAATTAGAAGGTGTTCTTACCTCTACACCTGCAGAAAAAATGCCTGTTGACACAGTAACTGGCTCCACCTTAGCTGATACTGCTGGATATGTTAAGGCTATTGTTGATGCTGCTAAAGCTGCAAAATAATTATATTCAAGAACTCAGATATTCCAAATAATCGAGTGCCGCGCTATCTAATGAGATGGTTGCGGCACTCTTTTTTATACGTATCAGAAAGTAGATAGTTTAATCGGTATAGTATAACATTATATATTTTTAGGAAAAGAATAGAAGGAGAAGGAGATTTGCCTAAAGCCACGCAGGAAAATTCCTCCAAAGTCGCGAAATGATGGACGACGGGGAGGGATGCTTTGGTGAAGAATCTTGAGATGGATAGAGATAGCGATGTTTTCCAAGATGCACTTGCTGAGGAAAAGCGTATTCGTGCAATGCTCCATTCGATACAAGGCATTGGCAGCGGTAAGCTGCGTCAACTTATTGCTCGTTTCGGTAATGCTTGCAATGCTTGGCATCATTTAGAAGAAGACCCGTGGAGCAAGGAAGAGCCCTGGTTGCAAAAGATTAGCCAAAAACGCAAGGTGTTGGACCCAAGTGAAGTTGAAGCGCGACTTCATGCTCAAGGAATTAATATAGTGATTCCGGAAGAGAATGGTTATCCTGCGTTATTGCGCCAGCTAGCGGATGCCCCACCGCTTCTTTATTATAAAGGTCAATTATCTGCCGGCAAGGAGTCCCTAGCGATTGTCGGAGCACGCAAGGCTACACCATACGGAAGAGCGGCAGCTGAGGCACTGGCCAAAGAAATAGCGGAAGAAGGAATCATCGTGGTCAGCGGTCTGGCTAGAGGTATTGATACAGCTGCTCATCGAGGAGCTCTAGCCGGGCAAGGAATAACTTGGGCGGTTATGGGATGTGGCCTTAGTTTTATGTACCCGCCAGAAAACCAAAAGCTTGCCGAAGAGATCATGGCGAACCATGGTGTTCTCTGGAGTGAATTTGCTCCTGAGACGCCTCCTGAGCCGCAGCTGTTCCCTGTGCGCAATCGATTAATTAGTGGCATGTCGCGTGGAGTTGTCGTCGTTGAAGCAGCACTGAAAAGCGGAGCATTAATTACGGTTGACTTTGCCTTAGAGCAGGGTCGCGAGGTTTTTGCTGTGCCTGGACCCATATTTAGTCAGGTGAGCAAAGGACCCAACCATCTTATTCGACAAGGCGCCAAGTTAATTGAAGGTTTCCAAGATATTTGTTCAGAGATTCCCGCCTTTGCCGAGGGGAGAGACTCTAGTACCAATAAAGAAACAAAAAGTATCGAGTCGACAAATAATGGGCAAGACAAGAGAGAACCACAAATAAGCCGCGAGCAGGAAAAAATCCTGGGAATGCTGAGCGATATACCGTGTCATATCGATCAGATCATGTTGAATTCGGAGATTGCTCCAGAACAGATTCCCTTGGTATTACTTGAGCTCCAACTGGCGGGGAGAATAGAGCAACTTCCCGGACAGCTTTATGTATTAGCTTATAAGAGCTAGACATACTATGGAAAAGAAGATAATATTAGGCTAGTTTATGCGTGTGACAGCTTCAAATCAAGAGCAATGTAGTTGATTTAAAGCTGTGCTTGTGATATGAATTGTATAATTCGTTTAAACGGCGATAATTTCTTGAGGTGATGTATGGCTAAAACACTTGTAATTGTGGAATCTCCGGCTAAGGCCAAATCTATAAGTAAATTTTTGAGCAATAACTATACGGTTAAAGCATCCATGGGACATTTGCGGGATTTGCCGAAAAGCCAAATGGGTGTAGACGTAGATAATGACTTTGAACCGAAATATATTGCTATCCGAGGTCGTGGAGATCTAATTAAGGAGCTACGGGCTGCTGCCAAAAATGCCGATAGGATCCTTTTGGCTTCTGACCCTGACCGTGAGGGAGAGGCAATTGCTTGGCATTTGGGGCATTTGCTTGGCCTAGATCTAACAGAGAAGTGCCGTATTGAATTTCATGAGATTACAAAACCGGCAATTACAGCCGCAATTAAACAACCTCGGCAGATCGATTCCAGCAAGGTGGATGCTCAACAAGCACGTCGTGTTTTGGATCGTTTGGTGGGGTATCAATTGAGCCCTCTACTTTGGAGAAAAGTGAAAAAGGGGCTTAGTGCGGGACGGGTTCAATCGGTGGCCGTTCGCCTTGTCTGCGATCGCGAGGAGGAGATTACGAACTTTATCCCCGTGGAGTATTGGAGCCTGACGGCTTCCTTAGCAAGTGCGGGTGGGGTATTCTCCGCAAAGCTTGTCAAGAAACAGAATCAGAAGCTAACGATTTCCTCGGAAGAAGAAATGAAGAAAGTTCTCCAAGATCTGGGGAATCAATCCTTTCAAGTGCAAGAAGTGCGGACGAAGGAGAAGAAAAAACAACCATCACCGCCCTTTATCACAAGCAGCTTACAGCAGGAAGCTCATCGTAAGCTCAATATGTCACCTAAGCGGACCATGATGCTTGCCCAACAGCTTTACGAGGGTATCGATTTAGGTAAGTCCGGAAGCATTGGTTTGATTACCTATATGCGTACTGACTCCGTTAGAATCTCCGAGCTAGCTCAAGGCGAAGCGAAGGAGTTTATTCTCGATCAGTATGGCATGGATTATTATCCTCCTGAACCTCGACAGTTTAAAAGCAAGGGCCGAGCTCAAGAAGCTCATGAGGCCATCCGCCCTACATCTGTATTGAGAACTCCAGATTCATTAAAAGAATATCTATCAAGAGATCAACTGCGTCTCTATCGTTTGGTATGGGAGCGTTTCTTAGCAAGTCAAATGAGTGTTGCTTTAGTTGATACCCTCACTGTTGAGATAGAGGCTGGAGGATACCTATTTCGTGCTAATGCCTCCACGGTACGTTTTCCGGGATATCTGGCCGTTTATGAAGAGGCGCAAGATGAAAATGAAGAGCAGCAAGAAGGAACTCTCGCAGCCAATATCCAGGCTAACGAGAAGCTTAGTGTAGCTAACCTTCAGGAGAAGCAGCATTTCACTGAACCGCCCCCGAAATATACGGAAGCATCACTGGTGCGTAAGATGGAAGAAGAGGGAATTGGTCGCCCCAGTACCTACGCTCCTACTATTGAAACGATCCTATCAAGAGGCTATGTGGCTAAGGAAGGAAAACAACTTTCACCTACTGAGTTAGGGGATATCATCGTTACCATTTTAAAAGAGTATTTTCCGGAAATTGTAGATTTGGAATTTACGGCGAATCTGGAAGAGAAGCTGGATGATATTGAGGAAGGGACCTTACCTTGGAAAGATGTTATTCGGGATTTTTACGGCCCCTTCGCGGTGTCCTTGGAGGAAGCCGAACAAAGCATGAGTAAAGTGCAAATCGAAGACAAGGTTTCCGATGAAATCTGCGAAAATTGCGGTCGCAATATGGTCATCAAAATGGGTCGCTATGGAAAGTTTTTGGCTTGCCCGGGCTTCCCGGAATGCCGAAATACCAAGCCGCTCTTGGAAGAGGTCGGAACAAAATGCCCTAACTGCGGTAATCCTTTAGTCATTCGACGCAGCAAAAAAGGCAGAAAGTTCTATGGCTGTAGTACCTACCCCGAGTGTGAGTTTGTTTCATGGGAGTTACCGGCTTCTGAGCCCTGCCCCAAATGTGGAGGTTTAATGGTAGTCAAGACATCAAAGCAAGGAAAAAGATACGCCTGCACGAATACGGAATGCCGCTATGACAAGCAAGTAGAGGAGCAAGCAGAATAATATGCCATCTATTAAAGTAATCGGAGCAGGTCTAGCCGGTGCAGAAGCTGCCTGGCAGATTGCTCGCCACGGAATAGAAGTTGAGCTTTATGAGATGAGGCCCATAAAGACGACGCCGGCCCATCATACGGATTGTTTTGCCGAATTGGTCTGCAGCAATTCACTTAAAGGCGCAGGATTAGAGAATGCCGCCGGATTGCTCAAAGAAGAAATGCGCCGCTTAGATTCGCTACTTATGCGAGTGGCAGATCAGGTTGCAGTACCGGCCGGAGGCGCTTTGGCTGTCGATCGCGAGAAGTTTTCCGCTTCAGTAACAAAGCTTCTTGAGGAGCATCCCTTGATTCATATTTCCAGACAAGAGGTTAAAGACCTTCCTATGTCAGAGGTTGCCATAGTCGCTACGGGACCGTTGACCTCAGATGAGTTAGCGCTAGAAATTCAAAAGATGACCGGCGAGGATGCACTTAGTTTTTACGATGCCGCGGCGCCCATCGTCACCTTAGAGTCAATCAATACGGACAAAGCTTTCTGGGCCTCCCGCTATGACAAAGGGGACCCAGATTATTTGAATTGTCCCATGACCGAAGAAGAATATCGAAACTTCTACAATGAGCTGATTCAGGCTGAGACCGCAGAAGTCAAAGGGTTTGAAAGGAGTAAGGTTTTTGAAGGCTGTATGCCCGTTGAAGTCATGGCCTCCCGTGGGGAACAGACTTTGACCTTTGGCCCTCTAAAACCCGTTGGTCTTATTGATGCCCGCACAGGCAAACGCTCCTATGCAGTCGTTCAGCTCCGTAAGGAAAACCGAGAAGGCACCCTCTTTAACCTCGTAGGATTCCAAACCCATCTCAAATGGGGAGAGCAACAGCGAGTTTTTCGCCTCATACCGGGATTAGAGCAGGCTGAATTTGTACGCTATGGCGTCATGCATCGCAACACGTTCTTAAATGCTCCCAAGATTTTAAAATCTGACTACAGCCTCCGGCAAGCCCCCAACCTATTTTTCGCTGGTCAAATCACCGGTGTCGAAGGCTACGTAGAATCTATAGCCAGTGGCTTAGTCGCAGGTCTCAACGCCGTACGTCGAATCAATAATCAACCCACCCTTCTTTTCCCCGCAGAAACAGCCCTCGGCGCCCTCGCCCGCCACTTGGAAGGCTCCCCCAGCGTGAACTTCCAACCCATGAGCATCAACTACGGTCTCCTCCCCCCCCTCGAGAAACGCATCAAAGCCAAAAAGGAGAAGAACGCCAAAATCTCCGAACGAGCCTTAGCGAAGCTTGAGGAGTTCAAAGCCGCTGAGGGACTGAGTTAAACTTAAGAAAATACCCAAGAATCCGCGAAGGGAGGCCTACCCAAGTGCAAGCCGACCACGCCCTCGGCCTTTTCGACGGCCAACTAAAAGCCCAAAACCGCTCCGAACATACCCTCATAGCCTACCATAACGACCTCGTCCAATTTTTTGACTTCGCTGCCCTTGAGTCTGGGGTAGAACCGGAGCAACTTCATGTGGATCAAGTAGACATCTATATTGTCCGTAGTTTCCTTGGCCAAATGACAGACCGAGGCTTGGAGAGAAAGAGCATGGCTCGTAAACTTTCTGCTCTCAGAGCTTTCTTTAAATTTCTTTGCAAAGAAGGTATCCTGCAGAAAAATCCTGTTCAAAGGATTGCCACCCCCAAATTAGGCAGGAAACTCCCGCACTTCCTTTCTATAGAAGAGTTAAATCGTCTCACCCAGGCACCCGATTGTACAACACTACTGGGAGCACGGGATCAAGTGATTTTAGAGCTCCTCTATGGATCCGGCTTAAGGGTCAGCGAGCTTGCCAATCTTAATCGCCAAGATATTGAATCAGATAGTTTTCTCCTGCGGGTGCGAGGAAAAGGCAACAAAGAGAGAATTATTCCTCTAACACGCTATGCCTTAGAAGCCATCCGGAATTATTTGGCGATGAGGGAAGATAACCAAGAGGCACTGCTCTTGAATTACCAAGGCACACGGCTTTCCGTTCGCTCCATTCGCCGCATACTTGATCGCTTGGCTTTAGAGTCCGGATTATCTCATCATCTGCATCCCCATATGCTTCGCCATTCCTATGCTACCCACTTGCTCGACGGCGGTGCAGATTTGCGTAGTGTCCAAGAACTCCTAGGTCATGCCAAGCTTTCTTCTACGCAGATTTATACCCATTTGACAAAGGAACGGTTGCGTGAAGTATATGAGCAAAGTCACCCGCGGGCCAAGAAGATGTAAACTTCAGGTTAAGTTTTCACAAAAAGACAGCAATTGTACACAATTCTATTGACACTTGAGTAATTATTCTGTAAACTGCCGATATAAGGAGGTATTCCGATGTTCCATGCAACCACTATAGTTGCCATAAAAAAGGGCGAACAAGTAGCCATGGCCGGAGATGGTCAGGTTACTATGGGTCAAGCAACCATCATGAAGCATAGCGCCAGAAAAGTACGCCGGTTGTTCCATGGTAAAGTCCTAGCAGGCTTTGCTGGTTCTGTTGCTGATGCTTTCACCCTCTTTGAAAAATTTGAGCACAAGCTTGAGGAATATCAAGGAAACCTTCAACGGGCAGCCGTTGAGCTTGCCAAGGATTGGCGAATGGATAGGGCGCTTCGCAACCTTGAAGCTCTACTCATTGTGTCTGATCAACAAAGTATGCTTTTGATTTCTGGTTCAGGAGAAGTTATCGAGCCGGATGATGGAATAGCGGCTATAGGCTCCGGTGGAAATTATGCATTAGCAGCAGCAAGAGCCTTGGCTAAGAATACAGATCTCCAACCGGGGGAGCTTGTCCGCGAAGCGATGGCGGTCGCTTCTTCGATTTGTGTTTTTACCAATGACCAAATTATCGTGGAAGAATTGTAAGGAGGGTACCCATGGAACAACTTACACCACGGGAAACTGTCCGTGAACTAGATCGTTATATTGTAGGCCAAAATCAAGCGAAACGGGCAGTGGCTATTGCCCTGCGTAACCGGTATAGAAGAGTTTTGTTGCCGGATGAGATGCAAGAGGAAGTTCTTCCTAAAAATATTCTGATGATTGGTCCGACAGGTGTTGGTAAGACGGAGATTGCGAGACGACTTGCCAAGTTGGTACGTGCCCCCTTCCTTAAAGTAGAAGCCACCAAGTTTACTGAAGTCGGCTATGTAGGAAGGGACGTTGAGTCCATCATTCGTGATTTAGTCGAAATTGCTTTGCGAATGGTTAAAGCAGAAAAGATGGGAGAAGTAGAGGTTCAGGCAGCAAAGTCTGCCGAGATACGCCTGGAGCAATTGCTTGTTCCCGGGAAACGGACGGAGACCAACACTTCTAACCCCTTTCAGTTTTTATTTAATCAGAATCAAGAGAAAGAAGAGATTGTGACACCCGAGATTGAACGGGATCGTAACCTTGTGCGAGAACGCCTGCGCCGTGGCGAACTTGAGGAACAGGTCATTGAAGTCGAAGTGGAAGATAATCAGCCTCTATTTCCTGATATGTTAGGTGCGGGAATGGAGATGAACTCCAATCTTCAAGATATGATGGCAGGGATGCTTCCCAAAAAACGTCATAAACGCAAAGTCACGGTCAAAGAAGCTCGTCGCATCTTAACTACGGAAGAGGCACAGAAGCTCATTGACCAAGATGAAGCGGTGCAAGAAGCCATTCGTCGGACGGAACAAGAAGGAATGGTTTTTCTCGATGAAATCGATAAAATTGCCGGAAGAGACGGAACTTCAGGCCCGGATGTTTCCAGAGGCGGTGTACAAAGAGATATCCTACCGATAGTAGAAGGCTCGACCATTAATACAAAATATGGGCCTATTAAGACGGATCATATCCTCTTTATAGCGGCCGGCGCCTTTCATGTGGCGAAACCCTCAGATCTTATTCCGGAACTCCAAGGCCGGTTTCCCATTCGTGTCGAGCTAGAATCTCTGAGTATTGAGGACTTTAAACGAATACTCACTGAGCCTCAATCCTCACTTATTAAGCAATACAGTGCTTTGCTGGAAACAGAGGGAATAAAGGTCGAATTTACAGAGAATGCTATCGATGAATTGGCAAAGGTTGCTTATGAAGTGAATTCAAATACCGAAAACATCGGAGCGAGAAGACTTCATACCATTGTGGAGCGAGTTCTTGAGGAACTATCTTTTGAGGCTTCAGAGCTTCCTGAAGATTATAAAGTCACGATCAATCGTGAATATATTCAGCACCGTTTAGGAAATATCGTAAGAAATCAAGATCTCTCACGATATATTCTTTAAAAGAAAAGCGAAAAGAAACAGTGTGAAGCAAGAGTAAAGTAAAAAGAAAACAGAGTGTTCCAAAATAAAGGAGGATTTTTTGTGAAAAGCTTATTAGAAAAAACCAGAGGAATTAGTAAACTTATTCAAAAAGCGGCTGGTCATGATGTGGATTTCGACGAAATGGCCAGAGTGCTGAGCGAATCGATTAAATCCAACTGCTATATTGTTGGGCGACGCGGTAAAATTCTCAGTTATCACTTTATGGAAGCCTTCGGCTGTGACACGATGCAAGATATCGTCATCCAGACCGAACGGTTCCCGGAAAGTTATAATGAAGGTTTGTTGAAGGTAACGGAAACACGCACCAACACAGCCCAGGTTGCCAATGGTTGCGTATTTAATGATAAGGAACGCTGCCAATTCAACAATAAGATCACAACGATTGTCCCCATCCTTGGTGGTGGTGAGCGAGTGGGGACCCTGGTGTTGGCTAAGTTTGATCAAGATTTTAGCGAAGGAGATTTAATCCTTGCTGAATATGGCGCTACGGTCGTTGGCATGGAGATTCTTCGCAATAAAGCGGAACGTGCTGAAGAAGAAGCACGTAAAAAAGCAGCTGTGCAAATAGCTGTGGGGACTTTATCCTATTCCGAACTAGAAGCTGTTGAACATATCTTTGCTGAACTAGGTGGCGGTGATGGCCTATTGGTTGCTAGCAAGATAGCTGATCGTGTGGGAATCACCCGTTCAGTGATTGTCAATGCCCTTCGTAAATTTGAATCAGCTGGTGTTATCGAATCCAAATCCTTAGGAATGAAAGGTACTTATATTCGGGTACTGAATGATCATCTCCTCGAGGAATTAGACAAGATTAGTCATAATAAGTAAATAAGTACGGACGCAAAGGTGGAGGGATGGTTATGGAAGATCAAGTGTATTCCTACCAATTAAAACCTTTAGTGATTCCGGGTGTTCTCTATCTCGCGATGGCTCCGATTTTATATGCCGTGTTATATTATGGTCTCAAGATAGCTGCTCTGGAGACTGACATCCTGCTCTGGGTCTATAGTATCACTGCCGTAGGGATTATCGCGATTTGGATGTATGGTCGGAGCAAGAAATTTCGCGTCACTGACAATCAGTTGGTTTTTAGCTCGCTGAGAGGAGAGTATCGTCTCTCTTCAGCAGAGATTCGTAGAATTGCACTCTTTACGACCAAACAGGGGAAGGAAATTGTCCAGATTAAAACCAAGAGTCAGGATTATTATCTAAGCGACCTTTACTTTCCGTTTCCGGAGTTGATGACGGAATTGGAACAGTATATCAAAGAAAACGATATTCGGACAAACTTCTCGCTGACGTAAGCTTTTTGTTGCAATGAAGTCCCAATTATGATATTCTATTCGCAGTGTGAAATTATAACACACGCAGAGGGATTGAAGCTTAGGTTCCCGAGGAATCGGGTAAGTGGAGAGATGAACCTGCGGAGGGAAAAAACAAGAAAGGAGGTGCAACACAATGGCTGTAATTTCTATGAAGCAATTACTAGAAGCCGGTGTTCACTTCGGTCATCAAACTCGTCGTTGGAATCCTAAAATGGCTCGTTACATTTTTACGGAGCGCAATGGTATTTATATCATTGACCTGCAAAAAACCGTAAGAAAGGTAGAGGAAGCCTACAATTACGTTCGGAACTTGGCTGCCGATGGTGGCACGATTCTGTTCGTTGGCACCAAGAAGCAAGCTCAAGAGTCCGTGAAGGAAGAAGCTGAACGTTGTGGCATGTACTATGTCAATGAGCGTTGGCTCGGCGGTATGATGACCAACTTCCAAACCATTCAGAAGCGTGTTAGTCGTCTTCGTGAATTGGAGAAAATGGAAGCTGAAGGAGTCTTCGACGTTCTTCCCAAGAAAGAAGTCGCTGCTCTTCGCCATGAGATGGAGAAGCTCGAGCGTTTCTTAGGCGGAATCAAGAACATGAAGAAACTTCCTGATGCCTTATTTATTGTGGATCCTCGCAAAGAGCGGATTGCAGTAGCAGAAGCTCATCGCCTGAATATTCCTATCGTGGGTATTGTCGATACGAACTGCGATCCTGACGAAATCGACGTAGTCATTCCTGCGAATGATGACGCCATTCGTGCAGTGAAGCTTTTAACCGGTCGCATGGCTGATGCAATCATGGAGGGACAACAAGGAAGCATGGATGAAGCAGCAGAAGCTGAAGCGGCTGCTGAAGAAGTCGTTGCTGAATAATTATCCCCCATACGGGCAAAGGTAGATTAGTAGAGGGGCAGGGTGAAGAAGGGGTGGTTAAAGCTTCCCGGATGCTCATCCTGCTCCTTTTGTATGATGCTTAATAACGTGAATTCTATTACTCAGAGGAATACATATATTTGTTTGGAGGGTTTTATTCATGGCAGAGATTAGTGCAGCTCAAGTAAAGGAGCTCCGTGAGCGGACCGGGGCTGGAATGATGGATTGCAAGAAGGCGCTTAATGAAGTCGGTGGTGACATGGACAAGGCGATTGATTACCTTCGTGAAAAAGGTCTCGCCGCAGCAGCGAAAAAAGAAGGTCGTATTGCAGCTGAAGGTATTGTTGAAGCCTATATTCATGGTGGCGGAAGAATTGGCGTTTTGCTTGAAGTCAACTGTGAAACAGACTTTGTTGCTAATACCGATGATTTTAAACAGTTTACAAGAGACATTGCTCTGCATATTGCTGCAGCAAAACCTCTTTACCTTACCAAAGAAGAAGTTCCTGCAGATGTTATAGAGCATGAAAAGAATATTCTCAAAGCCCAAGCTTTGAATGAAGGCAAACCAGAAAAGATTGTTGAGAAAATGGTTGAAGGAAGAATCTCCAAATACTACAAAGAAGTATGTTTATTGGAGCAAGAATTTGTAAAAGATCCAGATAAGACCATTAACGACCTTGTACTGGAGAAGACAGCTAAAATTGGCGAACGTATTGTTATTCGCCGCTTTACCCGTTATGAAATGGGCGAAGGCATCGAAAAGCGTCAAGAAGATTTTGCGGCAGAAGTTATGAAAGAAATGAACCGCTAAGGTAAGCAAAAAGAGGACACTTAGGTGTTCTCTTTTTAGGATAACGAAGAGGATTATTTTTCATCATGTAGAAATATATAGTTGGAGGTTCATCAATGGAAACACCACGATATCGCCGGGTTGTCTTGAAACTTAGTGGGGAAGCGTTAGCCGGAAGTCAGGGCTATGGAATTTCCCACGACATGCTTGTTAACGTTGCAGAGCAAGTTGCTGAAATACAAAAACTTGGGATTGAAGTGGCATTAGTAGTCGGTGGTGGAAATATCTGGAGAGGGATAGCGGGGAGCAAGCAAGGTATGGATCGAGCGAATGCCGATTACATGGGAATGCTCGCTACTGTAATGAATGCTTTAGCCTTGCAAGACTCCTTGGAAAAGACCGGTGTTGCCACGCGAGTGTTATCGGCTATTGAAATGAGACAAGTGGCAGAGCCCTATATCCGCAGACGTGCAATTCGTCACCTGGAAAAGGGTCGCATTGTCATTTTTGCGGCAGGTACCGGTAATCCATATTTTTCAACAGATACCACTGCAGCCTTACGTGCAGCTGAGATTGAAGCTGAAGCAATACTTATGGCCAAACGTGTGGACGGAGTATATGATTGTGATCCTGAGAAGAATCCGGAAGCAAAAAAATACGATAAGCTGACGTTTCTAGATGTTCTTAATCAGGGTTTGGGAGTGATGGATTCTACAGCAGCTTCGTTGTGTATGGACAATAACATTCCCCTTATCGTATTTGACTTAAATAGACAGGGCAATATCTTAAGAGCTATAATGGGTGAATCCGTTGGGACATATGTAGGGAGGGACAAATAATGATTTCTGACGTTTTAAAGGAAGCCGAAGATCGGATGGTAAAAGCCGGTGAATCGCTCAAGCGAGAGTATACTACCATACGTGCAGGACGAGCTAATCCGAATATGTTAGACAGAATCAGTGTAGAGTACTATGGTACTCAGACTCCCGTAAATCAATTAGCCAATATTTCCGTACCAGAACCTCGTATTTTAGTCATTCAACCCTGGGATAAAACCAGCCTTCCCATGATTGAGAAAGCCATCCTAAAATCTGATTTAGGCTTAAATCCATCCAGCGATGGAACGGTCATTCGCTTAATCATTCCCCAATTAACTGCTGAGCGCAGAACGGAAATTGTTAAAACCGTTAAGAAGAAGGCCGAAGAAGCTCGAGTTGCCGTGCGTAATATTCGTCGCGACGGTAATGACAGCCTGAAGAAGGTTGAGAAGGACCATGCGGCTTCTGAAGATGAGGTTAAAAGGGCTCAAGATGACGTTCAAAAAATGACGGATAAGCACATCAAAGAAATTGATCGTATTATGGATGCCAAGGAAAAGGAAATCATGGAAGTTTAACTTCAGCAGATGTTTTGACCCCCTTGAAACCGAAGGGGGTCTTTAGCCTCTTTACAGGTCTGCCCATTGGAGGTGTGATAATGTGGCATAGATTTTGGGATAAAAAAGAACCTGCCAAAAAGTTAGTTGAGCAAATTGATAAAAACAGGTTGCCACGGCATATCGCCATCATCATGGACGGGAATGGAAGATGGGCTAAAAAACGTGCCTTGCCCCGTTCCCTAGGCCATAAAGCGGGGGTTGAGGCACTGCGCGATATCGTAAAAGCCTGCTCTAATTTAGGTGTTGGAGTCTTGACTGTTTATGCGTTTTCCACTGAGAATTGGAGTAGACCCAGAGAAGAAGTGAATATTCTTATGAGTCTTCTAACCGATTATTTGCGACGTGAACTGGATGAACTTCATGAGAACCAAGTGCGCGTGCAAATGATTGGCAATCGGGACCAGCTTCCTTTAGAAGCTCAGAAGGAATTAGAACGTTCGATGGAAAAAACGAAGCAAAATAAGGGGCTTATCCTGAATTTGGCCTTGAATTACGGTGGTCGTGCTGAAATAACCAGTGCGGTACAACGGCTTTGTGAAAAAGTCGCCCAAGGGCAGATCAAGCCCGAGGAGATTTCAGAAGCTATGTTTGCAAACCATTTATTTACTTTCGACCTGCCTGATCCAGATTTACTCATTCGTACCTCTGAAGAACTTCGTATCAGTAATTTTTTGCTCTGGCAAATTGCCTATACCGAAATAGTTGTCACAGATTGCTTGTGGCCTGACTTTAATCCGGAGCGCCTGACAGAAGCCATTCTTGATTTTCAGAAACGAGATCGTCGCTTTGGCGGGTTGAACAAGCAGTAAGGAGAAGCATATGCTAATTAGAACGCTAAGCGCACTAGTTCTAGTCCCAATTCTGTTGGGGTTAACGTATTTGGGAGGACTATATATTGCGTTGCTAGTGACGATTATATCCCTCTTAGCGCTTAAGGAAACCTTAGCCATTGGACAAAGAATGGGATACAAAGCATGGTATATTAGCACGGGAGTGTTTTCCATTGTCTGGCTTTTGCTGATTTTTCAAGGTGGGACCCAGTGGTTGTTGCCTTTATTGTTGGCATGGTTACTTTTTGCTATGGGAAAAATCGCGATATATTACCCGAATGTGAATCTTGGCGAAGCAGCTTACAATTGCTTTTCCCCTCTGTATACAGTTGCTTTATTATCGCACCTCTATCTCATTCGCGGCTTGACGGAAGGAATGGCTTGGGCTTTATTTACTTTTATTATGGTATGGGCGACGGATACCTTTGCATACCTTATAGGGAGAGCCATGGGGAAACATTTGCTAGCTCCGCAAGTCAGCCCCAAGAAGACCATCGAGGGATCTCTGGGCGGACTTTTCTTTTGTATATTAACCGGTATTATTGGCTGGAAAATCATCGGTGGGGCCCCCTGGAGTGCCTATTTGGTTGTAAGTATTATCGTTGGAATCAGTGCCCAAATTGGTGATTTATTTGAGTCTGCTTTAAAACGCAGTGTAAGCATTAAAGATTCGGGGAACCTTATTCCTGGACATGGAGGAATTCTTGACCGATTTGACAGTCTCATTTTCGTGATTCCTATTATGTATTATTGGGCATTGATTGTGGGGTGATTGTGTGGACCTTCAGGGTGAGCAGAAATTAAAGCAAAATATTAATCGCTTAGCGGTGATTACTTTTGTGTTAGTGTTGCTTAAAGTTGTTACCTTCTTCTTTAAAGAGTTTATGCCAGTCTTTAGTGAACTCATGAGCAGTCTTATATCGGCATTTTTGCCATTTTTGATTGCGTTCTTTATAGCGCTTTTGCTGGAACCTCTGGTCGTAAGGTTTATGCTTAGCTTGAAAGTTCGCAGACCCATCGCAACCCTATTTGCCCTGCTGATTGCCATATTGGGCATAGGCAGTGTGCTCTTTTTAATCGTTGTTCGTCTTTATACGGAGCTATCGGATTTGGCTGTTTCTCTACCAAGCTATGGCCATATGGTAACTATCTTTAATAATATTCTTGATACGGTTGAGAACTTTATCCAGCTCAACCCACAAGTCCAAATTACCCTTAATAATACAACGCAAGGACTCATGGATTCCTTGCAGGGTTGGGCGCTCACCGGAAGCCTGCTTCTGCTGAATTTCATATCTGCCTTGCCTGGAGTGTTTATTGTCTTAGTAATTTCCGTTGTGGCCACCTTCTTTATGAGTGCAAGTTATCCGGTGGTGAAGAGCTTCTTTGGTAGTTTGCTTCCCGGTCGTTGGAGGCCCGGTGCCCAATCCGTAAGTCGTGATTTGGGTGTAGCAGTTGTGGGATTTGTTCGTGCCGAAGCTATTCTCATATCGGTGACAGGTGTTATACTGACGGTTGGCTTAGTGTGGATGGGAAATCCCTATGCCTTTACCATTGGCTTCATTTCAGCTTTCTTAGATTTGCTTCCCATTGTCGGAACGGGCATGGTATTTATACCATGGATCGTTGGCTTATTTATTTTAGGGTCGGTATCAGAGGGTATTAAGCTCTTAGTACTCTATCTAATCGCCACGGTAATCCGACAATTGTTGGAGCCCAAAGTCATGTCTCAAAATATTGGCATCCATCCTTTGGCCACCCTCATTTCCATGTATGTGGGCTTAAAGCTATTGGGTGGTTTGGGTTTGATCCTAGGGCCGGGGTTAGTGATTGTTTATGAGGCCATCAGAAAAGCAGGTTTTCTCAAGAAATAATGTATTGAGCGGGACTTAGACGCATATGGGCCCCGTCCATAGGAGCGGTGGGGCTTAGGTACATAGTTTAGATAAATAATTAGGAATGACTCCCAAGGAGTGATCGTGTGAAGAGGTTGACAATTTTAGGCTCTACGGGGTCTATAGGAACACAAACCCTAGATATTGTCCGTCAAAATCCAGGGAAATTTGAGGTTTATGCATTGGCAGCGGGCAGAAATGCCGAGGAAGTTGAACGCCAGGCCCGGCAGTTTAAACCTCGAGTTATCGGTTTAATGGATGATAAAGCAGCCCGAGAATTAAAACAAAGGGTGGCAGATTTAGATGTCGAAGTCGTTCAAGGAATGGAGGGACTTCTGCGCTCAGTTACCGATGAAGCACCGGATACGATTGTCACGGCCATCAGTGGCCGCATTGGTTTAGAACCTACTTTAGCGGCACTTCAGGCGGGGAAAGATATTGCCTTAGCCAATAAAGAAACCTTAGTTGCTGGTGGGGAATTGGTCATGGAGACGGCTAAGAAGCTTAAGCGACGTATTCTTCCCGTGGATAGTGAGCACTCTGCTATTTTCCAATGTTTAGAAGAAGATGAGCGTACTCTGGAAAAGATCATTTTGACGGCTTCCGGCGGCCCTTTTCGTGGTTGGTCTGCAGAGAAATTAAAGGAAGTAACTCCTGAGGTAGCGTTGAAGCACCCTAACTGGGCCATGGGAGCAAAGATTACCATCGACTCAGCGACGATGATGAATAAGGGGCTAGAGGTTATTGAGGCTCATCATCTTTTTAACATGACCTACGAACAGATTGAGGTGCTCATCCATCCCCAAAGCGCGATTCATTCTATGGTGCAATACTGTGACGGGAGTGTCTTAGCTCAACTGGGCAGACCCGATATGCACCTGCCTATTCAATATGCTTTAAGTTATCCTACCCGCTGGTCTAATCCATTCGAGCGACTTGATTTAAGAGGAAAAACCCTGACATTTTTTGACCCGGATGAATACGATTTTCCTGCTTTAAAGCTTGCTTATGCGTGTGGACGCCGTGGCGGGACCTTGCCCGCGGTCATGAATGCCGCCAATGAAGTTGCGGTTCATGCCTTCTTAGCTCGTCGTATACCCTATCTTGAAATCATACGTCTCGTAGAACGGGTGTGTACAGAGCATGATGTGTTAGATGCCACGGATTTGGAAACCATACTTAGTGCTGATCATTGGGCCAGGATGCGCACGGAAGAGTTCATTGGGTAAGACAAAGTATGATATTTCGGTCATTCTTTCCTTAGGATGACAGATATAAAACTCGTATGACCTAGAAACTGAATGCAGTAAGATAAGGATGGAGGAGGGATAAGTTTGCTTAGTGCGTTATCTGTCGTATTCGCCTTCGGGCTTTTGGTTATTATTCACGAGTTGGGCCATTTTATTGTGGCGCGCCTGAATGGGATCAAGGTACTGGAGTTTGCCTTCGGCTTCGGGCCAAAGATTATCGGCTTTAAAGGAAAAGAGACCAACTACTCCCTGCGCCTTATTCCTTTAGGTGGATTTGTAAAACTCTATGGCATGGACGCCGAGTTCGACGAGAATGGGAATCAAAATATTGCTCCCTCCAATGATCCACGTAGTTTTAATAATAAAAAAGTATGGCAACGGATGTCAGTGATTGCTGCCGGTCCGATCATGAATTTAGTTTTGGCTATTTTTCTTTTTATCATTGTCTTTGCCTATTTCGGAATTGCCACTGCTAATAATACAAATGTGGTGGGTACCTTGATTGAAGGGATGCCGGCTCAAGCGGCAGGGATTCAACCGGGTGATAAAGTGGTATCGGTCAATGGGGTAGATACTACCACCTGGAATGATTTGACTCAAGCCATACATACGATGCCGGAAAAAGATATTACCTTGGTGATTGAACATGAAGGACAACAAAGAGCCTTAACCCTCAAGACGGAGTTAGATGCCGCTTCAGGTCGTGGCCTGGTTGGTATTAGCCCTGAGGTCATCTATGAGAAAGCCTCCCTTTCAGAAGCGGCTCAATATGGATTTAAGCAAACAGTTAGCTTCACGCGCTTGATTCTTGTCACTTTAGCCCAGATGGTTACGGGTGAAACAAAAGCAGAATTGGGAGGACCGGTGGCTATCGTTCAAGCTATCGATCAAAGTGCAGAGTCAGGTTGGGAGAACTATCTGGGCTTTATCGGTATTCTAAGTATTCAGTTGGGGCTACTCAATCTTTTTCCCATCCCAGCCCTTGATGGCAGTCATCTGGTTTTTCTGCTTATCGAAGGTTTAAGGGGTAAACCCATGAATCCGGAACGACAGAGCTTTATTCATTTCTTGGGATTTATTTTCTTGATGGGTTTAATGCTAGCAGTGACCTATCAAGATATCGTAAAACTCTTTTCGGGTAAAGGCTAAGGAGGCCTAGATGTGAATCGAAAAATGACAAAAGCAGTGAAAATTGGTGACGTCACAATAGGGGGAGGAGCTCCAGTCGTCGTCCAATCCATGACCAATACAGATACCCGAGATATTCCTAGTACCCTAGCTCAGATTCACGCCTTAGCTAAAGCAGGGTGTGAGGTTGTACGTCTTGCGGTCTTGGATCGTGATGCAGGATATGCTCTCCAAGAAATTGCATTGCAGAGCGCACTGCCTGTGATAGCTGATATCCATTTTGATTATCAGTTAGCGTTGCTGGCCATAGAACAAGGCGTTCATGGCTTAAGGTTAAATCCCGGCAATATTGGTGCTCGTTGGAAGGTGCAAGAAGTCGTCCGAGCCTGTAAGGAGAGAGAAATACCCATTCGGATTGGGGTTAACGCTGGGTCGCTGGAGAAAGAAATCTTAGCGAAATATCAGGGTGTAACAGCTGAGGGCATGGTGGAAAGTGCTTTAGGACATATTCACCTGCTCGAAGAAGAAGGCTATGACAAAATCAAAGTATCGTTAAAGGCTTCCCATGTGCCCCTGATGTTGGGGGCTTATCGGAAGATGGCGGAGTGTGTTGATTACCCCCTTCATGTGGGAGTCACCGAAGCTGGAACCGTACGCTCGGGGGTTGTGAAGTCGGCCGTGGGAATCGGCAGCCTCCTAGCTGAAGGCATTGGCGATACACTCCGTGTTTCCCTGACGGGAGATCCCGTTCAAGAAATCCCAATGGCATTAGAGATTCTTAGGGTCCTTGGTTTAAGAAATAGGGGAGTGGACCTGATAAGCTGTCCTACCTGTGGTCGGACGCAGGTTAATCTCGCTGAACTCGCCGAGAAGGTGGAGGACAAGCTCTCCAATTTACCTCCCTTGGATCGACCTTTGAAAGTTGCGGTCATGGGATGTGCGGTGAATGGACCCGGTGAAGCACGGGAAGCAGATTTTGGTATTGCCGGCGGCAAAGGAATGGGGTTGCTCTTTAAAAAAGGAGAAATTGTCGCCCGTTTATCGGAAGAAGAACTACTACCCGCTTTGCTCCAAGAAATCGAGAATTATGTGAAACAGTATGGAAAGGATGAACATTGATGCGTGTAAGCCAAATCCTTAATCCGACCCTGCGGGAGGTTCCTGCCGAGGCGGAAGTTGTTAGTCATCAGATGCTGGTAAGGGCAGGGTTAATTCGTAAAGCCGCTGCCGGTATCTATACCTACTTGCCCTTAGGCTTACGTGTATTGCGTAAAATTGAGCAAATCGTTAGAGAAGAAATGGATGTTAAGGGAGGACAAGAAGTCTTACTCCCAATTATTCAGCCAGCCGAGCTCTGGCGGGAGAGCGGTCGCTGGGATATTTACGGACAGGAACTTATGCGCCTTAATGACCGCCATAATCGGGAATTTTGCCTTGGACCAACCCATGAAGAAATCATCACCGATCTAGTGCGGGGAGAAATCCGTTCCTATAAGCAATTGCCCCTGCTTCTCTATCAGATACAAAACAAATACCGGGATGAGCGACGTCCTCGCTTTGGCTTAATGCGTGGTCGGGAATTTATTATGAAGGATCTCTATTCCTTCGACCGGGACGAAGCAGGCTTGGCCGAGAGCTATAAAAAAATGTACGACGCTTATACTCGTGTCTTTACCCGTTGCGGCTTAACCTTCCGCCCAGTTGAGGCAGATGCCGGAGCCATCGGTGGTACAGGTGGCACGCATGAATTCATGGTTTTGGCTGAATCAGGAGAGGCTGCCGTTGTCTATTGCCCAGATTGCGATTATGCTGCCAATGTGGAGAAGGCTGAATGCAAGCCCACGACTGTAGCCAGTGATGCTCCGATCGGTGATTGCCGAAGTGTAGATACACCAGGAACAAAGACCATTGAGCAGGTGGCAGAATTCCTGGGTGTGAAAAAGAGCGATCTTGTAAAATCTCTTCTTTATCAAGGTGATGATAAGCTCTTCCTCGTCCTCGTTCGCGGCGACCGGGAAATCAACGAAATCAAAATGAACAACGCCCTTGGCCCCTTTATCAACTTGCAGTTGGCCAGCCCCGAAGCTGTACTCGAAAAACTGGGTTGCGAACCGGGCTTTGTTGGCCCCATAGGCGCACCGAAGGGTTTAAGGGTCGTGGCTGATTTGGAAGTGCCGCTGATGACTAAGGCTGTTTGTGGTGCCAATGCAAAGGACAAGCATTATGTGGATGCTGTGCCAGAGAAGGATTTTCGTTTCGATCAGGTTCTTGATCTGCGCATGGTGGAAGCAGGGGAGCCCTGTCCCAAATGTGGTAGCCCGCTCAAAGAAGCACGAGGCATCGAAGTCGGTCAAGTCTTTAAGCTGGGAACAAAGTATTCGAAAGCCCTCAACGCCGTATTCTTGGATGAGAATGGTGCCGAGCACCCTTGTGTCATGGGTTGCTACGGTATCGGAGTCAGCCGTACCATGGCCGCAGCCATCGAGCAAAACAATGATAAAGATGGAATCATCTGGCCTATCCCTATCGCTCCTTATCATGTGATTGTGGTCCCAGTGAGTATGAAGGATGAGCAAGTTCGTGAAACCGGCGAAAAGCTATACCAAGAGCTTCAAAAACTCGGGGTAGAGGCTGTTCTTGATGATCGGGATGAGCGTCCGGGCGTGAAATTCAAGGATGCGGACCTTGTCGGCTATCCCCTGCGGGTCACCGTGGGAAGCAAAACTCTCGCCAATGGGGAAGTTGAGCTCCGTGATCGCAAGACCGGAGAAATGCAACTCGTCAAGGTCGAAGAGCTAGCGAAACGAGTGCAGGGGATTATTCAAGAAGCAGTAAGTAAAATGTAAGTCCTTCGTAGAATATCAGATTCAATAGAAATAGCTCCAACATCTTGATGTAGGAGCTATTTTTTTTATTAGGATATGTTCCTATACTTTTTAGAGCACCAGCAGTCTGCTGATAGTACTCGCCTTTAAAAACGCTAAAAGAACACACAATCCCCCCTTGAAAGAATATATGTTCTGGTATATTCTTATCTTGATGGAGGGGATGGAGATGGACATATTTGATAAACTGACCATACTGGCAGATTCGGCAAAATATGATGTGGCTTGTACCTCCAGCGGGGTGGAGCGGAAGGGTAGCTCAGGAAGCATTGGCAGTGCAGCTGCCGCTGGAATCTGCCATAGCTTTGCGGCCGATGGACGGTGCATCTCTCTTCTCAAAGTTTTACTGACCAATTTCTGCGTTTATGATTGTAAATACTGCATCAACCGCAGCTCCAATGATATTCCTCGAGCATCCTTTACCCCCCGTGAGCTTGCAGAGCTTACGATTAACTTTTATCGTCGCAACTATATTGAGGGGTTATTTTTAAGCTCGGCAGTCATTAAAGATTCTAACTATACTTCTGAGCTTTTGATTCGTACTTTAGAACTGTTGCGCGAAGAATACCGATTTGCCGGATATATTCACGTCAAGGTGATCCCCGGTACCGATAATGAAGTTTTGACCCGGCTGGGGTATCTGGCAGACCGGGTCAGTATCAATATCGAGCTTCCCTCACAGGAAAGCTTAAGACTTTTGGCGCCCGACAAAAGCAAGGAGTCTATTCTCCGACCGATGGGCCTTATTAAAGGTAAAATTGCAGAGAATTCTACGGATCTGATCAAATACCGCCATGCTCAGAAATTCGTCCCGGCCGGCCAAAGTACTCAGCTCATCGTCGGTGCGACACCGGATACGGATTATAAGATTCTGACTCTAGCGGAAGGGCTCTATAATAAGTATCAGCTGAAACGGGTCTTTTTCTCGGCCTACATCCCGGTAGCCGAACACAGTCTATTGCCCGCCGCTTCAGCCAAACCGCCGTTGATGAGAGAGCATCGGCTTTATCAAGCGGATTGGCTCTTGCGGTTCTACGGTTTTCAAGCTCAAGAATTGTTGGATGAAAGTCATCCGAATTTTAATCTGCAGGTCGATCCCAAGTGCAACTGGGCCCTTAATCATATGGACCAATTCCCGGTCGAGATCAACCAAGCTCCTTATGAAATACTTCTGCGTGTACCGGGCATCGGTGTCACTAGTGCCCGCCGGATTTTGCGGGCGCGGAAAATATCCCCCCTTGATTTCACCGGATTAAAGAAATTGGGTGTTGTGCTGAAGCGTGCTCAGTACTTTGTTCTTTGCAAAGGAAAAACCCTTGAAGGACTTAAATTAGCTCCCCATAATGTGATGCAAGCCTTAATGTCTGAGCGCGTCATCGCCAGTCTACCTTCTCAAGTTCCCCAGCAGCTATCCTTGTTTGAAGATCCGCCCATTTCTCGAGAGGATGTGGTTCAGTGTTTGACGGGTCAACTCTAGTCTACAAATATGATGGAAGCTTTGAGGGACTCCTATGCTGCGTATTCGAAAGCTATGAGCGAAAAGAAATTCCTCTCGAAATTCTCCCACCGGAAGGTCAACCCGGCCTCTTTGATACTCTCAAATACATCGAGACGGATTCCCATAAGGCTCATCGGGTGTATGACTCCATCCCCATTAAGATATCCCTGGAAGCGCAAGAGATGGTGAAACTTGCTTTCCTGACCTGTGCTTCGCACAAAGAACGTTTGATTTTCTATTTCCTAAGGCTGGGTTACAAGGTGGGCGGGAAGGTCACGGGGATGCTGACCGATGATAATGTGAACGCCTTGCAGAAAGCAGTGCATAACTTAACCTTCGAAAGCCATCGCCTCAAAGGATTCGTCCGTTTTTCCGTTTATAACGAAGGTTTAATCGCCATAATCGAACCCCGTAATTTTGTTTTGCCACTTTTAGCGACTCACTTTTCCAACCGTTTCGGCAATGAAGTCTTTATGATTTTCGACAAGACACATAAAGCCGCTCTCATTCATCAAGCAGGTCGAATGGAAATTGTCGATGTTGAAGATTGGGAATTGCCGGAGCCGGAGGAAAAAGAGGCAGAATATCGCCGATTATGGCAGCAGTTCTATAATACGATTGCTATTGAGAGCAGATATAACCCCCGTTGCCGGATGAACTTCATGCCAAAACGCTTTTGGAAGCATCTGACGGAGTTTTATCCTGAGCAGAAAGCCAAGGTAGGGGCAGTTAAAGAAGATAAGCTCCAAGGGGAAAGAACGCTAATGAGGCGACATTAGGCTCGCTGGACACCGAGCAAGACTAAATTTGGCAAGACTTCATGGGATTCAATAACAAGAGCTTGCTACTAATTATGAATAAGCCAAATCTATGCTCGCATGAAATGGTGAAATGCCTTGCACAACCTCATGCTATATGCTATAGTGTAATGAAGAGAAATTTATGTGCAGAAAAGGAGTGGGTCTTGAACCCACTCTTTCCTTTATTTTGTATAACTCACCGTAACCTCGCAACACTAGTGATAGTGGTTATAAAATAATAGGAGGATGGCTATGGGAAAATCCATTATAGAGCAAGTTGAGGCGATTATTACTCCGGTTATAACCGAACAGGGGCTTGAACTGGTTGATATCGAATATGTCAAGGAGGGTGCCCATTGGTATCTCCGGATTTACATCGATAAAGAAAATGGTGTCGATATCGATGATTGTACGAATGTAAGTCATTTAGTGAGTGAAGTTCTAGATAAAAAAGATCCCATTACCCAGGCTTATATGCTTGAAGTCTCTTCACCGGGATTGGAACGTCCACTGAAGAAGGATGAAGACTTTGAACGTTTTAATGGGAAACTGGTACGCGTGCTGACCAAGGAACCTTTTCAGGGATATCAAGAATTTACCGGGTATCTTGTAGGTTTGATTGAAGAGGACATCGTGCTTGAGTATAAAAAGGAAAAAGTAGTCATTCCTAGAACCATAGTAGAGAAGGCAAATTTGACCTTTGAATTCTAAGTATACCTGAGACTTTGTTGGATAATGTTTTTAAACTTAATATAAGGGGGAAGAATAAAAAATGAATATGGAGTTCATTGAGGCCCTCCATGAATTGGAGAAAGAACGGGGGATCTCAGCGGATATTTTGTTTGAAGCGATTGAAGCGGCTCTGATATCTGCCTACAAGAAAAATTTTGCTTCATTACAGAATGTCCGAGTACATATCGACCGAGCAACCGGTGAGTTTAAGGTATTTGCTCGCAAAAATGTCGTAGAAGACGTTGAAGACTCAAGGACTCAGGTGAGTTTAGAAGATGCCCGTAAGATTGAGCCCAACTATGCGATTGATGATATAGTAGAATACGAAGTTACTCCTCGAGAGTTTGGGCGCATTGCCGCACAAACAGCTAAGCAAGTCGTTGTCCAAAGAATCCGCGAAGCAGAACGTGGCATGATTTATGATGAATACATCAATCGAGAAGGAGATATCGTCACTGGGATTGTTCAGCGTTATGACCAGAAAAACGTGATTGTGGACTTAGGCAAGGTAGAAGCTATCTTAACAGCCCAAGAGCAAATACCCGGCGAGACTTATCAACCCTATGAGCGGCTTAAAACTTACGTGGTTGAAGTTAAGAAAACCACCAAAGGGCCGCAAGTCATGCTATCACGTACTCACCCAGGGCTAATTAAACGGTTATTCGAGTTAGAAGTACCGGAAATCCATGATGGATTAGTTGAAATAAAGGGAGTGTCCCGTGAGGCCGGTGCCCGTTCCAAAATCGCCGTATTTTCTAGAGATCCTAATGTAGATCCTGTAGGGGCTTGCGTTGGGCCAAAGGGTAGTCGTGTTCAAACCATTGTCACAGAATTAAAGGGCGAAAAGATTGATATTGTGAATTACTCAACCTATCCTGAGGAATTCGTAGCCAATGCCCTCTCCCCAGCTAAAGTTATTGGTGTTTATCCAAAACCTAATGAAAAAGTCGCCCTAGTGGTTGTTCCTGATTATCAACTATCCTTGGCGATCGGTAAAGAAGGGCAAAATGCTCGCTTAGCCGCGAAATTAACAAACTGGAAGATCGATATCAAGAGTGAAACCCAAGCTTATGCTCAGAATCTTATTCCTGAGACGAATGGTGAATACGAGGAGTATGACGAATTCGCCGAATATGAGTACGAAGATTATGAAGAATATGATGACTACGAGGAATATGATGAGAATGCAGAATACGTGGAAAACCCAGAGTACTCAGAGGACTATGAGGATGAGTTAGCTTACGACGAGAAAGCTGTGTATACAGAGTCTACTGGATCAGTCGCTGGGAATCTTCCCTACAGTGAGGGTGAGGGCTATGAAGTACCGGCTATAGAGGAAGTGGCCAATTCTGAAGAGGTTATTACTTACACAGAGGCAAATAAGGAAGAAAAGTTGACAGAACGAGACCGGTCAATGCAAAAATACTTTGAGGCCGATGAGAAAAACAGCCGCAAGGAGAATAAGAAAAAAAGCAAAGGAAAAAGGTAGGTGAATGCTATGAAGACACGCAAAATTCCGCAGAGAATGTGTTTGGGCTGTCAAGAAATGAAACCGAAGAAGGATCTTATCCGTGTAGTTCGTACACCGGAAGGAACTGTAGAGCTTGACCCCACTGGCAAACGGAATGGACGTGGCGCATACATTTGCCTGCAAGTAGATTGCTTCAGAGCGGCAGTTAAAGGGAAACGCTTCCAGAAAGCCCTGGAACTTGAGCTATCTCCTCAAGTGATTGAGGAATTAGAAAGGAAGTTGGGCGGTTCGTGATAGATCGAATCTACTCACTCTTAGGTCTGGCCAGAAGAGCGGGAAAAATCACCTCTGGTGAATCACAGGTTGAGGCTATGCTGAAAAAAAGGAAGGGACATCTTCTTATATTGGCAGAGGATGCTCAAGGAACACATAAAAAGTATCAACAGTGGGCTGAAGACCTGCGCTTGCCTGTTATGATTATTGGAACTAAACTAGAGTTAGGAGTGGCTATCGGGCTTTCCCCGAGATCTACGGTTTTGGTAATGGATGTTGGCTTTGCTAAGGCCATCTTAAAGATAAGGAGTTGACGCCTGGAAAGATTATACGTGCTGAATATGTGGGGGTGGTATTTTGAGTATACGTGTTCATGAATTAGCCAAGGAACTAAATTTAAGCAGTAAAGAAGTGATGAGTCGCCTGAAAACTATAGGTGTAGATGTAAAAAACCATTTGAGTACCGTAGAAAATGCAGAAGCCAATCAGCTACGGACTCAAAAGCCACAAAGTAAAGAACAAGTTTCGGATTCTGGAAAATCTGCACCAGCGCAGGAGAAGAGTAGCCCGGTTCAAGGTTCAGAAGAAGGAGATCGTGGCAATTCTTCACAGGTAGCTAGTTCACAAGCACCAAGGACGGAAGGCCGTCCACAGGGACAACGCCCAGCAGGAATGGAAGGCCGTCCGCAAGGACAGCGTCCGGCAGGAATGGAAGGCCGTCCACAAGGACAGCGTCCGGCAGGAATGGAAGGCCGTCCGCAAGGACAGCGTCCGGCAGGAATGGAAGGCCGTCCGCAAGGACAGCGTCCGGCAGGAATGGAAGGCCGTCCGCAAGGACAGCGTCCGGCAGGAATGGAAGGCCGTCCGCAAGGACAGCGTCCACCTGGGATGGAAGGTCGTCCGCAAGGACAGCGTCCACCTGGGATGGAAGGTCGTCCGCAAGGACAGCGTCCACCTGGGATGGAAGGTCGTCCGCAAGGACAGCGTCCACCGGGAATGCAAGGCCGCCCGCAAGGACAACGTCCGCCTGGGATGGAAGGCCGTCCGCAGGGACAGCGTCCACCAGGAATGGAAGGTCGTCCGCAAGGACAACGTCCACCAGGAATGCAAGGCCGTCCGCAAGGACAACGCCCGGCTGGTATGGATGGTCGTCCACAGGGACAACGTCCGCCAGGAATGCAAGGTCATCCACAAGGTCAACGTCCGGGAATGGATGGCAGACCTCAAGGACAAAGGCCACCTCAAAGACCACCTGCGACCCCCAGTGCACCAGCCGTAGAACAACCGCCTAAACGTCAAATTGGCGATAAAAAGAAACCACAAGATCGCAGTTTTGAACGCAAAAAAGAGATGGAAAAGGAAATGCGTTCGCCGCGAAATAATAAACGTCATATGAAACATGCACCACGAGAAGTTCGCGATACAGCGCCTAAGCATATCGTCATTCCGGGGAGTATTACAGTTCAAGAATTGGCCTCGAGAATGAGCCGTAAATCTGGGGAAGTCATTAAGAAGTTGATGGACATGGGAGTTATGGCAACTATCAATCAAGAGATTGATTCAGAAACAGCAACTATTATCGCTGGAGAAATGGGAGTAACGGTTGAAGTTAAGGTAGAGAAGCCAATCTCGGTAATTGAAGAGATTGTTGATGATGAGGCTGATTTGAGCCCTCGTCCTCCCGTTGTTACAGTTATGGGGCATGTTGACCATGGCAAGACTTCACTTCTTGATGCTATTCGGGCAGCCAACGTCACAGCGTCTGAAGCCGGTGGGATTACTCAGCATATTGGTGCTTATCAGGTTGAGATCAAAGGCCAAAAGATTACCTTCCTAGATACCCCAGGCCATGAAGCCTTTACAGCTATGCGTGCGCGGGGGGCTCAAGTAACCGATATTGCTATCCTTGTTGTGGCAGCCGATGATGGGGTTATGCCTCAAACCATCGAGGCCATCAATCACGCCAAAGCGGCTGATGTTCCGATTATCGTAGCAATCAATAAGATTGATAAGGAAGATGCCAACTCGGATCGAGTGAAGCAAGAACTCACGGAGTATGGGCTAGTGGTCGAAGAATGGGGCGGTGATACCATCGCGGTTCCCGTTTCGGCAAAAGCTCGCACGAATATAGAGCAGCTCTTGGAGATGATTCTGCTTGTAGCTGAAGTCAAGGAACTCAAGGCAAACCCCAATCGAATCGCTACCGGAACAGTTATCGAAGCGGAACTCGATAAAGGTAAGGGGCCTGTGGCTACCATGCTGGTTGCTAAAGGGACACTGAATGTAGGGGATATGATTCTGGCAGGTTCTACCTTCGGTCGAATTCGGGCTATGGTGGATGACAAGGGACGCCGGGTGAAAAAAGCTGGACCATCCACTCCGGTGGAAGTTCAAGGACTTAACGAAGTTCCCGTTGCCGGCCAAGTCTTTCATGTTGTGGAAGACGAAAAACATGCCCGCCAAATTGCCGAAGCACGCGCCAATGAGCGTAAAGCTGAGGAAGTACAGCAGATTTCCAAAGTAAGCTTGGAAGACCTCTTTGATCGAATTAAAGAGGGAGAAGTCAAAGAGTTGAATGTCATCATTAAAGCTGACGTTCAGGGTTCAATTGAAGCCTTGAAGCAATCACTTCTCAGGTTGTCCACCAGTGAAGTGCGTGTTAACCCGATCCATGGTGGAGTAGGAGCCATTACGGAAACAGATATTATGCTGGCCGCGGCGTCTAATGCCATTATTATTGGATTTAATGTCCGTCCGGATGCCAATACGAAAGCTACAGCAGAACTGCAAGGGGTTGATATGCGCCTCTATCGTGTCATCTATGATGCTATAGAAGACGTTAAGGCAGCTATGACAGGAATGCTGGATCCCGACTTCAAAGAGGTAGTTCAAGGCAGGGCAGAAGTTCGCCAAGTCTTTAAGGTGCCTAAAGTGGGAGCAGTGGCTGGATCCTATGTCCTCAACGGGAAAATTACACGGCACTCTAAGGTTCGTGTGATTCGCGATAGTATCGTTATTCATGAAGGCGAGTTGGAATCTCTAAGACGCTTTAAAGATGATGCTAAAGAGGTTATGGAAGGCTATGAATGCGGTATTGGGGTAGCGAACTTCAATGATATCAAAGAGGGAGATATAATCGAAGCCTTTATCATGGAAGAAGTTAAGAGACAACTATAATCACTCCTATGGAGGGAGATCACATGGCTAAACATCGTTCGAATAGACTCGCAGAGACCTTGAAACACGAAATATCTCAGTTAATTAGGGAAGATCTTAAAGACCCTCGAATTGGCTTTGTCACTGTAACTAGTGTCGAAGTTGCCGATGATCTTGGCAGTGCCAAAGTCTATATTAGCGTCTTAGGTGATTCTCAAGCAGCCAAGGACTCTATGGATGCCTTGAAAAGTGCGGCGGGATTTGTCCGCAGTGAGATCGGCAAAAGGATCCGCTTGCGTTATGCGCCGGAAATTGTGTTCAAATATGATACTTCCATCGAGCATGGAGCTCATATTGCACAACTACTCCGAGGGGTAAAGCATGAGGAACCCGATATTGAGGGCGAATCCCATGACGAATAGAATCGCTAACCAAATGGCTGAGGAGTTAAGAAAAGCGTCGAGAGTGGCGCTTTTCTCCCATGTTTCCCCTGATGGAGATTGTATCGGCTCGACGCTGGGGCTGGGCTTAGCCTTAGAAGCTTTAGGAAAAGAAGTTTATATGTATAACTCCGACCCGATTCCTCGGAATCTGGGTTTTTTACCTGGAGTGAAAAAGATGAGAACAGAGTTGCCTGCTCCTTTCCCCAAAGTTTTGCTTTTTGTGGATTGTACGGACCTGCAGCGAGTTAATCTGGAAAGTGGAGATTTTCCGGCAGACTCCCTAATTTTGAACTTGGATCATCATATATCTAATCAGAATTTTGGCCATATTAATTGGGTTGATAGCCAGGCTAGTGCTACCGGTGAAATTGCTTATGAGTTGATTCGCTTGCTTGGGGTAAAGTTATCCCAAGACATTGCGACAAATCTGTATACAGCGATTCTGACGGATACT
Source organism: Desulfitobacterium dichloroeliminans LMG P-21439 (assembly GCF_000243135.2). Classification (NCBI taxonomy): domain Bacteria; kingdom Bacillati; phylum Bacillota; class Clostridia; order Eubacteriales; family Desulfitobacteriaceae; genus Desulfitobacterium; species Desulfitobacterium dichloroeliminans. The sequence goes on along the minus strand of NC_019903.1, from coordinate 2,612,993 downwards.
GGATCTTTTAAGTACTCAAACACCACATCGAAGACCCATCAGATCGCCGGAGAGTTGATGGATTCAGGAATTGATTTTGGGGATATCCATCATCATGTATTTGACAGAACTCCTCTGGCAAAACTCGAGCTGCTTCGTCGTGGCCTGAATCAGTTGCAGGTTTTAGCGCAAGGACAGTTTGCCATGATGACTTTGCACAAGGTTGATTTTGAAGAAATCGGTGCGGAGGAAAGCTTGGGCGAAGGCCTTATCGATCATGCGAGGACCCTTGAAGGGGTCGAAGTAGCGGCGCTGCTGAAAGAAGTCAATGCCGTTATTCGAGTGAGCCTCCGCTCTAATCGTTGGTTTGATGTGAATAAGATTGCCAGTCATTTTGGTGGCGGAGGACATAAGCGGGCTGCGGGATGTACCCTTGAAATGCCCTTAGAAGAGGCTAAGGAGCTTCTTTTGCAGACAATTGAGGAGGAGCTGGCGCTTGGACGGAGTTAGTAATGTTCTCAAACCAGTGGGTATGACATCCTCTGATGTCGTCGTTCGCTTGCGGAGGATACTAAGCACCCGTAAGATTGGGCACACGGGTACCCTAGATCCCGATGTAATGGGTGTATTGCCTATCTGCGTGGGGAAAGCAACTCGTTTAGCAGAATATCTTACCAATCAAGGGAAAACCTACCATTGTGAAATAACCTTCGGGATCACAACCGATACGCAGGATGCTTCAGGTCAAAAAATAACTATAAAACCGGCCAAAGTAAGCGAGGAGGATTTCCAACGCATCATCTCGGACTTTAGTGGTCCGATTCAACAGATTCCTCCTATGTATTCAGCCGTAAAGTATCAGGGGAAACGTCTTTATGAATTGGCTCGTCAAGGGGTGGAAGTAGAGAGAAAGTCCCGAGAAATTCACATCGATCGGATTGAACTTGAGGAATGGACGGCGGGAGAATTTCCCAAAGCTGTCTTTGAAGTCGATTGTTCAAAAGGGACATACATACGAACACTCTGTCATGATATAGGAATAGCCCTAGGATGTGGAGCCCATATGTCAGGCCTTGTTCGACTCCGCTCAGGACCTTTTCGTATAGAAGACAGTATATCCCTTGAGGCAATCCAAGCGTGTATGGAAAGAGAAGATTATTCATTTTTGATTCCTTTACCGAAAGCTTTGGACTTACCGCGTGTGAGTTTGCCTCCCCAGCGAGCTGCAGCTTTCCGCAATGGGCTTTCTACGGCGAAGAATCAAGTTGAAGAGATGACTCAAGATGATGAAGGAATGGAAGTCCAAGTCTTTAGTGAAGGGAACTTTTTAGGGATAGGCATTTGGAGAGAGCAGCAACTATGTCCTCACAAAGTCTTTTAACGGATTTCGATGCATCTTTTTTAACCACCCTTTAAAGAATGAGAATAATGTATCGACTAAGGTAAAGTTAGGTTGGGATATATGCAAATCATACGAGAATTTCCATCAAGCCATGAAAGCCAGTGTGTGCTGGCCTTGGGGAATTTTGATGGAGTGCATTTGGGACATCAACGCTTATTGCAAAGCGGTTTATATCAAGCAACTCAAAAAGGGGTGGAGCTTGCAGTTCTCCTTTTTGAACCCCACCCATTGAAATTGCTATTCCCGGAGCGTGTCATGGGTTTTTTGACGACGCAAAAGGAGCAGATACGCTTATTTTCAGAAATGGGTGTGGATCGAGTGTATCTAATGCCTTTCACAAAGGAGATGGCAGAAACCTCTCCTGAGGGGTTTGTCAAAGACATCCTCGTCAAGCTCAATGTAGTTCATCTTGTCGTGGGTTTTAACTATTCATTTGGAGTCTTTGGTAAAGGGACACCTGAGGATTTACAGCGTTACGGTCAAGAATACGGGTTTGAGGTCAGCGTGCTACAACCTCAGACTCTTAACGGCAAAGTGATATCTTCCACAGCCATCCGTAAGGCTTTGCTTAATGGAGATATGTTAGTGGCCAAGAGGCTATTGGGTAGAACACATAGCCTTTGTGGGATTGTGGTGGAAGGCGAAAAACGTGGACGTCAATTAGGCTATCCCACAGCAAATCTAAAGGTGTTCGATGATTTACTTGTCCCCAAACGGGGGGTCTATGCAGTTTGGGCTGAGGTTGAGGGGCAGATTGTGCAAGGCATGATGAACATAGGAATGAAGCCTACTTTCCATGAGGAATATGCCCTAACTGTAGAAGTTCATTTTTTTGATTTCTGCGGAGATATCTATGGTCTAGAGCTTGCCGTGTTCTGTGAAGAAAAAATTCGTGACGAGAGGAAATTTTCTGAGATAGAACAACTAAAGATGCAGCTTGAGCGGGACGCCTTAGAAGTAAAGAGAAGGCTACACGGCATTACTAGCGAACACCATCAGTCTCTTAGCGCCACTTAATGTTGCTGCTAAGGATTTTCTTGGGTTTATTTTCGCTATAACTTTACAAATTGTAATTTATCTTGTAAAATACATGAGAACATGTGAACCGCTCGCTCGGGATCGCGTTCTCCGTCGCAACCCTGGGCAGCAGGCGATTAAATTATTGGAGGTAGATTACTCATGATGACACCAGAAAAGAAACAAGAACTTATTGTGAAGTTCCAGCAACACGAAGGTGATACTGGTTCTCCGGAAGTCCAAATTGCGTTGCTTTCCGAACGTATTGCGTATTTAACAGAGCACTTCAAGACCCATAAAAAAGACCATCATTCCCGTCGTGGTCTCTTTAAGATGATTGGAAAACGTCGTGCCCTGCTTAACTATCTTAAGGACACGGATTTCAATCGTTATCGTCAAATTATTTCTGACCTTGGCTTACGCCGTTAATCCTGGCGAGTCTAACACGAAAAATGGAGAGAAGAGAGAGGCAGTTTTCTGCTTCTCTTTTTTATATACGAACAGTAGTTTTTTTAACCATAATGCAGGAAATAATAAGAATATGTCGAAGATGGTTCAAGTTAAGAATGAAAATGATTATGAGTGAATTTAAGGAGGTTCCATAGTGCAACAGGAAGTATTTGAACGTTCGATCCAGGTCGGCGGCCGAACCATGACCTTTCAGACGGGGAAAATCGGCAAACAAGCAGGTGGCGCTATTTTCTGTCGGTACGGAGATACAGTTGTTTCAGCATTTGCTACCGGAAGTTCTCAACCAAGAGAAGGTATTGATTTTTTCCCATTGACCGTTGAATTTGAAGAGAGACTCTACGCTGCCGGGAAGATTCCCGGAGGATTTATTAAACGCGAGGGACGCCCTAGCGAAAAAGCTATCCTTTCCGCTCGCCTCATCGATCGCCCGATTCGCCCTCTTTTCCCGGCAGGTTATCGCAACGATGTTCAAGTAGTAGCTCAAGTAATGTCTGTGGACCAGGATTGTGCATCGGATATTACAGGGATCAATGCGGCTTCAGCGGCCTTAACGATTTCTAATGTACCCTTCGAGGGACCGGTAGCTGCCGTGACGGTAGGTTTAATCGGTGAAGAATTGATTATTAACCCCACAGTTGAGCAGTCTGAACAGAGTGTGATGCACCTTACAGTTGCGGGAACCAAAGATGCAGTAATGATGGTCGAAGCAGGAGCTCAAGAGGTATCCGAAGCTCTCATGCTGGAAGCCATTATGTTTGGTCATCGAGAAGTTCAGCGCATTGCTGAATTTCTGGAGGAATATCGCAGGGAAGCTCTCGAAAGGAATTTGGCTAAACCCAAGCAAGAGGTTGTAGCTCCACAGCTTCCGGAAGACATTGTCATAGCCGTCAGAGAATTTGCTTATGACAAAATGGATCAGGCTGTGCGTACCGAAGAAAAGAAAGCAAGAGAAGAAGCTATTCGACAAGTTAAGGAAGAGGCTTTGGCTCACTTTTCCGAGCAATATCCTGAGGATTTGAAAACCATCAATAAGATATTGGAAGACTTTGTACATAAAATTGTCCGCCGCTTAATTACCGTTGAGCATATTCGGCCTGATGGACGGGCTTTAGACGAGATTCGCCCTATCAGTGTCGATGTGGGTATCTTGCCGAGAACCCATGGTACAGGTCTCTTTACACGGGGACAAACCCAAGTACTCACTGTAGCTACCTTAGGAGCAGTGGGTGATGAACAAATCTTAGACGGATTGGGTTTAGAAGAATCAAAACGCTATATGCATCATTATAATTTCCCTCCTTATAGCGTCGGTGAAACTCGCCCGATGCGCGGACCCGGCCGCCGAGAAATTGGTCACGGGGCTTTGGCAGAACGAGCTCTCGTACCGGTGATTCCCGATGAGAATGAATTTCCCTATACCATCCGTCTAGTATCTGAGGTTTTAGAGTCTAATGGCTCCAGTTCTATGGCTTCGGTCTGCGGAAGTACGCTATCCCTGATGGATGCGGGAGTGCCGATTAAGGCCCCTGTAGCAGGGATTGCCATGGGCTTGATTAATGAAGAGGAACATATCGCTATTCTGTCTGACATCCAAGGTATGGAAGACCATGATGGAGATATGGACTTTAAGGTAGCAGGGAGCAGTCAAGGTGTCACAGCCTTACAGATGGATATTAAAATTAAAGGTGTATCCCGAGAGATTTTGGAAAGAGCACTTACACAAGCGAAAGCGGGTCGGCTTTTTATCTTGGATAAAATGTTATCTGTAATCGAAACCCCCCGTGCTGAACTATCCCCTTATGCACCCAGAATCATCTCATCATCGATTCATCCCGATAAGATTCGTGAGGTTATTGGGCCCGGAGGCAAAACCATCAAGAAAATCATTGACGAGACCGGTGTTAAGATTGATATCGAAGATGATGGCCGTGTCTTTATTTCGGCAGTCGATGGCGAAGCTGGCGAGAAAGCCCTCAAGATTATCCAATCGCTCACTCAAGAAGTGGAAGTTGGCCGGATCTATAATGGCCGCGTAACTCGCGTTATGGACTTTGGAGCTTTCGTAGAAGTCATTCCTGGGGTATTGGGCTTAAACGGTAAGGAAGGACTCGTTCATATTTCTCAACTAGCCCATAACCGCGTTGAGAAAGTAGAAGATGTCGTTAAAGAAGGAGACGAAATCCTCGTTAAAGCTACAGGTATTGATAAACAGGGGCGGTTGAATCTTTCGCGGAAAGAAGCATTACCCAAGCCTAATGGGAATGCCCCTAATCAGAAGGAATAGTTAAAGAAGTCCATTTGGAAATATTCTGCATTCGTCTACCCTTGCATAACCTTAAAGGAAGGGGGTAGACGAATGCATGTTTTTAGGGTTTCCTTTAAGAGTTTAAAAATTTTTGGACTTGTACTGATTTTGGCGGTTAGCTTGCTGATTCATCAGAGAGTGATAGGAATTGTATCGAACCTTCCGCTTCCTATCGAACAAGTAAAGACTGAACAAAAAGTCATAGCCTTAACCATCAATGTGGATTGGGGTGGGGAATATCTTCCCGGTATACTTGAGGCATTAGACCAACATAAAGCCAAAGCCACCTTTTTTCTTACCGGTCGCTGGGCAAAGAATAATCCCGAATTGGTCAAAGAGATTCAGGCTCGAGGGCATGCTATTGAGAATCATGGTTATTCTCATCCTCATCCTGACCAGATATCGATTCAGGCCAATCAAGAAGAAATCCTCAAGACAGAAAGCATCATTCAGGAGATTACTGGACAGAAGACCAAGTATTATGCTCCACCCTATGGCGAAAGAGGAGCATCAGGTCTCAGAGCAGCTGAAAACCTTGGTTATAGCACCATCCTATGGACTTTAGATACGGTAGATTGGCGGCCAGAAAGCACGCCTGAGGTAATTACCAAACGGATTGTTGATCCGGCCGTACGCTTTGGGGTCAAGCCGACCCATTTAGGTGCTATTGTATTAATGCATCCTAAAGAGAATACGGTGAAAGCTTTGCCAAGTATTTTAAGCCAACTCGCCAATAAAGGATTCCAATTCATTACAATAAATGAACTGATAACATTGACAGGAGTCGGAAATACTACCTCATAGACTTAAAAGTGAGGTGGTAGAATGATGAGGCGGAAATGGACGCAAGCTTGGCTTTGCGTTCTTATTGCAATGATTGGGTTAGGAATCAATGGTGGACCTGTGTTCGCTCAAACTGAAGAAATAAATCATGGATTAATTGCGTCCCATTCGATTAATATAAGCGCAGACGCAGCCATTCTGATGGATGCGGCTACTGGCGAGACTCTCTATGATAAAAATGCTCATAAACAAAGACCTCCAGCCAGTACGACCAAAATCCTAACGGCTATTCTAGGTCTTGAATTAGGAGGACCTGATGAATTAGTTGTTGTGAGCGAAAAAGCGGCCGCAGTGGGTGAATCCACCATTCATTTGGACCCGGGGGAGAAGATTCTCCTCTATGAGTTGATTACTGGAGCCATGGTGAAATCAGGAAATGATGCCTGTGTGGCAATTGGGGAGCAGATTGCTGGGAATGAAGAAGATTTTGTTCGGCTCATGAATCAAAAAGCGTTTCTGATCGGGGCTAGAAATACCCATTTTGTCAATACGAATGGTTTACCCAACAAGAACCACTATTCAACAGCGTATGATCTGGCTCTCATGGCACGCTATGGACTGCAACTCCCCGCCTTTACATCGATTACACGACTAAAAGAGACGGAGATTCATTTTATTGAGCCTGACTTTTTTATGAATTTAAGAAATACCAATAAATTATTATGGAATTACCCCTATACCGACGGAGTGAAGACAGGGACCACCACTGCTGCCGGTAAATGTCTAGTGGCAGCTGCGACCAAAGATGGCCGTCAGCTTATTGCTGTGGTACTTCATGCCCCGAATCGCTTTGGAGACGCCCAGAAGTTATTGGAATGGGGTTTTTCAGAAACAGAAACGTTGAACTTTGCTCAAGCAGGAGATGTTGTCGATGTCTCTAGGGAGGGTTCAGAGCCCGTAAAGGCATTTGTACAGCAGCCCTTGCAGGTAAGTATCCTTAAGAAAGATAAGGAGAAGATAGAAAAGAGAATTCAGTGGACAAGGGATTCTCGTCTCCCGATGGACGGTGGCGAAGAAATTGGCGTTTACGAGGTGTGGTTAAACGAGAAAAAGTTGGATAGCACACCATTGTATGTGGAAAGTCGAGCCAAGATAATTGACGGCTGGGATTTAAAAGGGAGACTATCGAATCTCTTAGAGGGGAAGTGAAGAGAGTGTATCAAAAAACAGAATTGCCTAATGGGGTTCGCATCATCACAGAGGAAATTGATTATGTTCGTTCAGTCGCAGTGGGAATATGGGTAGGAGCAGGCTCTCGTGACGAGAGAGCAGGATATGAGGGAATATCTCATTTCATTGAGCACATGTTCTTCAAGGGAACGAAGAATCGCACGGCCAGAGATATTGCGGAATCCTTGGAGGCTGTGGGGGGACAGCTTAATGCCTTCACGACCAAGGAGTATACTTGCTACTATGCCAAGGTTCTCGATGAAGATATGGATTTAGCTATGGATGTCCTCAATGATATGTTTTTCGAATCCTTATTTGATGAAAGCGAAATCGAGAAAGAAAAACGGGTCGTCATTGAAGAAATAAAGATGTATGAGGATTCACCTGATGAGATCATCCATGACTTGTTTTCCGATTATGTATGGAATGACCACCCTCTAGGGAGGCCGATCTTAGGAACCGAGGAAAGCATCAAAGAGCTCAGTCGAGAGAAAATCCTAACTTACATGGATCAACATTACGCACCAGATAATCTTGTCATTGCTGTTGCTGGGAAAATCAAGCATGATGAGGTCTTAAAGAAACTTGTTCCCCTTTACGGAGAGTTTAAACGGGGAGGAAGAAGAGTATTAGAGGGTACACCAAAGGGTAAGCAGGTTCAAAAAATGGTTACCAAGGATACAGAGCAAATGCATATAATCCTAGGTGTTCCGGGATTAGGTCAAGAGGACGATGATCTCTATCCCATGCATATCATCAACAACATCTTAGGTGGTGGGTTGAGTTCCCGTTTGTTTCAGGAGATTAGAGAGCAGCGGGGAATGGCCTATACTGTTTTCTCTTACCACTCCACCTATGTGGATACAGGATTATTTGCCATCTATGCTGGGACAACCCCTTCTAATTCTCAGGAAGTAGTAGAATGCGTGCTTGCAGAAATTTTAGATATGAAGAGGAATGGCATCACTCAGTCTGAGCTTGATCGAACAAAGTCTCAAATCAAAGGTGGCTTATATTTAGGGCTGGAATCAGCTAACAGTCGGATGAGCCGTTTAGGCAAGACTGAATTAACCTACAACCGCATCATCTCACCAGAAGAGGTCGTCGAGAAGCTGGAACGAGTTACGCTCGAGGACGCACAAAGGATTGTGAATCGCTTGTGGAAGAGGGAGAATGTCAGCCTCCTCATGTTAGGACCGGAAGGCCATGAAGTTAGTTTAGAAGATATCTACGAAAAAATTGGTTGGACAGAAGAATAAAGCAGAAGTTCAGTATCGATTAACGTTCAGTGGGGGAATCCCCATCTGAACGAAGTCTCGTTCAATCTAGAACGCATGGAGTTTAGAGACACGGAGGGAAGGATTTTGAGTTCAATTACTGTGAAAATCACCAGCGTGAGAAAGAATAAGCCGCTGAATGTCCCCAAATACGCAACACCAGGAGCAGCGGGGGTTGACCTTCGGGCCGCATTAAGCGAGGAACTTGTTGTCGAGCATGGACAGATTGTAACGATACCGACCGGGATAGCGATTGAGCTTCCCCATGGGGGAGTCGGAGCCTTTGTTTTTGCTCGCAGCGGGCTTGCCTCCAAATACGGTTTAGCCTTAGCTAATGGGGTGGGTGTTATTGATTCAGACTATCGGGGTGAGATTCAGGTCGCAGTGATTAATCAGGGTAAAGATTCCTTTAAGGTGAAGGATGGGGATCGTATTGCTCAAATGGTTTTTCTGCCTGTGTTTATTGGAAATTTTGAGGTGGTAGAGCAGTTAGATGAATCCTCGCGGGGAAGCGGAGGATTTGGTTCGACTGGTGTTTCCGGTTAACATCGCCTGGCCAGTTCTAAGTTCCCGCGTACAATCAACAAACCTTAAGAAATATAATCGATAGGGAAGATTAAAAGTTCTAGTGAGCTTGAACTTGTCATACAAATCCCATAGAGGAGGTATGGCTATGCAAGTCCTAGGGCTTTTTTTGCTTAGTGTAGGTATTTTCGCCTCACTTCGTTCTCGGCGGTATCTACTGATGTGGCGCTCAGAGAACAGATCAAGTTTGTTGTCGGCTTCTATAACCCAGTTAGTAGGCACTGCAGGGGGGATTTATCTTTCCCTTGAACTTTTATTTTCCTTTTTAAGAATTCCGGAAGATTGGTGGAATCCATCCACCTTTGTCGTAGAGCCCCTCGCTGTTATTTCTCTAGTCCTAGCCATTCTTCAACCCTTTGTCATCCAGTTATGGCTAAAAGTAAGGAAATAAGGAGGAAATAAAATGCTACTAAGCGACTTAGCGGGAAAAGAAATTATCAATCTGCATGATGGTTCAAAACTTGGTTTGGTGGGAGATGCAGATTTAGCTATAGCAGCAAGTGGTTCCATTGAAGCCATTATCCTGACCTCCCGTTCAGGGTTTTCTGGTTTTTGGGGAAACCCCAACGATCGGGATCGAGATTTGCTCGTAATCCCTTGGGAATCCATTAAAAAAGTGGGTGCAGAGGTTATCATTGTGGATATGAGTAGTAGAACAGAGCGAATGAACAAATATTCTGTTTGACATGAATACGTTAATTAACTAAAATAGTAAAAAAGGTTGGGCAACCCCGAATCGCCATAGGCTGCGGGGTTGTTGCCTATAGGTAAGGCTCTTAGGAGGGGTTAGCATTGAAGAAAATCCGGGTTTTTGTTTCTGGAGCCGGTGGGAAAATGGGAAAAGAAGTTATGCGTACGATCCTAAATCAAGGAGATATGCTCCTTGTGGGCGCATCCGATGCGCGTCAACAAGGTAAGGATATTGGCGAGGTTCTTGGCGTTACTCCCCTAGGGATTGGAATATCTGGTCCTCTGGAAGCGGCCCATCTTCGCGAAGTTCAAGCCGATGTGATGGTAGATTTCACGAATCCCCAATCCGTTTTGAAAAATGCCAAATGTGCATTATCTGCTGGAGTGATTGCAGTTTTGGGCACAACGGGGTTGGACGAAGCCGACATTGCCGAAATCCGCGACCTTGTGGATCAAACTAAAGTCGGAGCCTTTATAGCACCGAATTTTGCGATTGGTGCGATTCTCATGATGCGCTTTGCTCAAGAAGCTGCGAGATATTTTCCAAATGTAGAAATTATCGAATTGCATCATGATCAAAAGTTGGATGCACCTTCAGGGACTGCCTTAAAAACTGTAGAGTGGATATCAGAAGTCAGAAAACCTTTAGTGCAGGGACATCCAAATGAGTACGAAAAAATTAAGGGCTCCCGGGGTGGTGATGTAGAAGGCATCCATATCCATTCGGTACGGCTGCCTGGGTTCATTGCCCACCAAGAAGTTATTTTCGGCGGCCTTGGACAAGCTTTAACCATTCGCCATGATGCATTTTCTCGGGAAACCTATATGCCAGGAATTATGTTAGCTATTCGCAAAGCAAGCCAGCTCACAAAATTAGTCATAGGACTAGAGAATTTTCTCGATTAGGAATTGATATCGGGAACCGCACTCAACTTTCCCTCATATACTGGATAGTAGTCATGGGACACAGTCTCAAAGGGGGCTTAAAGATGAGTGCGGGTTTAACTGGAATTCGACTAGCTGTAATTGGAGGGGATGACCGAGAAATTTATATGATCCCAGAGCTGCAAAGACTCGGTGCCTACATAGTCGGGGTCGGATTTGAAAAGGCAGCTCCGATGGAAGGAGTAACTCTACTTTCTTCACCTATAGAAGCGGTGGCGAAGGCAGATGTTTTGCTTTTTCCAATGTATGGTACTGATGAACGCGGCGGTGTCAAAGCTAAGTATTCGGAGTCAGCTATTGTGCTGAACAAGGAATTTTTGAAAGAGGTTCCACCCCATGTGCCCCTTTTTATTGGCTGGGCTCGACCCGCTTTAAAATCTGCAGCAGAGTTGTTGGGGATTCAGGTTGTGGAGACAGCGAATCTTGACCAACTTGCAATTCTTAATTCCATTCCATCGGCTGAAGGGGCCATACAAATGGCCATGGAAGCATCACCTTTGACAATCCACGGCAGTGAAAGCTTTGTGCTTGGCTTAGGAAGATGTGGATGGACACTTGCCCGGACATTAAGGGGTATGGGAGCTCATGTCACAGGAGTCGCTCGTAAACCTGCGGATTTAGCAAGGGCGATAGAAATGGGGCTGGAAGCAATTCATTTTTCTGACTTGGAAGATAGGGTCGGGAAAGCGGATATGATTTTCAACACCGTCCCCCACCAGATCCTTGACAAAGCGCTTCTAGAGAAATTGAATAAAGAAGCGGTTATTATTGACATTGCTTCTATTCCCGGCGGCACGGATTTCGAATATGCGAAGGTTTTAGGCATCAAAGCTTTGCTTGCGCCTGGTTTGCCTGGTAAGGTTGCTCCCAAAGCAGCAGGGAAAATATTAGCTCAAGTTTACCCGCAACTTATTCTTCGCCACCTGACCACAAGTATGAATACTTCTTTAAGGTTAAGAAGTGGAGGTGACGAAGTATGAAATTAGACGGGTTAAAGATTGGCTTTGCAGTCACAGGCTCCCATTGCACCTTACATGAAATCACTGGGGTCATGCGTAAGATGGTCGAAGAAGGAGCGGATTTGACTCCCATCATCTCCTATGCTGTAGATACAATGGATACTCGGTTCGGCAAGGCGGAAGATTGGAAGAGCAAATTTGAAGAAATAACTCAAAAGAAAGTAATCCAAACCATTCCAGACGCGGAGCCGATAGGGCCTCAGAAAAAATTTGACTGTCTGCTGATTGCACCATGTACAGGGAATACATTGGCGAAATTAAGCAATGGAATCACAGATACTCCGGTGCTTATGGCAGCAAAGGCTCATCTTCGTAACCAGCGGCCTTTAGTGATTGCCATCTCAACGAATGACGGACTTGGTATAAACGCAAGGAATATTGGAACACTTTTATGTACAAAAAATTTATTTCTCGTTCCATTTGGGCAGGATAGCCCAGCTACAAAAGCGAATTCATTAGTGGCGCATATGGATATGATTCCAGATACAATCCTAATGGCCTGTGAAGGGAAACAAATTCAACCTATTTTAGTTGATTATCACTAAAAACTCAGACGGATCGCCTTGATTATGGTGCTGTGCTTTTAGGGCAGCACCATCTTCATACATCCGATGCAGAGATCTAAGGAGGATCATTTATGCCGAATGTTGCAATTGTTGGTGCTACAGGTGCAGTTGGACAAGAATTCTTGAAGATTCTTGCTGAGAGGAACTTCCCCGTGGGGGAATTACGCTTGTTAGCAACGAAGCGTTCTGCGGGTAAGAAGATGGTTTGGCAAGGAAGGGAGATCGAAGTTCAAGAAACAACTCATGATAGCTTCAAGGGGATTGATATAGCTTTATTTGCCGGTGGGTCATCCAGTGCGGAATATGCTCCCTCGGCAGTGAAGAGCGGAGCTGTGGTCATTGACAACAGCAGTGCCTATCGCCTTGACCCAGACGTTCCTCTTGTCGTGCCTGAGGTCAATCCAGATGATGTAAAGTGGCATAAAGGGATCATTGCTAATCCTAACTGTTCGACAATTATTATGGTCGTAGCCATGAAACCCATCTTTGATCTAGCTGGGATTAAGAGAGTAGTCGTATCTACTTATCAAGCGGTTTCTGGGGCAGGTCGTGAGGGGATCGAAGAATTGGAAAATCAAGTCCGCAGTTGGGCAAACGGAGATGAATTGAAGAATCACACCTTCCCCTATCAAATCGCTTTCAACGTCATTCCACGGATTGATGTGTTCCAAGAAGGAGATTATACCAAAGAAGAGTGGAAGATGGTCAAGGAGACCCAAAAGATATTCCATGTAGATGATATGGCGATTACAGCTACCACAGTTCGTGTGCCTATTCTAAGAAGTCATTCCGAGTCCATTAACATAGAAACAGAAAGAAAAGTAGCTATAGAGGAAGTTAAGACCGCTTTCCAGAAAGCCCAGGGTGTGATTGTGGTCGATAATCCGGCAGAAGATCAATATCCCATGCCTTGGTTTTCTTCAGATAGCGATGAAGTCTATGTAGGGCGTATTCGCCAAGACTTTTCAATCGAGAATGGGATTAACCTTTGGGTTGTCGGTGACCAGATTCGCAAAGGTGCGGCAACCAATGCCGTACAGATTGCCGAACTCTTATTATAGAAAATAATAGATAGCTTTTGGCGTCAGGAGGAGTACAGGTGCGTGTTTTAGTCCAAAAGTTTGGGGGAACTTCGGTATCTAGTGCTGAACGTCGTGCTCAAGTTGCCGCAAAAATCTCTGAAGCGGTGCGGGAAGGGTATTCACCTGTGGTTGTGGTGTCTGCCATCGGGCGCAGTGGTGACCCATACGCCACAGACACCTTTATCAATATGGTAAAAGGAATCGCGGTTGAATCTCCTAAGCGAGAAATGGATTTACTCATGAGCTGTGGAGAAATTATATCCGGAGTTGTCTTGACCAGTACTTTAAAGGATTTAGGTCTCGACGCTGTCTTGTTGACCGGAGGGCAAGCGGGGATTATTACTAATAATTGTTTTGGCGATGCTCGAATTATTCGTGTAGAACCAAAGAACATTCTTAATCATTTAGAGGCAGGACGCATTGTCGTCGTCGCAGGTTTCCAAGGGGTTACGGAAGATGGTCAGATTACGACCTTAGGCCGCGGAGGAAGTGATACCACAGCCGCCGCCCTTGGGGTAGCGTTAGATGCAGAGGATATCGACATCTATACAGATGTGGAAGGGATTATGACCGCCGATCCACGCATTGTTGAAGATGCCCGTATCTTAGATGTAGTAACCTACAACGAGATTTGCCATCTCGCCCATCAGGGAGCAAAGGTAATCCATCCCCGTGCCGTTGAAATTGCTATGCAACGTAATATACCCATTAGAATTAAATGTACTTTTTCAGATGCTCCCGGTACCCTAGTTACCTGTTTGCAGCCGGATATGGGTGTCGGAACAGATATAACGGGGGATCGAACGACCACAGGAATTGCCTATACACCTAACGTAACCCAAATACAAGTACCTACTGTAGATATTCCCGATCAATTGCAAGCCAATAAACAGATATTTAAGGGCATGGCATTGGCAGATATCAGCGTAGACTTTATTAGTGTTCAACCTGAGGGTGTACTTTTTACCGTGCCAGATGATTTAGCTGAAAAGGCTGTAAAGATCCTAGAGAACTTAGGATTCAATCCCTCATCTGTACCAGGATGTGCCAAAGTATCTGTGGTTGGGGCCGGTATTGCAGGAGTACCTGGTGTCATGGCTGACTTAGTGCATGCATTATCGGATGCGGGAGTTCGTATTCTCCAATCAGCAGACTCTCATACTACAATATGGGTTCTTGTGAATAAAGAGGATATGATTTTGGCTGTGCAAGCACTCCATAAGAAGTTTCTATTAGGCACATGATAAAAACTAGTAAATGAGGAGCTGAAAAGTATGGCCTTAAATAGAATTATGACGGCAATGGTCACTCCCTTTGATGAGAAAATGGAAGTTAATTATGCCGAGGCAGAGAGATTAGCTCTTTACCTCATAGAACATGGTTCTGATGGGATTGTCGTATGTGGCACCACAGGTGAATCGCCAACGGTTACGGCCGATGAGAAGCTTGAACTTTTTAGAGTGGTCAAAAAAGCAGTGGGCAATAAGGCTACAGTAATAGCCGGTATTGGTTCAAATACAACAGAAGGTAGCATCAGTCTAGCTCGTAAAGCTGAAGCTACCGGGGTTGATGGGCTTATGGCCGTTGTGCCATACTACAACAAGCCTTCTCAAGAGGGTATGTTCCAGCATTTTCGCGCTATTGCTGAAGCTACAAGCTTGCCTCTGATGGTGTACAATATTCCAGGGAGAACGTCTGTTAATCTCTTTCCAGAAACAGTGCGCAGACTCAGCGAGATTCCCAATATCACATCCATTAAGGAAGCTGCCGGTTCTATGGACCAGGTCAGTGAACTGAAGCGTATTTTACCGGGTGACTTTGTGGTCTATAGTGGGGATGATTCCTTAACCATACCCATGCTTGCCTTAGGTTGTAGCGGGGTCATTAGCGTTGCGGCACATGTTGTCGGCGATGAAATGAGGAAGATGGTAGAGGCTTGGTTCGCTGGGGACCTCCAAACTGCTCTTCAGTGGCATTTGAAGCTTATGCCCATGTTTAAAGGTGTATTTGTAACTACGAACCCCGTTCCTGTAAAATACCTACTAAAGAAAGTTGGCATCAACGCCGGTGGAGTAAAACTTCCACTCGTTTGTGCATCTCCCAAGGAGGAAGCTTTCTTAGATAACCTTTATCAAGAAATTAAAGGATAATGTCAGCGGCTAGACAATTCATTGTTGATTTGAGATATGAGCAGAAATTCACCGTTATTTCGGTCGAATTTCTGCTTTTTCTTACTCTTGTTATTCCTTTATATATTAGCTATAATAAGACCAATGTATTGTGCGGTGAGTTTAATATTATTTCACGGAATACCGGCGAGTACCAAGGGCGTTGTATTCGTTACGGCATTTCGAATCTTTTTTGTTCCATTTTTGCGAATATAAAAAGTATCTAGAAATAGGCACAATAAAGCTATCATAAGGAAAAATATGGTGGAGGTGTAATAGTTTGCCAAAAGAACATAAAGTTCAGATTATCCCATTAGGCGGTTTAGGCGAGATCGGTAAAAATATGACCGTGATTCGCTATGATAATCAAATGATCGTTATTGACGCGGGTTTAGCTTTTCCTGAAGAAGAAATGTTGGGGATTGATGTTGTTATACCAGATTACTCCTATCTCTTAGAACATAAAGAAATGGTTCAAGGAATACTAGTAACGCATGGACATGAAGATCATATTGGAGCGTTACCTTATCTGTTAAAGGATTTGGATGTCCCTCTTTATGCCACTCGTTTAACCTTAGGAATCATTCAATCGAAATTAAAAGAAGGAAATTTAAATGGTATAAAAACAACGGTCGTCCAACCTAGAGATACAGTAAAAATGGGTGTTTTTAAAGTAGAGTTTTTAAGTGTCAATCATAGCATTCCTGACGCGGTGGCCATAGCAATCCATACTCCTCTTGGAACCATAGTGCATACTGGTGATTTTAAAGTAGATCATACTCCGGTCACGGGCGAAAAATTTGATGTTCATAAATTCTCTGAACTGGGTGACAGAGGCGTTCTTTGCTTAATGTCGGATAGCACCAATGTGGAGCGCCCCGGTTTTACCAAGTCTGAACGAAGCGTTGGTCACATGCTTGAGGAAGCATTTAAAGGAGCCAAGGACCGCATCATCATTGCCAGCTTTGCTACCAATGTGCACAGACTACAGCAAGTGATTACAGCAGCCTATAATACCAGCCGTAAGGTGGCGGTCGTCGGACGAAGTATGATTAACATTGTGGCGATAGCCTCTGAATTAGGCTATCTAAAAATTCCCGAGGGCACATTGGTCGACGTGGACGAAATCGTCAACTTACCAGGCAACCAAGCCTGTATTTTAACCACCGGTAGTCAAGGCGAACCGATGTCAGCTTTAACACGTATGGCCATGAGCGACCATCGGCGTATTGAGATTCAACCGGGGGACACCGTCATCATTTCTGCTAACCCGATTCCGGGTAACGAAAAATCAGTATCAAAAACAATCGATCTCTTATTCAAATTAGGGGCCAATGTCATCTATGAATCGTATCAAGGGATGCATGTTTCAGGGCACGCTAGCCAAGAAGAACTAAAGCTCATGCTTAATATGATTCGTCCCCAATATTTCATTCCTGTTCATGGCGAATACCGTATGCTTATTAAGCATGCGGAGCTAGCTGAACAGTTGGGAATTGCGAGAGAGAATACTTTTGTTGCCGATAATGGCACGATTATCGAATTCACTCGCTATGGAGCAAGTATTGCCGGTAAGGTACAAGCAGGTAAAGTGCTCATCGATGGACTTGGGGTCGGTGATGTCGGTAATATTGTGCTGCGTGATCGCAAGCAGCTTTCTCAAGATGGAATCTTGATTGTGGTGATGACCATTAGCCGTACTTCAGGTGCAATCGTCGCAGGTCCAGATATAGTGACCCGTGGCTTTGTGTATGTGCGTGAATCAGAATTGATGCTTGACGAAGCAAAAGAAAAGGTAAGACAGACTATGACGCGCTTAAGAGAAAATCATGTTTCCGAATGGGCAGTGCTAAAAGGTCAAGTCCGTGAAACGTTGAGTAAACATTTTTATGAAAAAACACGCCGCCGTCCAATGATTCTACCCATTATTCAAGAAGTCGAGTAGTCTATCTCTGCGCGCAGGTTTGAGAGAGCTTATAGGGCTCTCTTCATACTAAGCTGCAGACAAGTTTTAGAATGAATATTCTGGTATCTAGGGTGTGAATAATAATGGAGGTTCAGATGTTGGTTAAAAGCTAAAGAGATAAACAACAGTACTAACAGATTAAAAACCTTATCTAAAAAACAGTTCTGAAAAACAGTTGACAGGGGTCGCTCTCCGGTGGTATTATAACAAAGTTGCCGCTGGGGAAACCCCAACGGAGAAACAACAAAAGAATAGATTCTAAAAAAGATATTGACTTCCAAGTCAAACTCTGATAGAATCTATAAATGTCGCCACTAAGTGCGACGGCGCCGAAATGAGTCACCAAGAGTGGCGAAAATAGGAGCCAAGATGGTCTTTGAAAACTAAACAACAAGGAACAGCCAATGACTCGTCAATGAGTAAAGACAATTTGAGCAATCAAATTTTCTTCATAAATTTTATGGAGAGTTTGATCCTGGCTCAGGACGAACGCTGGCGGCGTGCCTAACACATGCAAGTCGAACGGACTAGCGTTTAGCACTGAGTGTTCAGTGATGTTGGATAAAGCGAGAGCTCGAACGAAGAGAGAGCTCCACGCAATATAGAGTACCAACACAGTGGATTAGAAAAGAACACTGAGTGCTAGACGTTAGTTAGTGGCGGACGGGTGAGTAACGCGTGGATAACCTACCCATTAGACCGGGACAACCCTTGGAAACGAGGGCTAATACCGGATAAGAATATTTCGCGGCATCGCGAGATAAGGAAAGATGGCCTCTGAATATGCTATCGTTAATGGATGGATCCGCGTCTGATTAGCTAGTTGGTGGGGTAAAGGCCTACCAAGGCGACGATCAGTAGCCGGCCTGAGAGGGTGAACGGCCACACTGGGACTGAGACACGGCCCAGACTCCTACGGGAGGCAGCAGTGGGGAATCTTCCGCAATGGACGAAAGTCTGACGGAGCAACGCCGCGTGTACGACGAAGGCCTTCGGGTTGTAAAGTACTGTCTTCAGGGACGAACGGTATTTATGTAAATAATGTAGATACATGACGGTACCTGAGGAGGAAGCCCCGGCTAACTACGTGCCAGCAGCCGCGGTAATACGTAGGGGGCAAGCGTTGTCCGGAATCATTGGGCGTAAAGGGCGCGTAGGCGGATAATTAAGTCTGGTGTGAAAACCTAGGGCTCAACCCTGGGACTGCATCGGAAACTGGTTATCTTGAGGACAGGAGAGGAAAGTGGAATTCCACGTGTAGCGGTGAAATGCGTAGATATGTGGAGGAACACCAGTGGCGAAGGCGACTTTCTGGACTGTAACTGACGCTGAGGCGCGAAAGCGTGGGGAGCAAACAGGATTAGATACCCTGGTAGTCCACGCCGTAAACGATGAGTGCTAGGTGTAGAGGGTATCGACCCCTTCTGTGCCGCAGTTAACACAATAAGCACTCCGCCTGGGGAGTACGGCCGCAAGGTTGAAACTCAAAGGAATTGACGGGGGCCCGCACAAGCGGTGGATTATGTGGTTTAATTCGACGCAACGCGAAGAACCTTACCAAGGCTTGACATCCTACGAATCCTGAGGAAACTTAGGAGTGCCCTTCGGGGAGCGTAGAGACAGGTGGTGCATGGTTGTCGTCAGCTCGTGTCGTGAGATGTTGGGTTAAGTCCCGCAACGAGCGCAACCCCTATGTTTAGTTGCTAACGAGTAAGGTCGAGCACTCTAGACAGACTGCCGGTGACAAACCGGAGGAAGGTGGGGATGACGTCAAATCATCATGCCCCTTATGTCTTGGGCTACACACGTAATACAATGGCCGGTACAGACGGAAGCGAAGCCGTGAGGTGAAGCGAATCCGAGAAAGCCGGTCTCAGTTCGGATTGTTCTCTGCAACTCGAGAACATGAAGTCGGAATCGCTAGTAATCGCAGGTCAGCATACTGCGGTGAATACGTTCCCGGGCCTTGTACACACCGCCCGTCACACCACGAAAGTCTGCAACACCCGAAGCCGGTGAGGTAACCCGAAAGGGAGCTAGCCGTCGAAGGTGGGGCCGATGATTGGGGTGAAGTCGTAACAAGGTAGCCGTATCGGAAGGTGCGGCTGGATCACCTCCTTTCTAAGGAGACATGCTTGACTTTTAGTTGAGCATATCCTAAGGTCGAGCTCTGGATGACGTCACGCAAGTGAAACGAGGTCAGAGTGGTAGAAGTCCTAGAGACTTCTAAAAATGCCGAAGAGGCGAAACAGGGGAACTGAATAAGTAAACCTGATAAACGAGAAATGAAACTGTTTTAAGCGAAAGCTACTTGTTGTTTAGTTTTGAGGGACCAGCAATGGAAACTCACTATTTTTTGACCAAATCTAAGTTATAAGGGTTTGCTTTGTAAGAAGTGAATTTTTGTAACTAAAGTGATGGACAAAGGATTGTTGTTCTTTGAAAACTGCACAGAGAAGAAATAACTGTAAATTAGGATTACATCTAAAACCTAGAAGTGGCGGCGTAAAAATGTTTGGTCAAGCTACTAAGGGCGTACGGTGGATGCCTAGGCGCTAAGAGTCGAAGAAGGACGCGGCGAGCGGCGAAACGCCACGGGGAGCAGTAAGCATGCATTGATCCGTGGATATCCGAATGGGGCAACCCATCCAGAGTCATATCTGGATATCTTAAGCTGAATACATAGGTTTAAGAAGACAACCCGGGGAACTGAAACATCTAAGTACCCGGAGGAAGAGAAAGAATAATCGATTCCCTGAGTAGCGGCGAGCGAAACGGGAAGAGCCCAAACCGAACCCTTCGGGGATCGGGGTTGTAGGACCCTCTTTTAGGGATGAATTTCTAGCTGAAGCGATCTGGAAAGGTCGAGCAAAGAAGGTAACACTCCTGTAAGCGAAAGAAAGACATTCTGTGAGGGTATCCTGAGTACCGCGGGACACGTGAAACCCCGTGGGAAACTGGGAGGACCACCTCCCAAGGCTAAATACTCCTTAGCGACCGATAGCGAACCAGTACCGTGAGGGAAAGGTGAAAAGCACCCCGGGAGGGGAGTGAAAGAGAACCTGAAACCGTACGCTTACAAGCAGTCAAAGCACCCTTGAGGTGTGATGGCGTGCCTTTTGTAGAATGAACCGGCGAGTTACGGTATGTAGCGAGGTTAAGACGAGAAGTCGGAGCCGGAGCGAAAGCGAGTCTGAATAGGGCGATTAGTTACATGCTGTAGACCCGAAACCGTGTGATCTACCCATGGACAGGGTGAAGGTGAGGTAAAACTCACTGGAGGCCCGAACTCACTGTCGTTGAAAAGGCAGGGGATGAGCTGTGGGTAGCGGAGAAATTCCAATCGAACACGGAGATAGCTGGTTCTCCCCGAAATAGCTTTAGGGCTAGCCTCAATTGATGATTCTTGGCGGTAAAGCACTGAATAGGCTAGGGGCCTTACCGGGTTACCGAACCTTATCAAACTCAGAATGCCAAGAATTTAGATTGGGAGTCAGACTGTGGGGGATAAGCTTCATAGTCAAAAGGGAAACAGCCCAGACCATCAGCTAAGGTCCCAAAGTATACGCTAAGTGGAAAAGGATGTGGAATTGCATAGACAACCAGGATGTTGGCTCAGAAGCAGCCACCATTTAAAGAGTGCGTAATAGCTCACTGGTCGAGTGGTTCTGCGCCGAAAATGTAACGGGGCTCAAGCGTATCACCGAAGCTATGGCTTGGAACGGAATTATTAAGTCTTTAGATTAGAGCATAAGAAGAGAGTTGCATCAGGAATTTTGCTTCCGATGAGGAAGACAAAAGCTTAAATAAGAGCAAAATTTCCAAATGTCCTCGGGGGCTCAAGGAGAGTAAACACTCCAAAGAAAGGCTAAGGGTTTAATAATTCCGTTCCAGGGGTAGGGGAGCGTTCCATCAGCAGAGAAGCTCAACTGTAAGGTTGTGTGGAGTGGATGGAAGTGAGAATGCCGGTATGAGTATGCGAAAAGGTGAGTGAGAATCTCACCCGCCGAAAACCTAAGGATTCCTGGGGAAGGCTCGTCCGCCCAGGGTAAGTCGGGACCTAAGCTGAGGCCGAAAGGCGTAGGCGATGGACAACTGGTTGAGATTCCAGTACCACTCTTAAGCGTTTGAGCAATGGGGTGACACAGAAGGATAGGTTAAGCGTGCCGTTGGTTGAGCACGCCCAAGCCCTTAGGGTGTGAGATAGGCAAATCCGTCTCACAATAGCCTGAAAGGTGATGGGGAGCGAAAACAAGTAGCGAAGTAACCGACTCCAAGCTGTCAAGAAAAGCCTCTAGTGAGCAAGAGAGTGCCCGTACCGTAAACCGACACAGGTAGGTAAGGAGAGAATCCTAAGGCGCGCGAGAAAACCCTCGTTAAGGAACTCGGCAAAATGACCCCGTAACTTCGGGAGAAGGGGTGCTCTAGCAATAGAGCCGCAGAGAAGAGGTCCAGGCGACTGTTTATCAAAAACACAGGTTCCTGCCAATCTGAAAAGAGAAGTATAGGAGCTGACGCCTGCCCGGTGCTGGAAGGTTAAGAGGAGAGGTTAGCCGCAAGGCGAAGCTTTGAATTGAAGCCCCAGTAAACGGCGGCCGTAACTATAACGGTCCTAAGGTAGCGAAATTCCTTGTCAGGTAAGTTCTGACCCGCACGAAAGGCGTAACGATCTGGACACTGTCTCAACGAGGGACTCGGCGAAATTGTAATACCCGTGAAGATGCGGGTTACCTGCGACAGGACAGAAAGACCCCATGGAGCTTTACTGTAGCTTGACATTGGACTTTGGTATGAAATGTACAGGATAGGTGGGAGACTAAGAAGCTAGGGCGCCAGCCTTGGTGGAGTCAATGGTGGGATACCACTCTTTTTGTACTGAAGTTCTAACTTAGACCCCTGAATCGGGGTTGAGGACCGTGTCAGGTGGGCAGTTTGACTGGGGCGGTCGCCTCCTAAAGAGTAACGGAGGCGCCCAAAGGTTCCCTCAGCGCGGATGGAAATCGCGCGAAGAGTGTAAAGGCAGAAGGGAGCTTGACTGCGAGACCAACAAGTCGAGCAGGGACGAAAGTCGGGCTTAGTGATCCGGTGGTACCGAGTGGAAGGGCCATCGCTCAACGGATAAAAGCTACCCTGGGGATAACAGGCTTATCTCCCCCAAGAGTCCATATCGACGGGGAGGTTTGGCACCTCGATGTCGGCTCATCGCATCCTGGGGCTGTAGTAGGTCCCAAGGGTTGGGCTGTTCGCCCATTAAAGCGGTACGTGAGCTGGGTTCAGAACGTCGTGAGACAGTTCGGTCCCTATCCGTCGCAGGCGCAGGAAATTTGAGAGGAACTGACCCTAGTACGAGAGGACCGGGTTGGACGGATCACTGGTGTACCAGTTGTCTCGCCAGAGGCACAGCTGGGTAGCTATATCCGGATCGGATAAGCGCTGAAAGCATCTAAGCGCGAAACCGGCCTCAAGATGAGATTTCCCACAGCATAAGCTGGTAAGACCCCTGAAAGATGATCAGGTAGATAGGCCCGAAGTGGAAGTGCCGCGAGGTATGGAGCTGACGGGTACTAATAGGTCGAGGGCTTGACCTAACAAGACGCCATGAAAGGTGACTCACTGAAGGGCTCAAATCTGCAGTGAGGAAGATGGAATCTAAAGTTTACAGTTATATAAGATCTGTGTAGTTTTGAGGGAACAGGGTCCCGAGAGGGACGCTATAACTTCAACGATCTGGTGATTATTCCGGAGGGGTTCCACCCGTTCCCATCTCGAACACGGAAGTTAAGACCTCCAGGGCTGATGATACTTGGACCGCAGGGTCCTGGGAAAGTAAGTCGTTGCCAGATAATGCAGGAGACCATCGTTTAGATGGTCTCTTTGCTTTTCACTAAAGTGAAAACGAAGATGACGAAGTGCATGATGTTTTGGGGTCAGTTCCACCCGTTTGGCCGGCGCCACGTAGCATGTTTATATGGCCGTGTGGCTTGGCCGAAACAGTCCACTGGACTGTTTCGTATCCCGAACACGGAAGTTAAGACCTCCAGGGCTGATGATACTTGGACCGCAGACGTAACAGTCCGGTGGACTGTTACGCGGCGTGCGGGCTGTGGAAAAATGATACTGAACGCGCCGCCTACCTGGGAAAGTAATATCCACACTGCAGGAGTATTCGCCTGTGGACGCAGTGTGGCGAAATGCTCGTCCGCATTTCGTGTTGCCAGATAATGCAGGAGACCATCGTTTAGATGGTCTCTTTGCTTTTCACTAAAGTGAAAACGAAGATGACGAAGTGCATGATGCTCTGGGGTACCTGGGAAAGTAATATCCACAATGCAGGAGTATGCGTCAGGGGACGCAGTGTGGCGAAATGCTCAACCGCATTTCGTTTTGCCAGATAAACGAATCCATCGTCTTCAGGAGGAACGTTATCATCTAAACATTTGCTGTATGTCCACCACCTGTAGCTACGTAGAGGACCTCTTCCTTTCCATTCGCACAAGCCATCTCAACAAAATATTCAAATCGCTACCTTTACGGTGTAAATCGCTATTTACAAAAAGATTTGCACTACGACCAAATTGTTTTTTACATCCTCTTAATTTCCCATTATTACACCCTTCCCACTTCAAAGCTTGTAAAGAGCACGCTATCCTTATAATACTCTACTATGCTTGGGCTATAACGTGAATAAGCTCCATGCCAAAATACAGAATGAACGAACTGGTAGCCCCTTCATACATTAAAAACTATCTAAGAGGTCTCTTAAATAGCCTAAGAGCGAAGGCTTGTTTTGTTGTGCCCAAATTTAGTTGCAAACAAGATGAAATAAGAACGATATGGCTAATTTCAGCGACTCACTCACTCGAAAATGATTTCGGAATTTCTAGGGAGGGCTAATTGGCATTCAGCCTCGGCGCACTTGATAATACCTGCAATAACAGGGCAAGCAGCGTGAACCGGAAAATGCTGAGATGCGAATCCAAACAACGGCCCATTGCCAGGCTTGGTCAAGCATAACTCAAAAGCATCAAATGTGTCTCCCAGTTCCTTCATCATCTTTTGTACAGCTTCGCAGTCTGACGCGACTTTAAGTGTTACCTCTTCTCCATCTCTGCTTGAAGCTTCAACCTTCGTAATAAAGCCGCAGATACCGGGATTGATAGTTACTTTCGTCATAAATGCCTCCTTTTTTATTGTTAAAAGCAAATTGGTTCCAACTAATTATGCGATTTGTTAGGCTCTAAGTCATCATTCAACTCCCATACTATATGAGGATCCGTCCGTTTGCTGTTGCTTTTACTTTTATAGTGACGACAGAATCGAGAGACTTAGAAGGAAATGCGGCACCTTCTATATCAAGGGTCACGATGATGTCTCCTACCGCTCCTCGGTTTAAAGCCTCAATCCGGGCAACTTCTCTAGCTTCGGTCTTGGCTAGCTCCAGGGCTTCGTCCATATCCATAGTATAGTAGTTGCGTGATTTACCAAAGACGATATAAGGTTGGTCTTGTTCTTGATGAATTTCCACCACGGTTGTTGCTGAAATATTGCCTACGACTGCACCAAGGGCATTAGCCACACTAGCATTTTCGGGGATTACATAGTGAGTATGTAAAGCCTTGGCAACATCCGGAAGGAAGACATGAATAGGTGCTCCGATTCCTACGAGAGTGTAGGGGATGGAAAAATCTACATTAAGTAGATTTTTATTCATCGACGTTTTTGCAGCATCCCAGTTTTTGCGGATCAGCCTGTCAAATTCAACGGGAACTCCTTTACTCTTAAAGTCCGGGTATGTATGCGCTAAGCTTATTCGTAGGATATTGGCATACAAAGTAAACTTGACCTTTTCATACACTAGATCGGCAAGTTGATCCGCAGTAATACGTAAGTACTTGGCCGCATATTCGACGCCGAGACGCGAAGCCTTGCGATCAAAGCGGTCGAAATCACCTTTGACATGCATAATGTCTGTTGGAGTTAAACCGCAACGCATGATGATGCCTTCCTTTTCTAACCTTTCTAAGGGAAGCTGATAAGGCTTGATTTGGAGCTCTGCCGCGAGCTCGGAGGGAATACGCGGTTCGGTCTTTAGGGCTTGGCAAAGAGCCATCTCCATTTCCGTATAGTAAGATGGATTAGTAGGCTCCTTAACCAGATAGAAAAAGTCGCCAGCGTCATTACTTGAGCTGATTCCAGACTTAACCAAAAGTTCAAGCTTATCGGTGACTATGGGCCATGTTGCAGCAGCTATGCACAGGGGTACCACGCGGGCGGATAGTAGTTCGATGGGAGTGCCGAAGCGGTTATATCTAATGGCACTGTCTCCACCGAGCCCGAAGGTATCGATATAGACTGCTTTGACAAAAGTACGCCATTTCCCGACAGCAACGCCGTTCTCTGCCTTAACGGGAATACCGTCCTGGATTATGGCAAGGTCAGTCGTCGTACCGCCCATGTCGATAATCAAACAGTCCTGCTCTAAGGTCAGCTCTACACCGCCTTTTACACTAGCTGCAGGACCAGACAAAAGGGTTTCCACCGGGCGTACGGTTGTGAAGCGTTCGGACATCAGGCTGCCGTCACCCCTCACTATGACGACGGGGGCGCTGATACCCCTTGCTTCCAGCGCATATTTAATAGATTCAAGGAATTCGGCAATGACAGGGATAAGGCGGGCATTCAACAGGGCGCTAGCTCCACGTTTGATATAATTTAGATCACTAAACAGCTCATGGCCGCAGATGGTATTTAATCCATAGTTTTTCTCAATCAATACCTTGGCCTTTGTCTCGCACTCATGGTTCCAAACCCCTGCCTGTTGGACGACGGCGACTGCATCGACATCTTTGAGCTGTTCCTTGCAGTCTTTAACAAACTTATCCCAATCTGGTTCCTTCACAATTTCTCCGCTAAGGCTGACCTCCCCTTCAACGAAAAATATCTCCCTGGAATCCGGTAGCCCGTAAAGCTTCCCTGTCCGGTCCACCACTTCTCGGTCGGCTCCAATGAAAATCAGCTTACCCCGACCGCCTTTCTCTTCGACGCAGGCGTTGGTGGCTAGGGTTGTCGAAAGTGAAACAAGTTCCGCCTGCTTTAATAGATCCTTAGAGAGGCCGTCAAGAGCTCCGCCAATACCCTTAGACAGGTTGTCGCGTGTTGTTAAGGACTTAGCCGAATGCAGAATCTCTTTTTGATCAAAATCATAAATAACAGCATCGGTGTAGGTACCTCCGGTATCAATTCCGATTCCAATTCTCATAGATGCCTCCTCAGTTATATATTACTTTTGGTCAATCCCCGTGGTAGTTTCTTAGATATTCTCTCCTTTCTTATTTATTCCTTCATGTGGGTAAAGATTTTCCTGCAAGTACAGGGCATACCACAGATGCAATGACAGAGCTTAATGTGTTTTCCTGGTACAATTCGATTATTCTAGAGAAACTGGCCTAAGCGGCTACTGATTCCATTGGTTATCAAGATGAACACATTAGTAATCACCTATTAAATTGCTGAATGATGAAAGGGTTCTTCATCTAAGCTTAACATTAACAGCATACAGGTGATTATTATCCTAATCAGGGTCTTCGCCAAAGTATTGAATACTCTGAATTTTCCGTTGGCATGAATATTGCAATAATTATATGTGACTTTAAACAGAGAAGGAAGGGGTAACAATTAATCTATCGGAAATTTGTACCCGTCCATCCAAGTTAGTCTCCTTTTGTTGATATGGGGAGGAGGCTGTTTTATACATCTAGAATAAGGGGAGGAGGATTTATTCGTGATAATTATTGGCGAAAAGATTAACGGCTCGATTCCATCAATGGGAAAAGCCATTCGCGAAAGAAATGAAAACTATATTCGTGATTGTGCTAAGAGGCAAATGGAAGCAGGTGCGCATTATCTCGATGTGTGTGCCTCGGTTGAAGTAGAATCTGAGGTTGAGACATTAAAATGGCTGATTGACTTGGTGCAGGAGGTTTCGGATCTACCTATTTGTGTTGATAGTCCAAGTCCGCAATCTTGTGTAGCTGCTTTGCCCTTCTGTAAAAGGCCGGGATTAGTCAACTCAGTATCGATGGAAGGGGATAAAATAGATACTATTTTCCCTGTAATAGCCGAAACAGATTGGGAATGTGTTGCACTACTTTGCGATGACCGAGGGATACCGACTTCTGTAGAAAGACGCTTAGAAGTTTTTGAAAATATTATGAAGAGGGCGCAAGAGTTCAATATCGATCCATCTCGCTTGCATATAGATCCGTTGGTCGAGACCTTAGCTACGAGAGAATCGGCTTTAGCAACCTTTGTGGAATGTGCTAAGGAAATTAAAAAACGCTATTCAAACGTTCATATCACTAGCGGTCTAAGTAATATTTCTTTTGGTTTGCCGGCTCGCAAACTAATTAACCAGACATTCTTGGTTTTAGCTATGAACGCCGGCATGGATAGTGCCATCATGGATCCTACGAACAGAGATTTATTAGGGATGATGTATGCGGCTGAAGCGCTACTACAAGTGGATGAAGACTGTTTAGAGTATATTTCTGCTTTCAGAGAGGGCCTTATTGGACCATTGCCAAAAGCTTAAACTTAAAGTATAGGGATTAAAGTCGGTTATAGAAAAATAGACCTATAAAAGATGGAGGGATTAAGATGTCTAAAATTCAGGAGATTTCCAATGCGATTGAATTGGGTAAGAAAAAAGTCGTCTTAGAGCTTGTTGAACAAGCCCTAGCAGAAGGTTACAGTCCCCTTGATATTTTAAATCAAGGCATGATTGATGCCATGGGTGTTGTTGGTGAGAAGTTTAAAAGCAATGAAATTTATGTTCCGGAAATGCTTGTCGCAGCCCGTGCAATGAAGGCTGGCGTCGAAGTTTTAAGGCCCCATTTAGGTGAAAATGAAGGCGAATCATGCGGTAAGTTTATAATTGGTTCAGTTGAAGGAGATTTACATGATATCGGCAAAAACCTTGTTGCAATGATGGTGGAAAGCACAGGGTATACAGTAATCGATATCGGAGTAGACGTTTCTGCAGAAAAATTAATCGAAGCTATCAAGGAAAATCCTGATTGCAACCTGATCGGTTTATCTTCATTGTTAACCACAACCATGCCAGCTATGAAAAGATTAGTAGCAGCCGTCAAAGAGGCAGGGTTGCATGAACAAGTCAAGATCATGGTGGGTGGGGCACCGATTAGTCAGGAATTTGCTAATTCTATCGGAGCAGATGCCTTTGCAGCAGATGCAGCAACAGCCGCAGCTATAGCTAAAAAATTGGCTAGCTAAGCAGGCAATTAAGGAAGATTGTTTTAGGTGGGGCCTTAAATCCATCTGAAGGTTAGTTGACTTGTCTATGCGGTGAGTAAATATTAAATTTATGGAGGGATGGAGATGGATAGTCGCGAAAGACTTTTAACTGCTCTAAATCATAAGGAACCGGACCAGATACCTCTTGATTTAGGTGCCGGATGCTCATGTAAATTTACTGTGTATTTTTATAAAAAGCTATTGGATTACTTCGGGATTAAAGAAGAGCACATTGAAATGTGCCACATTCCTTATCAACTTGTTTACGCTTCGGATAAAGTGCTGGACCTTTTAGGCTGTGACGTTCGGGCAGCACGAATAAAACCGATCCCACAGGTTCAGAGCCCTTATGCAAAGAAGTGGGAAGATGAGCAATATAACCACTTTATTAATGATTGGGGAACCCACTACAGAATGCCTAAGCAAAACGGCTTGTACTATGACTTAGCCGGGTGCGTTCTGGAA
Organism: Desulfitobacterium dichloroeliminans LMG P-21439; assembly: GCF_000243135.2. Lineage (NCBI taxonomy): Bacteria > Bacillati > Bacillota > Clostridia > Eubacteriales > Desulfitobacteriaceae > Desulfitobacterium > Desulfitobacterium dichloroeliminans. The sequence goes on along the minus strand of NC_019903.1, from coordinate 2,583,730 downwards.
GATGCCGAGGATGAGGAGGACGATAAGACATTTGTTTGGCCTACACCACCGAAATTTGATATGGCGGGACGTAAGGAATTAGAAGAATATCTAAAAGCAGGATACGCTACTACTATATCGGAGCAGTTTGGTAACGGTTTCTTACAGATGGGTCCTTTGATCTGGGGATTTGAAAATTGGCTGGCTATGCTTGTGGCGGAGCCGGAGCGTTGTACTCCTTTCATGGATACCTTGCTGGAAAAGAAAATAGAGTTTTATGATAACATTTTTGAAGTCTATGGTGGATTGATTGATGTTACCTGTGAAGCCGATGATTTTGGTACTCAAAGAGGAACCTTTGTTTCTCCAAAAATCCTCAAAGAGATGATTCTCCCCTATCATAAGAAGTTAAATGATTATATTAAGTCCAAGGGTGATATAAAAATAACCTTGCACTCTTGCGGTTCTGTAGAAGCGGCATTACCTGATATTATCGAAGCAGGATTTGAAATTCTCAATCCTGTGCAGATCACAGCTGCAAATATGAGTCCCGAACATTTGAAGAGCACCTATGGTAAAGACTTGGTATTCTGGGGTGGTGGTATCAATACTCAGTTCACCCTGCCTAACGGAACACCAGAGCAAGTTAGAGAGGAAACCAAGAGAAACATTGATGCATTTGCTAAGGACGGAGGTTTTGTGTTCTCGACTGTTCACAATGTACAGGATGATGTGCCAATCGAAAACTTTATCGCTATGTGGGAAACCTTCCAAGCCAATTGTAAATACTAAAAAACTACTTATTAAGGGCAATGGCTGAAATTTAATAGCATTGGAAATTGTTATTAAAAGGGGACGCTTCGCTTGGCTTTGAGCCACGCGAAACGTCCCTTTGGCCACATGTCCTAGCTTTAGTGTTGATCTAGTGAAGGAGGAAGCTGAAATTGTCGAAATATGTAGATATGGCATTCGAATTAGGAGCTACTAGTGCAAAAGATATCACAATTTGTTTATGAGACGGTAAGTCAGCTAGGATTACCAATCTATGTATTGCATTCCGTGGAAGAGAACAAATCGGTATGCTTTCGTAATGATAAAATAAAGTTATCCATGCGTATCGTAAGCCCTACTAATGCCTTTTAAGAAATCTTTCTCTGAGATAAGTAATCAGAATATTTTTATTGTGTCGACAATTAAAGGCTTTAAAAGATATTTGTCGAATAATTATTTAATATATTTTCAATTTTTAGAAATTTTTGATATGAGGATTCTTAAAAGGGGTGGCTTCAATGGCAATAGAGCAAGATGCGCAAAAACTCAACAAGGAACTAAATGACATAATAGATTCGGTCGATGATGGTATTGTTGTTGCCGATGCAAATTGCTATATTGTTCGGGCTAACAAAGCGTACCAACGTATGACAGGAATTACGGCCAAAGAATTCGTGGGTAAACATGTTGGGGTTCTGCTTCAGGAAGGTTATATGAACATTTCAGTGACTGAAATGGTTCTGAAAAGAAAAACCAGGGTAAATGTTATCGATATACGTAATAGTAAAGAATTTCTTTTTACGGGCAATCCAATTTTTGATGAATCTGGGGAGATTAGCCTTGTGGTGACTGCAGTTAGGGATGTTTCAGAACTTGAAAAATTAAAGAGTCAATTAGCTAAATTCGAAGAAGAGAAAGATACCTATTTGCAGGAATTAGAGCATTTTCGCTCCCAGCAACCCTTTAAAAAGATCATTACAAGAAATCCCCAAATGCAAGAGAAAATTGATATGGCGCACTATGTGGCCAAAGTCGATTCTACAGTCTTAATTTTGGGGGAATCGGGTGTTGGGAAAGAGCTTTTTGCTCAGCTCATTCATCGAGCCAGTAAACGCTCTAAAGGCCCTTTCATAAAAATCAATTGTGGGGCTGTTCCCCCTAGTCTTATCGAGTCGGAATTTTTTGGGTATGATTCCGGCGCTTTTACAGGGGCATTAAAAGATGGAAAACCTGGTCTATTCGAATTGGCCAATGGCGGTACCTTATTTTTAGATGAAGTGGGGGAGCTACCCCTTGATTTACAGGTTAAGATTCTGAGATCTATTCAAGATAAAGAAATTGTTCGACTAGGAGGCAAAAAGGCGATTAAGCTGGATGTTCGTATCGTTTCGGCTACAAACCGCGATCTTGAGGAAATGATCAAAGAAAAGCTGTTTCGTGAAGATCTTTATTACCGGTTAAAGGTGGTTCCGATACTTATTCCCCCTTTAAGACAACGCAAAGATGATATCCTACCTTTGGTGACAGAATTCCTTAATCATTTTAATAAAAATTATAGTCTGCAAAAGTGGATTCATCCGGATGTTATCGGTCTATTACTGGAATATGATTGGCCCGGAAATATTCGTGAACTCGAGAATATGATCGAAAGACTTATTGTAACAAGTCGGGCAGATTGTATCGGCGAAGAAAATATCGACCAACTTTCTTTGGCAAATTTGAGACAAAGTGGCAGGAAGCCCGCTTTACTGAATGAATATCTGGAATATGAAGAAAAAAAGATGATTACGGAAGCCTACCAAATGACAAATAGCACTCGTCGGGCGGCTAAACTTCTTGGAATCAGCCAATCTGCCTTAGTTAAGAAGATGAAAAAGTATGCTATAAAAGCTAGCACAACACAGTCTTAAAAACGATTATCAGTGGAATCTTAGCGATTATTAATCGAATCACCCTCCGGTTGCGCTCTTTATGAGCGATTTGGGGATGTCGAACACGATTTGATTACCAGATCAGTGATTCTAAATAGAATCAAGGAGATTTCCGAATCCCAAATAATCTGAGAATTTAGAATTGGCATAAAAATTGCATTAGTTATAAGGAAGGAGAAAGTTATTATAATACTTTGTATTCTTAACGAAAGGAGGGCTATTTTGCATACAAACCCCAACGGGTTAGTCATTGCTTGTAAGGTACTAAAAGACCAGCTGGAGGTGCTCGGAGATCTTCCTTATGAAACGATTTATCTTGAGCAGGGTTTGCATAGAACTCCTAAGTTACTTACTGAAGAAATTCAAGGAGTTATCGACAAGAACCCCCACTACAATCTAATCATTTTGGGTTATGGGCTATGCAGCAGAGCAGTTATTGGACTTCGAGCACGACCTCATCAAACGATGATTATTCCCCGAATTGATGATTGCATAGGTTTAAGTCTAGGTGAGCGTGCTAAGTATTTTGAACAATTTAAACTTTATCCCGGCACTTACTATTTTACCAAGGGCTGGACAGAGGTGGGAGAAGATCCTTTAAAAGAGTATAAAAGGACAGTGGAAAAGTATGACGAGGAGACTGCTGAATGGACCATCAGATCTCTCTTAGCGAACTATGTACGAACAGTGTATATTAAAACCTCAGAATTAGATGACAAGCTCGCAGTGGATTACATCAAGGAATTTGCACGATTCTTTAACTTACGGTACGAGGAGATGACGGGTTCCTTGGATTATCTGCAGAAGCTCATTTTTGGGCCCTGGGATAAAGATTTTATTGTCGTCAAAGGTGAGGCACTAACCGATGAGAGGTTCGCGTCGCCGAATTTGTAAAAACGGTTTATGTTCAATAAAATAATATTTTTAGAATTAATATGAGGAGGATTAGAATGAAAAAGGTTTTTAAAAAGGCATTGGGTATCGCAGTTATTGCAGCCCTCATGCTAACCGGATGTGCTAAAGTTCAAACTGCTCCAGCGTCTGGTTCAGCTTCAAGCGGAATGCAAGCTACCCCGGAGTTTAACTGGAAGATGCAAGTAATTCATACTACCGGTCAAAGTGACTTTGAACAGAATAAACAAACCGCTGAAGATATCTATAAGATGTCCAATGGTCGCTTGAAAATCGAAGTGGTTCCTAATGGAACCTTTGCCAGCAGTTCAGAAGGCTTCCAAGCCGCCGGTGATGGAGTATTCGAGATGCACTCCAGCTGGCCTATCTACGCCAAAGGGATTGAATATGCACTGCTTCCTCTCAGCACGGGAAGTATGAGTATGGATGCCATGGATAAATGGACCTGGATGTATGAGCATGGTGGTTGGGATCTAAGTCAAAAAGCCTTTGATAAGCTGAACCTGCAATTAGTTGGCTTGGAGATCTGGGGTAGTGAAGTGATGATGTCGAAGAAGCCCTACAAGGGTCTTTCTGATATGGCAGGGAACAAGATGAGGACCTCTGACCCCCGCATGATCGCTAAGTATGGCGTTGCCGGTATTTCCATGCCCCTTGAAGAAGTCTTTACAGCCATGTCTCAAGGCGCCGTGGAGTCCGCGGAATTTGGTCACCTTAAATACGATGAGAGTCTAGGCCTTGTAGATATTTCCAAATACGGGATTTATCCTGACTTCTGGAATGTCCATTTCGCAACCACCGTTGTTGTTAACAAAGATGCTTGGAACTCATTACCACCCGATCTACAGCTGATTGTAGAAATGGCCTTCAAAGCTCGTGAGCTACAACACTGGACCAAGAGCCAATATGAAAGTGCTCAAACCATGAAGAAGCTGCAAGAATCCGGTGACATGGAGTTCATCCGGATGAATAAAGAAGACTTTATCAAAGCTAGAGAAGAAATGGTTAAGATCGAACAAGAAGATGCTGCGAAATATGGCGGCTTAACTGCGGAAGTCTATGACTCCATCAATGAATTCCAAGAAATGTGGTATCCCTATAAAGACATGTCCTCATGGTGGGGAGCAGGCTTAACTCCAGAGCAACAGCTTGGTTACCCACTGGAAAAATAGCAATTCAAGACTGGTGTATACAAAGGCTGCCCTCCGGTAGCCTTTGTATACACCGTATGAGGAGGGGAAAGTTATGGTACAAAAACTAGCCAAAGTCTTGAAGGGCATTGATAAAATTAGCGAATTTACAGCAAAATCCTTTAGCTACATTGTTTTGCTAATTGTTGCTCTTCAGGCTTTCGAAGTTGTTCGCAGATATATCTTAAAATCCCCCACCGACTGGAGTTGGGAATTAGCGACCATGCTTACCGGCGTAAGCTGGATGGTTGGGGTAGCTTGGGTTTTAAAAGAAGGCAAGCATGTACGTACAGATATTATCTATGGCAGACTCTCAAAGAAGTGGCAAGCTATTATTGACATCGTTTTCTTCGGTTTTATTTTTACTCCGTTTGTGGGAGTGCTTTTATGGAAAACTACCCAGAATGCATTTTTTGCCTGGTCGATTGATGAAAGAACTTTCTCCATGTGGGGACCTCCTATCGCCCCATCAAAGACAATATTTGCACTGAGTTTTTTTCTCCTGGCTCTCCAAGGTATAGCCAAACTGCTTAGGGATATCATCTATGTGGTGAAAGGAGAAGAGGTATGACGCCAGAAACAGCATTAATTATCGTTGCCATGGGGTTCTTAGTCGTATTGTTGCTGGGTTATCCCCTCACCTTTACTCTTGGGGGTCTTGCAGTTATCTTCGGATTTACTATGTGGGATAATCCAGGTGTCTTGAACTTGTTTAATCGTACCATTTTAAATGTTGGTTCTAATGTTAGCTATGTAAGCTGTATTCTCTTTATCTTCATGGGTTGTATCCTCGAACGGTCCGGTGCCGCCGATGATATGTTTGAATCTATGTATATTATCTTTGGCCGGATTCGTGGGGGATTAGCCATTGGAACTGTTGTTATTTGTACCCTGTTAGCGGCGGCTACCGGAATTATCGGTGCCTCCATCACCATGATGACCATGCTGGCTTTACCGACCATGATGCGGTATAAATACAACCGCAAGCTCTCCTTTGGAACGATTATGGCGGCTGGTTGTTTGGGAACAATCATTCCTCCAAGTATTATCCTCGTCATCTATGGAGCTCAAGCTCAGATTTCTATCGGCAAACTTTTTGCAGGGGGCATAGGAGCAGGACTTCTCTTGTCAGGATTGTACTTGGCCTATATCGTTATCCGTACCTTAATTAATCCCGAGATGGGGCCGCCGATTTCTAAAGAGGAGGCAGATAAATATTCCACTCGCGATAAGCTTATCTTAATCCTTAAAACTATTGTACCTACCCTAGGCTTGATCGTCTTGGTGCTTGGCTCAATTTTAAAAGGAGTAGCTACTCCGACAGAGGCGGCAGCCTTGGGTTGTGTAGGATCTATGTTCATTGCTCTTGCCTATAAACGTTTAAACTGGAAGATGATCCAAGAGGCATGCTTTGAGACCATGAAGACCAACGCCATGATCATGTGGATTATTCTCGCTGCTTCCATGTTCACAGCAGTATTCCTCGGCTTAGGCGGAGCACAAGTAATTACCAACTTCGTCACCAGCTTAGATGTAAGTAGATGGGTAATCTTTGCTGTAGTTGCTATTATTCTACTCATTATGGGTATGTTTATCGATTCCTACGGCGTGTTGTTGATCGGCATTCCCGTCTTTACCCCGATTGTTTATGCTCTTGGCTTTGATCCGATATGGTTTGCCATTATGTTTGCAGTGCTTATTCAAGCTTCCTACTTGTCACCGCCCTTTGCCTATGCGGCCTTTTACCTAAAGGGAGTTGCCAAAGAGAATATCAATATCTCAGAAGTGTATAGCGCTACTTTCCCCTTCTTAGGGCTGCAAATCTTGGCAATCATTCTCCTCTGTATCTTCCCTCAAATAATCACTTATTTACCAAGTATAATGTACTAATTGGGATCTAAATAAAATGGGGCATCCCTAGTATACTTGGGATGTCCCTTCTAACTACTAGGAATCAGCAAGGGAAACTGTGGTAAGTCGAATCTCATAATTCAAATACAATTTAAAGATAAAAGATTTGGGTTGGAAGGGAAAGGAGGTTAGTGGCTTTTGATTATTGTGGGAGAACTCATCAACTCCACACGGAAGGCGATCGCTCTTGCTATTGAACAAAGAGATCAAGGGTATTTACAAGACATTGCCAGACGTCAAGCTGAGGCGGGGGCGAACTTCATTTACATAATCACTGCCCACGGTGGAGACGAAGTAGCCGATATGATTTGGCTTGTCGATCTAATTCAAGAGGTTGTAGACATCCCTCTTTGTATCGACAGTCCTAATCCTCAAGCGCTTGAAGCAGGATTATCACGTTTCCGTCAACAAGGGATGATTAATTCAATTTCCGCAGAGAAAAAAAGATGGGAAGCAGTCCTTCCTCTCATTATTAAGTACAAACCCAAAGTAGTGGCTCTATGCATGGATAATTCGGGAATGCCCAATACCGTTGAAAAGAGGCTTGCCGTAGCAGAAAAACTTGTTAGCGGTCTGCGCGAAGCCGGGGTTGCTGATAGTGATATCTATTTGGATCCTGTCGTCAAACCCATCTGTGTAAATAATCAATATGGGTTGGAGGTTTTGCAAAGCACAGAGCAACTCCATTTAAAATATCCGGATATCCACATCATTGCTGGATTGTCCAACATATCTCATGGTCTCCCAGAACGAAAGCTGATAAATCGTGTCTTTGCTGTTGTGAGCGCAATAAAGGGAGCGGACACTTATATTCTTGATCCTTTAGATCAAAATATGATGTCCTTATTGGCTGCAACAGAGGCCTTAGCCGGTCAAGATGATTTTTGCATGGACTATATTTCGGGTGTTAGGGCCGGTAGAATTAAAGCCTAGATAAAGATGACTACACACGCCAAAGAACAAGAGTGGCAATGTTGCATCACCATCCAAACCAGAGAAAAGGTCACGTCATGAAGGTTAAATGGAATAACGAATTCTTTGCTCGTATAGGATTAGTACCAGCACATTGGCTGCATTACAGCATGCAATTCGGGTATACCATTGAACAGTATATTCAAAAGATGACCCGAAAAGCTAAGGAGAATCAAGATAGAACAGTCCAACGAGCAAAAGAAAGAGGTCAAGATGTTACACTCTTGACCTTGTTCGCAAAATGCACTATGCTTGGCGTATTGCATCATATACCTAAATCAACGACAAAAGTTAATTGGTAAGCCGTATGCCATAGTAGGGCACGTGCGGTTTGATGAGGGGGGAGCCATGAAAGTGGTTTCCCTACTCTATTTTTTTCACTGGTGAAAACTTTTTGTGGAATTCTGTGGAGACCGTCAAGGCTCGCACACAGTTTGGGGAAAAATCTGACCATTATTGACCTTTGTGAGAAAAAAATCTATAATATAACCAATGATACGTTGCGAATTGAGTAAGCGCAAACGTATCTAACAAATTATTTTTCAATTATGGAGATGAGGGGTGACTTATGGATTTTAAAGATTATTATGCTATTCTTGGTGTATCCAGCGATGCGGAGGACAAGGTTATTAAAAAGGCCTATCAAAAATTGGCTAAAAAATATCATCCGGATGTCAACCCAGACAATAAAGAGGCAGAAGAAAAGTTCAAAGAAGTCACTGAGGCATATCAGGCCATCAGCGATCCTGAAAAACGCAGTAAATACGATGAGTTAAAACAAAACTATGATGCTTGGAAGAAGCGTGGGGGTAGGGGCGAATTTGATTGGAATCGCTGGCAAGCTCGACCTGGTGAGGGAACTCAGACTAGGACGATGACTCCTGAAGAATTTGCCGAAATCTTTGGAGACAGGGGATTTGGTGATCGGGGATTTAGTGGTGGTTTCTCAGGTGCTGGAGATTTTTCGGATTTTTTCTCAACGATCTTTGGTGGGGGAGATCCTTTTGGTCAATCACGAAGCAACCGCGCAGCCCGTGCACAAGTAGGTCGAGACTTGGAATTGGAAGTTAGTGTAACCCTTGAGGAGGCGTATCAAGGGACGACTCGGCTTATTGACTTTGACGATAAACGAATTCAGGCGAAGATACCCAAAGGAGTGCGTACAGGGTCGAAAGTGAGATTAGCAGGGCAGGGCGGAGCCGGGTATGGTGGTGGAGCCAATGGCGATCTTTATCTTCTGATTACTGTGGAAAAGAATTCTTTCTTCGACCGCGAAGGAGATGACTTAACAACTGAGGTTCCTGTTGATTTCTACAAAGCAGCGTTGGGAGGCGAGGTGAGTATCATAACTTTGGCTGGAGAAGTGCTTATGAAAATCCCTCCAAAAATTCAAGCGAAGGCAAAATTGCGCCTTAAAGGGAAAGGAATGCCTCGCTTAGAGAATCCTGATCAAGCCGGGGATCTTTATGCGCAAATCTCCATTGTTCTTCCTAGGGAGATGAGTGCAGACGAGATGGATGATCTTCGTGCTCTTGCCGAACGATATCATAATTAATCCTTGATGAGGGAATATTGGCTATAGATAATGATGAGGTTGAGGTATCTAATAATCCACAATTCATTTGAAAGTGAAGGGCCGTGAAGTCGATGAAACCAGTTACGATGTTTGTTTTGGAATCCTGTCCGTATTGCAAAGAAGCGCTTCGTTGGATGGAAGAGCTCAAGGCTGAAAATGTCCATTATGATAGGGTAGCGTTTACTATCGTTGACGAACAACTTCACCCGGAGATATCAAGGCAGTATTCCTACTATTATGTTCCAACATATTTTGTTAATGGAATAAAGGTTCATGAGGGAGCTGCTACAAAGGATATCGTCCGCAATGTATTTGAAAAAGCCTTGGAACCTTGAGCTTAGGGGAACTCCGTAAAGTAGGAGTTCCCCTAATACTAACCGTTCACCCCTCATTTCGAACCTGAAAAGCTCAAATTTCATCCGTTTGAGGAAATATTCATAGTATTGAAAAAATGTGTAATATAATATGGGTAAGAAATAGAGAAGAGGAGTGATAGGTATGAAGGTTTATGTAGTTAAGAGCATGGATACTAACTTTGTTAGTTCGGTGGACAGAATATTTATCAGTAAGCAAGAAGCTGAAAGGTATGCCGTTTTGCAGAATGAAAAATATAAATTTGTAACTTTTTTGGTCTCTGAATACCAAGTATTTAACGATGTCAGCCAAAGTAGCTTAGCCTATTAAATCAGCTATTGTATGATAATGAAATTGAATAATAAGCGAAACAAACTATGCTCCTTGGAGCTCTTAATCTCCCGCTTTTAGGTGAACTGGTTGTATTACAAGATAACTGGTCACGAAGGGGGGATTTTTTATTTCGATACTCATGCCTAAAGTTGGTGTGGGTATTATTTTTTTTAAAAAATATTTATAAGATTACGTAAAACGCACAAACTAACCACAATGCTTAATCAAACTATATTTTAGGAAAAGGAATACGTTTAAAGGAGGAAGGTAGTTTGAAATCCAAGAAAATAATACTCGGACTAGCATTGATTGCACTGGTTATCACGGTACTCGTTGGTTGCAAAACGCAGAATCAAACCCCGCCACCCACAGGTACTGCCACAGATCAGCCTGTGAAACCACCAGCTGAAGCTCAATATGTGGGTAGCGAAAGCTGCAAAGGCTGTCACTCGGAATACCATGGCAACTTTGCTAAATCGCAACACGCGAAAGCCTTTACGCCCCTCACAGATTATTCTTTAACCCAGCCAGCAGGAGAAATAAAGCTCTTTGATCCGAAGGCTACGGATAAGACTGGGAACCTTGATCTAGCCAATAAGGATCTGGTCTATGGGGTAATGATGGATCATTACGTCATTGCTAAAGCTCCCGAAGGGTTTAGTGAGAAGGTTTACCGTGTAGCTGCCCTGGAGAAGTCAGGAGAAAAATATGTCATCAAGCCGGCTAAAGGTACTGATGTGGATAAGGATGGTAAGCCTGATTATACAGCTGAAAGCTTCACCTGCGGCAATTGTCACGCCCCAGGTATTGAAGTGAATTCTAAAGACTATGGGGTATCCTGTGAGTCCTGTCATGGCCCCGGTGGAAATCACGTAAGTGCCACTACCAAGAAAGGAACCATGGATCCAAAGACTGCTGTCAACGCATGTAATACCTGTCATGAAAGCAATCCAAGTAAGAATAAGGATGGGGTATGGACAGCTAACACCCACTATGGAACACGAAATTATTTTGCCAGCAAGCATGGGCAAAGTACTTCGATGACCTGTTTGACCTGTCACGAATCCCATAAGGCGAATGCCAGCGGTCAATTACTCAAAGCTGATAAACCCCAAGCTATCTGTGCTCAGTGCCATGAAGGGAAATCCTTTGATCTTGACAAGATGATGTGGAAGAATCCCACAGATGCTCGAGGACACTTTACTAAGGATCACAGCTTTGGCGCTCTCCCTTATGATAAGCTAGGTGATAAACCTAAGACACCAGAGATTGAGATTACCAATCAAGAGGCTATCGATCTGATTACCAAGCTACTGCCGGATGCAGCAAAGTAAAGAGCTAAAGTAAAAGCATAAGAAGAATATAAATATCTCCCTATTGAAGGATAATTCTTCAGTAGGGAGATTATTTTTGTCGCATATCCGGTACTCACAAAAAGGGGCCGATGCATAGTCCACAAACGCTTTGCATCAGCCTCTTCTAGGTAAGTGCTCTCATTTGAAAGTCACTTCATTGCCATGATAATCATGATGGCCGTCATGATTGTCATGCAGATCAACTATCTGGGAAATATTCAAGATTCATTATTAACATAACCGAATGTAGAAGTTCTATTCGTAAAGATCTTAGAAAATTCTAAATAAAAAAAGCCCAACAAGTTGCTGGGCATAGAGCAGAGGGGTTAGATTGAGGAGGAGTGAAATGATAAACTTAAACTATTAAGTTTCACTTAATTGTGATAGTAAGTGCATTCCACAATTAGATTGTAACCTATTACGCAAGTGTTTACCAGTCCTTTTTAAAATTTTTGAATATTAAAATTATTTACTTAATACCACTTCCGAGTGTAGAATGTATTTACATGGTTGGGCTCGAAAGAAAGCGGGTAATTCGTTATGAAAAGAGCTTATTCTATCCATCTCAATGGCATCGTCCAAGGCGTTGGGTTTAGGCCCTATGTCTATCGTTTAGCACTAGAGATGGGGATTAAGGGGTGGGTTAATAATTCTAGTCATGGGGTAGGGATACATGCCGAGGGATTACAAGTTGATATTTTCTATACCCGTCTACTCAGTGAAACTCCTCCTGTAGCGAAAATCACTCAAGCCGAATGTGAAGAAGCAGTGTTTTGTTATTATGAGACTTTTGAAATTCTTCAGAGTGAGGATGATGGTCTGGCTGATGTTTTAATTTCACCGGACATTGCGACCTGTGCCGATTGCTTTAGTGATCTTAGGGATCTCAAAAACAGACGTCATAACTACCCGTTTACCAATTGTACAAATTGTGGACCTCGTTACACCATCATTGAGGATGTTCCTTATGATCGTATCCAGACAACCATGAAAGATTTCCCGATGTGCGAGGACTGTGCCCATGAATATGAGAATCCGGCTGACCGTCGTTTTCATGCACAGCCTGTGGCTTGCACCCAGTGTGGGCCCACGATTCAGCTTTTGGATGCTCAAGGTGGCGCATTAGAGGGATTGGGTATAATGCAAATAGTTCAAGGAGCTATTCTCGCTGTTAAGGGGTTGGGTGGATTTCATTTAGTTTGTGATGCCAGAGATTCTGCCGCTATTCAGCATTTGCGCCAGCGTAAGGAAAGAGGAGCTAAGCCATTTGCTTTAATGGCTAGGAATTTAGAAGTTATCCGTAAATTTTTTCGACTTTCTGCACAGGAGGAGGCGCTTCTAAGAAGTCCTGCAGCGCCTATCGTTATCCTAGAAAGGAAAAAGGAAAGTAAGGACTATCTTCCTCAGGAGATTGCGCCTGGAATCCATACCTTAGGGGTGATGCTGCCCTATACGCCCTTGCACGCGATGCTTTTTGATGGTCCTTACGATTTCTTGGTGATGACCAGTGCCAACCTAAGCGGTCGTCCATTAATCTACAGAAATGAAGAAGCTTTGAGCGAGCTTGGGGGAATTGCTGATTATTTTCTGATTCATAATCGGGATATCTATCATCCTTGTGATGACTCGGTGCTTCAGGTCATTGGGGAAGAAACTGTATGGCATCGGCGAGCCCGTGGCTATGTTCCTTTACCTCAAGCAGGCCCTAAGGGTCAGCTTACCCCCATCTTAGGGGTGGGTGGAGAATTAAAAAATGCTTTCTGTCTAGCGGCGGAAGGCAGGGCTTTTACCAGTCAGTATATTGGGGACATGGAAGGGTATGAGAATTTTCAACGCTTTCGTCAAGAGTTTACTTCCTTCCAAAAGGTCGTAAAGATTGTGCCGGAGGTAGTGGCCTTTGATGCCCATCCCAATTACCAAACGACACGTTTTGCTCAAGAGGGACCATGGCTGTCAAAGATCAAAGTCCAGCACCATCATGCCCATTTAGTTAGTGTTTTGGGCGAGCATGGTATCACTGCACCTACATTAGGGGTGGTTTGTGATGGGACAGGTTGGGGTGAGGATCAAACGATCTGGGGGTTTGAGTTTCTAAAGGGGAGTTCCGCTGGGTATGAGCGTTTGGCTCATCTTGAATATCTCCCGCTACCCGGGGGCGATGCGGGTGCGAAGCACCCTTTGCGTATTGCCTATGCCTATGGAAAAACTCTGCTCTCTCCGCATGAATGGGCAAAAACACAAGAGCTCTGGGAGGGTCTGGCCGCGTCCGAACAAAAAATTCTCGACCAACAGCTTGAAAAAAGGATTAATGTTTTTAAAACCTCAAGCTGTGGCAGATTATTCGATGCTGTGAGCGCAGTGCTGGGTATTTGCACAAAGGTCACATATGAAGGGCAGGCAGCCATTGAATTAGAGAGCAAGGCCACAACCTGGCTACATAACGTGTGGGATATCTCTGGCTCCGGAGCATCTGAAGAGCTTTTAGGCCTTTCCCCGCGTTATCCCATGGAGTGGGATGAGGATGAAGAAGGGTTAGTCCTAAGAATTAAGGGAATCTTTGCAAGGATTATGCAAGACCTGCTTGAGGGAAAAGAAAATGGCTTTATTGCCACCTATTTTCATGATTCCATAGCTCATGGTATCGTACAAACGGTGCTTAGGCTCCAGGCAGACCAAGGGCCTGTAGCTTTGACGGGTGGAGTCTTTCAAAATAAACTTTTGACGGAAAGAGTATTAGAGCTCTGTAAAATTCATGATATTCCAGTCCTTCGTGCCAAGGAACTACCACCGGGTGATGGGGGGCTTGCTTATGGGCAAGTTATCATAGCAAATGAGAGGTGTTCATCATGTGTTTAGCTATTCCTGCTCGAATCGTCTCGATTGAGGACTTTTTGGCCAAAGTCGATATGATGGGAAATGAGCGTGTTGTAGGAACCCATTTGGTTCCTGATGCTCAAGTCGGTGATTATGTCTTAGTTCACGCTGGTTTTGCCATCGAGGTCGTGGATCAACGCTATGCTGAAGAAACGGTAGAATTATTGATAGAGGAAGCGAATGCCCGTGAAGAATTATAATATTGAGCAAGGAATAAAAACAGCTGCCGAGCGCTACCTTCAAGAGATCTATGAACTGGCGACAACACCCTATACGGTTATGGAGGTTTGTGGGACCCATACGGTAGCTATTGCCAAAAATGCTTTGCGTGATATCCTTCCGTCTCAGATTCGCTTGGTTTCCGGACCGGGGTGTCCCGTCTGTGTTACGGACAGCAGTGATATTGACCGTTTCTTATATCTTGCTGCCCAACCCAATGTTATTACGGCAACCTTTGGTGATATGATTCGGGTTCCCGGATCGAAGAAAAGCTTGCAGATGCTGCGTGGTGAGGGTGCCGATATTAGAATTGTTTATTCGACTCTGGATGCCTTAGAGCTTGCCCGAAAGAACCCCACTAAAGAAGTTGTGTTTTTAGGGGTAGGCTTTGAAACCACGGTTCCGACTGTTGCCGTAAGCATTGAAAGCGCCAAAAACGAAGGGCTAAAGAATTATAGTGTCTTATCCATGCATAAGCTTGTTCCTCCCGTATTACGGGCGTTAGCCGAAGATCCAGAGACCAAAGTGGATGGTTTTTTGGATCCCGGGCATGTGTGTGCCATTATCGGTACTAAACCTATAGAATTTATGGCTAAGGATTATAATAAACCGGGAGTGGTTACCGGCTTCGAGGGCGTTGATGTGTTAGAAGGGCTAGTGATGTTACTGAGACAAAGAGCCCAAGGTCGTTCGGAAATCGAGATTCAGTATCAGCGAATGGTCAAGCCTGAAGGCAATCCCGTGGCACAGTCTTTCATTGATAAAGTTTTTGAACCTGTTGATGCGGCATTCCGCGGACTAGGCACCATCGAGCAAGGGGGACTGGGCATCCGCAAGGGATATGAGGATTGGGATGCTGAGAAAAAGTTTGATCTTCCTGTATTTGAAACAGTTGAAATCCCTGGCTGCCGTTGTGGGCAAGTTCTCAAGGGACAGATTGCTCCGCCCCAATGTCCGTTATTTGGACGGAAGTGCACACCTTTAGCACCAGTGGGACCCTGCATGGTCTCGTCGGAGGGATCCTGTGCAGCCTATTATCGTTATGCGCAAAGGAGTGAGTTATAAGTGGAACGGATTATTATGGCCCATGGGAGCGGGGGAAGGTTGAGTCATCAGTTGGTGCAGGAGATTTTTCAAAAGCATCTCAGTAACTCCTATCTCAACCAAATGAATGATGCCACTTGGCTACCCGGCAGTGAAAAGATTGCGATAACCACGGACTCCTTTGTGGTTTCTCCTCTTTTTTTTCGAGGAGGTGATATTGGTAAACTAGCAGTATGTGGCACGATTAATGACCTAGCTGTATCAGGAGCCCAACCTCGTTATCTTACTCTCGCTGTGATTTTGGAAGAAGGGTTATTGCTTGCAGATCTCGAAAAAATAGTGCAAAGCATCGCCGCCACTTCCCAAATGGCGGGGGTACCCATTGTCTGCGGTGATACCAAGGTTGTAGAGCGGGGCAGCGCAGATAAAATATTTATTAACACGACGGGCATTGGTGCATTGAAAGAGTGCGCAGTAGGACCTCAGTACATAAGACCGGGAGATTATGTCCTGATTAGTGGTACGATTGGCGACCATGGGGTGGCTATCCTCGCAGACCGTGAAGGACTGGAATTTGAGACTCCGGTCACCAGTGATTGTGCGCCTTTAAATCATTTAATCGATGAATTTTATATGCCGGGGATTCATTGCATGCGCGATCCGACTCGTGGCGGAGTAGGTACAACCTTAAATGAACTTGCCAAGCAAGGCCGGGTGAGTATTATCCTTGAAGAAGAAAAACTACCTCTCCATCCGAGTGTTGCCGGAGCTTGCGGAATGCTAGGCTTGGAACCTCTTTATCTCGCTAATGAAGGAAAAGTTTTGGTTATCGTTGCCCCCGAAGCGGTGGACGAGGTCTTAACTCGGATGAGGAATCATCCCCTAGGTCAAGAGGCAGCTATTATCGGTAGGGTAGAGGCGGCTGATCCGGGACTGGTTTTACTTAAGACCCCTTTAGGAGGGAAACGAATCGTGGGTATGCTTGAAGGAGAACATTTGCCACGGATTTGCTAAAGACTCTTGGTATGTACATGGTATAGTTATTAATAACATTGCCACTGATAAGATGGAGGCTAGAGATGAGAGTTGCAGTCATTGACGGACAAGGCGGGGGAATAGGGAAGCATATCGTCGACCAATTGCGCAAGCGGGTGCCTGATTTAGAGATTTTAGCTCTTGGCACCAATGCTCTAGCCACCGGGGCGATGCTCAAGGCCGGTGCTACGGAAGGAGCATCCGGTGAAGCTGCTATTTGCTATAATGCTAATCGAGTTGATATCATTGCCGGATCCTTAGCCATTGCCACAGTCCACGGTCTATTAGGTGAGATTACCCCAAACATTGCTGGAGCAATATCCTCAAGCTCAGCTCTTAAACTACTTATTCCCATCCAAAGAAGCAATATGGTTGTTACCGGAATAACCCGAATGCCTTTGCCCCATCATGTCGAGCAATTAGTGGATGAGGTTGAAAAAAGGCTTTAAAGAGATGAGATAAAAGAGTTGATTAATAGGAATAAAGAAAAAGCAGCCTATTCAGCATATAATCTGTTTGACTTTAAGCAGATCGAATATCAGAACGGGTTGCTTTTATATCGTTTTTACGGTTTTGTTTGTTCCAATGGTTGTTTCATCATTCGGGCGATTTTCAACAGTTTATGGAGATTTATCACCATCTGTAGGCTTCTGTTCATTATTCTTATTGTCTTGCAGAGGAGTGGCCCCACCAGCGGCCTCATTGGCTGTTCCTATCCCTGGAGTTTCACCTGCATTTGGATTAGCTGCGCCACTGGCCGCGGTTCCGATGGCTAGGTTAGCTTGAAGTTGAGCCTGCCGAGCAAAATCAATTCCTTCGCCGAGGACACGAAGAGCTTCATTAGGACTGTGGAAGCCCATGCTGTTTTCAGCGGCTATGTAATCCCAGCGCCACTGAGGCAATTTTTTTGAATCACAGCTTGGCTCCATTCTGTAGTATGTAAAACGACCGGCTGATCAAAGGCATTTTTATAAACATCTTTCATGCCTGAATAACCCTTGTAAACTAAGGAATAAACGATATTATTCCCATGATAGAGATGACAATCGCTGCACCCGACAAGCTCTTCTCGGTGAGCACTATGGAGTTGAGTTTCATAGGCTTCATCCATAATGTGACAGGTCGTACCGCAATAATTAGTGGTAGAAGTATACTCGTATATGTAGGCTATGAAACCGATAAAGATTGCTAGAACAGGTATACTGATAGCTAAGAATTTTTTATATTTGCGTGGTATGGGTGCCAAAATCAAACCTCCTTTCTACTTTCTTCCTACTGTGGATAAGTCGATCTTCAGAGGAGCAAGTTTCCTTTGTCTTAGTATGATTTGCACGATGGATTTTCATTCTTAAATTACTACCCCGGAAAAATTGTGACCCATGGGCGTGTCATTGGCGACATCAACTGCTTTACAGGCTAAAAATCTCTATGGTACAATTAACGATGGACTAAGCAAAGGAGGAGTCACTGTGTCTGGACATTCTAAGTGGGCGAATATTAAACATAAAAAGGCAAAAGCTGATGCACAAAAGGGGAAAGTTTTCACCAAGCTGGGCCGGGAACTTATTGTGGCTGCAAGGTCAGGCGGTGGAGACCCTAATAATAACTTCCGTTTAAAAATTGCCATTGATAATGCCAAGGTAGCGAATATGCCCAATGACAATATCCAAAGGGCTATTCAAAAAGGAGCAGGCGGTGCCGAAGGAGAAAGTTATGAAGAACTTCGCTATGAAGGCTATGGCCCAGGCGGAGTGGCGATCATGGTGGATATCATGACCGATAATCGGAACCGGACTGCCGGTGAAGTGCGCCATATATTCTCCAAGCATGGGGGAAACCTCGGTGAGACAGGCAGTGTCAATTGGATGTTCGATGAAAAAGGTCAGTTGACGATTCTTAAAGAGGATTTACCATTTGATGAAGATGAACTTATGCTGATTGCCCTTGAAGCGGGTGCTGAGGACCTGCAGCAAGATGAGGAAAGCTTTATCGTTTATACAGCTCCAGGCGATATTGAAGCGGTTCGGCAGGCTCTGATTGACCAGGGAATAGCCATCGAGGAAGCAATAAAGAACCAAGTTCCGCAAAATTCTATTGAAATCACCGATGTGGATCAAGCTAAAAAGCTCTTTCGTATGATGGAGCTCCTAGAGGATCATGACGATTCCCAGGGAGTATACGCAAATTTTGAATTAGCTGACTCGATCAATGAAGAGGATTTGGACTGATTTGGTGGTTGTGGGTAATTTTAGTTTTTTATAGAAGAGTTCTATGCTGTCAAGTTCAGCATAGGACTCTTTGTTTTTTCCAAACTTCCCCTGAACATCCTCTAGCCAATAGGGACATGCTAAAGAAGGTTTCTGGAAAGGTTGTCATTAACGAAGTCTTTAGACAAAGTAAAAGGAGATGATTCCTTGCAACCAGAAAAAATCTATTATGAGCCTGCAGTATTAGACTACACATTAGGATTACAGCTCAAAGAACACTTTGCGACTGTTCCTTGGGAACCGATTGAGAGCCATAACAATATAGAAGCTTTGCGCAAAAATCCCAACCAGGAATTTCCACGTATGAAACGACTCCTAATTCTTGGTGTAAGAAAATCTCTAAAATATACTCCTAATCACAAAGTCTCGGACTTCCTCGTCCCTTATACATCCTCAGGCTGCAGTGCTATGTGTCTCTATTGTTACTTAGTGTGCAATTATAATAAATGTTCATACCTTCGGTTATTTGTGAATCGTGAGCAAATGATGGACAGGTTGATTAAGACGGCAAATAAATCAGAGAAAGAATTAGTTTTTGAAATCGGTAGTAACAGCGATCTTATTTTGGAAAATATCATTACAGGGAACCTAGAGTGGACTATAGAAAATTTCAGTAAGAATGAAAGAGGATATCTCACCTTCCCTACGAAATTTGATCATGTAGAACCGCTCTTACCGTTAAACCACCGGGGTAGAATAATTTTTCGGATGAGTGTTAATCCTGAAGAAATTATTCAAAAAGTAGAGTTCGGAACGTCCTCATTAAAGGCGAGGCTTAGGTCACTTAACCAAATGGCTGAAGCAGGATTTAGAGTCGGTATCCTCATTGCACCTGTGGTGCTGCTGGATAATTGGCAGGAACTTTATGCACAGCTGATTGAGCAACTTGCCGAGGAGCTCTCATCCAAGGCAAAGAAGCAGCTATTTATCGAGATCATTTTTATGACCTATAGCTTTATTCACCGTGCCATTAATCGGGAGGCTTTTCCTAAAGCAGTGAATCTCTATAATCAGCCTTTAATGACCGGGAGAGGCCGAGGAAAGTATTGGTACAAGGAGCATGTTCGTATAAGTGGGGAAGAATTTTTACGAGCGGAATTGACCAAGAAATTAGGAGGCATTCCGATTCTCTATGTTGTCTAACAAGGAATCAATCAACTTCCTGTCGAATCCTTAATGGATAGAAAGGAAGTCGTTTATGCTAATACTCGGAATTGACCCAGGAACTGCAATTATGGGGTATGGATTGATTGAAAAGAAGGGTAGCCGTTTGCTTGCTGTAGATTATGGCTGTTGGCGTACTCCAGCTCATACACCCATGACTGAGCGGTTGCTAATGCTCTATAATGATATTGCAGCCTGCATCAAGAACCACCAGCCTAACTTTGTGGCTGTTGAGGAACTTTTTTTTAATCGTAACACCACTACTGCTATCTCTGTCGGACAGGCTAGGGGAGTCATTTTACTAGCTGCTGCCCAAGCGGGGATTCCGGTGTCTGAATACACGCCCTTACAGGTTAAGCAATCCGTAACCGGTTACGGAAGAGCGGATAAACAACAGATACAACAGATGGTCAAAGCCCTGCTCGGCCTACCGGAGATACCGAAGCCCGATGATACGGCAGATGCTTTAGCCATCGCTATCTGTCATGCCCATAGTGTGAATTTGCTCAATAGAATGGGGGGATCTCTTTGATTGGAATGCTGAGGGGGAAGGTTTGGGAGATTCAAACCGATAAACTGATTGTCGATGTGCAGGGCGTAGGATATTTGATCGCTACCCCGTATGGATTATTAACCAAGGTACATCCCGGCCAAGAAGTCACCATCTATACTCATGTGATTCTACGAGAGGATGAACTGGCGCTCTATGGTTTTTCTTCAATCACAGAGAAAGAAATTTTTTTGATGCTCCTCACTGTATCAGGCATTGGACCCAAGGCAGCTTTAGCTATCTTGTCAACCTTGGGTACGGGACAGACAGAAAGTGCTATTGCTAGCGAAAATGTTACCCTCTTGACGAAGGTCCCTGGTATAGGGAAAAAGACTGCTCAGCGATTGATTCTTGAGCTGAAGGAGAAATTTAAAGATAGAGTGATTTCGGTAGATGGGGAAGATTCTTCAGTATCTATGCCTTTATTAGCTAGTGGATCGGAGGCAATGGAGACGTTGCTCGCTCTCGGATTCAGCCAAGAGGAAGCGAAGAAGGCTCTCCAATCCCTTCCCGCTACTGAACAGGGGATGAGTACCGAGGAGCAAGTGCGTCTGGCTCTTCGCTCCCTAGCGGCAATCAAGCCAGCATAATCACAGAGGAGAAAAAAGACTATGGAAGAACGGATGATAGCACCCCAGCAGCTTCCGGGTGATCAGGAAGGTGAAGTCCTTCGACCCCACCGGCTGGCGGATTATATAGGCCAGACGAAAGTTAAGGAAAATCTACATATTTTTATTCAGGCAGCTTTAGCTAGAGGAGAGGCTCTCGACCATGTGCTCCTCTATGGCCCTCCCGGCTTGGGAAAAACTACGTTGGCTAATATCATCGCCACGGAGATGGAGGTTAATATCCGAACTACCTCGGGGCCGGCAATCGAACGACCCGGGGATTTGGCGGCTATTCTGACCTCTTTGGAGCCGCGTGATGTCCTCTTTATTGATGAAATTCATCGGCTCAGCCGGACCACTGAAGAAATACTCTATTCTGCCATGGAGGATGGGTGCTTGGATATCATGATTGGCAAAGGCCCTAGCGCCCGTTCCATTCGTTTATCTTTATCACCCTTTACTCTGGTTGGGGCAACCACCCGGGCCGGGCAGTTGGCCTCACCCTTAAGAGATCGCTTTGGGGTCATCAGCCGATTGGAGTTCTACGAGGTTGACGATTTAATCAAGATTATTTCTCGGGCGGCAGGGATATTAAGCCTAAACATAACGCTTGAAGGAGCGACGGAAATAGCCAGGAGATCTCGTGGGACTCCACGAATTGCCAATCGCCTCTTAAAGCGAGTGCGAGATTATGCCCAAGTCTGGGAAGACGGACTTGTCAGTCAAGAATTGGCAAGTAAATCATTAGATCGTCTTGAAGTTGACCCGGCTGGATTGGATCGAATTGACCAAAAGTGCCTTCTCACCATTATTCAGATGTTTTCCGGTGGACCCGTCGGTTTGGAGACCCTTTCCGCGACCATCGGTGAAGAATCCGAAACCATCGAGGATGTGGTGGAACCCTACCTCCTTCAACAGGGATTTTTGCAGAGAACACCTCGCGGCAGAGTGGCAACAGTTCGCGCATACCAGCATCTCAATATTCCGCTAACAACAGTGCCCAAGGATAACTTACCTGAGGACAGTTTGTTCGAAGACGAGGAATAGATAAAACCGCAAACGGGCAATCTGAGGAAAAGAGAAGTGGGGTGGTTGATTTGCTACCTTTCTCAAGCAGATGGCCTTTTCGTGGTCTGGTTTTTGCTTTTTTTTTCATAGCTACCCTAATGATTCAGGTGTCACCCTGTCAAGCTAAAGAGATAGAAGTTGAGTTGGTTTGGAAGTTTAAGGGCGCAGGGTGGGTTAAGATTCAAATCGAGCAAGGAAATTATCTGCTCAAAGAAGTCAATAAGGATGCCAGTACCTCAACAGCCTTTCCGGCAGGATCTTCCCTCGAACTCACTTGGGGGGGATGGTCGCCTGCCTTCAAAAAGAATTATGACGCGTTTATGATTTGGAACGGAAAAGAAATTAAGCTCATGCGGCAAGGAGAATATGGAAGCTTTTTGGTCCAAACTCCAGACGGTCAACGAGTAAGTTACCGGGGCAGCTTGAGTCTCCGCTGGGAAGACGGCAACTGTAAATTAATCAACCGCGTCGACCAAGAAGATTATCTCAAAGGGGTAGTACCGATTGAGATGAGCAATTCCTGGGCAGGGGATGGTTTAGAGGCTCTCAAGGCTCAAGCTGTTGCCGCCAGAACTTATATGGTGAGAAAAACTCAAAATACTACTCGTATCACCGATTCACCCGATTATGATCAGGCGTATTTGGGAAGGAATGTAGAGGGGAGTGCCGGTCGAGCGGTTGAGAGTACACGGGGTGAAATCCTGGTGGACTCCATCACTTACCAAGCTATTGATGCCCTTTACTCTTCTCATAATGGCGGCTATATGGAGTTGGCTGAAAATGTTTGGAACAATCCAGACCCTCATTTTGCTTCGCAGCCAGATCCTTTTTCGGCAGGAATCGGCGGTCCTGCCGATCGCTGGAGATTTATCGTTGGAGCAGATGTTTTAGGAAAGGCCTTTGAATTAGGCCCGATTGCAAAGATTGAGCTTGACAAACTCCCCTCAGGTAGGATAAAAAAAGTAAGTATGCAGGACATATATGGTAAACTAGTCAGTGTTAGTGGCAGGGCTTTGGTCCAAAAGTTTTATCCTTATGGACAACCGATTACGTCGCAAGCCTTTCTCGGCAACATGTTTAGTGCGCAACGTATCCCTAACCATGAAGCGGTATTCTCTCTTGACCAAAGGGTAAAGGGAATGCCCATCCCTTTGAATGCCACCATAGATTCTCAAAAAATTAAGACGAGATATTCCGGACCTCGCTTAAGTCGCATTTTAAGCTCTTCCCAAGGAATTCGGGACTTTCCTGCGACTTATGATGTCTTTATCTTTAATGGTCGGGGTTGGGGTCATGGGGTCGGCATGTCCCAATGGGGTGCATATCACATGGCCCAGCGAGGCTACACCTACCGCGAAATCCTCGATTTTTATTACCAACAAACGGATTTAATAAAGTTCTATCTTTAGGCGAGGGATATTAGCTTTAGGATAGGGATATTAGGCTACCGATCTTTTACATAAAAGGAGAATCATTTTGAAAGTAGACGATTTTGATTTCGATCTTCCTGAAGAACTCATTGCCCAGCACCCGTTGGAGCCTCGAGATGCTTCCCGGTTGATGAGGGTAAACCGTTCTAGTGGAGGTATTGATCATCTGGTGTTTCATGATCTGCCAGACTTGCTTCGAGCGGGAGATGTCCTTGTGGTCAACAATACTAAGGTCATTCCTGCTCGATTGATTGGTGAAAAAGAGGATACCCAGGCTAAAATAGAATGTCTGCTACTTACGCGTCGTGAGAAGGATATCTGGGAGACGCTTATTAAGCCGGGCAAACGCTTGAAAATGGGACAGACCGTTGTTTTTGGCAATGGGCTCCTGCGGGGAAAACTCTTGGAGATTTTGCCTGATGGAAATCGAGTCATGCAGTTCAGTTATGAAGGAGTTTTTGAAGCGGTTTTGGACGCATTAGGGAATATGCCCTTGCCCCCTTATATTACGGAACAACTGGAAGATAAAGATCGCTACCAAACAGTGTATGCCAAGGAAAGTGGCTCGGCCGCTGCCCCCACAGCGGGCCTGCATTTCACTCCGGAGCTGATAGAGCAGTTGCGGGCTAAAGGAGTAGAAATTGTC
Organism: Desulfitobacterium dichloroeliminans LMG P-21439; assembly: GCF_000243135.2. Taxonomy (NCBI): domain Bacteria; kingdom Bacillati; phylum Bacillota; class Clostridia; order Eubacteriales; family Desulfitobacteriaceae; genus Desulfitobacterium; species Desulfitobacterium dichloroeliminans. Next base: position 2,559,541 of record NC_019903.1, on the reverse strand, counting down.
GAGATCCTGCTCCACGTAGGGCTTGGAACCTTTCGCCCGGTTAAAGCAGATGTCCTAGAAGAACATGAGATGCATTCGGAATACTACCGAGTATCTGGGGTAGCCGCCGAACAGATCAATCAAGCTAAGGCTCAGGGGCGCAGAGTCATCGCTGTTGGTACGACAGCCGCTCGGACTCTAGAATCAGTGGCTAAAGAAAACGGACTGATTACCGCCCAAGAAGGTTGGACAGATATTTTTATCTATCCAGGTTATACCTTTAAAGTCCTTGATGGGTTAATTACCAACTTCCATTTCCCCAAGTCAACCTTAATTATGCTGGTAAGTGCCTTAGCCGGTAGAGAACGAATTCTTGATGCTTATCATCTGGCGGTCCAAGAACGCTATCGCTTTTATAGCTTTGGCGACGCCATGCTTATTTTGTAAAAAAGGAAGTGACGAATCATGGCAGTTCGTATAGAAATACTTAAAGAAGATAGCAAAACCCGGGCTCGGCTCGGCAAACTCCATACCCCTCACGGGGTAATCGAAACCCCTGTGTTCATGCCCGTTGGCACACAAGCGACTGTAAAAACTATGACCCCGGAGGAATTAAAAGAGCTGGGGGCTGGCATAATACTAAGTAATACCTATCATCTTTTTTTGCGTCCGGGCCATGAACTGATTCGAGACGCCGGAGGACTACATGCTTTCATGCATTGGGATGGAGCGATTCTTACCGATAGCGGTGGCTTTCAGGTCTTCAGTCTGGGCGATTTGCGAAAAATCACCGAAGAGGGAGTGGAATTTCGATCGCATATCGACGGATCCAAGAGGTTTCTAAGTCCTGAGATTGCAACCCAAGTCCAGATGGCCTTAGGGTCCGATATTGTGATGGCCTTTGACGAATGTACTCCTTATCCCGCGACTCGTGAATATGCTAAAGCTTCTTTAGAGCGAACGACTCGATGGCTGAAACGTTGCAAAGAGACCTTGATTACGACCGATCGACAAGCACTGTTTGGTATTGTTCAAGGGAGCATGTATGAGGATTTGCGCAAGCAAAGTGCGGCGGAAATCACCGAGTTAGATTTGCCAGGATACGCCATAGGGGGACTAAGCGTTGGCGAACCAAAAGAGCTTATGTATGAAGTGTTGGATTATACGGTGCCTTTACTCCCCAAAGATCGCCCTCGCTACCTCATGGGGGTCGGCTCTCCGGACGCTTTGATTGAAGGGGTCATGAGAGGAATCGACATGTTTGACTGTGTTCTGCCCACTCGTATCGCCCGTAACGGCACCGCTCTCACTCGCTATGGCAAGGTAGTGGTGAGAAATGCTGAATCAGCTCATGATTTCTCGCCGCTTGATCCAACCTGTGACTGCTATACCTGTAAGAACTACTCCCGTGCTTATCTGAGGCATCTCATCAAAGCCGACGAAATTTTAGGTTTGCGCTTGATGACCATTCACAATTTGCGTTTTTTGACTAATCTCATGGCTGAGATCCGAGAAGCAATCAAGGAAGATCGCCTACCCGAGTATCGACATAAGTTTTTCTCGGATTACGGATATTTTAATTAAATCGAGGCAATAAGCAGGATTTCTTCGTTGCCGTAGGGAATTATACTAAGGTAAATTAGACAAAACTAAAGGGGGCTAACCAATCTATGGATTCAGGTACAACGACTCTTCTTCTTTACATGGCTGTTTTCTTTGCAATTATGTATTTCTTTATGATCAGACCACAGCAGAAGCAGCAAAAACAAAGACAAGCAATGCTCACTAGCCTTAAAGTCAACGATAAGATTATTACCGCTGGTGGGATACATGGTAAAATCAAAAAAGTTAAAGAAGACTCCGTTATAGTTCTTATCGCCGATAAAGTAGAGATCGAATTAAACAAATCCGGTGTCGGTACGATATTGAATCGCGAAATCACTGTTGAAAAGAGAAAGTTCTTTGGCAAAAAGGATAACGAGAAGACAAAAGAAGTAGATAATGATGAGGAAAGCGAAACCCAAGAGGACTCTGCTGAGTAAGCAGTATGCTTAGAATGCTGCAGCCAATCTCGGGTACAATAGGTAAGCTAGAATAAGCAAGTGGAAGAATCTACTTGCTTATTTCATTGGGAAAAGCCAACACTTCTGGGTGATAATTACCCATGAACAAGGGGGGGTACTATGACTTACGAAGAGCATATTCGCAAAGAATTGTTGCATTGGCGAAAGAAAATGCTAAAAACCCCTGGTTTGTTGGAGAAGGGATCAAAAGCAATTCAGGGCAAAATCAATAATCTTTACCCTCAGAAATTTCTTGATGCCCTGACTGGGACCATTAAAAGGTTGGTTAGAGGAGTTCTTTTTGGACTTGAATATATTCCTAAAGGGAAACCTCTAAAAAACATGGATCTGAGTGTAAGGGATCTGCGGGCCTTAGAAGTGCTTAAAACCTATAAGCGGGTAGCTGCAGCTGAAGGTGCCGGGACAGGGGCTGGCGGATTTGTATTGGGGATTGCCGATTTCCCGGCCTTAATTGCGATTAAGCTGAAATTCCTATTTGAGCTTGCTCATATCTATGGTTATTCTACTGAAGACTATAAAGAGCGCTTATATATTCTCTTTGTTTTCCAACTAGCATTTTCCAGCCAACAAAAGCGCCCCCTTGTCTACCATAAACTAGTCCATTGGGAAGACACTGTGAAGGATTATCCCCAAAGCCAGGCTATGGAAAAATTCGACTGGGAACAATTCCAGGTTGAATATCGGGATGCGATTGATTTAAGGAAGATGCTCCAAATGTTACCGGGAATCGGTGCTGTGGTCGGGTTGATCGCTAATTACGGATTGCTGGAGGATTTAGGAAAGGTAGGCATGAATTGCTACCGCATGAGGATTCTACAAGAGAAGGGGTTATATTAACCACTAATTGACACCATTAAGGAACGAGGACTATAATATAGTTTGGCATGGGCAAGTCCCAGGACAATTTTAAGGGAGGAAAAATAATGAAAAGGGGAAGTATCCTGAAGCTAACAGCAACTATGTTGCTGATCATCATCGCCGTCGTATTCTCAGTCAAACCCCTTACAGATCCGGAACAAGGGATTTCGTTGGGACTTGACTTGCGTGGGGGAGTTCATCTCGTCTTGCAAGCAGAAGCAGGTCCGGACGGTGCAGAAATTACTGCTGAGGACATGGACAAGGCCAAAAGTATCATTGAAAAACGTGTCAATGAGATGGGTCTTTCCGAGCCAGTCGTACAGGCTGATTTAGGTAAGAAACGTATCATTGTTGACTTAGCTGGAGTCCAAGATCCTGATAAAGCTGTGGAAACCTTGAAAACCACTGCTAAACTGACATTCAAAGACCCTCAGGGTAATGTTGTGATTGAAGGAGCCGATTTGAAGGATGCCCGCGCCGGGCAGAGTCAAACGGGTTATGTAGTTCACCTTACCTTCACTCCAGAAGGGACCAAAAAGTTTGCCGAGGCAACCACAAGAAGTCTCGGTCAGCAGATTGGAATCTACTTGGATGATCAGCTTTTGCAAAATCCCAGAGTCGAAAGTGCTATAACGACTGGACAAGCTGAGATTACTGGATACAGCTCTCTAGAAGAAGCAGCGGGATATGCAGTTTTACTTCGTTCCGGCGCGTTGCCAGTGAGTTTAACGATTGAAGAGAAACGCACCGTGGGAGCTACTCTTGGGGTGGATTCCCTCAATAAAAGCATTGATGCCGGTATGGTTGCTATTGGCTTTATTATTCTATTTATGCTGGTCTTATACCGCTTGCCGGGATTGGTGGCTAATATCTCGCTCGTTGTCTTCACTCTGATTGTGCTCTGGGCATTAAAAGGATTTGGAGCGGTGCTCACCTTACCGGGAATCGCGGGGATGATTCTTTCCATAGGAATGACAGTGGATTTAAACATTATCATTTATGAAAGAATCAAAGAAGAGCTTCAGTTGGGAAAATCCTTGCGTGCAGCAGTGGAAGCAGGCTTCAGTCGTGCTTTCCTGACAGTCTTTGACTCGAACATCACCACCTTATTTGCAGCTGCTACCCTATTTTTCCTAGGAACAAGCTCCATCAAGGGCTTTGCCATTACTCTGGCGATTGGTATTTTTGCCAGCTTATTTACGGCAATCACCTTTACCCGCATGATTTTGCGTTGGATCGTGGGTGTGAATCCCCGTATGAATACGGCTTGGTTTGGTGTCAAGCCTGAGAAGAATGATTCTGAGACGAAGATTAAGGCCTCAGGTCCTGTCACTCATGCGGCAACCTATGAAGAAGTCAAGAATTCCATACCCTTCTACTTTAATGTAGTTAAGCGGCGTAATATATGGTTTGCCATCTCGCTCATTTTGATTTCGATCAGTATCGGTTCCTTGTTTATCAATAAGTTGAATTTGGGCGTGGATTTCACAGGCGGTACCATGATGGATGTGAAATTTAATCAACAGGTTACTCAAGAGGATGTTACTGAGGCTATGGGCTCAGTAGGTCTGGAAGGAATCGTCCAACTCTCCAATAATGATACCACTGCGTTGATTCGTATACCGGCCTTAGAAGACAACCAACGCAATGAACTGCTTTCGGCGCTGCAAACGAATGTTGGCGATTTTAATAAAGAAACCCTAAAGGAAGACCTTGTCGGACCAGCTATCGGTGAAGAGTTAACCAATAACGCCTTTTTATCCCTGGCTGTCGCTGCGGTCCTAATGTTGATTTATATCGCTTTCCGTTTCCAATTTGCTTATGCAGTATCAGGAATTTTGGCCTTGCTGCACGACGTCATAATCACCGTGGGGGTATTCTCCCTCTTCCAATGGGAAGTAGACTCCACCTTTGTGGCCGCCATCTTGACGATCTTCGGTTATTCTATTAATGATACCGTGGTTATTTTTGACCGAATCAGAGAAAATGAACCTCGTCTGAAACGCAACGATAGCTACGAGGATATGGTGGATAAATCCATCTGGCAGATGATGGGACGTTCTATTAAGACAGCTTTAACCGTCATTATTTCACTCCTTGCTTTACTGATTTTTGGCGGAGAGTCGACTCAAGGGTTCGCTTTAGCTATGCTAATCGGTTGTTTAGCAGGAGCTTACTCCTCAATCTTTAATGCCAGCCAGATTTTGGTTGAAATTAAGAAGAGAATACAATCCAACCGCGGTGGCAATCCGTCTCGCGCCAAAGGATAAGCTATGAATGGATATCAATAATTCATAAAACTAATATATAATGTAACTTTAGAAATTCCGGGCTCGTCCCGGAATTTCTTTTAAGTAATTTTCCATAGAATTTACTTTTTTTTAATATTATAGGTGCAATTTTTTCGGTTCTGTACTATAATACATTTTAAACAGAGATAAAGGAGGAGTGGGCGTATGAGGATGTCAGGAGCTCGAGCATTGATTGAATGCTTGAAGCAAGAAGATGTGGATATAGTATTTGGATATCCGGGAGGGGCGGTCTTGACGCTTTATGATGCGCTTTATGAGACCCAATTTCCTCACATCCTTACTCGACATGAGCAAGATGCAGTGCATGCTGCCGATGGATATGCACGATCCACTGGGAAAGTGGGGGTATGTATTGCTACCTCAGGGCCGGGGGCAACAAACTTAATAACAGGGATTGCTACAGCCTATATGGATTCGATTCCCATGGTGGCAATCACGGGCCAGGTGGCAGTTTCTTATATTGGTCGCGATTCATTTCAGGAAGCTGATGTCACTGGGATTACCACACCGATTACCAAACACAACTACTTGGTGAAGGATGTCCAGGATTTGCCGAGGGTATTCAAAGAGGCTTTTCATATAGCCCAGACAGGTCGACCTGGTCCTGTGCTCATAGATATTGCCAAGGATGTTTTTGCTAAAGAAATAGATTTCCATTATCCTGAAACGGTCCTTCTAAGAGGATACAAACCCCTATTTGAGGGAGATTCTCGGGTGATTGATCAAGTGGCAGAGGAGTTAGCTAAGGCACAAAGGCCGCTGGTTTTCGTGGGTGGAGGGGTAAATCTAGCCGATATTTCGCCGGCTTTAAGTGAATTCGTGGAGTATACGAATCTTCCTGTAATTACAAGTCTGATGGGGTTAGGGTGTATTCCAGATCGACATCCCCAGAATTACGGCATGGTTGGCATGCACGGGACTTACGCAGCTAATATGGCTACCACACATGCTGATTTGCTGATTGGCCTGGGAGTGCGTTTTGATGATCGGGTCACGGGTTTGGTCGCTGATTTTGCCTCTAAAGCCAAGGTGATTCATTTTGATATCGACCCGGCGGAAATCAATAAAAATATTATTGCCAATATACGCGTTGTAGGAGACTTAAAGTGGTCCATACCCGCTATGTTAAAAAAGGTTGAAGAGCGCACAGCCGATGCATGGAAAGCCTTGAATCCTGAGTGGAAAGCACAACTTAATGAGTGGCGGGAAATGAATCCACTCACCTATACACCACGTGAAGGGGTCGTATTACCTCAACAACTGATTGAAAGTGTCAGTCATTATGCCGACAGCGATGCGGTTGTGGTAACTGATGTAGGTCAGCACCAGATGTGGGCAAGCCAATTTTATGAATTTAGGCAACCACGAACCTTTCTTACATCGGGTGGCCTAGGAACGATGGGGTATGGTCTGCCTGCGGCCTTAGGTGCTCAAGTGGGATGCCCAGGGCGCCAAATCCTGTTATTTACCGGTGATGGTGGTTTTATGATGAACTGTCAAGAATTATCGGCCTTGGCGGATCTTGATCTGCCGGTCAAGGTATTTATTCTTAATAACCAGGTTCTGGGTATGGTCGCCCAGTGGCAAAGGATGTTCTACAATGGACATTATTCTCATTCCACCCTTAAAGGCCACACGGATTATGTAAAGCTCGCCGAAGCTATGGGCGTTACGGGGATACGGGTGACCCAACCCCAAGAGATTGACGCGGTAATTCAAAAAGCCTTGGCGATCAAAGGACCTGTAGTCGTGGAAGTTCGAATTCCTGAGGACGAAAATGTTTTGCCCATGGTTCCGGCAGGAGGACGTCTTGACCAAATGATTATGGGAGGGTAAGAGATTATGAGACACACTTTAGCCGTATTGGTTGAGAATCGCCCTGGGGTATTAACCCATATCTCCGGATTAATCAGCCGAAGGGCGTTTAATATCGAAAGTATAGCTGCAGGTTATACGGAGGAACCGGATACTACGCGTATTACTGTCGTGGTTCAAGCAGATGAACTTGAATTGGAGCAGGTTGTTAATCAACTCTCCAAACTCGTGGATGTCATTAAGATTACGAATTTAACAGAAACAGATTCCATTCAGAGGGAATTAGCCATGATCAAGGTCAAAGCCAGTAGCGAAACCCGTTCGGATATAGTGGATATCGTGGATATTTTCCGGGCAAAGATTGTGGATGTGAACAGGGAAACTATGGTTATCGAATTAACTGGGGAAGAGACTAAGATTGATGCCCTCTGTGAAGTTCTTAAGGATTATGGGATCATCGAGATTGTGCGAACCGGTAAAATCGCTTTATCCCGGGGACCTATCCCAGCAAAAGATGTGTAATACTAAATCTAAAAAGCGGTGTCCCTTGAAGTTACGGTTCGAGGGTACGCCGCTTTGCTTTGTCCAACTATCGATCTACTTGTTGTGTTTAGCTTGTAGTTTTTGCAGGGGGAATCAACCACAACGGAGAATATTAATGCAGGTAGGGTTGCCCTAATTTTACGTAAGATTTTTCTTCAAAGGGAGTTGAAGATATGAGTAGAAGAATGAGAGTTAGAAAAGGTGTATTTTGCTTAGTCTTAGTCGTTTCTTTTCTGGCAGTATTAATTAGTTCAGGATGTTCTTCGGTTCAAAGTAATCCACTCCCCTTACCACAAGAATCAGTTGCTCATGAGGTTTTAACACCAGAACAAAATAATACTTCAAACCAAACTGAAGCAGTAAGTCAGAACGTTAATCCGAGTAGTAGCGAAGATAGTATGAGCGCTAGTGGAGAAAGCATGAGCAGTAGCGAAGATAGTATGAACACTAATGAAGATAGCACGAACGCTAGTGGAAATAGGCCGAACACTCTAGCAGTTGTTGATGAAGCCATTCCAGTTCTTTATTACCACTCTATCGCCTACGAGGCAGGTAATGAGCTGCGCATTCCTCCGCAAGAATTTGAAGCTCATATGCAACTGCTTTATGACAATGGCTATGAAAGTGTTACCTTAAATGAGCTTTATCTGTATTTTTATGAGGATGGTGTGTTGCCGAAAAAACCCTTTGTTATCACATTTGACGATGGTTATGAAGATAATTATACTCAGGCTTTTCCTATTGCAGATAAATTTGGTTATAATGGCACGATCTTTATGGTAACCGACTGGATTGACGGCAAAGGTTATCTAAAGCAGGAACAACTACTGGAAATGAGTCAAGCCGGTTGGCAGATAGAAAGTCATACCAAAACCCATCCCTATTTGAATAGCATTTCCAACGAGCAGATTAAGGAAGAACTCTCCAGCTCGAAAAAAGCTCTCGAAAAGCTTCTGGGCACCACTGTTAACGTCTTTGCTTATCCCTATGGAATTAATAATCCGACAATTATTGAACTGTGTAAGGAAGCTGGGTATAAATTAGGGCTAACCATTGAACGGGGATGGGCCGCTGCAGAGGACCCTTTTCGCATCCAAAGGATTTATTGCTATGCAAATATGGGCTTGGCTGAATTGAAAAGAAGAATTGAAAACCCTTACTATTAGTACGAACTCATTTTGGAAGCAGTAATCCATAAGAGTTAATCAAAGTCTATCCCAAAATCGACACTGGTGTCGATTTTGGGATAGACTTATTTTTTGCTGTCAAAAAGTGTATTTCCTTACATGCATTACTCCTGCATTGGGCAACCAGCGACTTCTTGTTCTTTGGATATGCACTTCAAGGAAACAAGTTCTAAAGCCATGCTGTCCTGACGAAGCGGGGACTTTACGCTTCAATTATTTTGTGCGGGGAGGAAAAAATAACCAATACATCCTGTGGACATCTCACACTTTATCGTTTTGCTCATATCTTGTAGCATAACCAGATATTACCAATCGAAAGGAGGAAAACAATATGGCATTCGGAGCAGGTGGATGCGGACCTAACTATCTACAAGGTATCGCTGTAGTTGTAGTCATCGTTCTCTTATTGATTGCAATGGGTATCGTATTCTAATTGAAATTTAAAATATAAGGAGGGTACTTTATGTACGGTTTAGGTTTTGGAGGAACAGCAGGTTTTGGAGCAGGTGCAGGTTTTGGGCAATGCTGTGGTCAAGGTATGGGCTGGGGTGTTGGGGTCGGAATTATCTCTATCGCAGTCTTGATTCTTATCGCTTTAGGAGTCATCTTCAGCTAAATAAAAACACTTCAACAGATCACCTCTAATAGATAATGAGTGTCTCTTAAGGCCAAGGGCGAAATTTTTAAGGAGGGTAATACTATGCATGGAACTAATTGGGGCGCCGGAATCGCTATCGTTGTTGTAATCATCTTATTGCTCATCGCTATGGGAATAGTATTCTAAGCTGAGCTTGCTAGAAAATAAATAGTCTGGGGGTGGCATCATGTACGGTTATGGTGGTTTTGGCAGTGGTTGTCATGTTGGAAGTGGTATTGGTGCAGGGATTATCGCAATTGCAATTCTGATTCTTCTAGCTTTGGGAGTAATCTTCAACTAAGTTTCTCCGACGGGGCCTTCTCTATTGAGAGGGCTTTTTTTTGTTAATTATCTTTAAGCTGATTAGAAAGCCTTTCCATGGATGGATGTCATGAAAATGGTATGGAAAAGTAAAAACCGTTGGAACGTTCCAACGGTTTAGATAGTTTAGAACATATAATAAGGCTGTTTCCATAAGAAATAGAACCAGAATAGATTACCACCACCGACGGCGACGATATCGTACCCCAAACCAAGGGAAGCCAAATCCAAAGCCCCACCAGGGGAAACCCCACCAACCCCACATAGTACAATTCCTCCTTTGTATACATAGTTAATTTTATTCCCAATATATACTATGCAATAGAGATCCATTTGCTAATTAATGGGTTGAAGCTTTTAATTTGGTTTATTTGGACTTTTACAGGAAATACTAGTTCATGATGCGACTTGAAAGGGGGATAGGCTTTGGCTTTTGCAATTCTTGTCTTGCTGGAATGGCTGTTGTTGCTTGCGGCAGCTATGATTTTCATAGGCGGAATTAGAGGGGCGTTAGCTGCGACACTCATTATGAGTGGAATCCTCTGGTATACGCATCCTGATAATTTTTGGTTGTGGGAACTCATCTTCTTAAGCGGAGTAGGAATAAGTATAGGGATTCTCTATTATTTCCTCAGAAAGGCGGGGCAGAGCAATATTGTAGCAGGCTTAGCAGGAGGTATTGCTAGTCTCGTTATCTTTGGAGCTTTTATCACGCCACTACTTGCTATCCTAGCTTGGGCGCTAGTTGTTGGTGTCGGATTAATTCCTAAGATAAAATTTAAGGAAGTGGCTTGGGGATTCTCTCCTGTTCTCTGGCGTGCAGTAATGGGACTGTTGTGTGTTGTTGTTGGCAATATACTAATCTAAAAATGTATCTTATCAAAAAAGGTCAATTTGTCTTCCATAGGTGCGTGCACAGAGCGGAACGGATAAGGTATAATGGTGCCTATGGAGGTAGAGTATGACGAAAAAATTATGGACAAGACCACAACCCCTTCCAGGGCTGAAAGAGGAAAACTATTCCATCTCTCAACGCCTGGGAATATCCACAGTGGTTGCAGATATATTAAGACAACGTGGAGTTGAGACGGAGGAGCAAATTCTTGAATTTTTAAGACCCTCTTTACTAAATCTTCACTCTCCCTTTGCTTTTCGAGAAATGGCTCAAGCTCTAAAGCGTTTGGAGAGCGCACGGCGCGGAGAGGAGAAAGTCCTCATCTATGGCGATTATGATGTGGATGGGGTAACCAGCACAACCTTGCTCTATAAAGTGTTAACGAATTGCGGGTTAAAAGCTGTTGCTTATATTCCCAGCCGCATGGACGAAGGCTATGGTTTACATAAGGAGGCTATATTAAAAGCTTCACAAGCCAATGTAAAGGTGATTATTACAGTGGATTGCGGTATTACCGCAGTGGAAGAGGTCGAGTATGCGAAGACCTTAGGAATAGACATCATCCTAACCGATCATCATGAACCCCCCGCTATTCTACCCCAGGCTTATGCTATCCTTAATCCGAAAATCCCCGACTCCGGATATCCTTTTCGGGATTTGGCGGGAGTGGGAGTGGCTTTTAAATTAGCTCAAGCCCTGTTGGAGACTTTGGATCAGGGTGAGACGGGAGAGTATGCTATTCTTGAAGTCATGGATTTGGTGGCGTTGGGAACGATTGCCGACCTTGTCCCCTTAGTGGGAGAGAACCGGATTATTGTAGCCTCTGGCTTACGCCAGATGGAACATACTATCCATCTGGGCTTGCAGACTTTACTTGAAGAATGTGGGTTGTGGAATAAACCACTGAAGGCTGGGCAAATAGCCTTTATGGTCGCCCCGCGGATCAATGCCGCTGGGCGTATGGATAGTGCCCGTGCTGGATTGGAACTGCTGCTTACAGGACATGAAGAGCGTGCTAAGGAATTGGCGAAATTTTTAAGCCGCGAAAATTCCTTGCGTCAAGACACAGAAAAGGAAATCGTCGCAGAGGCAGTGGAGATTCTAGAAAAGTCCCCCATCCCAAGGGTTATCGTGTTATCGGCGGAGAATTGGCATCATGGAGTGATAGGGATTGTCGCTTCACGCATAGTCGAGCGCTATTATCGACCTGTTTTTATTATTTCCGAGGAAGAAGAGCTGAGTAAAGGTTCCGCCCGCGGCATCGGTGGCTATCACGTGTTGAATGAACTTAGGGAGCAAGATCAACTCCTAGAGAAGTTCGGTGGCCATTGTCAAGCGGCTGGTTTTTCCCTGAAGAAGGAAAATATACCCTTACTGCGCGAGGCCTTGAATCGTTCAGCGGAAAAGTTGCCGGAAGAGCTGTTTTACGAGCGCCTTCGGGTGGATCAATACATCCCCTTGGAGTCCATTGACGCCTCATTGATGCGGGAGCTGGAACATCTTGCGCCCTTTGGCTTTGGTAACCCCAACCCAGTACTCGCGGGTGAAGATTATACCCTGTATCAGGCAGACACAGTGGGTAAAGATCAGGCCCATCTTAAATGCAGCTTTGGTCCCCGTGGGGAATGGGAAGGTATTGCCTTTCGTAAAGGCGAGGAAATAGAGAAGATTATCAATTCCCCAACAGTGGATGTTGCCTTTGGATTGGAATGGAATACCTTCCGAGGGGTTCAATGCATTCAATTAATGATAAAAGACATTCTGCCCAAGGCGACTTGGCTTGAAAATGATGAACAGCAAAGAGCTCTTCAAGAAATTGCCGTGGGATCCGCCGAGAACCCTGAGGAAAGGGCATTGGCTCAGGACCTTGAAGTCATGGATTGGCGAGAGAAGAATCGGGAAGAATGGATGCAAGCCCTTGAAGACTGGGGAAAACTGGTCAACCTTTGGGATTGTACCGGGACAACCCCCGAGTGGAGAGGGCTGAATCCAGAAGCTCAGTGGATGATGATTTTAGGGGTTCCTTCGTCTTGGCAAGAGGTTTACGAGTGTATTTCTCAGTCACGAGGACAGGGGATTGGGGGGTTCGTTTTTGCTCAAAGTAGGGTTGATGACGACCTGCTGAAAAGGCGCACGGATTATTTATCCAGAGAAAACCTTGTCCAAATCTACAGAGTGTTATATGATTTGGCTATTAAGAAAAATCCGTTTTCTTGGCAGATGCAAGACTTACCCCTCTGGCAAGCTCGAGTGGCCTTGAGAATATTTGAAGAATTAGGTTTGTTACGCTGCTTGCGTTATACAGATCAAAAAGCGGATTTAGAATGGATACCTGCTACTCAAAAGCTAGATTTAGAATCATCTTTGCGTTTTCGGACGGCTAAAAGACGCTGGGAGGATGTTAAGGCCTTCGGCGAAGATTATAGAACATTACCTTGGACTGAGTTTAAGCAACGGCTAGACAAGGGGCAAAACAAGCTAGGGTAAAGGAAAGGTGAAAGTTGTGAAAATAGTGGATTTTGACCAATATATTCGCGTTATTGAGGATTTTCCCAAACCCGGTATTTCCTTTAAAGACATCACGACCCTTTTAAAAGATGGGGAGGCTTATCGGGCAGCTATTGATAACATTGTCGAGCAAGTTAAGGGATATCAACCGGATATCATTGTGGGACCGGAAGCCCGCGGATTTTTGTTGGGAGCTCCAGTAGCCTATGCCTTAGGAATTGGCTTTGTACCCGTGCGTAAGCCGGGAAAACTCCCTGGCCAAACGGTCAGTGAAACTTATGAACTCGAATATGGTTGTGATACCTTAGAAGTTCATGCTGATGCACTAAGGCCGGGGCAAAGGGTGGCCATTTTGGATGATTTGCTAGCTACCGGCGGGACGACATCAGCTACTGCTCGCCTAATTGAAAAGACGGGAGCTCAAGTTGTCAGTATGGGTTTCTTAATCGAACTTAGTTTTCTGGAAGGTCGTAAGAAGTTGCAAGGCTATGATATTTTTTCCTTGCTGAATTATTAGGAAGAAGTGGCACAAGAGAGGGGCAGAGTGATGTCGATAGGCGAGCTCATGGAAAAATTGCATAAAGCATCTCCAGAAGGGATTAAGCTTGTGGAGAAGGCTTATTCCTTTGCTGAAGAAGCGCACCGTGGGCAGCTTCGTAATTCTGGAGAAGAATATATTCAGCATCCTCTGGAAGTGGCCAAAATTTTATTGGAACTAGAAATGGACGAGGCAACGATTGCAGCGGCTTTTCTCCATGATGTGGTGGAAGACACAAAATACTCCGTCGAAGATATCGAAAAGGAGTTCGGCTCCCAAGTGGCCTTGTTGGTGGATGGGGTCACAAAATTAGGACGCATCGAGTACAAGAGCAAAGAGGAACTGCAAGTCGAGAACCTGCGTAAGATGTTCTTAGCCATGGCTAAGGATATCCGGGTCATCTTGATCAAATTAGCGGATCGCCTGCACAATATGCGTACGTTAAAATTCCATTCCGAGAAAAAGCAAAAAGAAATTGCTCAAGAGACCATAGAAATCTTTGCTCCCCTCGCTAATCGCTTGGGGATTTTCCGGATCAAATGGGAGCTTGAGGATTTATCCTTTCGCTATCTGAAACCCCAAGAGTACTATGACTTATCCGAAGGAATCGCTTTGAAACGAGCAGAACGGGAAGTTCAAATCAATGAGGTCATTACCCAGCTGCGTAGCCGTTTATCGGAAGTAGGAATTCGGGCGGATATATCGGGGCGTCCGAAACATTTTTATAGCATTTATCGCAAAATGATTAATCAACATAAAGAGTTAAGTGAGATTTATGATTTAACTGCCGTTAGGGTTATTGTAGATTCTGTCAATGATTGCTATGGTGCCTTGGGAATTATTCATACTTTGTGGAAACCTTTGCCGGGACGGTTTAAGGATTATATCGCTATGCCTAAACCCAATATGTATCAATCGCTCCATACCACCTTAGTTGGGGCTCATGGAGAACCCTTTGAAATTCAGATCAGAACTTGGGAAATGCATCGTACTGCTGAATATGGTATTGCTGCTCACTGGAAATACAAGGAGGGCGCAGGCAGACCTGCAGGGGGAAATTTTGAACAAAAGCTTTCTTGGCTACGACAGCTTCTCGAGTGGCAGCATGATTCCCGGGATGCCGGCGAATTTATGGAGTCCCTGAAGATCGATCTCTTTGCAGATACAGTTTTTGTCTTTACCCCAAAAGGGGATGTGGTCGAGCTACCGGCAGGATCATGCCCGGTGGATTTTGCATATCGGGTTCATACGGATGTGGGGCATCGCTGCGTGGGTGCTAAGATTAACAGTCGTATTGTCCCGTTGGAGACAAAGTTAACCAATGGAGATATTGTTGAGATTCTTACCTCAAAGCAGGGCAATGGACCAAGTAGGGATTGGCTGTCCTTTGTCAAGACCTCCCAAGCTAAGAACCGGATTCGTGGCTGGTTTAAGAAAGAAAAACGGGAAGAGAATGTTGTGCGTGGGCGCGAGGGGATTGAGCGCGAAGTACGCAAGCTTGGATTAGATCCCACTCAGGTGCTCCTCCCAGAAGTACTTCTCAAGATTGCCAAATCCTATAATATCACGAATTTAGATGATCTCTACGCTGCCATGGGAGATGGCGCAATTACGATTAATAAAGTCCTCATGCGCCTGCGGGAGGATTTTACAAAGGAAGAACGGGAAAGGATTCAGTTAGAAGCTCTGCAACAGGGAGATGGAAAATCTGCCCGGGATTCCAGTAGCTACGGTAAGGCTAGTCAGGGAGTAAGAGTAAAAGGGGTCGACAATATTTTGATCCGTTTTTCTCGTTGTTGTAACCCTTTGCCTGGGGACGATATCGTAGGTTATATCACTCGGGGTAGAGGCGTCTCCATTCATAGACGAGAATGTGACAATATCAAATCTCATTCTCCTGAGGAACAAGCTAGGATGGTCGAAGTGATTTGGGATACGGAAGTAGAGTCAATCTACCCAGTAGATTTGGAGATCTTCGCCTTGGATCGACCACGGCTAGTGACGGATGTGATGAATGCGGTTTTAGAGACGCGAACCAGTATTTTAGCTATTAATGCCCGTGTCGGCAAAGATAAAATTACCCATATCCAACTGAGTATCGAGATCCGAAACCTGGGGCATTTGTATAATGTCATCCAGAAGATTCGACGAATTAAAGATATTAGTTCTGTGGAACGGGTACATTTAGGGGGACGTTAATTTGCGTAGTGTAGTTCAGAGAGTGACCCAAGCCTCCGTATCTGTAGAAGGAGAAGTTGTAGGTAAGATTAGGGCCGGATTGCTGATTTTCTTCGGTGTGGGTCAAAGGGATGGGGTGTCTGATTTGGATTGGTTAGTCGATAAGATCGTCGGGCTGAGGATTTTCGAGGATGAGGATGGAAAAATGAATCGCTCAATACTGGATGTGGGCGGAGAAGTCCTCATGGTTTCCCAATTCACACTCTATGGCGATTGCCGCAAGGGTAGGCGTCCAAGCTTTTCAAGCGCAGCACCTCCTGAGGAAGCTAAAATTTTATTTGAGCAGGCCGTTGAAAAAATACGGGGGTACGGAATCCATGTGGAAACGGGAGTTTTTCAGGCAGAGATGAAGGTAGAGCTGGTCAACGATGGACCGGTAACGATGCTTTTAGATAGTGAGAAGAATTTTTAGGGGGGGATTGCTAATGATAGAATGTCGTGCCGTAGGTTCACTGGGAGCGAACTGTTATTTAGTCAGCTGCCCAGAGACCAAAAAGGCAGCCATCATTGACCCGGGCGCAAACAGTGCCGGCCTTAAGAAATGGATTGCCGAAGAAGGCGTTCAGGTAGAATACATCTTGTTAACCCATGGTCATTTTGACCACATCGGGGCTGTAGACGACTTGCGTGAGCATTATCAAGCAAAAGTAGGGATTCATAAAGAAGATGCCATCATGCTGACCAGTGGAGCACACAACTTGTCTCGTATGTTGGGTAAATCCTACGAATTTAAGCCAGCAGATTTCTTTCTTGAAGAGGGTCAAGTGCTCCAAGTTGGCAATCTGAGACTCACTGTCATTGCCACACCGGGCCATTCCCTTGGCGGCGTATGCTTTTTGACTGCCGAGGGCTTGATTAGTGGAGATACCCTTTTTGATGGCTCCGTTGGTCGGGCTGACTTTCCAGGTGGATCCATGGAAGAATTAATTAACTCTATTATGAAGAAGCTGCTCATTTTACCTGATGATACCATGGTGTATCCAGGCCATGGGCCAGAGACTACGATTGGGAGGGAGAAGCGGGCTAACCCGTTTTTGCAATGAACATCATTTTAAAAAGCAACACCTTATCCCGCTCCGAATTGGCAGCGGGTCTTTCCTTATGCCGAGCTTTTTTCCCAGAAGCTCTGGTGAGACTTGAAGAGGAAGGCACAGCTCTTATTGAAGAACGCAACTCAATAGATGTCAATCAAGGTGATACTGACTTTGCACTGCCTGAGATCGAGATACTTCATATAGATATTCATTATCCCGAGACCCCTTGGCGAATCGAAGGATATTTTAGGGGAGCCATCGTGGTGTTAGATGTGGATGATGTGCAAGCTATTTTAGCCCACCCTTATGCAGGAAAGGAAAGTCTACGGAAGCTCTTGTTAAAAAGAGGGATCTTAGCTCTCCTTCCTCAGATAGCAGGCCATACCCCGCCTTGGGGGATTCTGACCGGTATTCGGCCCAGCAAGATTCTCCATCGTTTGAATGATGCTGGATATACTCTTGAGGAAAGGGAAAAATCTTTACAGCGATTGTATGGGGTTCGTGAGGATAAAGCTCACTTGCTTCAAGAAGTCGTCTCAATTCAGCAGCCCTACCTTAAAATGATGAGGTCCCATCCGAACCATGTAGCGATTTATGTAGGCATACCTTTTTGCCCGACACGCTGCTCTTATTGCTCTTTTCCGGCTTATTCATTAAAGCGAGGAAGGGAGCCGTTAGAGCAGTATTTAGTGGGATTAGGGGAGGAAATCCGCACCGCTGGAGAATGGATGGGAGCTACTGGGCTTGTGGCTGATTCTATATACCTTGGTGGAGGCACGCCGACGGTCCTTACCACTTCAGAGATAAGTCAACTCATAGCTTTAATAATGAATACTATCCCTGCAAAAATAGAAGTAGAATTGACTGTGGAAGCAGGTCGACCAGATACCCTCTCTCAGGAGAAGCTTTTGGCTCTCCGTGAGAGCGGTGTCAACCGGCTCAGCATTAATCCTCAGACCATGCATAATAGGACTCTACAACGCATTGGTCGGGCCCATACTGTTGAGGATATCCTTAGGGTATATAGGCTTGCTAGGAAGATTCCGGACTGGGTTATAAACATGGACTTAATTATGGGGCTGCCCGGGGAAGGGGTAAAGGATATACAAGAGACTCTTGAGCAGATTAAGATATTAGATCCCGATAATCTAACAGTTCATGCTTTAGCCATTAAACGGGGTTCCAAGGAGCATGAACAAGGTTTGCCGCAAAATTTGGGAAGCGAACTGGAAGTTATGCAGGAAGTCGTCATGACCAGCGCCCGTTCCATGGGAATGCAGCCCTACTATCTTTATCGCCAAAAGCATATCGCCGGAAATTTGGAGAATATCGGTCTTGCAAAACCTGGACTGGAATGCCGCTATAATATCGGAATCATGGAAGAACAGCAAAATGTCATTGGTATGGGAGCAGGCGCTTCCAGTAAGATCGTAAATCCTGTGGATTTTTCCCTAATCAACTTTCATCATCCATCCGATTGGCAGGTTTACCTGAAGCGATGGGGAGAGATACAAAGGAAAAGAGCGGAAAACTTGAAGCACATAAGCAAGGGTTATTAGTCAGAGATCAGGCTGTATGTGGTAAGATGCCTATATGTTGAGTCTATAGGGATGAAGCCTGGGGATACTATGATATCGACCAGGCTTTTTGCGTCTTTGAATAGCATTTACATGGAAGTTAATGTTTATCGTTAATTATATATTGACAAACGAATATCATCTCCGCATACTGTAGATAATGGAGGGGATATAGTGGTACAGAATGATTTGTTAAGGGTTAAGAATAGAGCTGGGCTGATTCATATGCTTGTTTCAGGAGCCCTAATCATTGGAGTGATCATTTATATTGCAGCTTTAATCGCGTTCGTATTTTTTGCATTTACTTCACCTGATCGATTTACAGCAGTTAAAGACAATATTGAATGGACAATCAGTTTTACATTCGGTGACGGAGCTCAGTTCTTTACAACTATTCCATATAAGATTATTCAAGCTATTGATAGTAGTAGGTTTAGTGCGAAATATGCTATGCTTGCGTACATGGGTTCTTTCTTTGTTAGCTTTGCTTTAATCCTCTACGGAATTAAACAATTAATTACTATTTCAAAATCAGCTTATTCGGATGAGACCCCCTTTAATGTGAAGAATTCCAAGTGCTTGAATAGACTGGCTTATTCCATAATTATTTACTCAGCCACTTCCAAACTGATCGCCACTCTTTTATGTGCTATATTTGCAACTAAGATTTTTGCTTTTGATTTATCTAGTGTTCATTTCGAAGGAATAATTATCGGAGTGATTGTTCTCTTGATCTCAGATATATTCAGATATGGAGTTTACCTTCAAGAAGAATTCGACACAACGCTATAGGGATGTGTTACGCTTGGCCATTGTAGTTAGATTGGATCGAGTCCTAGCCGATAGAAAAATGAAGCTTAATGAGTTGGCAGAAAGTATTGGTATTTCTAATGTTAATCTTTCAAACCTGAAGACGGGAAAAGTAAAGGCGATTCGTTTCTCAACACTTGAAGCTATTTGTAGTACGCTGAATTGCCAACCGGGTGATATCCTAGAGTTTGTAGAAGACTGAGAAGAGATAGAGCAGTGAAGTAGACAACCATACCCCAAATCTATGGGAATGGTTGTTTTCTATCTTTCATCTTTAAAAATGAACTTTTTTAGGGGCTAAATACTCTTATCTATAGAAAGCGTGGTGGCAGAGTGGAGCAAGATATCCTAAACCGAGTGAAACAGGCTAAGCTGGGAGATAAGGAAGCCTTAATCGAACTGATCATGAGTCAGAGACAAGACTTTTATCGCCTAGCCTATATCTACATGAAGGACCAGGAAGACGCTTTAGACGCCATGGAAGATATGACCCTTAAGGTGTTTGAAAATATTAAGGGATTAAAAGATGCAGAAGCTTTCTTTAGCTGGAGTAAAATAATTTTAGTCAATTGCTGTAAGCAGAACTTGCGTAAAAGGAATAAAGTCATCTTGCTCCAGGAGCTTCCTGAAGAATCCTATGAGGAGCCGATTAGTGAACATGAAGAGAGGATGGCTTTTGAAGCCCATATTGCGGAGTTAAATCCGAAGTATCAAGAGGCACTAAGACTGCGGTTTATTCTGGATATGGATTATGAAACCATCGCTAACCTGTTGAAAATTCCTCTGGGTACTGTAAAATCACGAATACACACTGGACTACAAAAGCTTAAGCACAGGATGGAGGTGGAGCAGGGATGAAGACTATTGAAGATCTGTTCGAAACTAGTAAGGCTCAAATGGATCGTATCCAAGTGCCCGATGAGCTGGAAATAAGGCTGCGAAATGCCCTGGAAGAAGCGGAGCAGAAGCCAATGCCTTTCTACCAACGGTATACTCGGCAACTCAAGATCGCTGTGGCTCTTGTCTTCGTCCTTCTCGTTAGCTTTAATTATGATGCTATTGCTTCCTATGGTAAGCAGCTTTTTGGCTATGACCAAGTGATGGATGGAACTCTAAGAGAGCTCAATAATCTGGGTAAAGGTCAGCTGATTGGTAAAAGTAACACCTTTGCCAATGGAGTGTCCTTAACGGTCGATTATGTGATGCTGGATGAAAACCAACTTCTCCTTTTCTACACGGTAAAGGATCCTGACGGGGACGTAGACGATGCACTATCACCGTTTGTGTCCTTGAAAGGCTTCTTAGGAGAAAGTCGCTTTAATGGTTCCCAAGGCTTGATCAATGACGAAGAGTCAGAGATAAAATATATTGCCAGCTTTGAACCCCCGCCTCCTTTAGCCAGAAAGCTAACTCTCAATTTTGCCCTCGATAACCAAGTGATAAGTACTCCTGCTGAAATTTCTTTTGTCCTGGATAGAAATACGGCCATGGGACACACCCTAAAGAAAGAGCTAAATCAGGTGATAAAAGTGGATGAAACTAATATTACGGTTGAGTCCATCCTGGCTTCGCCTACCCAGACGGTCATTAGAGGATCGGCTCAAGGCATAATCGGTTTAGCTCTGGATACGGTAAGTGGGGAGCGATTTAGACCGCGAGATTTATCCTTCAGGTTAATTGCTAACAGTATCGAAGTAGAAAGACAGGGTGGTGGAATGAGCACTGATCTGAAAGGAATTACCTTCCATAGAGATTTTAATGCGCTACCCGCCCCTTTGAACGACTTAAAGCTTGAACTAGTAAGTTTTGGAGCAGATCATGATGTAAATCAAAGGTTTAAGCTTCAAACTGGCAAAGAAAATCAAACCCTAGATGTTTTAGGGCAGAATGTAGAGATTAATGAAATCGTAGTAAGGGAGGAGGAGACGCTAATCACCCTTACCAGTGAAGAAAGCGTAATTTTAACCAAGGTTTATCTCGTAGCTGATGGTAAGCAGATTGCGCTAGAAGAAACCATCGATGATCAATACGATAAAAGCTCAGATGGAATCATCAAGCATCAGAGGACTTTACGCTTCCTAGGAATGGGAGAGGGACTTGAATTGG
This sequence comes from Desulfitobacterium dichloroeliminans LMG P-21439, assembly GCF_000243135.2. Taxonomy (NCBI): domain Bacteria; kingdom Bacillati; phylum Bacillota; class Clostridia; order Eubacteriales; family Desulfitobacteriaceae; genus Desulfitobacterium; species Desulfitobacterium dichloroeliminans. Next base: position 2,538,099 of record NC_019903.1, on the reverse strand, counting down.
ATGTAAAATCCATGACCTACAGGTCGACCTATAATGAAGTAATCAATATACCTCTCGATTAAAATAAGAGACTCGCAATACCCTTGCTGCCTTATCACAGGGGGGAACTGTGGAAATGGATCTGCAGAAAACCTTTTTCAGTCCCTTGTATGCGAAGTTTACAGATAAGTTCGGAGTACATTGGCAGCTTCATTGCAAGAAGTAAAAGCAAAAGATCATCCCGAATAGAAGGGATGATCTTTTCTTTCTAAATTATGGTATAATTACACCATTAACCTGCAGGAGGTATACTGTGAGCGTTCCGGAAAGAATATATTCGAATAGAAAACAAGCTTATGAAAACTTAAGTACCAAACAAAAACGAGCAGCCAATCAGTTAAGCAATTACCGGTTATTCTCATTCGTGGTGGGCTTTGCTCTTGCTGTTTTTCTCTATCTTACAGTAAGTAGTGTCTTGGGAATCCTAATGGGGGTTCTTACTTTTGGTTTTTTCCTATATCTTGCATCCCAACATCGCCAGGTTCGTGCCCAATTACGACATGCAGAGATTCTTGCAAATCTTAATCAAAAGGGTCTAGAACGCCTCGCGGGTGAGTGGGTGAATTTCAAAGATGTAGGAGCAGAATTCAAGGATGACATGCATCCCTATGCTTCGGATCTTGATCTTTTTGGCCAGGCTTCTATTTTTCAATGGATTAATTCAGCTTGCTCTCCTTTGGGCAGAAAGGCGCTGAGCAGTACACTAAAAAACTCTCAGCATAGTCACGGGGAAATTGCCAAGCGTCAAGCAGCAATCACTGAATTAGGGGAAGCTTTAGGATGGCGTCAACGTTTCGAAGCAGAAGGAGCGGTTGTAGCCGATCAATTCCAGGCTACCGAACCGTTTATCCAGTGGGCAGAGGAAAGAGAAGAGGCTTATTTGCAGCCTATGCTTAAGCTAGGGGTGACCGTACTGCCGACGATCACCTGCGTGGCGACCGCTTTTTATCTTTATGGAGGACGGATTCCTTGGCAAATGGTGGCTTTGCTGATTGGCACACAAATCCTCCTGCTCCAACTTTATGGCAAGGATCGTTCCAAAGTGCTATCGATGGTTTATAAGCACGAAGCAAGTTTGAAAACCTACTCCGAAATGTTAAAGCTGCTGGAAAAGAAGAAATTTCATTCGGATGAGCTTAATAGACTACAGAGTCTTTTGCGTGATAAAGAAGGACATTCTGCACAGTGCCAAATTCAGAAGTTATCTAAGCTTGTCGAGCGCATCTCTAATCGCGATAATGCTATGTTTATAGCCATTAATATCCTTACCCTTTGGGACTATCATTGTTTGATTGCCCTTGAAGAATGGAAAAGTGGGTCAGGCAGATTACTGAAAACTTGGTTGGAGGTTATCGCGGAGATGGAAGCATTAGCAAGTCTTGCTACTATTTCCTTCGAAAATCCTCAATGGGTCATGCCCGACATTGTGGAGAACAGCAATGAAAAGGCGGGGAACGTTGCTTGGCAGGGGTTGTCTGCCCGTAAGTTAGGACATCCTTTACTTACCGTAAAGCGGGTAGCCAACGACTTTACCCTTCAGGAGCCCTCAGGAATTGCCTTGATTACAGGATCCAACATGTCAGGCAAAAGTACCTTCCTGCGCACTGTTGGCACGAACCTACTTCTAGCCTATACAGGTGCTCCTGTCTGTGCAGAGCACTTCCGCTGCTCTATTTTTCATCTTTGGACTTGTATGCGTGTTAGCGATAATTTGGAGCAAAGTATATCATCTTTCTATGCCGAAATTCTAAGAATCAAGGAAATTGTGGAAGCTGCGAAAACGGAGAGATCCGTATTCTTTTTGCTGGATGAGATTTTTAAAGGGACCAACTCCCACGACCGCCATCAGGGGGCCATTGCTCTGATTCAACAATTGCAAAAAGATGGGGCTATGGGACTTGTTTCCACCCACGATTTAGAACTGGGTGACCTTGAGAAGAAAAGTAACAGTAAAATCATAAATTACCACTTTCGTGAACATTATCAGGATAATGAGATATTCTTTGACTATAAACTTCGAGAGGGAATATCCACCACTCGCAATGCTTTATATCTAATCCGCCTTGCAGGGATAGAGGTCAATGATATAAATCAATAGCCATATATATGGGATATAAGGTAAAAGAAAAGATCGGAGGTGCTCCGATCTTACTTTTGTTTAGTTGCTTTATCAATATAACGATCTGATTTGTTGGGGCTTTGAGTTTTATCATCGGCATTGGGTGCGTGAGTACGAGTCTTGTCTGTTTGTTTGTCTGACATCATTACTAACCTCCTATCTTTGTCTTTTAAGTTTTCCCTGAATCACGCTAAACATGTAGGCCTTTTAATTGAGTATATATTTTGGTCCTCGTAATCTTGACTACAATTGTACCTCCTTGGATACACTGTAAATAATAAAAATTGTATACTATACATTGACAAATTTCTCTTCACTCGTTAAGATATTGTAATATAATACTTTTTATATCATTGTAAAAATGACAAAATCCCAAACAAAATCTCAATTAGAATATACTGAACTTGATTTTCTGAATTAACTTTTGGGAAGAGACTGTGCATCAATCTCTCTGCAGGGAAGGCTAGCCTGGACTGAAACTAGCCTGGGAGATGCTTAGGAGGACACCCCAAGAACAGAAAAGACAGCGTTTGGTCTCGTTATGGACTGCAAAGTGGGCGGAATTTTTTGAGTCCGTCAATAAGGGTGGCACCACGGGAGCTCTCGTCCCTTGCTTAATAGCAAGGGAGGGGGCTTTTTTTATTTGTATCATCCTGAGGGAAGAGTGACTAAAGGATCTATAGAACGATCTATCGAAGGATAGAAGAATCTGTTGAGAGATATTAGTTTATTTTAGAAAGGAGTATGAAATATGGCCATTCAGCGTCCGAAAGGAACTCAAGATTTGCTGCCAGGAGTTGTGGAACAATGGCAAGGTCTTGAAGAGCAAATACGCAAGATTTGTAAGGAATATGGATACCAAGAGATTCGCACTCCCATGTTTGAAGCCACTGAGCTCTTTCAACGGGGGGTTGGGGAAACTACAGATATTGTCAATAAGGAAATGTATACCTTCCTCGACAAAGGAGATCGGTCCATTACCCTGCGGCCAGAAGGGACAGCTTCCGTCTGTCGGGCTTATGTAGAGAATAAACTCTATGGAGGACCCCAACCGGTAAAGCTCTACTATATCGGTCCCATGTTTCGCTATGAACGGCCTCAATCGGGTCGCTTCCGGCAGTTTCATCAGTTTGGAGTAGAAGTATTGGGAGCAGACAAGCCCATGGTGGATGCGGAAGTCATCACCTTGGTGTGGGATCTATATAGCCGCTTAGGCTTAAAGGGTCTAGAAGTTCATGTGAATTCTGTCGGGTGCCCAACCTGCCGCCCGGAGCATAAGCAGAAGCTCCAAGAATTTCTTGAACCGCACAAAGAACAACTTTGTAAAGATTGTCAGTCGCGCTTTGAGAAGAATCCCTTGAGGATTTTAGATTGCAAGAATTCTTCCTGCCAGGAAATTACCCAGGGAGCCCCAACCACTTTGGATGTCCTGTGTGAAGACTGTGCGGGGCACTTTGCGGAACTGAAAAGGTTGCTAACGGCGGCCGAGGTTGTGTACAAGGTGAATCCTCGTCTCGTAAGAGGTCTAGATTATTATCGGAAGACGGCTTTTGAGGTTTTGGTAGAGGATATTGGCGCTCAAAGTGCAATCTGCGGCGGTGGCCGCTATGATGGGCTAGTTCAAGAGGTTGGCGGACCTCAAACACCCGGAATAGGTTTCGCCATGGGGATGGAACGAGTTCTTGCTGCTCTGAAGCTCTCGCAAGAACATCAAGATGAAGACAAAAAAGAATTTTTAATGCTTGTGGCTCTGGGCGAAAAGGCTCAAAGTGAAGGCTTTGCCATCATCAGTCGTTTGCGTAAGAAAGGCCTGCCTGTAAGCATCGACCTTCTAGGTCGGAGTCTCAAAGCTCAGCTGAAGGCTGCGGACCGAGTGCAAGCGAAGTATGCGGGTATTCTTGGGGAAGAGGAACTCAGTAAAGGAATCATCATTTTGCGCAATCTCAGATTAGGAGAGCAGGAAGAACTCACCCTCAAAGAATTTGAAGAGCAAGTGTTGAAGCAATATAAGGAGGATGGCAACCAATGACCTTATTATCTGATCGAACAGAAGCAGGAAGCTTAAGACGAACCCATGCAGGAGAGGTAATTCATCTTTTAGGCTGGGTACAACGCCGTCGTGACCATGGGGGAGTCATCTTTGTGGACCTCCGGGATCGTTCAGGCTTTGTCCAAGTTGTATTCAATCCCGATATGCCTGAATTTGCTGCGGCGGAACGTATACGTTCAGAATATGTAGTATCCATCCAAGGCAAAGTTCGCTTGCGTCCTGAGGGTTCAGCAAACCCCAATCTAGAGACAGGAGAAATCGAGGTTGTCGCAGAATCTCTGGATATACTAAATGGAGCGAAAACTCCTCCTTTCTATATTCAGGATGATGTCGATGTAGACGAAATGGTCCGTCTCAAGTATCGCTACTTAGACTTACGACGTCCGGAAATGCAAAAGGTGTTCAAAATCCGCCATCAGGTGACCCAAATTATGCGAAATTTCTTCGATTGCCAAGGCTTCTACGAAATCGAGACGCCGGTGTTGATAAAATCTTCCCCAGAAGGAGCTAGAGATTATCTGGTTCCCAGCCGGGTTCACCCGGGGGAATTCTATGCCTTGCCTCAATCTCCCCAGATTTTCAAGCAGCTTCTCATGGTCTCGGGGATGGAGAAGTACTTCCAAATCGCTCGTTGCTTCCGCGATGAAGATTTACGGGCGGACCGTCAACCGGAATTCACTCAGCTGGACGTAGAAATGTCCTTTGTCGAAGTAGAAGACATCCTACCCATGATGGAAGAACTCATGGTTCGCATTTTTAAAGAAACGACAGGTCGAGAAGTGCCCCGTCCTTTCCCACGGATAACGTATAAAGAAGCTATGGAACTGTATGGCTCCGATAAACCCGATATCCGTTTTGGTATGGAAATGGTGGACGTGGCCGAGTGTGTTAAGGATTCTAACTTTAAGGTCTTTACAGACACCTTGGCCAAAGGCGGACGAGTAAAGGGTCTCTGCGCTAAAGGCTGTGCAGGCATGCCACGTCGGGAACTGGATGGCTTAGTGCAATACGTGAGCATCTATGGCGCCAAGGGACTGGCCTATATCGTCTTAGGAGAGGAGGGTATCAAATCCCCCATCGCTAAATTCTTTACAGAAGAACAACTCAATGACCTAATCGCAAAGCTAAAAGGAGAGACAGGGGACATCCTCTTCTTTGTGGCCGATCAAGAGAACGTGGTTGCCGATGCCCTGGGTCACCTGAGATTGGAATTAGGAAAACGTTTGGGTCTCATAGCAGAAGACGCCTTGAATTTCCTCTGGGTTACAGAATTCCCCCTTCTCGAGTGGGATGAAGAGGATAAGCGCTTTGTGGCTATCCATCACCCCTTTACTGCGCCCATGGCAGAGGATATTGCTCTCTTAAAGACTGAGCCCGGTAAGGCTAGAGCTAAGGCCTATGATATGGTCTTAAACGGGATCGAATTGGGTGGAGGAAGCATCCGGATTCATCAAAGAGATGTCCAAGAGCAGATGTTCGATCTCTTAGGACTGACCCCTGAAGAAGCCAAAGCTAAATTCGGTTACTTGTTAGACGCCTTCGAATATGGAACACCACCCCATGGCGGAATTGCCTTTGGCTTAGATCGGTTGACCATGCTCTTAACCGGTAAGGATAATATCCGTGATGTCATCGCTTTCCCTAAGACCCAAAGTGCATCTGACCTCATGATCCAGGCTCCATCCTCAGTGGATGACAAGCAATTAAAAGAATTGCATATTAAGACGGATATTCTCCCGAGTAAAGCAAAATAATAAGGCATCAGATTTAGTAATGAACTCCATCTAAATTATTAATAGAAAAATCTTTGACATGGGAAATGATTCTTATTATAATAGAATTATTGGTACCCCCTATGGGTATTTAGGAGGGGAACGTGTAGTGCAGGTAAAGTCGGATAATGCGCCCAAAGAAGACGTTTTGCGACGGTTGAAGAAAATTGAAGGACAGGTCAAGGGACTCCAACGAATGGTGGATCAGGATAAATATTGTGTAGATATTTTAATCCAAATCGCAGCTGTGCGTGCGGCCATCAATAAAGTTGGGGTGTTAATTGTCGAAAGTCATTCACGGGAATGTCTGATGAGAGCCGTGGAAGAAAATCGTCAGGATGAATCGGTCGAAGAGCTCGTTTCTGTCTTAGCGAAATTCATGAAGTAGTCCATTAAATTCTATACAACCCCTGTGTAATCCAACAAATTTCGAGGAGGGACATTTTATGGCAGGCGAAAATGTAAAAACCTTTACAGCAGAAAATTGGAGTTCAGATGTTTTGGGATCAAAAGAACCCGTCTTAGTTGACTTCTGGGCTGCTTGGTGTGGTCCCTGTCGCATGGTTGCCCCAGTCATTGAAGAATTAGCCAATGAATATTTAGGAAAAGTTACAGTTGGCAAGGTGAATGTGGATGAGCAACCGGCAGTTTCGGGACAATATAAGGTCATGAGCATCCCAACCTTAGCGATTTTCAAAAACGGAGAGCTTGTTGAACAATCCGTAGGCTTCCGTGGTAAAGCCGATTTGGTAAAAATGCTGGAAAAGCACGCTTAATAAGTAGCACTATACAGCACCACACAGCGTCACACTAAGTAAAGATCAAGGGAGAGCCGTTAACTACTAAGTAGTTTTACGGCTCTCCCTATTGATTTTATTTCCCTCGATTACCTATATCTTTGCCGATTCCTGAAGGAGTGAAGAAGGCTTCTCCTTGGATTCCTTCAGGTAGATAAGACTGTTCTACCCAATGGCCAGGGTAGGCGTGGGGGTAAAGATAGTCTTTACCATGTCCCAACTTTTTTGCACCAGGATAATGAGCATCGCGGAGATGTTCTGGAACCGGGGCGGTAGGATGGGTGCGTACATAGTTTAAGGCAGAATCGATGGCTGTGTAGGCGCTATTGCTTTTCGGTGCAGTGGTTAGGGCTAATACGGCTTGGGCGATGGGAATTCTAGCTTCAGGGAGCCCCAACCATTCCAAGGCGTTAGCTGCAGCTTGAGCCTGCAGCATGACCATGGGGTCTGCTAATCCCACGTCCTCAGAGGCTTGTATGAGAATGCGGCGGACAATAAAGCGAGGGTCCTCTCCAGATTCCAGAAGAACGGCTAACCAATAGAGGGCAGCATCCGGATCGGAGCCACGCATGCTCTTGATAAAAGCAGAGATAATATCATAGTGATTATCTCCATCCTTATCGAAGCGCATGGCGCGTTGTTGAATGGATTCTTCTGCTACTCCCAGAGAAATATGACGTATTCCTTGTTCAGGGGGGGTGGTCAGCACGGCAAGCTCTAGAGCATTCAAGGCTCGGCGTAGATCTCCATTTGCATAATTTAGCCAATGCTCCCAGGCCTCCGGTGCAATATCGACAGTATAGTCTCCCAGTCCGCGCTCTTTATCCTCTAAGGCTTGTTTTAAACCCGAGCGTATCTCCTCTTCAGTCAGTGTTTGCAGACGAAATAAGGTCGAGCGACTTAAAAGTGCGGAGTTCAATTCGAAAAAAGGATTTTCTGTTGTGGCCCCGATAAAGGTAATCGTTCCGTTTTCCACGGCTGGGAGTAGAGCATCTTGTTGCCCCTTGTTAAAACGGTGGACCTCATCACAAAATACCAGCGTCTTTTTGCCGTAAAGATGAAGCTGCTCTGTGGCCGCTTGAATGATTTCGCGAATGTCCTTGACTCCGGAGGATACCGCATTGATGCGCACAAAGCTGGCAGCTGTGGTGTTGGCAATGACTTGAGCCAGCGAGGTCTTCCCTGTTCCGGGAGGTCCGTAAAGAATAAGAGAGGTGACCCGGTCGGCTTCGATAGCTCGGCGCAGGAGTTTGCCCGGTCCTATAATCTCGGATTGCCCGATATATTCATCAAGGGAACGAGGGCGCATTCGCTCAGCTAGAGGTGCCACTTGATGGGGGTTGAAGGAAACAGAAAATAGATCCATGAGGAAACAATTCCTTTCTGAAACGAAAATCAATAGGTTTGTATATTAGGTTTATTAATGAGCCACGGGAATTTTTGTGGCTAGATGAACTAATCTTAGTATACTTAGATTTTTAAATGAATCAAAGTAGATTTCTAATCCAAAGAGCGCTAGGATCTAAAAATTCATGAAAGATGCTAATCACTCAGAAATTGTGAGCAAAGATTGTTTGATAATTTATTCCTATGAACACGATGATAAATCGAAATAACCAGAGATAAAAGAGATTAAATTAGAAAAAATCCTCAGCAAAATGGTCGGGTTTATATTGACAAATCCCGAGTGTTTTTATAAGATATAGATGAAAAGAATAAGTGACAATAGTTGAGCTTAGCGGACTATAAGAACCGCTGAAAAGGAGTTGGGGATTTGAAGCTTTCTACAAAAGGCCGCTATGGCCTCACGGCCATGGTTGATCTAGCTTTAAATTCAGGAGAAGGTCCGATTTCTCTAAAAAGTATCGCTGATCGACAGGGACTATCTGAACACTATCTCGAACAACTAATATCAGGGCTTAGAAAAGCTGGGTTGGTGAAGAGTATTCGAGGAGCACAGGGTGGATATGTCTTAGGTAAGAAGACAGAGAAAATTAGAATTGGCGATATCATTAGGGTTTTAGAGGGGCCTATTGCAGCGGTAGAGTGCGAGTCTGGTGGAGATTCAGAGTGCTGTCAGAAGTCAGACTACTGTGTGACTCGAACCCTTCGGGAGAAGGTTCGTGACCCAATCGAGGATGTCTTGGATTCCATCACCTTAGCTGATCTAGTGAAGGATCCTCAAACAATGAGCTCTATTGCCAATCCTGATTGAGATCCATTTTAACATACCTTTCATCAGAGTAAATCAATAAAACAAGTTTACTTAGGAGGAACAACAATGCGGAGAGTATATCTTGACCATAGCGCAACAACTCCGGTCGATCCTGAAGTTGCCAAGCTGATGATGATCTATTACACTGAACAATACGGAAACCCTTCCAGTGTTCATAGCTTTGGACGGGAAACTAAAGCTGCCTTAGAAAACGCACGTGATTCTGTAGCCAAGCTCCTCGGTGCTGAACCGTCTGAGATCACCTTCACTAGCGGTGGTACGGAAGCAGACAACCTTGCGATCCTCGGTGCAGCTGAGGCACAAAGTAAAAAAGGAAAACACATCATTACTTCAGCTGTAGAACATCACGCAGTCTTAGAAGCCTGTGAATTTTTAGCAAAGAATGGGTATGAACTCACCGTCGTTCCTGTAGACGAAGAAGGATTAATCTCGGTTGCGGAAGTTGAAAAGGCTATCCGTCCCGATACAATATTGATTTCAATAATGCATGCCAATAATGAAGTGGGAACCATTCAACCGATTGCCGAGATCGGTAAGCTCGCTCGAGAAAAGGGCATTATCTTCCATGTGGATGCTGTCCAATCCTTTGGTAAGATTCCGATTAATGTGAAGTCAATGAATGTTGACCTTATGACCGTATCCAGTCACAAAATCTATGGACCCAAAGGGGTAGGAGCTCTCTTTATTCGCAGAGGAGTAAGGGTTGTACCTCGAATCTATGGAGGCGGACAGGAAAAGAAACGACGTTCGGGTACGGAGAATACTCCCGGAATCATTGGGTTTGGAAAAGCCTGTGATCTGGCTGCCGAGCGGATGGAAGCCGAAGGAATACGACAAGGCCAGCTACGGGATAAGCTTCTTGCAGGTATTATGGAAAAGATTGATCATGTTAAATTGAATGGACCCCGTGGGGAGAACCGTCTTCCCGGTAATTTGAATGTGAGTATTCAATTCGTGGAAGGAGAAGCACTGCTTCTCAGTCTTGATATGATGGGCATTGCCGTTTCGAGTGGCTCGGCCTGTACCTCAGGATCTCTGGATCCTTCCCATGTTTTATTGGCGATGGGATTAACTCACGAAATTGCTCATGGATCCTTACGTTTTTCCTTTGGACATCAGAACACGGAAGAAGATGTGGATTATGTCCTCGAGCAGTTACCTAAGATTGTCGATCGTTTACGGATGATGTCCCCCCTTTATGATAAAGTCAAACATGGGCAATGTAGTCACGCGCAAGCGCAATAATAAGGAGTGAAGAGATATGTATTCTGAAAAAGTAATGGATCATTTTACGAATCCACGTAATGTAGGCGAAATAGAAAATGCTGACGGTGTCGGTGAAGTGGGTAATGCTAAATGTGGCGACATTATGCGTATTTATTTAGATGTCGAAGGCGATATTATTAAAGACGTGAAATTTAAGACCTTTGGCTGCGGGGCAGCGGTAGCCACCAGTAGTATGGTGACCGAAATGGTAAAAGGTAAAACCATTGAAGAAGCTCTGCAAATCACTAACGCAGCTGTTGCTGAAGCCCTTGATGGACTTCCTCCGGCGAAGATGCACTGCTCGAACTTAGCTGCTGATGCGCTACATGAAGCCATTAAAGATTATCACGAGAAACATCAAAAGGCATAAGGATGAAGATGAAATGACACTTACCGAAAAGAAGAAGGTAGTGGTGGGCATGAGCGGCGGTGTGGATAGTTCCATGGCCGCCGCTTTGCTTAAGGAAAAGGGCTATGATGTCATCGGGATAACCCTGCAAACCATGCCCTCGGGAGGCCCGGACGATGTGGGAGGCTGCTGCTCCATTACAGCCATAGATGATGCCCGTCGGGTAGCCCATCAATTGGGAATACCTCATTATGTCTTAAACTTTCGCGCAATTTTTGAGGAAAATGTCATCGATTACTTTACAAATTCTTACCTAAGCGGGGAAACACCGAATCCTTGCACCATGTGCAATCGGGTTGTCCGTTGGGGGGAGTTTTTAAGAAAGGCCCGAAGTTTGGGAGCTGATTATTTGGCTACAGGGCATTATGCTAAAGTTCTTCAAGATCCCCAGAGTGGACGCTATCTTTTGAGCCGACCTGAGGACACCTGGAAGGACCAAACCTATATGCTCTATAACATGACCCAGGATCAGCTGAAAGGAACTTTGTTCCCATTGGCTGAGTATAAGAAAGAGCATATTCGTGAGATGGCTGCAGAGAGAGGATTGATCCGTGTCTCACGGAAGCCGGACAGTCAGGAGATATGCTTTATTCCCGATGATGATTATATATCCTTCATTCGTGAACGGTCTCCAGATAAGATTAGATCCGGTAATTTTGTTGACAGTCAAGGGAAGGTGCTGGGACTCCATCAAGGCTTGGTCAACTATACAGTAGGTCAACGCAAAGGACTGGGAGTAACCTTTGGCAAGCCAATGTTCGTCATTGGTTTTAATGTAGAGCGTAATGAAGTGGTTTTAGGTGAAGATCAAGAAGTTTATGCGACTTCTCTTTTGGCTACGGATATGAATTGGATAGCCATTTCTGAGCTTCAAGATTCACTGGATGTACAGGCTAAAATCCGCTACAAAGCCCCTCTTGCACCTGCGAAAATCATGACCGTCCAGAATCCTGAGTCAATACCCGGAGCAATCGGTTCTGTGGTCCGGGTAGAGTTTGCAACCCCACAACGTGCAATTACTCCCGGACAAGCCGTGGTCTTTTATCAAGACGACCTCGTCATTGGTGGTGGAAAGATTATCTCAGACCCCCGGAGTGAATAAAGGGACCTAGTGAAAGGACTTGTATTTCCCAGAAAAAAATTTGCATGAATACTATAAAAAACGGGCATAGTAGCATAGAACCATGAAGTTTCGAAGGGAGGGGAAAAATGCGTAGAACACGAGAAATCGTTGGTTTACCTGTTTTATGTTCAAAAAGCGGAGACCAGATTGGCTGGGTAAAAGATGTGGTTTTCGATGAAAGCAGCAGGAAAATTAGCGGCATTCTCTTGGAAAACGCTCATATTTTCCACTCTGAAAGAGGCATCCCGCGTGAAATTGTTGCTACTGTAGGGAAAGATGCCTTAACGGTAAGTGACCATGTGGTTCAAAGGATACACGGGGTTAAATGGTCACAAAAGGTTGGGAATCAAGTTTTTACCCAAGGCGGGGAAGCAAAGGGCACGATTGAGGATGTCTTTCTTGATGATTCAGCTGAAAATATTGTTGGTTTCGAAGTTTCTGATGGCCTTTTTTCCGATTTATTAGAAGGCCGTGGCACGATACTACAGGCTAACGTTATGGTAGACGGGAAAGATGTCTTAATCGTTGAAGACCAGGTATCCCCCTGGGACCAAGGAAAAGAAGGGGGTTCACTATCATGAATTGTCCGGTTTGTAGTGGTCGTGCTATCGGCAAGGTAGGAGTAGGCCAGTTTTATTGTTGGGATTGCTGTGTAGAATTCACCAGCGCCATGGATAAAGTGGTCGTGTATGACTTAGCCGAAGACGGCTCCTTAGTTGCTTGGCAAGACCAAGCAATGAATGAAGTTGTGAGCGAGGCTGCCATGGAGTAAAAGAAAATAAGGAGGGATATACCTTGAAGTCAGGACAAGTCATTGGAGGAATCGTGGCAGGTAGCATTCTGGGTATGACCGTTAGTTACATGATGCGTCCGAAAAACAGAACGCTGTCTATGATGCGTAAGGGTATGAAAAGGATGAAACTCTAAAGTCTCTCCAAAGCAAGTAAAAGACATCCTTAATCAGTAAGAGCGTGAGAAAGCTAAGTGCTTTTCTTGCGCTCTTACTTTTAGACGCACCACGGATAAACGGAAGATCTCTTTTCTGGGCAGTCATCTCTTTCTAGGTATAAATCAATTCTGTATGGGGTATTACAATGCTAAAGAGGGGTGGAGGAGACTATGAAGAAGGAAAAATGGCGTTGGATTTTTTTGGTGAGTATAGTCGTCGTGAGCTTCCTATTCATCCTTTCCGTTCGTACTATTCTCAGCCCTTTTATCCTAGCCTTTATTTTGGCTTATCTATTAGAACCTGTGGTAGAGTCTTTAGTCAAACGAGGGGCCGGACGCAAATCAGCAATCGCCATTGTCTTCGTAGGAATTCTGGGCTCGATAGGTTTGCTGGTTTTTTTTATTATCCCTATGCTTTACATCGAGCTTTCCAAGCTCACTCTGGTGCTTCCTAGTACCCTTCAGACCCTTGAACAGCTCATTCAAGATTTTCGTACTAATTTCCGAGCTACCGGATTGCCGAATCAAGTGGTCAGTGCCTTAGATGAACATTTAGGGGAAGGAGAATCATTTCTGGTCAATTGGCTTGAGGAATTTTTAGATAATCTACCCAAGCTCTTGGCTTCGATGAGCTTTCTCGTCTTATCCCCTGTGATCGCAATTTATTTATTGGCTGACTGGAAGCGTCTTCAGGTGGGTTTTTTGCGGATTGTTCCCCAACGTAAACGAGTTGCTTGGCAAAGAGTGATTCAAGACATAAGCCATGTCGTGCGTAGCTTTATCCGAGGCAATCTCACGGTGGCCATAATTGTCGGGATACTTAGTGGGGTCGGAGTAAAACTGATGGGTATGGACTATGCTCTACTGATTGGTGTCATATGTGGCGTATTTGATTTAATTCCTTACTTTGGTCCCCTGATTGGGGCTGTCCCGGCGGTACTGCTAGGACTTATTGAATCTCCTTTTATGGCGATTAAAGTAGCTATTGTAATCCTCATTGTCCAGCAACTAGAAGGCAGTATTATCTCGCCCAAGCTGATGGGGGATAGTGTGGGATTGCACCCGTTGTGGATCATTTTTGCCCTACTCGCCGGAGGGGAAATTGCCGGCTTTTGGGGAATGCTCTTTTCAGTTCCCATCGCTGCAATTATACGGGTGCTGATTCGTCATATTTATTTTTGGTTAGTTTCTCCGGAAATCAAAAGAGAAAGTTGACAAGCTCCTGACAATTCCGATATACTTGAGATTAATTTCAGAGTTTTAATACGGATTAAAACTGATGACGGAACGAGTAATACCACATTCCTTTGCAGAGAAGCTTCGCTGGGTGAAAAGAAGCTAAGGAGTTTTGTATGAAGGCTATTCCCGAGGGCAAGCAAGAACCTTGACGAGGCACGCGTTAAGTGCGATGACAGTAAACTGTCGCAAAGCGACTCATTCTGAACAGAGGCTGCCGGCGAGGAGTTGAGATTAGGTATATTGAGTAAACCTTAGATCAGACCTCTGGCTTTTGACCTCCAACGTCCGGATGAGTAAGCAGGGTGGTACCACGGTAATATGCCCGTCCCTGATTTCAGGGGCGGGTTTATCTATTTTGAGGGAGGAAATAACGTGTATACAGGTAATCAGCTAAGAGAAATGTTCCTGAAATTCTTTGAATCCAAAGGTCATCGCATCCTGCCGAGTGCATCTTTGATTCCCAAGGATGACCCAACCTTGCTTCTTACAGTAGCTGGGATGGTTCCCTTCAAACCGTACTTTATGCGCAAAGTCGAACCTCCCTTTCCAAGAGCCACCACATCACAAAAATGTGTACGTACTCCGGATTTAGAGGTTGTGGGAAAAACAGCTCGTCATCATACCTTCTTTGAAATGCTTGGGAATTTTTCCTTCGGCGATTATTTTAAATCAGATGCAATTCCCTGGGCTTGGGAATTTGTAACGGAAGTCCTCAAGCTACCGGTTGAACAGCTGTGGATTACCGTCCATCCCGAGGACGAAGAAGCTAAGGCTCTTTGGATTGAAAAAACCTCAGTATCTCCCGATCGAATTGCCTATGACCCGGAAAACTTATGGGCCGCCGGACCGGTTGGTCCTTGTGGCTATTGCTCAGAGATATATGTAGATCTTGGGGAATCCCGTGGCTGCGGCAAACTCGATTGTGCCATAGGCTGTGATTGCGATCGCTTTCTGGAAATCTGGAATCTGGTATTTATGCAGTACAACCGGGATGAATCAGGCATGCTCACCCCCCTACCCAAGCAAAATATTGATACAGGAATGGGTTTAGAGCGAATTGCCTCCGTTATGCAAGGAGCTGCCTCTAACTTCGATACAGACTTATTCCTACCCATCATCAATAAGGTGTCCGAGCTTTCGGGAGTACCATATCATAGCAATGACAAGAGCGACGTAGCCATGAAAGTGGTTGCCGATCATACACGAGCCGTTTCCTTTATGCTGTCCGATGGTATCCGCCCGGGCAGTGAAGGTCGTGGCTATGTGTTGCGCCGAATTTTACGTCGTGCCATCCGTTATGCTCGTCTACTTGGTATCGACAAACCTTTCTTAGAGCAAATCTTTGTGATTATCCAAAGAGACTACAGCCATCATTATCCAGAGCTTAAGGAAAATGAAAACTTCATCCTTAACCACCTGCGCTTAGAGGAGAAGAATTTTCAGGCCACCTTGGAGCAGGGTACGCTAATTCTTCAAGAAAAAGTTAAGTCTCTTCAGGAAGCAGGAGTAACAGCGCTTAGCGGCGCGGATGCCTTCTCGCTGTATGAAACCTATGGCTTCCCCGTAGAACTGACTGAAGAAATGCTCCTCGAGCAAGATATGAGTGTGGATATGGAAGGCTTTAACCTTGCGGCTGAAGAGCATCGCCGTCTGGCTAAGGAGCAATCTCAACAGATGAGAGCGGTTCAAGAAAGTGCTGCTATTTCCGAAAAAGCAAAAGCTTTAGGTACAACACCTTTCCGTGGATACCAGGAACTCACTATAAAAACCAAGATTGAAGCGTTGTTTCAAGCTGGGGAAGAGGTAAAAGATGCTGCTGAAGGAGACGAAGTTTTGGTCTTCCTCGCCGAATCCCCCTTCTACGCGGAAAGTGGCGGTCAGACTTCAGATCGAGGGATGATTCGGACTCAGCGCGCTGAGGCCAAGCTCACCGAAGTGAAAAAGGGTGTCACGGGGACCCTCTATCATCATTTCATCGTTACTCAAGGAGTATTGAATCTTGGAGATGAAGTAGAAGCACTCGTCGACGAGAAAGCTCGCCAAGCGACTGCCCGCCATCACAGCGCCACTCACTTGCTCCAATCCGCTCTCCGTACTGTGTTAGGAGAACACGTCCAACAGGCTGGATCCTTCGTAACACCGGAGCGCTTGCGTTTTGACTTTACCCACTTCTCTTCCTTGACACCCATGGAATTGACTAGGGTGGAGGATTTGCTCAATGAAGCTGTCCTAGCTAATCTGCCTGTTGCTGTAGTGGAGATGAGCTTGGATGCCGCCAAAGCCGATGGGGCTACGGCACTCTTTGGCGAAAAATATGGAGATACCGTGCGAGTGGTCTCCATGGGAGATTTCTCTAAAGAGCTATGCGGAGGAACTCATATCCACGCGTCGGGAGATATTGGCCTGGTTAAGATTGTCTCTGAAGGCGGCATCGGTGCCGGCTTAAGACGGATTGAAGCAGTAGCCGGAGTAGAAGCGCTCAACACCATGCGCTCCTTCAATGATCAACTACTGGAGATTGCTCAACTTCTCAAAGCCCAACCGGCCGATCTGAGTAAACGCATCCAAGGCATGTTAGCTCAAATAAAGGATTTGGAGAAGGAAGTCCAGCAGCTCAATGCCAAGGTGGCCAAATCTGAAGTGGAGTCCCTTTTGCAACAAGTGAAAGAGGTTGAAGGGGTCCCGGTTCTGGCAACTAAAGTATCTGCTCAAGATATGGATGCACTCCGCAATACGGCTGACCTTTTAAAGGATAAGATGAAGTCGGGAGTTCTCGTCCTGGGGGCAGCTTCCGAAGGAAAGGTCAACTGGGTAACTGTTGTAACACCGACAGGTTTAAGCGGGCTGCATGCGGGGCAGATTATTAAGGAAGTGGCCAAAATTACCGGCGGCGGTGGCGGTGGTCGTCCTGATATGGCGCAAGCCGGAGGAAAAGATCCCGCTAAGCTCGGCGAGGCCCTCGATCAGGTCCCGGCTATCCTGAAAAGTTTTTTGTCATCTAAAGGATAAGCTTCTGAGTGCCTAAGAGAGACTAAGTAGCCGCCTTCGCGGTGCTTCGCGCCAGCAAAGTTTTCTTTGCAAAAATAAAGGGAAATCGCTCGGTATGAGAGAATTATTCACTTAATGCTTTAATTGTATCTGCTATTGAACGCGGACTGCACAAGGGGGAACGCCAATGGATCATTCAGAACACACTATGATGTTTAAATCGCAAGGGGGAGACGCCTCGCCCGAGGAAATTTTACAACAAGTGTATGTGGCTTTAGAAGAAAAAGGGTATGACCCGATCAATCAACTGGTAGGGTATTTGATGTCGGGGGATCCGGTCTATATTACGAGCCATAATCAAGCGCGAACCCTGATCCGAAAGCTGGAACGCTATGAACTCTTGGAAGAGCTTGTACGTTCGTATTTAAACAAGGAAGTTAACAACAAGTAATTACTCAGAAACCCTCACTTCAAGCTGAGGGTTTCTGTGCGGCTATACAGTTTTTTATTTCATCCTAAGGGAAGAAGGTCCGAAGGACCTGCCCCTCTCCCGGGATGATCGTGTTAAAGGAAGTGAAGCCGAACGTGAGACAGGTTAAACTAGGCTGGTGGGGACCTGAAGTATCCGAGGTGTGTTTTGGGAGTTTGGCTATTTCTCCTTTGCAGGGGCGAGTGACCTTTGCTGAAGGAGTGCAGGTCCTTCGCTATGCTTTGGAGCAAGGCATTAATTGGATCGATACTGCGGAGATATACGATAATTACCCCCAGATTGCCCAAGCTCTTCAGGGATACCCCGATGTAAAAGTAGTGAGCAAATCTTATGCAGTGACTGCAGAAGAGATGGCAAAATGCCTTGAACGAGCTAGAGTTGGCTTAAATCGGGATGTGATTGATTTCTTTCTTCTTCATGAGCAAGAAAGTGCTCTGACCCTTAAAGGGCACCAAGGGGCTTGGGAGGAATTGCAAAAAGCCAAGGCCGACGGACGAGTCCGCTATATTGGCATCTCTACCCATGCTATCGATGCAGTGAAGGCCGGGGCTCTCCAACCGGGCTTGGATGTTATTCACCCCCTTGTCAACCATCAAGGCTTAGGAATTATTGATGGAGGCTTAGAGGAGATGCTTGACGCCCTCCGCTTCGCCTCCGAAATGGGTATCGGCATCTATGCTATGAAGGTTTTTGGGGGAGGGCATTTAGCTAGTCATCCTCATACGGCTTTAGACTTCATCCGCAATACTCCTTCCATCCAAGGCATGGCATTAGGCATGTCCAGTAAGGAGGAAGTGGATTTTAATCTGAGGTACCTTGCGGGGCAAGAGATTTCGGAAGACCTAAAGGCGGCCGTAACCTATAGAGAACGGAAACTCTATATTGCTGATTGGTGCCAGGGCTGTGGTCGTTGCTGCGAAACTTGTCCCCAAGGTGCTTTATCTCTTGAGGAGATAGATGAGGGTGGGCAAGTCCAGGCTATAGTCGACTCCAGTCAATGCGTTCTCTGCGGGTATTGTGGTAGAGTATGTCCTCATTTTTGTTTGAAAATTGTCTAATAAAGCCTGAATAGGAGGTATGTCTATGCGGATTTTAGGTTTGGATTTTGGGGAGCGTACGATCGGGGTGGCAGTTAGTGATGCACTCCTCCTTACCGCCCAAGGAATTAAGACCATCCGACGTTCCAAAAAGGAGTTAGAAGAACTGCGACAAATCATCCATGACTATGAAGTGGATGAGGTGATTCTAGGTTATCCAAAGAATATGAACGGAACCCTAGGGCCCCGTGCCACAATGACTGAAGAATTTGCGGAAATCCTTAAAGGGGAGTATGGCTTGCCTGTCCTTTTATGGGATGAACGCCTTAGTACTATAGGGGCGCAGCGTTCTTTGCTTGAGGCGGATCTATCTCGGGCTAAACGAAAGAAGGTGATTGATAAAATGGCCGCGGTCTTTATTTTACAAGGCTATCTGGATCATTTGCGCATAAAAAGTGAATAGGATAAGGGGTAGCTATTCCTTGGAGGAACTTAGGGTTAATCACATTTGACAATCTCCCCCCTGGGGAGTACAATGACAATATCTTTGACAATATCTTTTTATAAGAGGTGAATCAATATGACAGAACATAAGCATGGTCCAAATTGTGACCACGATCATGACACCGAAGAATTTGACACAATCATTCTGACGGATGATGAAGGAAATGATCATGAATTTCTCCACCTCGATACGTTAGAAGTTGAAGGATCTACATATTTTGTCTTAATGCCCATCGCTGCTGAGGAAGATGAGGAAGTCGATGAGGCTATCATCCTCAAGCTTGGCAAAGATGCGGAAGGCAACGAGATGCTTCTAGACATCGAGGATGACGAAGAGTGGGAAAAAGTCGCTGATGCTTGGGAAAGCATGGAAGAAGAAGAGTAAAACAAAGCATGAAAGCAGTCGAGTTCGATTTAATATCGAATTGGACTGCTTTTTTTATTTTATGTTCAATATTTTTCTGGAAATTGCAGAATCTATAAGGGAGAAATAAAAAGACAAATAAAAAGACAAATAAGTAATAAGGGGGAGAAGAGGATGGGCCGACGTTGGGAACGTATTTTTTGTTTAGCAATAACCTTGATGGCCTTTTTAGGTTGTACGACGAATGAAGCACGCCTATTAAATCTTGCCCCTGAAACCTCCTCCCGTGAGACGCTTGACCAACTTCCCCCAGGTACCTTTTTGGAGGATTTGGATTTAGGGGGGATACAGCTCCAAGAGGCCCAGGAGAAGGTTCGGAGTTGGTCTAAGGACAAGCTGGAAGAAAATCTTTACTTGGTGTACAATGAGACGGAGATTCTTTTAACACCCGTAGAGTTAGGAATTACTCTCGATTTTGAGAAGACTTGGGAAGAAATTCAGAGGAATACCGGTCAGAGAAGTACCAGCATTCTTACGCTCGATTATTTAAAAGCTAATCAAACTTTGCAAGAGAAGCTTTCTGATTTAACCCGTTCTGCAGTGGATGCGACCTTTAAGATTGAAAACGATCAATTCAAGATTACCCCTGCTAGTAGCGGCGAAGCGATTGATGTTGACGCTATTCTTAATGAGCTGAAGGAAGCTTCCGTAACAACCCTGCCCCATAGGATTCCTTTGACTAGAGTTGAGCTACCAGCTGCTACGACCACTGAGGCTCTGGAAGCTTTAGCTTTCAATGGAGTGATTGGCGAGTACACCACCCAATATAATGTTCAAGACAAAAATCGCTCGGCAAATCTTTTGGAAGCCGCTAAGAAAATGGACAAGACCGTTTTGAAACCCGGAGATACTTTTTCCTTTAATGATACCATCGGACCTCGGACAGCGGAAACGGGTTTTAAGGATGCCTACATCGTCATCAACAATGAATATGTGAAAGGAATCGGGGGAGGAATTTGTCAAGTATCCTCGACTTTATATAATGCCGCCTTGCTAGCGAACCTTTCTATTGTGGAAAGGCACCCTCATGCTGTTGTGGTTGCTTACATTCCTATCGGACAGGATGCGACCGTTAATTACCCGAATCTCGATTTGAAACTATTAAACGATACCCAATCCTATGTCTATCTGCGCACCAAAGCGGAAGCAGGTAAATTGACGATTAAAATCTATGGTAAAAAGACTGGCGCCAAGGTACGCTTTGAAAAGGAGATTGAAAAGGAACTGAATTATCATACAGTGCGAAGAATCGATCCGGACCTGCTTCCGGGTGCTGTGGTTCAACAGCAAAATGGGAGCAAGGGATTTATAATGAAGACTTGGAAAATTGTCACTGATGCGAAAGGAAAAGAAACAAAACAACTCCTTAGCCGTGACACGTACGCGCCAACCCATAGAATTTTGAAGATTGGTGCTGACTAATTATCAAGGTTCATTGGACATGCAGGGAAAGAGAGAGTGAAAGAATGGGAAAACGCTGGGTTAATGGTTTGCTCAGTAGATTGTTTATACTTCTTATACTGATTGGGGTGGGGATAACCGCCTGGTGGAATTGGGCGAATCAATCCTATAGTGAGGAAGGAAGCCAACCAGCAGCTGTACAGTTCAACATTACCCCGGGAATGACTGCTGCGCAGATTGCTGAAGAACTGGAAAGGGAGCAGCTCATTCGTCATGCTTTAGCCTTTCGGCTTTTAGCCAGTCAACAAAATGCTGATGCAAAACTTTTGGCTGGAGAATATCAGGTCTCTGCCCACATGACACCCCAAGCGTTGCTCGATAAATTACTGGAGGGCCCCGTGGTGCATACCGTAAAGGTCACCCTTCCGGAAGGGTATACCACGGCTCAGATTATCGATACCTTAGTCAGCAAGGGACTGGGAACTAAGGAAGAGTATAAAAAGGCAATTGAAAATGAGCCCTTTGAGTATTCTTTTCTGGCAGATACCCCCACAGGTGGGGCTCGATTGGATGGCTTCCTTTTCCCAGATACCTATTTCTTTGATCCAGAGGCCAGACCTAAGGATAATATCAACAGGATGCTCAAGCGCTTTGAGCAAGAAGTCACTACTGAAGTCAATACTAAACTGGCGGAAATGAACCTGACCCTTCAGGATTGGGTGATTCTGGCTTCGATTGTGGAAAAAGAAGCAGGTAAGGATGCCGACCGTCCGATTATTGCGGGAATCTTCCTCAATCGTCTTGAGATCGATATGGCTCTTCAATCTTGTGCTACGATTCAATATGTATTAGGAACTCAAAAATATGTCCTTTCTCTGGAGGATATCCAAGTGGAATCACCTTATAATACCTATAAATACCCTGGACTACCACCCAGCCCCATCGCCAGTCCAGGTCATGCCTCCCTTGATGCAGTACTCAACAGCACAGAGTCTGAATACCTTTATTTCTTAGCTACTCCGAGTGGGGAGACGATTTTTGCGAAGACCCATCAGGAGCATTTGCAGAATCAGGCTAAGTATATGAATTAACAAATCCGTGACCCTTTGCACACAATCCTATAACAAAAGTGAAATATAATGGAACTAAGACAATAGTGATGTTGTCTGAATAGAAAGGTTGAATTAAACCAATGCCAGATCTTCAACATAAAAAACCCGAACTCCTCGCTCCGGCAGGGGATTACGAAAAGTTAAAATTTGCCCTCGCTTTTGGTGCAGATGCTGTTTACATGGGGGGGCCGGCCTTTGGCCTTCGTGCTTATGCCGGTAATTTTACCATGGAGAAAATGGCAGAGGCCGTCCTCTACACCCATCAAGCAGGCCGCAAACTCTACGTGACTGTGAATATATTTGCTCATGAGCAAGATTTTGAAGGGATGGCTGAGTATTTAAAGCAGCTAGAAGCTTTAGGGGTCGATGGGGCCATTGTCTCTGATCCGGGCATTATCGCCTTGGCTCGCGAGGTTGCTCCGCGACTGCCTTTGCACTTAAGCACCCAGATGAATAATACCAATTCCTATAGCATGCGCTTTTGGCTAAAGCAGGGAATCGAGCGCATTGTCCTTGCTCGCGAACTAAGTTGTGAAGAGATTCAAGCCGTTCGCGAGAATGTTCCCGGGGAATTGGAGATGTTCATCCATGGCGCCATGTGCATGTCCTATTCGGGACGTTGTCTCCTCTCCAACTATCTAACGGGACGGGACGCGAACCGTGGAGAGTGCACTCAGCCTTGTCGTTGGAACTATGGCTTAGTTGAAGAAAAAAGACCCGGTCAGGTTTTTCCCATTGAAGAGGATGAGCGGGGGGCCTATATCTTTAATTCTCACGATCTTTGTTTACTGCCTCATTTGCCGCTGCTCAAACCCCTGAACATTGATAGCTACAAGATCGAAGGGCGCATGAAAAGCCTTCATTATGTATCTAGTACAGTGAAGGTTTATCGGGAAGCTATCGATACTTTATGGGATCAGGGAGAGGAAGAGTTTCAAGCTAAACTCCCCGGCTGGCTGGAAGAGATGGATAAGGTTAGCCATCGGGATTACTCTCCAGGATTCTTTTTTGGCAAGCCTGGCGCAGATGCTCATAATATCGAAAGCTCCAATTATATCCGTGATTATGAATTTGTCGCTTTTGGTTTAGCCTCAGATGACCGCGAACATCCAAAAATTTCGACTGAAGTCAGAAATGAATTTAGTCAGGGATATTGGGTAGAGCAGCGCTACAACTTCAAAAAAGGTGAAATCCTTGAAGTCTTTGCACCCATGGCCGAGCCCTGGTCCTTTGAAGTCCATGGAATCTGGACAGTAGAAGGGGAAGAAATCGAAGTTGCTCGCCATGCCAAAGAGATTGTTAAGCTGGAGCTTCCCCAACCCTTGCCGCCCTTTGCGATTTTAAGAAGAGCGAAGAAGGACAAGAAATGAGTATGGACAAGATGTGTGAAAAAACAAAAACGCCCTTTGCGGACTCGGATGTTCTTATTCGAGCCCAAGTCCCACGTGCGGAAATTCAGATGCTAGTAAAGTTTGTCGAAGGACTCGGTCATCTGGGTGTCGTCACAACGACAGATCGCCACGCCGGTGAAGTTCTAATCCAGACGACCCAATATACCTGGCCTGATTTAAAAATGGCCCTTGAGGCTATGCCTATAGAAATTAATATAAAAACTTAAATATTTTACCAATTATCTGTTAACTACTATTGACTAAGAATTAGTCTGACGGTATTATAATGTTGGCGAGAAGTTGATAGGACTAAAGTACCAAAGCATATGATGCAATAGTCCCAACAACATGCCGGCAGACTTCTGAGGAATTAGATATGAGCGAGTTAGCCAGAAGGACTTTGTTATTAATTTAATAAGGAAAAGGGAGGACAAACAATGTTAAAGAGAAAAAAAGATGGCGGATTCACACTCATTGAACTTATGATTGTTATTGCGGTAATTGGTATTTTAGCTGTGGTCTTGGTGCCTAAAATGGGTGGGGTTAAGGATAGTGCGAAATATGCGGGAGTGACAACTAATGCTAAGTCTGTAGAAGCCTATGTAGTCGCAAATATTGACAGATGGGCAAAGAATTCAACTGATGCCGAAGACGTTATTGAAGGACAGTTTACTACTGGTCCTAATAAGTTGGAGAATCCACTTGATGGCACTGCTATTATATTTGCTACTCCAATAGATGATGCTGCTGCTAAGGGTGTTGTTGCAGTGACGGGTGCAGCTTCTCCAGCTGGTGGGATAACAATTACTGGCTATGGCTCTTCAACAACAGATATTTTATACCAAAATACGGTTCGACGTAATTGATATTCGCAATGTTAAGTGCATATTGCAAGAATTTTGCCTAGATCTAAGTGAACTTTATTTGTAAGAGGGTGTTTTGATAAACACCCTCTTTTGAAAGTTGCAGAAACTCCTAATAGTTTTTGAATCAGATGTTGAATAAACATATTACCTATTTGCGATTAAAGGAGGGGAATACTCATGGCCATCAGGCAGGAACGCAAACGCCTCGGTGAGATTTTAATAGCTGGTGGCGCTCTAACCGAAGAACAACTAATCGAAGCCCTAAAACTCCAAAAGTCTTTGGGTTCCCGCTTGGGTGAAGTTCTTGTCCGCCAAAACTTCGTTCCCGAAGAAGATATCCTCCGCACAATTCAAAAGCAATTGGGGCTCCCTTCCGTTGATCTAAACCGTATCGTTGTCACAGAGAATATTCTCAAGATGATCCCTGAAGCGGTGGCCCGTAAATATACTGTTTTGCCTGTGGAATTTTCTAATGGTCAGCTTTTGGTGGCCTCCAGTGATCCTACAGATTACTATGCCTTGGATGACATTCGTTTGGCCTCAGGAGTGATGATTAAGTCTTGTGTAGCGAAGAAAGTAGACATTCTCCGGGCCATCGATCGTTTCTACGGTCGGAGTGAAGCGGTCAAAGCAGTCAGTGATTTCGTCAAGCAAACAGGCTATGATCAAGTCGCAGCCACCTCTCAAGTATCAGTGCTAGCAACGGTTCACTCGGGGGTAGAGGCAGCGGATGAAGAAACGACCCCTATCATTAAGTTTTTAAACACAATCATCGAAAATGCTGTTAATAATTTTGCGAGCGATATTCATATCGAACCCGTTGATGATGAATTAAGGGTTCGTTTTCGCATTGATGGAGTTCTTAGAGAGATTATGAGGACACCGGTCGGCATGGCCGGTCCTGTGGTGAGTCGGGTTAAGATAATGGCGGATATGAACATTGCCGAGCGACGACTACCTCAGGATGGTCGCATAACCTATCTGGTAGGGAAAAAGATGATTGACCTGCGGGTTTCTACGGCTCCTACCATGTACGGAGAGAAAGTGGTTCTGCGGATTTTAGATAAGAGCTCAGTGATTTTGGAGAAATCAGCTCTAGGTATTCATGGCGATGATTTGGAGAGTTTTGATGAGTTGATAGCGAAGCCTTACGGAATTGTTCTAGTCACTGGCCCCACGGGAAGTGGCAAAACAACTACCCTGTATACGGCTCTTAATCAACTCAATACTCCTGAGAAAAATATTATTACCCTTGAGGATCCGGTGGAGTATAATTTTAAAGGAGTTAACCAGATCCAAGTCAACCCGAAAGCGGGCTTGACCTTTGCTAGGGGTCTGCGTTCCATTCTTCGTCAGGACCCCGACATCATCATGGTTGGGGAGATGCGGGATAATGAAACTGCAGAGATAGCTGTTCGTTCCGCTTTGACGGGACATCTCGTCTTATCCACCATTCATACGAATGATGCTCCCAGTGCCGTGACCCGTTTGGTTGATATGGATATTGAGCCGTTTTTGATTTCTGCCTCAGTCGTTGGGATCATTTCTCAACGTCTTGTGCGCAAGATCTGCCCCAACTGTAGCCAAGAATATCCTGCTGAGCCGAAGGACTATGCATTATTGGGTCGTTCCCAGGATGAACCTTTGCTTTTGAAACGGGGAGGGGGATGCACCTATTGCCATGAATCAGGATATAAAGGACGTACGGCTATCTTTGAAATTATGCCTATATCTAGAGGACATAGAAATTTAATTGATAAAGGAGCCACAGCTGATGAGTTGCGTGCTTATGCTGTGGAGCAGGGCATGACCACTTTGAAAATGTCGGCTGTTGATTTGGTGATTAGTGGAGTAACAACAATCGAAGAGCTACTACGTGTGACATATGTGAATGAGTAGTGGGTGGATAAAATGCGTTTTAAATATAAAGTCATTGACGAAAATATGAACATCAATGTCGGCTCATTAGAGGCTGTTGATTTTGATGCAGCTAGGCGGATTACCTTGGAAAATGGTTGGCAGATTATTTCTCTTGTAGGGACCCGGAGACTGGGTGATTTGCTGAATCAAAAAATTGTGACTAAAGTCAAATATGAATCAATCTCAGCTTTCTGTAGTCAGATGGCCATGATGGTCCGCTCCGGTGCTAATCTTGTGCGAGGGTTAGAAGTCCTTAAGTTACAGTTGGAGGACAAACAGCTTAAGGGAGCGATAGATACTATCATTCAAGGAGTAAGTCGAGGTGAGTCCCTATCTCAATCTATGCGGGATTGTAAGGGTGCTCTGCCGGATTTATTAATCAATCTAGTGGCTGTGGGGGAGGAAAGTGGCAATCTGGATTCTGTCTTAAACAGTATGGCGGTATACTATGATCGAGAGAATTTCATCCGCAAGAAGATCCAAAGCGCCTCGATTTATCCCGTAATCCTAATCGCAGTACTTGTCGGGATTGTTATCTTTTTTATGAATTTTCTTTTACCTGAGATTATGGGTATGTTGACGGAGAATGAGCAAAGCTTGCCGGCCATCACTCAGGCCCTAATCAATGCCTCGAATTTTCTAACATTATTTGGCCCCTATTTACTCGTGGTAATTATCGGGCTGGTAGTAGCTTTGCATCGGCTATTTAAGATTCCTAAGTATCGCTATTATCGGGATTCCGTTATGTTGCGCCTGCCCCTCCTAGGCAGTAATATGCGCAATGTCGTTATTTCCCGCTTCAGTCGAACCTTTGCCTTGTTTCTACACTCTTCGATTCCCATCGTCCCAATCTTAAGTTTTATGGAAACCATTGTTGGTAATGAGGTGTCCCGCTTAGCTATCCTTCGTGTCCAAGATCGCATCGTAAAAGGAGAAGCTTTGGCTTTGGCTTTCGGACAAGAATCTTTTTTTGATCCCTTGGTGATTCAGATGATATCCATCGGTGAGGAGACAGGTCGACTCGAGGAAATGATGGAGGAAGTAGCGAATTTATACGATAAAAAAGTAGAGCTAGGTATTTCCCGGATGATTGCCTTAGTAGAACCCATCTTTACGGTGATTATCGGCATTTTTGCCGGGGGTATGATCATCGCTATTGCTTTACCCATATTTAGTATGGCGTCGGGGGCTCAATGATGGAGTGTGATAGGACAAGGGGATTTACCATGATTGAGCTGATGACTGTCATAGCCATCATCGGTATTCTATCTTTAGTTGCTCTGCCTAAGTTCCAGAGCACTATGGAGCATTATCGTTTGGATGGCTCTACTCAAGCAGTGATAGCTGAGTTAAAGTATGCTAAGCAGATAGCTATGGACCAAAGGCGTCCAAGTTACGTGGTGCTCAATAGCGATGGTGTTTCAGTCTATCAAAATCAGGATGGACACTATGTAGAACTTGAACAAAAAAAATTTGAACCTGGAATAACGTTTCAGGCCGATGCTTCAAGGAACTCTTGGATTTCAGCTTTCACTGATTTGAGCACAGGTCAATTGCTTGGATATGGAGTACATTTTGATTTCAGAGGGTTTGTATCAGATAGTGGAACTATTTGGCTGGAATCGAAAAATCAGCGCTGGGTGGGGGTAAACATCGAACCCCAAACAGGTTATATAAGAGTGAATTGGGAATAAAAGGGTGTCGTATGGGGATTAAATCTAGCGGAGGGACATTATGAAGGGCAATAGCGAGCAGGGAATGACAATGTTAGAGGTTGCTATAGCTTTGACTATATTGCTAATAGGCGTGTCTTTTATCATGAAGGGTGACGCTGTATCCCATCAATATTCCAATCAGACTCAAGTTAGAGAGCAAATGCTATTTTATGCCTCAGGGATACTTGAGGCTCAGTTGGAAGGATATACTCCGACCGTTAATTTGCCTGCTTTTCAGGATTTTGAGGTGGTACTGAGCACGATAGCTGTTGATGGGAATGAGCATCTTGAACAAGTAAGGGTTAAGGTGCATCTGCGAAGTTCGCCTACAGATCCGGAACCTGTGATTTTGACAACGTATAGGGTGAAGGAAGAATGATTAATAAAAAAGATAAAGGTTTTACCCTGCTTGAGCTTATGATGGCTATTGTTATTTTTAGTATTCTGATGATGATTGTATCACAGCTTATACGTGGTGAAATTCGCATGTTTAATACTGTAAGCAACCAGGATAATATTGAGAATAAGGCGCGCGCTGCTATGGTTAGCCTCCTTGATGAAGTAAGGTTAAATCCTTATATATTGTATTATGCTGGTAATGATGGTAGTGGAGATAATAGGGGAGTGTATGCGCAAGAACCGAGCGAAGAGGAACCCCGGTGCTTAATCAATTTACAACCTCAACAAGAAGTTTTGGCTGGGAATCTTAACGAACTACCTATAGGAACTAAAATCTATTATGATGACCTAGCTAAAAAGCTTTGGTATCGAGACTCCCCTTCAAGTGCGGTACATCTCATTGCAGATGAGGTAGAGTTTATAGAATTCCAAGGCGTCACGGAGCATCTTCTTCAGATTCATCTCAAGGTCAAGAGCACCTTCGGAGAGCAGGAGCAAGAGCTACTGACTTGGATACGGATGTATTAGGGGGGATAGGGATGAAAGAAAGAGGTTCGGCTCTATTAACAGTCGTTATTTCCCTTCTCCTCATTTTTATGATTTCTGGAGTGTTTTTTTCTATAGTCATATCCAACCTAAAACTAATACAATCAGAAGAAGCAGGAATTAGGGCCAATAATTTGGCCGACGGGGGTATTCAATACGGAATTTCGATACTGAAAAAAAACGATTTTCAGGCAGGTGATGACTTACCATCACCCGTATTGAATAACACATCATTAGGTGAGGGTGGGAGTTTTAGTGTTCAGTGGCTAGAGCTTCCGGAAGAAGATTCCTATTTGATTATTAGTACGGGCAGGTATGGGAAGATTAGCCGGGTGAAAACCGCGGGATTTGCTCTCGGATCAGGTGGTGGTACGGGTGAGCCCGGTGGTCCAGGTGAACCAGAATATCCTACATGGGACCTAAATCACAGATATATAAAAGGGGAGTATGTTGTCCGCAGTGTTACTATTGATGGGGTAACTACCGAAAGATTGTACTTAGCTCGGCATAATGGCTATGTAGGAGAGGAGCCTGGACAAGCACATACGACCTGGCAGGAAGTAACGAATAATTTCAGGAACTCAAATTTCTATGAACTTGTTAATGGGAATACGATTGTTTATTATGGATCTAGCTATTGGCAAGCAAAGTGGAATGGGTTTGGAGTGGATAACGTGCCGGGTACAACTGACATGTGGCGTGAGTTAATAGATGAATGGCGTCCCTATGGAATTTATAGCGCAAAGGATGTTGTAAGCTATGAGGGGAACCGCTACCGTGTGAAATGGAATAGTCCACCAGGGCCACCAGACAGTAGTGATCCACATGGCCCCTGGGAGCTCTTAAATAATTCTGTCAGGACCCTTCAACGAGTCTCGGTGACACCTTCTTTGACAACATTAAAAATCGGGGAACAAGTTACATTGGCGGCAACCGCCCATTTTTCGGATGGGACAACAGAAGATGTAACTAACAAAGTAGTATGGAAAACGACCTATCCCCAAATTGCTTCTCTATCTGGCAACGTTGCCACAGGTGTTATGGATACAGGCGTCGAAGGATGTAATTCCACCTTGATTTCTGCCTCATATACTTATAAGCATCCGACAAGAAACGATATAGAGATTAACCGCGTCGGTATTTGTGAGTTAAGGGTTTCAGCAGATAGTGAAAATCCGGGGCTAATTATTTGGGAAAAAGAAACTCCACCTTAGGAAATTTACGTAGCCTTAACAGACGAAATGTAAGTACAAAGGAGATTTGACGTGATTGGCAAGCAACAATGGCTAGCACTTGTACGGGGGAATCGTTGGACATTAGCTAAGGTATCTGGACGGAGAAAAAACTTAAAAATTCATCAGATTTTTGAATTTGAAGGAGAATCAGCGTTTCAACGCGAAGAATTTGATGAGTTGGATGACGCTGAAATCATGCCCCCGGTCCATAATAATCCGGAGCAAGACTGGCTGGATTCTACAGCGAATTTGAAGAAATGGTTAAGAAAACAGCGAGTTCCCCTCAAGAAGGTCAAGTATACCCTTTCTTGCCCAGGGGTTATTACGCGGATGATAACTCTCCCTAAGCTGACAAATAAGGATTTAGAAAAATTGTTGACCGAGCAAGTGGATCAGTACTTTACCTTGAATATTTCTGATTATATCGTCGAATACCGTATCTTGGAGAAAGTTCAGGAAGAGGGACAAGAACGTCTGCGGGTTCTTCTTGTGGCTATCCCTCTGAATGAATGGGAAAAACAATGGAAACGTTGGGATAGTATCGGTGTTACGCCAAAGCTTGTGGATTTCTCAGCCGACTGTATATGTCGCCTATATCGCTACTTGTCCGGGTGGGGAGAAGACAAGAATCAAGTGCCGGTAGCGGATATGGCGATTGTTGATTTGGGAAAAGACCGGGTAGAATTAGTGCTGATAGAACATGGCGTCTTTTTTCTTTATTCGGATATGGATATTTCCCTTGGCGACTTCCTTGAGCAGGGGGAGACGGGGGTATTAACAGAGCCAGCCGAGAAGGATGAATTAAGTGAGTTATTGGAAACAAACGAACTAGGGAACCCAAACGAGCCAATTAAACTATTTGAAGAAATTGAACCGATTGAATTAGTGGATCATGATGAAACGAACGTTCCTGACGAACTGGAGGTCAGATTATTACCGGTATTCAATACTCTCAGTGAGTTTCTTAATTTCTTTGCCTCTCGACACTATGGGAAATCCGTGGACCAAATTTTCATCACGGGTGAATGCGCGGATTATGCAAATCTGGAAGCGCTTTTTGAGAAGAATATGGGCATTCAGTCCAGAGTGGGATTTCCAGAAGATTGGAGACCGAAATTTACAAGAAAGTCCAGGGATTTTGCGGAGCAATGGATGAAATACGGAAGTTTATATGGACTGGCAATCCGGGAGGATTAAATGCAGGATAGACTACAATTAAATTTCGCTCAGAGATGGAGAGAAAAGCAGAAGGAACCTTTAAAGGCTGCCAGACGAAAAACTAGGCGCATCCTGACCGGAATAGGGGTGGGGATGGTTATTGCAGCCCTTGGCAGTATGCCTTGGCTCTATGAGTATCGCTTAGCTGTGGAAGCAGATGTGTTAGATCAAAAGATTACCTCCTTACAGGATGTCGATATACTAGTCTATCAGTTGGAAGACCTTGAGAGCAGGTTAGGCGCTCAAGAACAGCTCCTTGGGCTAATCGCCGAGGGCCGCAAGAACCCTAGTGAGGTGCTTAATCGGCTCCAACAGCAGCTACCGACCGGAGCTATCTTGGTAAGCTTTACGATGGATAAGGATAACTCCTTCAAGGCATCTATAACCTTTCCTTCACCGGTGGATGCGGCAAACTTTTGGTTGGGAATGATGGGTTCCAACTATTTCGAGACAAAAGATCTTGATACTCTGTCTTTGGAAGATAAAGAACAGACCTTAAATATGGAATTTAAACTTAAATAAGGCGTGAAAGTTCGCAAAGAAATCTTGGAAGTGAGAAAAGCATGAGCAAAGAGTCAAGACAGCTGATTTTACTCTTGATACTGGTTACTATAGGTCTATCCTATAGCTACTATACATATCTATTTGCACCTAAGTGGACTGAGATTCAAGGGCTGCAACACTATATAGAAGAAAGGCAGAGCCGTTATACCTCCCTGTTAGGGTATCAGGAGAGAAGCTCTTCTCTGCAAAGGGAAGTGGCACAACTTGAGACAAAGTATAACACTCTAAGAAATCAGATTCCGCAAAAAATTGATAAGCCAAAGTTAGTGGTCGATCTTTATACCGTTGCCAAGATGAATCAGGTTCAACCCCAAGCTGTGACATTTGAAAGCCTTGAAGCAATCGATTCCTATGTTACCCAGTCACTGACATTTACTTGTCTGGGCAACCGACAAGGTATAATCAACATGATCAATGACATCCAACGTTCGGAAGGCCAGCGCTTCAATTTGGAGAGTATGAATTTTACCAATGATAAGGGGATACTTCATGGAGAGATTCACTTGATTGCCTATGCTGGTAAGGCCGGTGAAGAACAACCACAGACCGAAAATGCCCAAAGCAGATAATAAGGGTCTATATATTATTTACCTCAGCGTTGCTGAGTTTTTTTATGCTAAAAACACAATGGAATTCATGGGCCAAGCAGAAATCAACCTCCTTTTGCATAGGTATTAAAACAGAGCGCGAAAGGAGTGGCTTAAGTATGTTGACCGAAATCCTTGTTGTTAGTGTTGCCTTAACGGTCTTGAAGGGTGTTACCCTTCTTGTCTCTTATATTAACAATAATGCTTTTCCTCAACCACTCAACGAGAAGGATGAAGCCCATTATTTACAGATTCTAAGAGCAAGCAAAAACCCAGAGGTTACCGCCAAGGAGCAAATTAAAGCAGAATATGCCCGCAATAAGCTCGTGGAGCATAATCTTCGTTTGGTAGCTCATTTAGTAAAGAAATTTGATGGTACAGGGGAAGACAGCGATGACCTAATCTCCATAGGGACTATCGGATTGATTAAAGGAATTGACACCTTTGATCTTGGGAAAGGAACAAAGCTAGCCACCTATGCAGCCCGCTGCATCGAAAATGAGATTCTTATGCATTTGCGCTCGCTGAAAAAGTCCCGAGGAGAGATTTCCATCTATGATCCCATCGGGGTGGATAAAGAAGGAAATGAGATTTCTCTGATGGATGTTCTGGCATTCGAGGGTGAGGCAATCTCGGACCGTATTGAAAGTGAATTTGAGCAACGAGTACTCTTAGATAAAGTAAAGAATTTAACCCGAAGAGAACGACTTGTTCTGCAACTACGCTATGGCTTGATGAATAGCCCACGACGCACGCAGAGGGAGATTGCCAAAGCCTTAGGAATCTCACGTTCCTATGTCTCGCGTATTGAGAAGAAAGCAATTCAAAAGCTAATGGAACAAATGGAAGATCATGATCCAAGAAAATCATAAGAAGCGATGACAAACACAGCCTGGAAGGAGATAGCTTCTGAGGGCTGTGTTTTTGCTTTGCTGCTCTAAGGGATTTTGCAAATGGATCAGAATGCTACTTGTCAGATGTATATGAATAATATATAGTAATATAGTAAATAACGAAACTAAATTTCGCATAATTTGCAAAAAGGAGAATTATTGATGGATATCAGTCTGGATGCTTTTGATAAAGCTATTATTAATGCTTTGCAGGAAGACTCCTCGATTTCTAATTTAGAATTATCAAAGATGATTGGCTTATCACCCTCAGCCTGTTTAGCCCGGACAAAGAATCTGAAAGAAGAAGGGGTTATACAGCACTATACAGTATTTGTTGATGAGAAGAGAATAGGCATTGAATTGATAGCCTTTACTATGGTGAACCTTTCGCCGTTGAATCGGGAAATAGCCAATAATTTCTTGGCAACCATCAACGAGATATCGAATGTTTTGGAGTGTTATACTGTGACCGGTAGCCGTGATTTTCTCTTAAAAGTCGTCGCCAAGGATATCTCATCCTTTCGAGACTTTATTATCGACACGATTATGGCAATTCCGGGCGTCGATAAAGTTGAAACGAGTATTGTCATGAATACTGATAAACGCACTTTAACCATACCCCTAGTCCACGATTAAGAAAATTAGTGGCAAGTGCTCGAAAAGTGCTCGACAAAGAACGGAGAAGAAGAGGAGAAGAATCTATATGCAGGAAAAAATAAAAGCCTTTAAAGTGGCATTTCCCTACACCCTGCCTGTCATGACCGGCTATCTGTTTCTTGGCATGGCTTTTGGCATACTGCTCAACAGTAAGGGCTATCATTTTGGCTGGGCTATCCTCATGAGTGTTTTTATATACGCCGGATCCATGCAATATGTTGCTATTAATTTACTCACCATCGCCTTTAATCCATTGAATGCTTTTATTATGACTCTGATGGTTAATGCCAGACACCTATTTTACGGACTTTCTCTTCTGGGGAAATTCGGGGAGAGCGGCAGAAAGAAACCCTATCTGATGTTCGGTCTTACGGATGAAACCTTCTCCATTCTCTGTGCTAGTAATCCTCCCCCGGGAGTGGATCGAGGCTGGTTTATGTTCTTCATAACCGTGCTCAATCATAGTTATTGGATTATTGCCTGTGCCCTAGGTGGAATTTTGGGTTCTTTAGTGTCTTTTAATACTAGAGGAATTGATTTCGTCATGACAGCTTTATTTGTGGTCATCTTTCTTGAACAGTGGAAATCGCAAAAGCAACATGCACCTGCGCTAATTGGGATTGGCGCTTCCGTTCTTAGTTTATTAGTGTTTGGGCCAGCGAATTTTATTATCCCGTCCATGATCCTGATTATTTTGGTATTTACCTTATTGAGGAGACCTTTGGAGAACTTAACTAGCCTAGAAACGACCGATAAGCTCGAAGAGGTAGGTTGAGTAGAACGAATGATTGAAAGGAGGAAAAGGCATGCTAATATCTGCACAACAATCATTGATTATTATCGCTATCATCGCTTTGGGGACTTTTCTTACGCGTGCGCTGCCCTTTCTACTATTCCCGTCCCACCGAGCAACCCCGCCTTTTATCCTCTACCTAGGGAATGTGA
The DNA here is from genome assembly GCF_000243135.2 of Desulfitobacterium dichloroeliminans LMG P-21439. Classification (NCBI taxonomy): domain Bacteria; kingdom Bacillati; phylum Bacillota; class Clostridia; order Eubacteriales; family Desulfitobacteriaceae; genus Desulfitobacterium; species Desulfitobacterium dichloroeliminans. The sequence goes on along the minus strand of NC_019903.1, from coordinate 2,503,209 downwards.
TTCCATTTGCGGCTATTGCCATGTTGGTTGTGTACTGTTTAAAAAATGTATCCCTCCTGGCGGCCCCTTATGGGCTTCCCGAAGGGATAGCAATTGCTTTTATCGTGGTTATTCATTTGTGGAAAAAGAATGTACTCCTGAGTATCGGTGGAGGAACAGTGCTCTATATGGCGCTAGTGCAATTCGTATTTGTTTGATCTTCGTCTAGTAATAGGTCAGGTCCATGAGTCATGACTCATATACTTTACAGACGATTGCCTATTTTCTCGCCGAAGACGACATAGGTTTCAATACCTAATTTTGTTTGTTCGATAATATCGGCATCGATTTTAATTTTATTTTCTTCAAAGAAGAGAAGAACTGTTGAACCGCCGAACTTGAAGTACCCCTTTTCTGCGCCACGGGCCACTCTATGCTGAGGGGTATAGGTTTGGATAATGGACCCTACAAAAGTTGCACCCACTTCTATATGGAGAATATCCCCAAAATGATCGGAGCGAAAAATACTCCATTCTCTTTTATTCTCGCAAAAGAGTTTTTCTACTTTTTGCAAAGCCATCGGATTAACGGAGTAATAAGCACCTTTGATGCGGTAGGAGGTTTCACAGGTACCACTATCGATAAAATGAAAGCGGTGATAATCCGTGGGGCATAAGCGCAGAATTAAGCAGGTGCCCTTCTGATATTTCGAGGCGATTGCTGGGCTTTTGATGAGTTCCTTTAAGCTATAGGTAAGGCCTTTGACTTGAACCAAGTTGTCTAAATCAATATGCTCATAAGCAAGGACCTTGCCGTCTCCTAGGGAAATCAAAGAATCCTCGTGAGAATCGATGCTACGTGCTGAGGGCTTTAATTTTCGATAAAAGAAATCATTAAATGAGGAAAACTCCCTAAGTTTTTTCTCGGCAATCGATAAATCCATATCAAATTTATTAACGAATGGATTAATTTTTCGTCGGCTGATGCGACGGTCCAGATACCAACCATAAAAGCTGGAACACATCTTTTTCTTGACAACGGCTTCAAGTAATTTCATGCCTACAGGAGACGAATAGGTCCACCGAATCATTTTTTCTCCTGCCACTTTTTCTATCTGATAGTTTTTTGTTTTCCGGTCATAATATTTTATCAACTATTTTTCAACTCCTATACTGGCTATTTTATAATATTTTCTTACTTTCCACCAGAGCCTTATTTTTGAATCGGGTGCAAGATAATCTTCATGTTTCATAGGACAAATTCTATTTAACTTGCCCATAATTAGACTCTAGGATATAATAAGTAAAAAATGTCATGTCGGGGAGGAAAGTATGTTTGATCTCTTCAGGCCGACTTTTCAAGCGGATTCATTAGACAGCATATCCATGGATCTACTAGAAAGGGATGGTATTCGCGGACTAATCTTAGATCTTGACAACACGATGACCCCCTGGAATGACGTGGAAGTTGGACCCAAGGTTGAAGCTTGGTTTAAAAAACTTCAAGAAGCAGGAATCAAGGCGTGTGTGGTTTCCAATAATAAGCGCAAACAACGCGTAGCGGTTGTTGCCGATCGTTTAGGAATTCCTTTTGTTTTTCGGGCCACCAAACCACGTCGTAAGGCTTTTCGCGCGGGAATGAATATCTTGGGTACCGGAACTACGGATACGGCTGTTATCGGAGATCAACTGTTTACAGATATCCTCGGCGGGAATCGGATGGGGCTCTATACCATATTGGTTCTGCCTATTAGCGATCATGAATTTGTGGGTACCAAAGTATTGCGCAGGATGGAACGAGTATTGGTCTGGTTAATGAAACATTGCGATTCATCCGAGCCTCATAGTCCAAAAGTGCGTTGATAGAAGTGTTGATTAAGGAATTATATGACGAATGAACGATGACGGAATGGGAACACCATTCCGTTGTGTTTATCCATACTAGAGGCCATGAAGAATTATGTTTTCTTATAGTCACGAATTTTGGGGGGATAGACTTGGAGAAACATTTTGCAGTGATTGGGGACCCCATTGCCCATTCCCTATCTCCGATCATGCATCAAGCGGGATATAAGACGGCGGGGTATGTGGCAGACTATCAAAAGTTTCAAGTAATACCAGAGGCCCTAGGAGAAGCTGTTCAAGGTCTTCGGGCTCTGGGCTTTACAGGCTGGAATGTGACCGTTCCCCATAAAGAAGCCATCCTCCCTTATCTGGATGAATTAACTGTAGAGGCTCAGCGGGCAGGGGCCGTCAATACGGTAAAAGTAAAGCAAGGACGACTCGTGGGTCATAACACGGATGGTTCCGGATTGGTCCGTTCCCTTGAGGACTATCTGGAATTAAGTGAAGCTAAGAAGATTGTAATTTTGGGAGCTGGTGGGGCAGCCAAAGGGATTGCCATGGCTTTAGCCCCTTTTAACGTCGATCTATTGATCCTCAATCGTACCCCAGAGCGGGCTAAGGAACTGGCCCAGAAAGTCCGTGAATACGGAGGACAGGCCAGTCAAGCAGCTTGGGGACCAGGAGAGTGGATAGCTCAAGCGGATTGCCTTATCCAAACCACCAGTATTGGTTTAAAAAATGAATCATACCCCTTTTCCCTCGAGGGCATACGCCCCGGGAGCGTAGTTGTGGATATTATCTTTAATCCTTGGGAAACTCCCTTTTTGAAGTCCGCTAAGACCTTGGACTGCCGGGTTCTCAACGGAATCGATATGCTGCTTTACCAAGGGGTAAATGCATGGGAGTTTTGGTTTGAGGATCGGGCTCCCGTGGAAGCCATGAAAATGGCTTTGTATCAACAGTGCAAGCCAATCAGATAAAGCCTTATGACTGAAGGAGAGGGTCGAGATGAAGGTAATGCAGGGGAGCAAAATGCTCTCCAAAGGATTTACCTTGCTGGAAGTCCTTTTGGTCCTGACTCTTTTGGCGGGGGCAGGATTTGTTTTATTGGTGAAACTACCGGTCCAGATGGAGAATCGCAACTTATCTTTAGCGAGCACTCAAATCGTCCAAGATTTGCGGGAGGCAAGGACCAGCGCCTTAGCCGAAGATGTTTGGTATGAGATTCGTTTTTATGAAAGCAACGACACGTATAGAATTTATCGAGAGGGATCCTTAGTGAAGAATAGTTCACTTCCTCAGAAAATTAGCTTTGCCAATCGTCCCAGTACCGTTCGTTTCTCTGCTGGGGGCACTACCAGTTTTGTGGGCAGTCCTCCTTTGACG